>JADBKT010000001.1 GCA_014896255.1 Hydrogenibacillus sp.
TCGGCCCAAGGGTAAAATGAGGATATCGTTTCACGACCCCTTCCAGCTTTAGGGCCTGATCCGTCAACGGCATCCCTTCACCCCACATCCCCTGTATATAATCACATACATACTTTAACAAACGCGCAGGCCGACGTCAAGCCAAAATTTAAATGCCTGAACGGAGGCAGAGGCATTTCTTTTTTTATCTCTCTGTATTAAGATGAAATTGAAACGCACGTGCAAGGAGGTACTTCTTTGTCGACCGGACGAATCTTCACCGGTATCCTGCTGCTCGCGTTCGGCGTGCTGTGGTTGTTGCAACAGCTTGGGCTTTTGACCTCCGGCCTCGGCGAACTGCTCTCGACGTACTGGCCGCTCATTCTGATCGTTTGGGCCATTCAGCTCATTTTTCGACGCGGGGCGCGATGGTTCGGCTTGCTCGGGCTGATGATCGGCGTGCTGTTCCAGCTTAAGACGCTCGGCATCATCGAACACCTATCATGGGGCATTCTCTGGCCGCTCGTGATCATCCTCATCGCCTTAAGGCTCCTCCTCCCTCGTCGCTGGTACACGACGTTCGCCCATCGCTCTCGCCCCGCATGGGCCAACCATCGATCGACGCTCACGACGCACCGCATCGAACATGCCTCGTTCTTTGCCTCGGCCAACCTCAAGATCGCTTCAAACCCGTTTGAAGGCGCAGAATTGTTCGTCCTCTTCGGCGGCATCGAAGTCGATGCGCGCCAGGCGGTGCTCTCGCCCGGGGAGCGGGCCAAAGTCGAGCTCATCAACCTGTTCGGCGGCGTCGAGCTTTGCATTCCCGAAGGATGGCAGGTCGAGATTCACGGGATCCCGATCTTCGGCGGCTGGAAGGATCACACCGTCCGATCGAACGGCGGCGGTCCGGCGCCGATATTGGAGATCGAGGCCATCCTGCTTTTTGGCGGTTTGGAAGTCAAACATTAACGTTCCCCCCAAGATCATGACCCCATACGTTCAGTTCTCGGAAAGGAAGATCGCTGCGGATGGTCATCAACCCAATGAACGACGAAGACGCTCGCACGTGGGCCATGTTCGTCCATTTAAGCGCTCTGTTGACGTTTGTGCTGCCGATTCCGTTCACCACCGTTTTGGCGCCGCTCATCTTGTGGCAGATGAAAAAGAAAGAGCATTCCTTCGTGGACGACCAAGGAAAAGAAGCCGTGAACTTCCAGCTTTCCATTTTGCTCTATGTGATTGTAAGCACGGTATTGATCCTCATCGTGATCGGTATTGTCCTTCTCATCGCGATCGCCGTCTTCTGGTTCGTGATGACGATCATCGCCGCGGTCAAAGCGAAGAACGGCGAAGCCTTCCGATATCCGCTGGTGATTCGTTTCCTGCGCTGACGGGTATTTTCGCCGACAAAACAAACCGACAAAACAAAGAACAGGGCTCTCTTCCGGGACCGCTGCGGTGCGCAGCGTCTCCGGTCGGAAGAGAAGCCCCTGAGTTTCTGAAGCGCGGTTCGATCGTACGATGTCGTGATCGCCGTCGTTCATCGACCTGTGAAATTCGGCTTTCGTTTTTCAGCAAAAGCTTGCAGCGCTTCGACGCGA
Organism: Hydrogenibacillus sp.; assembly: GCA_014896255.1. Taxonomy (GTDB): domain Bacteria; phylum Bacillota; class Bacilli; order Thermicanales; family DSM-22653; genus Hydrogenibacillus. Next base: position 1,581 of record JADBKT010000001.1, read on the forward strand.
TCTTCGGTCGGAATGAGCACTTCGTACGCTTTCGATTCAATGTCCAGCCCCGTTTGAAGATCGACCTCGAGCCCGCGGTCGACGGCGAATTTGGCCTGGGCGACGGCAAGCGGCCCGTTTTGCGCGAGTTCTTCCGCCAATCGGCGGGCCGCGGCCGTCGGATCCTCCGCCACGCCGGTGAGGATCCCCCAATCATAGGCCTCCTGTGCCGTGATTCTACGGGCGGTGAAAATCAACTCTTTCGCCCGCATCGGTCCGATCAACCGCGGCAGGCGTTGCGTACCGCCGGCGCCGGGGATGATGGCAAGCGACGTCTCGGTGAGGCCCATCACCGTCCCGACCGCCGCAAAGCGAAAATCACAGGCCAGGGCCAATTCGAACCCGCCGCCCAAGGCATAACCGTGCATCACGGCGATGGTCGGCTGCGGCAAACGCGCGACGGCGGTGAACACGTCGCGGATCTTCAGCACGTTTCTCCGGACTTCCGCCTCCCCAAGGGCCCGTCGTTCTTTGAGATCGGCCCCGACGGAAAACGCCCGCCCGTTCCCCCGAAAGACAACCGCCCGTAAGTCACGGCGGCGCTTCAGATCTTCGACGATCTCCCCGAGCCTGACGAGGGCCGCGTAATTCAAGGCGTTCAGCGCCTCCGGCCGGTTGAGGACGACGGTGGCGATCACGCCGTCGGTCTCGAAGTAGACTTCGTCCTTCTGATCCTGCTCCGGCGCCGGCGACATCGATTCGTTTGCTCCGGTCATGGCGGCGCTCCTTTCTTCGGCGTCCGACGGACGGCGCCTTCTATTTTTTATCGCGTTAGCCGCTAGAACATCTTCGACTGCCCGCCGTCGACGACGACCGTCGTGCCGACGACCCACGACGCCTTCGGCGACGCCAGAAAGACGACGACGTTGGCCACCTCTTCCGGCGTGCCGAACCGCCCGCCGGGGATGTTCGCTTCCACGAAGGCGCGCATCGCTTCCGGGTTTTCCTTCATCCGCCGGTCCCAGCTCCCGCCCGGATGGCGGATCGATCCCGGCGCGACGCCGACGGCGCGCACGCCGTGCGGTGCGGCGGCATCGCCGAGGGCCTTGGTGAAGCTGATGAGGGCTGCCTTCGCCGCGTTGTACGCCGCCTTGCCGCCCGCCTCGCGCCCCCAGATGGAGGCGATGTTGACGATCACGCCGTTCGTCTTGGCGAGATGCGGGAGCGCCCGCAGACTCAAGTCGACCGCGGCGAAATAGTTGATCTCCATCGCCTTCGCGTAATCGTCAAACGGCGTCGAATACGCGTCCGCGCCGAAGCTCTGCCCGGCGTTGTTCACGAGCACGTCGAGCCGACCGAAGTGCCGGGCGACGCGCTCGATGAGCGAAGCGCGGGAAGCGGGATCGAAGGCGTCGAAGGTGAACGCCTCCGCCCCCGGAATGTCCGCTTCGGCTTGTCTCAAGCCTGCTTCGCCGCGCGCGGCGACGGCGACGCGCGCGCCTTCTTCCGCGAACGTCTTGGCGATCGCGAGCCCGATCCCCCGCGAACCGCCGGTCACGAGCGCCACGCGTCCGGAAAGTTCGAGATTCACCGCCTCACCCCCATAAGGCCTTGACGCACTTCCGACGGCGCGTTTTCTCGTTTGGATCAATGGCGGTCATTTCGCCTCGCCGCCTTCCGCCGCCACACACCCCGGCGCATCGCGCCCCTGTTGGCCGCCTTTTTCCAAAAGCAGCTGGCGAAAGCTGAGCGCCAGGGGCGAAAGCGGTTGTTGTACAGAGTGAACGACATACCATTTGCGAACGATCGGGAACCGTTCCACATCGAGCACGGTAATGAGACCCATCTGCCGTTCCAAGCGGATCGCCGCCTCGGAGACGATCGAAACGCCGACCCTTGCGGCCACCGCTTCCTTGATCGCCGCGACGCTGCCGAGTTCCATGCGGACGACCGGGAAGATCCCGAACTCCTGAAAAAACCGCTCCATCGTGCTGCGCGTCCCCGAACCTTTTTCGCGGATCAAAAACGGTTCCTTGGCCAAACGCGAAAGCGGGATCCGCTCGACATCGGCCAGCGGATGATCGGCGGCGGCGATGACCACCAGCCGGTTGTCCAAAAAAGGCGCCGCCTCGAGATACGGCGACTGCTTCGGATAACCCATCACCGCCAAATCCGTCTCGCCGCGGAAAAGCCGCTGCAGAACGACGCTGCGGTTGACCACTTCCAGCTTGATTGCGACCTGCGGATGTTGACGATGGAATTCGCCCAAAAAGGGCGGCACGACGTACGCCCCCGCGGACGTATCGGCGGTGAGCGTGAGACTTCCGACGCGATGCGTCCGAATGTCCCTGATCGCCTGCTCGACGTCTTCAAGCTGACGGAACAACCGGTCCGCCGCTTCTTTCAAGTAGCTTCCCGCTTCGGTCAAGACGATCTGTTTGCCGGATTGCTCAAACAGCTTGACGCCGAAGTACTCTTCCAACTGACGGATGTGTTGCGACACCGCCGGCTGGCTCAAGTACAGCTCTTCCGCGGCGCGGGAAAAGCTCATGTGGCGGACGACGGTCCGGAAGATGTTCAGCCGACGCAGGTTCAAATATTCCATCGCATCCTCACCGCTTTGCCTCTGACATTGAACCGCCGAACGGTATCCTCGCGCTTACACTCCAAGGCGCGACAAGAACAGGGCGATCGTCTCGCGCATCGTCTCCCCGAGGACGAGCGGATACAAGCCGAGAAGCGCAATCATCGCCACCAGCGCCAGCATCGGCAGCACTTCGATCGGTTGGGCGTCGGAAGCTCCGGCGAGCGACGGTCGGGTCGGCCCGTAGGTCGTCGTCAACACCATGCGCAAGAGATAAGCGGCGGTGAGCACCAGCCCGAGAGCGCCGAAGAGAGCGATCCAGACATGGCCGCTTGCATAGAGTCCGAGGTAAGCCTGCACTTCGGCGACAAAGCCGGAGAACGCCGGAAGGCCCAACGAGGCCAACGCCCCCGTTAAAAGCACGGCGCTGGAGAGCGGCATCGGTTTGGCGAGCCCGCCGAGTTCCTCAAGCGATGTCGTCCCGGTACGCTCGGCGATCACCCCGGCGGTCATGAAAAGCAGCGCGGAGATGAGTCCGTGCGACACCATCTGAAAAATCGCGCCCTGAAAGCCGACGGTGTTCAGCGCGGCGATGCCGAACAGGACGATGCCCATATGGCTCACGCTGGAATAGGCGATGATGCGCTTCAATTCCCGTTCCGCCAGCGCCAAAATCGCACCGTACAAAAGATTGATCAACCCGAGCACGGCCAACCACCCCGCGAACGCTTTCGCGACGTCCGGGAAGAAGCCGACGCCAAAGCGCATCAGACCGTACCCGCCCATCTTCAGCAGTACGCCGGAAAGAATCATCGAGATCGGCGCCGAGGCCACCGGATGGACGTTCAGCACCCAAGTGTGGAACGGCACGATCGGCAGTTTGATGCCGAAAGCCATGAGCAGCAAAAGAAATATCCCGGTCCCAAGCTCGGACGAAATGTCCAATGCCCCGAGCCGTTCGGCGATCTCATCGATGTGAGTCGAGCCGGTCACGGCAAGCAGCACCAGAAATGCGACCAGCATGATCAGCGATCCCAAGCCGTTGTAGATGAGCAGCTGATACGCCGCCCGCTCCCGGGCAAATCCGCCCCAGATGCCGACGAGAAAAAATAGCGCCACCAGCGTAATTTCAAAAAAGATGAAGAATAGAAGAATATTTTTCGATACAAAGACGCCGTTCATGCCGACCAGCAACAACAGATAAAACATAAAATACGCCTTGACCCGGTACGTGTTGTACCACGCCGCCAGCGCCGCCAAAAACCCGATGACCGTCGAAAGCATGAGGAGCGGCAGCGACAGACCGTCGATCGCCAGATCATACCCGATCGGCAGGTCGGCCAGGCGAACGGTATTCAGCAGCGGATCGAAGATCGGAAACCGAAGCGAAAACCAATGCGCATGCTCCTCGAATTGCCAGCCTCCGGCACTGAGATTAAACCGCGCATACAGCCGAAACGCCAGCAAAAGCGGCACAAACGACCCCACGACGCCGATCCATCGGGCCACACCGCCTTCGCGGGACGGAACCAAGGCGAGGACGATCATCATCAAAAGCGGCGCAAAAACGATCAGGGTCAACAGATGATCCATGGTCCGCCCCTTCCTTTCGAAACATTGTATGGTTCGGTGACAAGCGGGAGCCGGACGCCGGACGCGTGATGGCGTCCGGCGTCACGTCCCGACGTCTCGTCCGGATTCTGCCTAACGCGTATGCGTCGATATCTCCCACTTCGGGTAGACGCGCCGGACGACCCGAAGCGCCGTCTCGACGACGCGTTCAACCGTAAAGCCAAATTCCGCCATCAGCCGCTCGCCGGGCGCCGAAGCGCCGAAGCGATCGATGCCGAGCACCGTCCCGGCGTCGCCGACGTACCGTTCCCACCCGAACGGGTGCGCCATCTCGATCGCCACCCGGGCGCGGACCTCCGGCGGCAAAACCGATCGGCGATACGCTTCCGATTGAGCCTCGAACAGCTCCCAGCTCGGCATGCTCACCACGCGCACCCCAAGCCCGGACGAGGCCAGTGCCTCCGCCGCCCTCAGAGCCAGATCGACTTCCGAACCGCTGGCGATCAGGATCACCTTCTCCGACGCCTTCGCAAATCCATGCTCGCGCAAGACGTACGCGCCGCGCGGAAGCGCGTCAAACGCCCGCTTCGCCGTCTCCGGAAGCACCGGAAGCCCTTGGCGGGAAAGAACGATGGCCACCGGACCCGTCGTCGTCTCCAACGCCACCTTGTACGCGGCGGACGTCTCGTTGGCGTCGGCCGGCCGGATGACGATCATGTTCGGCATGGCCCGGAGCGACGGCAAGTGTTCGATCGGCTGGTGCGTCGGACCGTCTTCGCCGACGGCGATGCTGTCGTGCGTGAGCACATACATGACCGGCGCGCCCATGAGCGCCGAGAGGCGCATCGCCGGCCGCATGTAGTCGGAGAAAACGAAAAACGTCCCGCCGTAGACGATCAGCCCGCCGTGGAGCGCCATCCCGTTTAAAATCGCCCCCATGGCGTGTTCCCGAACCCCAAACCAGATATTCCGCCCGGTGTAATCCGGCGGCGCAAAATCCCCCGCCTCTTTCAACGTCGTCTTGTTCGACGAGGCGAGATCCGCCGAACCGCCGATCAAATTCGGAAGAACGCCGGCCAACGCATTCAGCACCTGACCGGACGCGTCTCGGGTGGCGATCTTCTTTCCGCCGTCCGCAGCAAAGCGCGGCAGGACCTCGCTTATGTTCTTCGGCAGCCGGCGCGCCAACGCCGCTTCATATGCTTCGGCGAGCTCCGGATGCGCCTTGCGGTAGCGCGTAAAGAGCGCCTGCCAGGCCGCTTCCGCCGCTTCGCCGCGGGCGCGCACCGCGTAAAAATGCGCCCGCACGTCGTCCGGCACCTCAAACGGCGGGGATGTCCATCCGTAAGACGCCTTCGCCTGCGCCGCGTCCTCCGCCCCCAGCGGGGCGCCGTGCACGGCGCTCGTTCCGGCCTTGGCGCTGCCGTAGCCGATCACCGTGCGCACTTCGATCAGCGTCGGCCGGTCATGCGCCGCCTTGGCCTCGGCGATCGCCTGATCGATGGCCTGAAGGTCATGTCCGTCTTCGACCCTGAGCACCTGCCACCCGTACGCGCGAAAACGCGCCGCCACATCTTCGGTAAACGCTTTGTCCGTCCCGCCGTCGAGCGAAACGTCGTTCGAGTCATAGAGGACGATCAGCCGCCCGAGGCGCAGATGCCCGGCCAGTGACGCCGCCTCCGCGGCGACGCCTTCCATCAGATCGCCGTCGCCGACCAGGGCATACGTATAATGGTCGACAATCGGAAAATCCGGTCGGTTGTACCGGGCGGCGAGGTGCCGCTCGGCCATCGCCATCCCCACGGCCATGGCGATGCCCTGCCCCAGAGGGCCGGTCGTCGCCTCCACGCCCGGCGTATGCCCGTATTCCGGATGTCCCGGCGTCTTCGAACCCCACTGGCGAAACGCCTTCAAATCGTCGATCGAAACGTCATAGCCGGTAAGATAGAGCAGGCTGTACAACAACATCGAGCCGTGGCCGGCGGACAAAATGAACCGATCGCGGTCCGCCCATTTCGGATTGGCCGGATTGTGCCGCATATGCCGCGTCCACAGCACATACGCCATCGGCGCCGCGCCCATCGGCAAACCCGGATGCCCGGACTTGGCCTGTTCGACGGCGTCGATCGACAGCGCGCGGATGGCGGCGATCGCCCGAGCGCTCAAGTCGTCCGTCATCCGAACTCCCCTTTCTCTGCATCCATCAACCCTTAAGCCCATCAACGCTGACCCATGGGAATGTCCGTCCGGTCGCTGGAGTGGATGGTCGAAAGCTTCGCCGTCGGGTCGATGTACGTCTTGGCGTTCGACACGGCGATCGGCGCCTCGCCGAGGCCCACGGCGATGAGCTTGATCTTCCCCGGGTAGGTCGTGATGTCGCCGATCGCGTAGACGCCCGGAATGTTCGTCTCCATCTTGGAGTTGACGACGATGCTGTTGCCTTCGATGTTGAGTCCCCAATTTTTGATCGGGCCGAGGGAAGCGGTATAACCGAGGCCGCTGACGACGGCGTCGACCTCGAGACGTTCCGTTTCCTGCGTCCGATTGTCGATCACCGTGACCGCCTCGACGCCCTCGGCCCCGTGGATTTCCTGAAGCTCCGTAAACAGTTTGACCGCGATCGACGAATTCATCAGCTGGTGGACGCTGTGTTCATGAGCCCGGAACTGATCGCGGCGATGGATCAGCGTCACCGCTTTGGCGACCGGCTCCAGCATGAGCGCATAATCGACCGCCGAATCGCCGCCGCCGACGACGAGTACGCGCTGGTCACGGAACGCCTCGACCGAAGTGATGAAATAGTGAATGCCCTTGCCTTCGTAGTCATCGACGTTCTTGGCCGGAAGCTTCCGCGGCGTGAACGTTCCGATACCGCCGGCGATGATCACCGCCTTGCTGTAATGACGCCCTTTGTTCGTCTCCAGGACGAACGAACCGTCTTCCTGCTTTTCCAGGCCGATGACCTGCTCCGACAGACAGATCGCCGGATTGAACTGCATGGCTTGTGTCTTCAGCTGTTCGACGAGATCCGCGCCGCGGATCTTCGGAAAACCGCCGACGTCGTAAATGTATTTCTCGGGATACAGGGCGGCCAATTGCCCTCCGAGCTGCGGCAGGCTGTCGATGACCTTGCACGACATCTCGCGCATACCGCAATAAAAAGCCGCAAAAAGACCCGCCGGCCCCCCTCCGATGACCGTGACGTCGTAGACTTTCTCGTCGACGACAGACGCTGTCGCCATGAACGGCTCGACCTCCTCGATTGCCCTGATGAAGCCCCGTTCGGGAGCAAATGACTTGCACGCCCTTCTATTTTAAATGAAAATGATTGGATTCGGAAATGCTTATCGTTACTCAACCGACATTCGCGATCGGTCGGCGTCCGCACTGCCGAGCGGTTCCTGCATCACGCGGCTGGCCAAGATGTCTTCCGCCTCGATCGTCAATAGATCGGCGATCGTACAGGTGCTCAGCCCGTAGAGCCGGTTCGCCTGGCGCAGCCGCGCCCGATCGAGGGCGTTACGGACACTGCGGGCGTTGGCGAAGTGCGGCATCTGCATCCGCCGTTCGAGATAGCGGCGGAAAGCGTTTTCCGCCGCCGGACTAAAGCGGTATCCCTGTTCTCCGAGCATCCGCTTGGCGATCTCGAACAGTTCGTCGAGCGTATAGTCCGGAAAATCGATATGGTGCGCGATACGCGAGCGCATCCCGGGATTCGATTGGAAAAACCGGTCCATTTTATCTTTGTACCCGGCCAAGACGACGACCAGATCGTCGCGGTTGTTCTCCATCACCTGCAGCAAAATCTCGATCGCTTCCTGGCCGTAGTCCCGCTCGTTCTCCGGGCGGTACAAGTAATAGGCCTCATCGATAAAAAGCACGCCGCCCATGGCGCGCTTCAGCACTTCTTTCGTCTTCGGCGCGGTGTGGCCGATGTACTGTCCGACGAGGTCGTCCCGCGTCACGGCGACGAGATGACCCTTGCGCACATAACCCAGGCGATGCAACATCTCAGCCATCCGCATGGCGACCGTCGTCTTTCCCGTTCCGGGATTGCCGGTCAACGACATGTGCAAAGAAGGCGGCGGCGTCGTAAGTCCAAGGCGCCGCCGCACGCGATCGACGAGAAGCAGCGCGGCGATCTCCCGAATTTTGGTCTTCACCGGCGCGAGGCCGACGAGATCGCGATCGAGTTGGTCGAGCACTTCGGTAATCTGTGTCTCGCGGACGATGGCCTGAAGGTCGACCGCTTCGGCGAGTTTGTCGTTCGGCAGCGCCTCCACCCGAAGCGAATCTTCCGCATTTTGCGCATCCTGTTGCACGGTCATGCGCGCCCTCCTTTGACCGAAGCGGTCTTGTGCCGTCCCGTCGGACGCACCTGCGGGTCGACGGTCCCGCCTAACCGTTGTAACGTTCGCCCTTCGGTCTGTCCGTGGCGTAACTGTGCAGCGTGTAGCGAATTTGCCGATCGCGCACTTCTTGCCTGATGACGTGGAAACCCGGTTCGTCTTTCGGCCGGTTGACGATGAACGACAGCGCCGTCGTTTGCCGCCCGTAGCTCCGATCGTAAGCGTTGACGCGGATATAATGGTTCGGGTACGCTGCGCGGCATTGACGGATCTCATACAGCACGGCCGCCGGATCTTTCAGATCGAACATCGGCAGATCCCACATCTCCCAATAGACGTTCCGCGGATGCGGATCATCGGTGAATTCGATGCTGATCGCCCAGCCGTTGTTCAAGGCGTATTCGACCTGCTTGAGGATCTCTTCGTCGGTCAGATCGGGGAGATAAGAAAAGGTCCCCTGCGTCAGGCGAAAAGCCATCGGATATCGCCCCTTCCGGATCATAAGATCAAAACGATCGGGTCAAAACGTCGGCGTCACGACGACGTCCGGCGTGTCGGTGGAAGCAAAGTCGAACGTCACGTCTTTCCACACATCGAGCGCCGCACGCAACTCCGGCGACCACTTGGCCGCTTTTTCCAAAATCTCCGGCCCTTCGTTCCAAATGTCGCGCCCTTCGTTGCGCGCCTGCACCATCGCTTCCACGGCGACGCGGTTGGCCGTCGCTCCGGCGGCGATACCCAGCGGATGCCCGATCGTGCCGCCGCCGAACTGCAGGACGACGTCGTCCCCGAAGAGATGGAGCAGTTGATGCACCTGACCGGCGTGAATGCCGCCCGAAGCGACGGGCATGACCGCCGGCATCGAACCCCAATCCTGTTCGAAAAACAGTCCGAGCGTCGGATCGGCGTCGTACTTCATCCCGCGGAGCGTCTTGTAGTACCCTTTGGTAATGTTCGGATCGCCTTCGAGCTTGCCGACGACCGTTCCGGCGTGCAGGTGGTCGACGCCGGCCATGCGCATCCACTTGGCAAGCACGCGGAAAGAGATGCCGTGGGTCTTCTGCCGGGTAAAGGTGCTGTGGCTGGCCCGATGCAGGTGCAGGATCATGCTGTTTTTCCGCGCCCATTTGGCCATCGACTGGATGGCGCTGTAGCCGATCGTCAGATCGATCATGATGATCACGCTGCCGAGTTCCTTGGCGAATTCGGCCCGCTCGTAGATGTCCTCCATCGTGGCGGCGGTGACGTTCAGGTAGTGGCCCTTGATCTCGCCCGTCTCGGCCATCGCCCGGTGCACCGCTTCCATGGCGTACAGGTAACGGTCCCGCCAGCGCTGAAAGGGCTGGGAGTTCGTGTTCTCGTCGTCTTTGACGAAATCCAACCCCCCACGCAACGCTTCGTATACGACGCGGCCGTAGTTGCGCGCGGTCAGCCCCAGCTTCGGCTTCGTCGTCGCGCCGAGGAGCGGTCGACCGTATTTGTTCAAGATCTCGCGCTCCATGACGATGCCGTGCGGCGGCCCCTGGAACGTCTTGATGTAATGCAGCGGAATGCGCAAGTCCTCGAGGCGCAGGCTCTTTAACGCCTTAAAACCGAACACGTTGCCGACGATGGACGAGGCCATGTTGGCGATCGAGCCTTCTTCGAACAGGTCGATGTCGTAAGCGATATAGGCGATGTATTGGTCCGTCCCGGGCACAGGATCGACGCGAAACGCCTTGGCTTGGTACATCTCGTACGTCGTCAGGCGATCGGTCCACACCACGGTCCACGTTGCCGTCGACGACTCGCCGGCGACCGCCGCCGCCGCCTCTTCCGGCTCGACGCCTTCCTGCGGAACGAAGCGGAAAGCGGCGATGACGTCGGTTTCCTTCGGCACATAGTCCGGCTTCCAGTAACCCATCTCCTTGTACGGGATCACCCCGGACGCCCAGCGGCTTCGCGCCTGTTCGCCTTTCGCTTGATCCAAGGTCATGTCGATCGCTCCTTCCGGACTCCTGTTAAAGTCGAGATACTTCGATTATAAGACGTGCGTGTCAATGCGTAAAATACAGATCTCGTACTGATACGATAAGCAAAACCTTATTCCATAAGTTTTTGTTTATTGGATGGACGGTCCACGGGCATTCTCCCGTGCCTCGCGGGCGGCCCGATCGCCCGCCGCGCGGATCGCCTGGATCGCCGCCCGCCGATCGGCGTGGCCGAAGACCGCCGTGCCGGCGACGAGCACGTTCGCCCCGGCGCGGACGATCGCTTCGGCCGTCTCGGCGGTGATTCCGCCGTCGACTTCGATGTCCACGTCGGCCCGTCCGACGGCATCGAGCATCGCCCGCAAAGCGCTCGTCTTCTCGATCATTTGCGGGATGAACGCTTGACCGCCGAAACCCGGGTTGACGGTCATCAGGAGCACCATGTCGAGATCGGGGACGAGATGCCGCACCGCCTCGATCGGCGTTGAAGGCGTCAGGGCCACCGCCGCTTGGGCTCCCGCGGCACGGATCATCTGCACGGCGCGATGCGCGTGCGGCGTCGCTTCGACGTGAAAGGAGACGATGTCCGCGCCGGCGGCGATGAACTCGGGAATATAGCGCTCCGGCTCGACGATCATGAGATGCACGTCGAGCGGAAGGCGCGTATGCGGCCGGATCGCCTTGACGACGGGGATGCCGATGGTGATGTTCGGCACGAACCGCCCGTCCATGACGTCGACGTGGATGAGATCGGCGCCGCCGGCTTCGACGTCGCGGATCTCCTCCGCCAAACGGCTGAAATCCGCCGACAAAATCGACGGCGCGATGGACAATGTGGACATCGCCGGCCTCCCCAAACCTCTACTTGGTCACGCTTCTTCGACTTCGGCGACCCACTCCCGAACGTGATCGGGCTTGCTCGGCAGGTGGTGCCGGCCGTGGATAAAGCGCACCGTCTGTGTCCGCGCCCGCGCGACCAACGTGACCGTGTGCGCGGCGCCGCCGCCGACGAAGCGCACGCCGGAGAGGATCAGTCCGTCCGTCACGCCGGTCGCCGAAAAGATGGCGTCGTCGCTCTGGACCAGATCATCCAACGTCAACACGCGGCGCGCATCGTCGATGCCCATCGTCTTGAGCCGCGCCGTTTCTTCATCGTTTTGCGGCACGAGGCGCCCTTGAAAATCCCCGCCCAAGCTTTTCATCGCCACCGCCGTGACGACGCCTTCCGGCGCGCCGCCGATGCCCATCATCAGGTCGATGCCCGTCTCTTCGAAGCAGGCGGCGATGGCCGGACTGACGTCGCCGTCTTGGATCAGCTTGGCCCGCGCCCCGAGCGCGCGGATCTCGTCGAGAATGTACCGGTTGCGCGGACGGTCGAGAAGGACGACGACGACGTCCTGCACCCGTTTGCCGACGGCCTCGGCGACGGCCAAGATGTTCTCGCGCACCGGTCGCTCGAGCGCAATACGACCCCGGGCTTTGGGGCCGACGGCGATCTTTTCCATATACATGTCCGGCGCGTGCAACAGTGCCCCGCGCGGGGCGACGGCGAGCACGGTGATCGCTCCCGGTGCGCCCGTGGCCAGCAAATTCGTTCCCTCCAGCGGGTCCACGGCGACGTCGACCTCCGGCCCGTCGCCGGAACCGACGCGTTCGCCGATGTAGAGCATCGGCGCTTCATCCAGCTCCCCTTCGCCGATGACCACCGTGCCGTCGATGCCGATCTCGCCGAGGACGGCGCGCATCGCCTTGGTCGCTGCATCGTCGGCCTGCCATTTGTCGCCCTTGCCCATCCAGCGGGCGGCGGCGAGCGCCGCCGCTTCGGTCACGCGGGCCATCTCCAACGTGAGCAGGCGCAAGTTGCCGCTTTTCAGCGTCTTCGCCCCACGCGTCATCACACCTGGTCCCCCACGCGGTCGAGTTCCTTCGTGCGCACGCCGATGTAATGGAGCAAATCGACCATGCGGTGGGCAAAGCCCATCTCGTTGTCGTACCAGCCGAGCACCTTGACCGTCCGCTCGCCGACGACCATCGTCGACAATCCGTCGATGACGCACGAATGCGGGTCGCCGATGTAATCGACGGAGACGAGGGGCTCATAGGAGACGTCCAAAATCTTCTGCAGTCGGCCTGCGGAGGCGTCCTCAAAGGCGGCGTTCACATCGTCCGGCGTGACCCGCGTCTTCAGCGTCGCCACCAGATCGACGATGGAGACGGTCGGCGTCGGGACGCGAATGGAGATGCCGTTCAATTTGCCGTTCAGTTCCGGGAAGATCTTCCCCATCGCCCGGGCGGCGCCGGTTGTCGTCGGAACGATCGATTGGCTCGCCGCGCGGGCCCGGCGCAGATCTTTGTGCGGATTGTCGAGGCTGCGCTGATCGTTCGTGAAGCTGTGCACCGTCGTCATCGCCCCTTCGACGATGCCGAAGCGCTCGTGCAGGACGGCGACGATCGGCGCCAGGCAGTTCGTCGTGCACGACGAGCTGGAGATCACGTCGTGGCGTTCGGGGTCATACAGATCATGGTTCACGCCGTAGACGACCATGAGATCGTCGGATTGGGCGGCGGTGGAGATGATCACCTTTTTCGCCCCGGCGCGAAGGTGCATCGCCGCCCCATCCCGCGTCGTGAATTGGCCGGTGGCCTCCAGGACGATCTCCGCCCCGAGCGCGCCCCACGGGAGGTTCAGCGGATTGCGGTCGGAGAACACGCGGATGCGGCGGCCATCGATGAACAGATCATCCCCGTCGGCGATCACGTCGACCGGCCAACGCCCTTGCGCGGAATCGTACTTCAACAGATGCGCCAGCGTCTTCGCGTCGGTGGTGGCGTTCACGGCGACGATCTCGAGTTCCGGATGGTTCCACGCGGCCCGCAAGGTGAGGCGCCCGATGCGCCCCATGCCGTTGATGCCTGCTTTGACGGTCATGCTCTCCCTCCCATCTTCATCGACCGTAGTCCGGCACCGATGTGCACACGCGGCATCGCCGATGCCGGCCGCCGGAAGGCGGAGCCGGCGGCAGAGCTTTGCGGCCGGCTTAGGTGGCTCTCGCTTTCGGCGCGTCTTCCCCGCTTTGGCGCGCGACGAGCCGCTCGCGTTGGACGTCGCGCCCGTAGGCGAGTTCGACGATCATGCTGGCGATCAAGTACTGGGTGACTTTAATCGGCGTATAGTGCGTGTCGTTCATCTTTGCTTTCAAGTGGTGATTGTCGCTGATCATCTCCAGAAGCGCCGTCATCGATTCGATCGGCGTGTGTCCGCCGATGTCGGCGATCTCCATGTCTTCGCCGACGATTTTGTCGTGGTAATGCACCGCTTCGATCAGTCCGAAGCGCGAACCGAGAGACAGCCACTTCACCAGGCGGCGTTTGTTGCCGTTTAACCGTTCGGCGATCTGTACCTTGATCGGTTCGGGATCGTCCGCCGACGGGGCGCGCGCATCGTCCGGAAAATACTTGATGACGATGTCGGCAAAAGCCTTCTGCGGTTCGATGTACCGCTCGACGTCCGGTTTGCGCCGCTCGATCTCGGCCAACACCTCGTCTTCGGTATAGCCGCGCGTCGCGGCGTCGCGTCGCACTTTCCACCGCACCCGAAGACGCGTATCGGTGTCGAAATAGATCTTGAGATCGAGCGCCTCGCGCAGTTTTTCCAAGTACAGGATGTGCAGGCCTTCCAACAACACGATGTCCTTCGGGATGACGATTTCCGGGCCTTTGATCTTGCCGTCGCTGTGGTCGTAAATCGGTTTTTCGATCGCCCGCCCCGCTTTGAGCGCCCACACGTGCTCGATGAGCAGCCCGAGGTTGTTCGCTTTCCACGGATGGAGCGCCGTGATGCCCACCCGGCTCCGCTCCGTGCGGTCGAGCGAATGATAATCGTCGATGCTGATGACCGTCACCCGTTCTTCGCCGATCAGCGCCTTAAGCTCGGCGACGAACGTCGATTTTCCGGCACCGCTGTCGCCGGCGATGCCGATGATGGTCACCTTCCGTCCTGCCATCATCCGACCTTCCCCCTTTGGAAAAAATGGATCACCGCACCATGCCATCCCCTCACCCAAGCGGATTTACGCCCCAACGAGCGATGGTCGACCCAAACCGCCTTCACGCGCGCTAAAAGCGATGATGGCTGCCGAACAGGCGGATTTTTTTGCGGATCACTTCTTTGATCGCCTCCCGGGCCGGACCCAGATACTTGCGCGAATCGAACACGTCCGGCTTCTCCGCCAGCACCTTCCGGACGACGCGGGTGAATTCCGCCTGGCTTTCGGTGTTGACGTTGATCTTGCCGACGCCGAGGGCGATGGCCTGCCGGATGTCCTCATCCGGCACCCCGGAACCGCCGTGCAGGACGATGGGCTTTCCTGTCCGCTTGTGAATCGCCTCCAGGCGGTCGAAGGCGATCTGCGGGCGGCCTTTATAGAGGCCGTGCGCCGTGCCGACGGCCGGCGCAATGGCGTCGATCTTCGTTTCCTCGGCAAACCGTTCCGCTTCGTCGACCCGCGCCAGCATCGCCTCGCGCTCGTCGACGCTCACCTCATCTTCCGTGCCGCCGATGCGCCCGATCTCCCCTTCGACGGAGACGCCGGCGGCATGCGCCGCCTCGACGACCTGTCGGGTGACGGCGATGTTTTCTTCCAGCGGGTGTTCTGATCCGTCGTACATGACCGAATCGAACCCGGCGCGGATGGCTTTCATGATAAAGTCAAAATCCGGTCCGTGGTCGAGGTGCAGGATGATCGGCACGCCGGCCTTGAGTTTCGCCGCGTTGGCCAGCGCGACCAGATAGTCGAGGCCGAAGTACTTCGTCGAGCTCACGCTCACGCCGAGGATGACCGGCGAGCGCTCCTCTTCGGCCACCTCGACGATGGCCTGCAAATACTCGAGGCCGTTCAAGTTGAACTGTCCGACGGCATACCCTTTTTGCACGGCATCGTTCAGCACTTCCCGATACGATGCTTTCGGCGGTACATACACGCGGTTTCCCTCCGTTCTCCTCTGTTTTGCCTGTTTTGTCCGCATCGCCGCTGTTTCACTTTCTGTACCATTGTTTCATAAAACGAAACAATCGGTTCCGCCAAGCGAAATGCCCGACGGAATTGGTTTGATGATACCAGAAAGATTTAAAACGTGTCAAATTAGCATCTCCCAATACGTGTATATCGATCCGCTTATCGTTTGTCGATGGGCGGTCAAAACGCGCGCTGGATGACTTCGACGATCGGTCCGAAAAACAGCCCGCCGAGGAGCGATCCGACGACGCCGACGGCGAAGACGATGCCCGTTCCCGGGGAAAGGACGAGCGGCCGCTCCGTCTCCCCGGGGCGCATGAACACTTGGCTCAAGAGGGCGAAGTAATACCCGTACGAGATGAGCGTCGCCACCACGAGCGCGCCGGCCAGAACGAAGTGGCCGCCGGCAAGCGCGCCGAGCAAGATGTACCACTTGCCGAAAAACCCGGCCGTCAGCGGTATTCCGGCGAGCGACAAAAGCAAGACGAGCATCCCCACCGCCACCCCCGGGGACCGATGATACAATCCGGCAAACGCTTCCAACCGATACGACCCGCGATCTTTGGCCACCGCTTCGATGATCGCGAACGCGCCGAGCGTCATGAACAGATAGGCGACGAGGTAAAAGGCGACCTGTTCGACGAACATCGGGCTCGCCGCGGCGAACGGGACGAAGAGGTAGCCGGCATGGGCGATCGAAGAGTAGGCGAGCATCCGTTTGGCGTCCGTCTGCCAAAGGGCGACGGCGTTGCCGATGAGCATGGACAAGGCGGCGATGAGCGCCAGCGTCGCCGCACTGCCGAAGGCGCCGTCCGTCCCGCGCCCATACTCCGGCAGACGGATAAAGACGGCGATCATCAGCCGCACGAGCACGGCAAAACCGGCCGCTTTGGAGACAAAAGCCAAAAAACCGGTGACCGCCGTCGGCGCGCCTTGATACACATCCGGCGTCCACATGTAAAACGGCATGCTGGAGGCTTTAAACGTCAACGCGGCAAACATGAAAAAAAAGCCGATATAGACGAGCGCCTCGTAACGCAACAGCGCCGGATCGGTGAGGCGCTCGCCCAGCGCATACAAATCCGTCGTGCCGGTCAATCCGACGAGGAACGAGGCGCCGAACGCGAAGGCGGCCGTTGCCGTTGCCCCGCTCAAGACGTATTTCAGCGCCCCTTCGAGCGAAGCCACGGTGCGCTTTTTAAAGCCCACCAGGGCATAAGAAGCCACGGACAGCGTCTCGACGGCCACGAACAACAACGCCATATCCCGCGCCGAGACCATGACGAGGGCGCCGAGGAGGCCCAAAAAAAGGAGGACGAGGGCGTCGCCCTCCGCCCGGCGGAAGGACGGGTCATGTTCATCGAGGGCCATGAACAAGACGAGCGCGGTGCCGAAGAGGAGGAGGAGCTTCATCATCAGGGCGAAACCGTCGACGACGAACGCCCCGGCAAAATCGCCCGGATTGCGGAACGACAGGACGACGGCAACGGCGGCCGAAAAAAGACCCAAAAAAGCGAGCGGATACAGCCCGCGTCGCGAGCGCTCCGGCGGGATGATGAGATCAACGAGGAGAAGGACGATCGCGAAAAACAGCACGATCGCCTCCGGCACGAGCAAATGCCACGGCAACGCCGTGAGCAAATCGGGCATGGATGCGCTCACCTCCACGTATTCATCGGTTCATCGTCGTTTCATCCCGAAGGGCGGCGCCGGCGATCAGGAAGTGAGCACATAAGCGAGGAGAATAACGACGAGAAACAGGAGCGCGATCAAGTTATAACGCTGGATCTGACCGTTTTGCAGTCTTGACAAAGCATATCCGAATCCTCTGACGGCGCCGACGGTCAGGGCGACGAGCCCTTCCAACACGCCCCGATCAACGACCTGTGCCGCGCGCCCCAGGGCCGACGCCCCGGCGGCCGCCCCACGCGCATACAGCGCATCGATGTAAAAGCCGTGTTTGAGCCATGCCCAGGGGATGCGTTCTGCCTGCGCCGTGCCCGCGCGTGCGCCGCGGGCCTCTCCTTGGACGAAAACCGCATAGGCCAAAAAGAGACCGAGAAGCGCCAGCGCGGTGGAAACGACGGCCAGCCACCGCGGCCCATGCACGTTCGCCGCCTGGATGCCGAGAAAGCGTGAAAACAGCGGTGCCGCCTCCGTCTCCACGAAACCGGCGATGACGGTCAACGCCGAAAGCACCCACAGCGGCGCGCGCATCACCGTCGGAACGGGACGCGCCTCTCCTGCCGCGCGCCCCGCGCCGACAGCGCGCGTCGCCGATCCGTGTCGCCCCGCATCCGGTGCCGGTTCACCGCGCGGCGGGCCGAGGAAGGCCAGTCCGAACATCCGACCCATATACAGGGCGGTAAGCGGCACGGTGGCGAGAAGCAGCCAAAACCCCGCCGAACCGGACACACTGGACTGGGCCAGGATGCGCTCCTTGGAAAAATAGCCGGAAAGCGGCGGAATGCCGATCAACGCCAGCATGCCGAGCAAGAAAACCATCCCGATGAACGGCATCTTCTTCCACAGACCGCCCATACGCCTGAGGTCATATGTCCCGATCGCCGTATAGACGGCCCCGGCGCCGAGGAAGAGGAGCGCTTTGAAAAAGGCATGCGTCGTAAGGTGGAACATCGCCGCCGCCGCGCTCCCGACGCCGAGCGCATGCATCATGTACCCGAGCTGGCTGATCGTCGAATACGCCAGCACGCGCTTCATATCGTTCTGCCCGACGGCGACGAGCGCGGCAAAAAGCGCCGTAAATGCGCCGATCCAGGAGACGACGAGCGACGCTGTCGGAGAAGCGGCAAAAAGCGGAAAGAGGCGGGCGACGAGGTAGACGCCGGCGGCGACCATCGTCGCCGCGTGAATGAGGGCAGAGACCGGCGTCGGTCCTTCCATCGCGTCCGGAAGCCACACGTGCAGCGGAAACTGCCCGGACTTCCCGGCGGCTCCGAGAAAAATGAACAGCGCCAGGATCGTCGTCATCGTGGAGGAAAGCGAACCGTCTTGCACGGCTTGGAAGAGATCGTCGAACCGAAAACTGCCGACGTGCACATAGACGAGCCAGAGGGCGACGAACAGCCCGATGTCGCCGAAGCGGGTGACGAGAAACGCCTTTTGCGCCGCCCGTCGCGCTTCCGGACGGTGGACGTCGAAGCCGATCAACAAAAACGAAGCCAAGCCGACGAGCTCCCAAAAAATATACAGTTCCAGCAGGTTCGGCGCGAGCACCAGGCCGAGCATGGCCAGCGTGAACAGGCTCAAGTGTTGAAAGTAGACGGCGAGGCGCGATGCGCCCTGCATATAGCCGATGGAGTAGACGTGCACCAGAAAGCTGACCAGGCCGACGATGACGATCATCAGTGCGCTTTGAGGGTCGGCCGAAAGTTGCACGGTGACGTCCAGAGTGCCCAAGTTGAGCCAGGGGATCGGCGGACTTTCGACCGCCCCCGTCTCGTTTACGGCGAGATACACCACCGTCGAAGACAAGAGCGAGAGAAAGACGGCGGCCGAGCCGACGAGGCCGGCCCATCGGCGCAGCCGATCGCCGAAAACGAGCAGCACAACGAAGGACAAAAAAGGCCAGCCCAAGACCAGCCACAGCGCGATGTGGGCATCCACCGCCATCACCTCCCTGATTCCGGCGCGTTGGGTTTGTTGGCTCACCGCCCGCCCAACGCATCGACACGGCTTTTCCCATCAGTGCTTCAGCGTATCGTGCATATCGACGTTCGGCGTCGCTTTCAGCCGATACAAGGCGATCAGGACGGCCAGCCCGACGGCCACCTCGGCCGCGGCAACGGCGATGATCATCAACGCAAAAACCTGCTCCGACACCGCCGGCCGGGCATCCGGAACGTCCGCGGTCAAGATCGCGGGCCCCGAGGAACTGAAGGCCACGAGGTTGATCAGTGCCGCAGCGAGCATCAGCTCGATCGCGAGCAGCACGATCACCGCATTCCGCCGCGTCAAGGCGGCATACAGGCCGACGGAAAACAACAGCGCGGCGAACAACAC
Organism: Hydrogenibacillus sp.; assembly: GCA_014896255.1. GTDB lineage: Bacteria > Bacillota > Bacilli > Thermicanales > DSM-22653 > Hydrogenibacillus. The sequence goes on from JADBKT010000001.1 coordinate 21,073, forward strand.
ATACTGCGACAGAGCTGCTTCCATCACCGCCGATCCTCCTTCGCGCGATCGGGAGCGTCTTCCTTGGCCAAGACGACCGAGCCGATGAGCGCCGCCAACAGCAAAACGCCGATCAACTCAAAAGCGAGGACGTATTGACCGGAAAAAAGGTGTGCGCCGATTTCCGCAGCCGAAATCGGTGTCTCTCTCTCCACGGGGGTGTAAAGCGGCGTTCGGATCAACGCATAGAAAAAGATCGCAAACAACGCGGCCGAGACGAAAAGCGAAAGAAGGCGGTGCCAGCGGTTCGGATTCGCGGGCGGATCTTCGGCATCGTGCTTGGTGAGCATGATGCCGAAGACGGCGAGCGTCGTCACCGCCCCGGTGTAGACGATCACCTGCATGACGCCGAGAAATTCCGCCCCGAGAAGGAAAAAGAAGGCAGCGATACCGAGAAAGCTGAGCGCCACGGCAAACGCCATATGCAACACGCGCGTCTCCGTGAGCATCACCATCCCGCCGATGAGCACGAAGGCGGCGACGATCAAGAAGACGACGAGGTTTGCCGCCATGGCAAGTTCAACTCCCGCACGTTCGTATCGTTCGCATCGAGCCACTGCATGTCTTTGTTCAACGCATCGCGGCTGTACGTCGCCAGCTCGAAATTCGTCGTCATGACGATCGCTTCGGTCGGGCAAACTTCCGTGCAAAAATCACATAAAATGCAGATTTCAAAATTGATATCGAAATACTCCAGCACTTTCCCCTTTTTCTCCGGGTCCGGATGCGGCTTCCCTTTGAGCGTGATGCACTGTGTCGGACAAATGATCGCACACTGGTTGCAGACGATGCACTTGTCCGGATAAAGCTTTTGAATGCCGCGCACGCGATTCGGGAACTCGAACGGTTCATCCGGGTATTTGGTCGTCACCTTCGGCTTGAACATCTCCTTGAACGTCACGCCCAAGCCTTTCAAGAGACCCGTCCCGTACATCCGCGAGACCACCTCCCAGGGCTGATGCATGCACGGAGGATTTAAGAAACCCCTCCGGCGATGGTCTTGACCAATGACGTGAAGGCGATGTTCACGAGCGCCAAAGGCATGAGCACTTTCCACGAAAACGTCATGAGCTGATCGATGCGCACGCGGGGAAACGTTGCCTGCAGCCAGAACGGCAGGTAGGCGAAAAAGAGCGTTTTCACGACGAGCCAGACGATCCCCGGAATAAAGTCGAGCGCCGGGTGCGGCGGAAGCCAGCCGCCGAAGTAGAGAATCGCGATGAGCGCCCCCATGGCGAACAAGTAGACGTACTCCCCGAGCATGAAGATGGCGAAGCGGAAACCGCTGTATTCGACTTGATAACCGGCGATGAGCTCCGATTCCGCTTCCGTAAGGTCGAACGGCGTGCGGTTGAGCTCCGCCAGAGCGGCGATGAGAAAGATGACGAAGCCGACGAACTGCGGGACGACGTTCCAGACGCCGCGCTGCGCTTCGACGATGTCGACGAGGTTGATGCTCCCGGCGAGCATGACGACGCCGAGCGCGGCGAGGACGAGCGGAATCTCATAGCTGATCATCATCGCCGCGGCGCGCATGGCGCCGATGAGCGACCACTTGTTGTTCGACGCCCAGCCGCCCATGATCACCCCGAGCGTGGAGAGCGAGGCGACGCCGATGTAGAAGAGGAGGCCGATGCCGATATCGGTAAAGGCGATGCGGTCGGTGAGCGGGATGACCGCAAAGACGACGAACGCCGGCGCAAAGGCGACGATCGGGGCGAGCAAGTAGAGCGGACGGTCGGCGTGCGTCGGGACGAAGCTCTCTTTGGTGAGCAGCTTCAAGACGTCGGCGATCGTCTGAAGCAGCCCGTAAGGGCCGACGCGGTTCGGCCCGACGCGGCTTTGCATCCAGCCGAGCAGTTTGCGCTGGACATAGATGGCATACGTCACCAGGAAGAGGAGGACGCCGAGGAGGATCAAAATGGACAGCACCATCCACCCAAACCGCTCCGCCGAAAGCGGCTCATACAACCAGTCGCGCACGTTACGCATCCACCTCCCCGAGGACGATGTCGATCGAGCCCAAGATGGCGATCATGTTGGCGATGTTTTCCCCGACGAGAAGCTTGGGCAAAAGCTGGAGATTGACGAACGACGGGCGGCGGAAGTGGATGCGGTACGGCTGCGGCTTGCCCTCGCTCAAGATGTACACGCCGAGCTCGCCGCGCGGAGATTCCACGCTCGTGTACACTTCGCCGGCCGGCGGGCGGATGAGCTTCGGCAGCTTGGCCATGATCTCGCCGCCGGACGGAAACTGGGCGACGGCCTGCTCGACGATGCGCCGCGACTGCTCCAGCTCCGCCATGCGCAGCAGATAGCGCGCCCAGAGATCGCCTTCGGTCCGCACCGGCACCTCGAAGTCGAAGCGGTCGTAGATCGAGTACGGCTTCGCCTTGCGCACGTCGTAGGCGACGCCGGTCGAGCGCAAGTTGACGCCGGTGAGGCCGTAGGCGATCGCCGTCTCCTGATCGTATTTGCCGACGCCTTTTAGGCGCGCCTGGACGATCTCGTTGCCCGTCACCAGCGTATGGAACTCTTCCAAGGCGCCTTTGAAATCGTCGATGAACCGCCGGACCCGCCCGAGCCAGCCGTCGTCGGGGACGTCCCACTTGACGCCGCCGATGCGCATGTAGCTGTAGGTGAGCCGCGCGCCGGAGAGCTCGGCGAACAGCCGGAGAATTTTCTCCCGCTCGCGGAAGGCGTACAAAAACGGCGTGAGCGCCCCGATGTCGAGCAGATACGTCCCGAACCAGACGAGATGGCTGGCGATGCGGTTGAGCTCCATGGCGATGACCCGGAGGTATTCCGCCCGCTCCGGAATCTCCAGTCCCATGAGCGTCTCCACGGCGTGCACAAGGGCATAGTTGCCGATCATCGCCGACAGGTAGTCCATCCGGTCGGTATACGGGATGATCTGCGTATACGTCAGATCTTCCGCGAGCTTTTCCGTGCCGCGGTGCAGGTATCCGATGACCGGCGTCGCTTCGACGATCGTCTCCCCGTCGATTTTCACGATCACGCGGAAGACGCCGTGCGTGCTCGGGTGCTGCGGCCCGACGTTCAAGAGCATCTCTTCGGTGCGGATCACCGCTTACACCCCCTCGTCATGCTGCTCATAGTCTTTGAGCATCGGGTGTCCGACCCAGTCGTCGGAAAGCAGGATCCGCCGAAGGTCGGGGTGGCCCTCAAAACGGACGCCGAAGAGGTCGTACGCCTCGCGTTCGTGCCAGTTCGCCGTCGGGTAAAGGTCGACGAGCGAGGGCACCGAACCGCCGGGGCGCTCGGTCTTCACCCGGATGCCGAGCATCCGCCCCGTCTGATGCGACTGGAAGACGTAAAACACTTCGAGGTGCGTCTTCAGATCGCTGGCGTGGAGGTCGTTCAGGAAGTCGAAGCGAAAAAGCGGTTCGTCGCGCAGCATCCGTGCCACGTCCGACAGGCGCCGCTTGTCGACGACGAGGACCGGCGAGTGGGACAGATGCGGGTTCAACTCCGCCGACTCGATCACGCCTTCGCCGAGCGCCGCGGTCAATTGCTCGACGAGCGCCTGAAGAAAGGCGTCGTCGGCCGGCGCGATCGGCGGCACGCGCTTAATGCCCACTCGGCATCACCCGCTTCCCGGTGCGCGCCTCGTAGCGGATCTTCGCCTGCAGCTTATGGATGCCGTAGATGAGCGCCACCGGGCTCGGCGGACAGCCGGGGATGTAGACGTCGACGGGGACGATCTGGTCGACGCCTTTGACCACGCTGTAGGCGCGGACGTACGGGCCGCCGGCGGTGGCGCAGCTGCCCATGGCGATCACCCAGCGCGGTTCCGCCATCTGGTCGTAGAGGCGGCGGAGGAGCGGCGCCATCTTCTTCGTCACCGTGCCGGAGACGATCATCACGTCGGCCTGGCGGGGCGAGGCGCGGAAGAACACGCCGAAGCGGTCGGCGTCGTAATGGCTGCTGCTCGTCGCCATCATCTCGATCGCGCAGCAGGCGAGCCCGAAGGAGAGCGGCCACATCGAATTCGACCGGGCCCACGCCTTGATCTGCTCAAACGTCGAAAACAGGACGTTGCGCTCGACCGCCTCCCGCTCCGCCCTGCCGACCGCCTCCAGCCCGAGATCGGCCCAGTCGAGGCCCGAACGGTCCGTCAGTTCCATTCCAGCACCTTCTTTCTCCAGGCGTAAAGCAGCCCGAGGGCGAGCAGGAACAAGAAGACGAACATCTCGATCACGGCGAACAGGCCGAGCCGATCAAAGACGACGGCCCACGGGTAGAGGAACAGCGTCTCGACGTCGAACAGGACGAAAAGCAGCGCGAACATGTAGTACTTCACCTTAAAGCGCACCCAGCTCGTGCCGAACGGCTCCGTCCCGCTCTCGTACGTCTCCCCTTTTTCACGGTAGAAATGGTGCGGGCGGAGCAGGCGGCTTAAGCCGAAGGCGACGATCGGCAGGCCGAGCGCGACGACGACGAATACCGCGATGAAGAGCAGACTGTTCACGTACACCTCCGGCATACCGATCCCTCCTTCTCGATCGATTGGGCGGTCCGGCCGTCTACACGGCTAACGTGGGGGCTTCCGACGGCGGTCGCCGCGCCCCGTTCGATCTTCTTTCCGGCCTGCGGCCGCTTCCTGGGCCGCGATTTTCGAAAGCCGCCGCTCGTGGCGCCCCCCTTCAAACGGCGTCGCGAGCCAGATGCGCACGATTTCCCGGGCAATTTCGGGGCCGACGACGCGCCCGCCCATGGTGAGCACGTTGGCGTCGTTGTGCGCGCGCGACATCTTCGCCGAATACAGATCGTGGACGAGCGCGGCGCGCACGCCGGGCACTTTGTTGGCGGCGATGGCCATGCCGATGCCCGTGCCGCAGATCAAAATGCCGCGGTCGGCCTCCCCGCGCGCGACCTTCTCGGCGACGGGAAAGGCGTAATCCGGATAGTCGACGGAGCGCCCCGCCGCACACTCGAGGCACCCGACATCGTCGACGTCGCACCCGAGCTCCTCGACGATCAGCCGTTTCAGCGCTTCCTTTAATTCAAATCCGCCGTGATCGGCGCCGATCGCGACGCGCATCGTCCTCCTCCTTTCGCTGGGTATGCTTACATTATAGTGACTTTCTGGCGGAATTGTATAAATCATTTGTTAACTTTTTACGAACGTTTTCATTCACAATCGTCATTCTGTTCTCCATTTCACGAAGCGGAACGGTAGGCGACGATCCGGCTCGTCCGTTTTTCAATCGCCGCGCAGGCGACGGCCATGACGCACAGGCGAGCGTCAACCGGGAATTTGGAGCAGGCGCAACGTTTCACGTGCGGTATTGAACAAAAAAAAGACCCGGCCAAACGAGGCCGGTCTGATTGGGCGTCAAAACAACGTCATCTGGTTCGTCTCCGGCAGGTCCCCGAAAACACCGAGCGCGCGCAGTTCTTCGACGAGCGTTTTGGAGAGGCGGGTACGGCTGTGAAAGTCTTCGACCGACAGGAACGGTCCGTCCGCCCGGGCGCGGTCGATGCTCACCGCGGCGCTCTCGCCGAGCCCGGCAAGGGCCGTAAACGGCGGGATCAAGCCGTCTTCATGGGGAATAAAGCGCGTCGCATGGGAGCGGTACAAATCGAGCGGATGAAAGCGAAAGCCCCGGCGGAGCATCTCGTAGACGACTTCCAGCACGGTGAGGACGTTCTTTTCTTTGGCCGTCGCCTCGGCGCCTTTGCCGAGGATCTCGACGATTTTCGCCTTGACCGCTTCTTCCCCGGCTTGAACCAGGGAGAGATCGAAATCGTCGGCGCGCACCGAGAAATACGTGGCGTAGAACAAGAGCGGATGATACACCTTGAAGTAGGCGATGCGCACGGCCATCATGACGTACGCGACGGCATGCGCTTTGGGGAACATGTATTTGATCTTTTGACACGACTCAATGTACCATTCCGGAACGCCTTTTTGGCGCATCGCCTCCTGATCCGCGGGCGGCACGCCTTTCCCTTTGCGGACGCTCTCCATAATGCGGAACGCTTGCGACGGCTCGAGTCCCCGGTAGATGAGGGTGACCATGATGTCGTCCCGGCAGCCGATGACGTCTTTCAGTTCGGCCGTGCCGCTTCGGATGAGTTCCTGGGCGTTCCCCAGCCAGACGTCGGTGCCGTGCGAGAGGCCTGAGATCTGCACCAATTCGGCGAACGTCGTCGGCCGCGTCTCTTCCAGCATCCCGCGGACGAAACGGGTGCCGAACTCGGGGATGCCGAGCGTCCCGGTGCGCACGTCGATGGCCTCAAGCCCGAGGTTCTCGCCGAGCACTTCAGTCCCGCGAAAGAGGGCCATCACTTGAGGATCCGTCGGCGGGAGCGTCCGCGGGTCGATGCCGGACAGATCCTGGAGCATGCGCAGGACGGTCGGATCGTCGTGGCCGAGGATGTCCAGCTTGAGCAAGCGGCCGCTGAGCGCGTGATAATCGAAATGCGTGGTGATCGTCTCCGCTCTGGGGTCATCGGCCGGACGCTGCAGCGGGGTGAATGCATGGACGTCCATATGCCGCGGAACGACGATGAGCCCGCCCGGGTGTTGTCCGGTGGTGCGTTTGACGCCCGCCGTCCCCTGGGCCAGCCAGTCGATCTCCGCCTTGCGCCGCGTCTCGCCTCTTTCTTCTAAGTATTTGCGGACGAAGCCGTAGGCCGTCTTCTCGGCGACGGTGGAGATCGTCCCGGCGCGAAAGACGGAGGAAGCGCCGAGCAGCGCTTCGGTGTATTTGTGTGCCTGCGGCTGATATTCACCGGAGAAATTGAGGTCGATGTCCGGCACTTTGTCGCCCTTAAAGCCCATGAACGTCTCGAAGGGGATGTCGTGTCCGTCCCGGTGAAGGGGCGTGCCGCACTGCGGACAGGATTTTTCCGGCAGGTCGAACCCGCTTTTGATCGAGCCGTCTTCGATGAACGCGCTGTAGCGGCAGTTCGGGCAGACATAATGCGGCGGAAGGGGATTGACCTCGGTGATGCCGAGCATCGTCGCCGCCAGCGATGAGCCGACCGAACCGCGGGAGCCGACGAGGTAGCCGTCTTCGAGCGATTTTTGGACGAGCTTTTGGGCGATTAAGTAGATGACGGCATACCCGCCGTCGATGATGCTTCGAAGCTCCCGCTCCAGGCGCTCGGCGACGACGGACGGCAGCGGATCGCCGTAGCGCTCCCTCGCCCGTTCGGTGGCGATACGGCGGATCTCCGCTTCCGCCCCTTCGATGACCGGGGTGTATAAGTCGTCGGGGAACGGTTTGAGATCCGGGATGCGCTCGGCGATGGCATTCGGGTTGTCGACGACGATCGCCTGCGCTTTGTCCGCGCCGAGGAAGGCGAATTCGGCGAGCATCTCTTCCGTCGTGCGGAAAAAGAGCGGCCGGATGCGCTCCGGGTCTTTCGTCCTGACGCCGTTCTGATTGGCGAGCAGGATGCGCCGGAAGATGACGTCTTTCGGTTCCAGGTGGTGGACGTTCCCCGTGGCGATGACCGGTTTTCCGGCGATCTCGGCAGCGGCGACGAGTTTTTCGATCGCCTCGCGGATGATCGGATCCGCTTCGGCGTCGTCGGCGTCAACGCGCGGACGATAGGCGTCGATGGGCATCACTTCGACGACGTCGTAGAAAGCGGTGCGTTCGACGAGCGCTTCCAGGCTTTCGTTCAGCGCGGCGTCGAACAGTTCGCCTTCGTCGCAGGCGCTGCCGACGATGAGCCCCTCGCGATGCGCCGTGAGGTCGCGCCGTGTCACCCGCGGCACGCGATGGAACGTCTCCAGGTGCGAGCGGGTGACGAGGCGGTACAAGTTTCGGAGGCCCGTTTCGCTCTCTACCCAGATCGTGACGTGCTTCGGCCGCCCCTTGGCGTACGCCTGCGCGTCGCGGACGTCCATCAGCGCGCCTTGGGTGTCGATGCCGCGCCGAACGAGTTCGGCGATCATCCGGAGCAAAATCTCACCGGTCGCCGCGGCGTCATCCGCCGCCCGGTGGTGCTGCTCGAGGGCCACGCCGTAGTATTGGGCGAGGGTGTCCAGACGGTGGTTTTTCAGGTCCGGCAGCAGATAGCGGGAGAGGCCCAGCGTGTCGATGGCCGGGCCCTCAAGCGGCGGAAGCCCGACGCGGGCGAGGCCGCTCCGTAGAAAGCCGAGGTCAAAGCGGGCGTTGTGCGCCACCAGCGTCGCGCCTTCGGCAAAAGCGCGAAAGTCGGCGAGCACTTCCGCAAGCGGCGGCGCGTCTTTCAACATCGCCTCGGTGATGCCCGTAAGTTCCGTGATCTTCGGCGGAAGCGGCCGAAGCGGCGCGGCAAATGATTGAAAACGGGCGGTGACCGCGCCGCCTTCGATTTTCACCGCGCCGAGCTCGATGATCGTGTCGTACTCAGGGGAAAGCCCGGTCGTCTCGACGTCGAAAACGACGTAGACATCGTCGGCGAGGCGCCGCGCGCGGTCACCGCCTAAGACGATGACGGTCTCGTCGTCGACGAGATACGCCTCCATGCCGTAGATGATCTTGACGCCGTACTTTTTCCCGGCTTCGTACGCTTCCGGAAAAGCTTGGACAACGCCGTGATCGGTGATCGCCACGGCTCCATGGCCGAACGCTTTCGCCTGCCTTACGGCGTCTTCCACCGGAAGCGGCGCGTCCATGGCGCTCATCGCCGTGTGCAGATGCAGCTCGACGCGCTTCTTCGGCGCTCGGTCCGCGCGCCCGGAGGCGGGGACGAGGCTTACATCGGACGCCGTGAGCACGAGATCCCGTTCGTACGCGTCATAGGCGACGGTTCCACGCATGCGGATCGTGTCTCCGACGTCGAGCGTCTCCGCCGCCTGGACGTCTTCGGCGCTCCGGAGAAAGGCCTTGACCGCCAAGGCGCTCTCGCCGTCGGTGATCTTGAGTGTAAGAAGCGTCGTCCCGCCGCGAAGCGCGCGCCGCTCGAGGGCGAAAATACGCCCCTCGGCCACGGCGCGACCGTCCGCTTCGGTGATGAAGGCGAGCGGCTTGGGTTCTTCGCGGATGGGCCGTCCGAGCACGACGCGGACGCCGCTTCGGTCGACCGCCGCCCCGACATCCGCCGGCGCGCGTCCGCCCCCGGTGCCGCCGCCGTTCATCGCGCCCGGTGCGGGCGCCGCCTCGAGCGCCTGAGCTTCCGGCGCGCGCTTGGTCTCTACGGAAGCGATGCGGCTTGCCGCCGATTCCAGCGCGCTTTGCGCAAGTTCGCGCAGCACTTCTCGACGGGTCTCAAAGGCGGCTTCGGCGGCGTCTTCCGCCAGCGTTTCGACGATGACGCGCGGTTTGATGCCGGTGTAACGCGAAAGGACGCGCGAGGCGTCTTCGGCCAGGGCATCGTCGGAAAGCGCCGGCGCGAATACGGGATCGACGATGAGCTTCACCGCGACGGCCGCCGGCCGTTCGCATGATCCTTCACGCCGTTCGCCGTTCGCCTCAAGCGTTTCGTCGCCCCCGATGCGGCCCGGTCCGTCGAGCACGATGTCGACGAGGGCGCGGGCGAGCGCCGGGCGACGGGCCTTGAGATAAGACAAAAGAACGCCGCGAAACGCATCCGCGGCGTCCGGAAAAGACGGAGGCGGATCGATGCGGATGTCGAGCTCGACCTCGGCCGGCTCCGGAAGCGCCGCCTGGAGCGCCGCTTCCCAGGCCAAAAGGGGCTCGACCGGAAGGAGGCGCGGCGCGGCGAGGCGCACGATCCACCGCCGGGCATCCGGCTCGACGATCAGCCGCTCCAATCGGGCGCCCTCGAGCGCGGCGCGGAGCGCCTCATCCGGCGGTACGCGCCGGATGAGGCGGGAGAGCCCGGCGTCCGGACGCCGATCGTCCGCCGCCGAATCGCCCGGCCGCGAACGCGCCGCTCCCGCATCCGATCGGTCCACAGGCGAACGGATCTTAGGCGATGCGGAGGGGCGCTCTCCGTTCATCACGCCGTCGTCCTCCTTTCCCAGACCGAATGTTGTGTTCAACGCAAATGGCTGACCACGCGCCTCAGACGAGTTCTTTGAGCAGCGCGCGGATCGTCTCCAGCGCTTCGGGATGCGGCACGGTCCGCTTTTCTTTCGTCCGCCGGATTTTGACCTCGATCTCGCCGCGCTCCGCGGCGGCGCCGACAATCACCTGCAGCGGGATGCCGATCAGATCGGCGTCTTTGAACTTCACCCCGGCGCGTTCCTGGCGGTCGTCGAAGAGCACCGCATACCCGTCGCCGAGCAGCGCGCCGTACAGCCCTTCGGCGATGTGGCGCTGGGTATCGTGCGCCATGTTCACGACGATCAGATGGACGTCGAACGGAGCGAGCGCCGGCGGCCAGATGATGCCGTCTTCGTCGTGGGACTGCTCGACGACCGCCTGGATGACCCGGGAGACGCCGATGCCGTAGCTGCCCATGAGCATCTCTCGTTGATTGCCGGATTCGTCGAGATAGACGGCTCCGAGCGCGCGGGAGTACTTGGTGCCGAGCTTAAAGACGTGCCCCACCTCAATCCCCTGGGCAAAGTGGAGCGGCGCACCGCAGCGCGGGCAGACGTCGCCCTCTTGGACGAGGCGAAAATCGCCGTATTGGTGCACGGTGAAGTCGCGCCCGGGGTTGACGCCGATGTAGTGCCTGTCGTCTTCATTGGCGCCGGTGGACGCGTTCCGTAAGGCGCCGACGGCGTGATCGGCGATGATGCGCACGTTTTGGACACCGATCGGTCCGACGAACCCCGGCCCGGCGCCGAACAACGCGCGGATGCGCGACTCGTCGGCCATCTCCAGAAAACGGACGCCGAGTGCATTTTTGACTTTCACTTCGTTCACCTGATGATCGCCGCGCACGAGGACAACGACCGGCTCGCCGTCGGCGAGGAAGACGACGTTTTTGATGATCTTCGACGTCGGGAGCCCCAGCATCGCCGCCTGCTCGGCGACGGTCCGGATGCCCGGCGTGGCGACGCGTTCGAGGGGCGCCGGCGGTTCGTCTTCCATCTTCGCGCCCGAATCGTCCGCCGCGCCTCCCTCGCCCGAGGCCTGTCCGACCGGCGGAAAAACGACTTCCGCCCGTTCGACGTTGGCCGCATAGTCGCACGCCGAGCAATAAGCGATGGTGTCCTCGCCGACGTCGGCCAGCACCATGAATTCGTGGTTGTGCGTCCCGCCGATGGCGCCCGCGTCGGCCTCCACGGCCCGAAATTCGATGCCCATGCGCTCGAAGATGCGCATGTAGGCGCGGTACATCGCCCAGTAGCTGCGATCGAGCCCTTCTTCATCGCGATCGAAGGAATAGGCGTCCTTCATCAAAAACTCGCGGCCGCGCAAGAGGCCGAAGCGCGGGCGGTACTCGTCGCGGTACTTCGTCTGAATCTGATACAAAATGAGCGGCAGGCGTTTGTACGACTTCACCTCGTCGCGCACCAGGGCGGTGATCACCTCCTCGTGCGTCGGACCCAAGGCGAACATCCGCCCGTGGCGGTCGGTGAGCTTCATCATGAGCGGGCCGTAATCGTCCCACCGGCCCGTCGCCTGCCACAGCTCCGCAGGCTGCAAGGCCGGCATGGTGATCTCCTGCCCGTCGATGGCGTCCATCTCTTCGCGGATGATCTGCATCGCTTTTTTCAGCACCCGCTGGGCGAGCGGCAGGTAGGTGTAGACCCCGGAGGCGAGCTGGCGGATGTACCCGGCCCGAAGCAAAAGCCGGTGGCTTTTCACTTCGGCGTCCGCCGGCACCTCCCGCATCGTCGGGATCAAGGCGCGCGATTGCCTCATCGAACGACTTCTTCCTCGCTTTCTTTCGCTTCCGCTTCTTTTTCCGTCGCTTCTTTTTCCATCGCGGCGAGTTCTTCCATGAGCGCGTCGAACAGCTCCTCTTCGCGCACTTTGCGGAGCACTTTGCCGTGTTTGAAGATCAGCCCCTCGCCGTGGCCGCCGGCGATGCCGACGTCCGCTTCCCGCGCTTCGCCCGGACCGTTCACGGCGCAGCCCATGACGGCGATCTTCCACGGCCGCTTGAGCCCCGCGACCGCTGCTTCGACGCGGTTGGCCAGACCGATCAAATCGATGGCACACCGCCCGCATGACGGGCAGGCCACGACGACGGGATCGCTGGCGGCGATGTCCAAGCTTTTTAAGATGTTCTTCGCCACCTTGATCTCTTCTACCGGATCAGCGGCGAGCGACACGCGGATCGTGTCGCCGATGCCGTAGGAGAGCACGGTGCCGATGCCGACGGCGGACTTGATGCCGCCGAAAAACGCCGTTCCCGCCTCCGTCACCCCGACATGCAGCGGGTACGGACGAAGTTCGGCCATCTTGCGGTACGCGTCGATCATCGTCGGCACGTCGCTCGACTTGAGGGAGACGACGATGTCGTCAAACCCGAGGTCTTCCAAAATTTCAATGTGCCCGAGGGCGCTCTCGACGAGGGCGTCCGCCGTCGGGTAGCCGTATTTTTCGAGCAACCGCCGTTCGACAGAGCCGGAGTTGACGCCGATGCGGATCGGCACGCCCCGCTCGCGGGCCGCTTGGACGACCGCTTTGACCTTTTCTTTGGAACCGATGTTGCCGGGGTTGATGCGCACCTTGTCGACGCCGTGTTCAATCGCCTTGAGGGCCAGGCGATGGTCGAAATGGATGTCGGCGACGATCGGAAGCGGCGAGCGGCGCTTGATCTCGCCGAGCGCCGCCGCCGCGTCCTCGTTCACCACCGCCAGGCGGACGATCTGACAACCGGCCGCATGGAGCGCCTCGATCTGCCGGAGCGTTCCTTCGACGTCGCGCGTATCGGTGGAGGCCATCGACTGGATGACGACCGTCTTCTGCCCGCCGATCACGACGTTTCCGACTCGCACCGGCTTCGTCTGCTCGCGGGTATACACCTTACCGGCCTCCTTCAGCCGAGAAAGAGCTTCTGAATGTCGTTCCACGTGACGATCAAGATCAAAAAGAGAAGCAGGGCAAAGCCGATCAAGTGCACCAGGCTTTCTTTCGCCTGATCGATCGGCCGGCCGCGCACGGCTTCAATGCCCAAAAAGAGGAGACGGCCGCCGTCCAAGGCGGGAATCGGCAGCAGGTTGAAAATGCCGAGGTTCACGGACAGAAGCGCCGTCCAGAAGAGCAGCGTGGACAGGCCGCGCTCCGCGGCGTCTCCGGTGAGTTTGAAAATGGCCACCGGACCCCCGACCTGGTTGAGCGGATTGTGCGAGGTAAACAGCATACCGAGGGCCGCAAAGATGCGTTCGATCCAAAGGAGCGTTTCTTTCGGTCCGTTGATCACCGCCGCGATCACCGAATGGTCCCGCGCCTGCGATACGCCGATGCGTTCCGTCTCGCCGAGGGTGAGGGCGTACTTGCCGAGATCGTAAGCGACGTCGATGGTGCGGTTTTGGTCCCGCACGACGGTCAAGGTGACCTCCTTGCCGCGCGCTTGTTCGAGCAGCGCTTGCGCCTGATTCAGCGATTTGAGCGGCGTGCCGTCGATGGCCACCACTTCGTCGCCGGGGACGAGCTCGATCTGCGACGTGTGGGTGAGCGCCTCGATATAAATCACCGGTTTGGGCGCGACTTCCACGCGGTACTCCCGCCCGTCGCGCTCGATGTCGACGGTCATCGGCACCGTGCCGTTTTGACTGATGATCGCCTGCAACGCTTCCCACGAGGAGATCGGTTTGCCGTTCACCGCCCGGATGATGTCGCCGGGCTTGAGCCCCGCCTCCGCCGCCGGCGAAGACGGCACGACGAAGCCGATCTCCGGTTCGGCTTTGGGGACGCCGTTCATCAGCGACAGCGCGGTGAAGATCACGGCGGCCAGGAGCAGGTTGAAAAGCGGCCCGGCAAACAGCACCCAGAACCGCTGACCGAGCGTCTTCGAGCCGAATTGCCGATCGAACGGCGCGATCATGAGCGCCTCCCCGCGGGAGATGAGTTCCGCTTTCGGCGACACCGGAAAGGTGAGGCTTTCGCCGTCGGGACCTTCCGCGACGAGGGTGAGCCCCCGTTCGAAGTCGGCGCGCCGGACGACGACTTCAAATCCTTCATCGGGACGCGTCGACGCGTCGGTGTAGATGCGCGTCACCGTTCCGGCCTCGTCGGTCAAGAGGCGCACCCGCTGCCCTTCTTTCAGCTCCGTCGTCTCCGGCTCTTCGCCGGCCATGCGCACATATCCGCCGAGCGGCAGCAGGCGGATCGTCCAAAGCGTCTCTCCCGGCTTGAAGGCAAACAGCTTCGGGCCGAAGCCGATGGCAAATTCGCGCGCCAAAATGCCGGCGCGGCGCGCGAACAGAAAATGCCCCAATTCGTGAACGAAGACGAGTACGCTGAACACCAAAACGATGGCCAGGATGGTGCCCAAGGAACCCAGCATCGGCATCTTATCACCATTCCTTTCTTTGGCGCGCGGCGTAGTCGCGGATGACGCCTTCCGCCGTTTCCCTGGCCCAGGCGTCCGCCGCCTCGATGACGGCGAGATCGTCGGCGGCTTCAACGTCGTGCGCCGTGAGCACCGCCTCGACGACGGCTTCGATGGCCGTAAACGGCAGCCGTCTGGCGAGAAACGCGGACACGGCCACTTCGTTGGCGGCGCTTAAAACCGCCGGCGCCGTTCCGCCGGCGCGGGCCGCGGCATACGCCAGATCGAGCGCCGGGAAGCGCGCCCGATCGACGGGGCGGAAATGAAGCGAAAGCGCCTGCGTCAGATCGAGGCGCGCCGGCGCCCACGTCGGCGGTTCCGGATCGAACAGCGCCTGCTGGATCGGCAGACGCATGTCCGCCGGGCCGAGCGCCGCGAGCAGGCTTCCGTCTTTTAATTCTACCATAGAGTGTACGATGCTTTCATCATGCAACACGACGTCGATGTGATCCAGCGGGAGATCGAACAGCCAGTGCGCTTCGATCACCTCGAGTCCTTTGTTCATCAACGTCGCCGAATCGACGGTGAGCTTGGCCCCCATGCGCCACGTCGGGTGCGCAAGCGCCGCCGCGACCGTGACGTCTCGCAGCGCCTCCCGCGAAAGATGGCGAAACGCCCCGCCGGAAGCGGTGAGCACGAGCCGCCGCACTTCGTCTTTGGCGTGCCCGCGCAAGGCGAGGGCCGTCGCGGCATGTTCGCTGTCGACCGGAACGAGACGGCCAAGGCCGCTTTTCACCAGGCGCATGACGATCGCCCCGGCGGCGACGAGCACCTCTTTGTTGGCGATGAGCACCGTCTTTCCGCGCTTAAGCGCGGCGATCGTCGGGCGCACGCCGGCAAAGCCGACGAGGGCGCTCATCACCCGCTCGGCGTCGGGATGCGCGGCACACGTTTCCGCCCCCTCCGGACCGACGAAAACCTCCGGACGACGATCGGCCGAAAGGTCCCGAAGCCGCGCCATGAGACGCGTACGCACCGATTCATCTTTGACCGCCACAGAGCGGGGGGCAAATTCGGCGATCTGCTCAAAAAGGAGCGCATCGTTCGTCCCGGCGACGAGAGCGACGATACGGAAGCGGTCGCGGTGCCGGCGGACGACATCGAGCGTCTGCGTGCCGATCGAGCCCGTCGAACCGAGGATGATGAGGCCTTCCATGCGCAAGTCCCCTTTGGACGGAACGTGTGTGAACGGGTGAACGGGTCAGCGCGCCCGAACGCGGCGTCGTTCGGGTGAAGCGCTAGACGAACGGCGCAAACCATCGGGCGGCCCACAAGAAGGCCGGAAAAGCGACGATCATGCTGTCGAAGCGGTCGAAAAAGCCGCCGTGGCCGGGGAGGATGCCGCCGGAGTCTTTCACCCCGAGGCTGCGCTTGATCGCCGATTCGATGAGGTCGCCGATCTGCGCCCCTAAGGAGACGACGGCCACCGTGGCGATGAGGGACGTCGGGCGAAACGAAAGTCCGCCGAGGACGGCGACGAAGAGCCCGGCAAGGCTGCCGGTAAAGAGGCCCCCGATGGCCCCTTCCCACGTTTTGTTCGGGCTGATCGACGGCCACAGCGGTCTCTTGCCCCAAAGACGGCCGATGAAATAGGCGCCGGAGTCCGTCGCCCAGACGACGGCGATGACGAGGAAGGTCAGCACGAGGCCGTTTTCCATCGTACGCACGGCAACGAAATAATGAAACCCGAGGCCGATGTACACGGCGCCGATCAATATGTAACTTAAGCGTTTGAGCGAGACGCGGTTTTTGGTGATCACGGCGATGAAAAGGAGGAGAAAAGTGACCAGCCAGAGCAAGTCCAGCTGAAACCACTGCTTGATCTCGCTCAACGTAAAAAAAATAAGCACGAACGTCAGTCCAAAGCCGAGCAGCGCATGCGACGACAGCGGTCGGTCGCGGTGCATCTTGACATATTCATAAAACGTCCCCAAGCCGATCGTGGCGACGAGCACGGAGAAAAAGATGCCGCCGAGAGCGGTGAGCCCGATGAACAACCCGCCGCCGATCACGCCGGTCGCGATACGCTTCCCCACGGCGCACTGCCCCCTTTATCTCAAGCCGCCATACCGCCTGTCGCGCCGGCGAAAGTCTTCTACGGCGGCGAATAAATCTTCCCGGCGAAAGTCGGGCCATAATTTATCGCTGAACCAAAGCTCCGTGTAAGCGAGTTGCCAGAGCATGAAGTTCGACAAGCGGAGTTCCCCGCTCGTGCGGATCAGGAGGTCCGGATCCGGCAGATCGCGCGTATACAGCGCGTTCGCCACGGCCTGTTCGTCGATCGCCGCCGGATCGATCCGCCCATCGCGGACGGCTTCGGCAAGCGCGCGGACGGCGCGGACGAGTTCCATCCTTCCTCCATAATTTAAAGCAAAATTAAGGATGAGTCCAGTGTTCTCGGATGTGACCCGGATCGCTTCGTCGACCGCTTTTCGCGTATGCGCGGGAAGCGCTTCCGGATCGCCGATCAGGCGCACGCGCACATTTTTGTCGATCAGTTCCTTAAGCTCGGTCAGCAAAAACTCTTGGGGCAGGGCCATCAAAAAATCGACTTCATCCCGCGGCCGTTTCCAATTTTCTGTTGAAAACGCATAGAGAGTGAGCACCCGAATGCCGAGATCATCGGCGGCGACGGTCACCTCCCGCACCGCCTTCATCCCCGCCCGATGTCCCGCCACCCGCGGCAGGCCGCGCGCCTCGGCCCAACGGCCGTTGCCGTCCATAATGATGGCCACGTGCTCGGGAACCGCCGTCGCCTTCGGTCGTTCGAGCGCCTCCGGCACCGCGCCGGGCAGATCTTGCACCTGATTGTCTTCGCGTTGCCACCGCACCGCTTCCACCTGCTTTCCGACCGGCCTCGCTTCCAACCGGCGTGAAACGACCCCCTCTCGCGCAAGAGGGGGCGGCGTCAGATTTCCATGATCTCCGCTTCTTTCGCTTCGACCGTCTCATCGACTTTATGAATGTATGTGTCGGTTGTCTTTTGAATGTCATCCTGCAGGCGGCGCGCCTCGTCTTCCGAAAGCTCGGCCTCTTTCTCCGCCTTTTTGATCGCCTCGATGGCCTCGCGGCGGACGTTGCGGATGGCCACCTTGGCTTCTTCGCCGTATTTTTTGGCCACCTTGACGAGTTCGCGGCGACGCGCTTCCGTCAGCGGCGGGAGGACGATGCGCACCACTTTGCCGTCGTTCGTCGGGTTGAGGCCGAGATCGGCCTTCTGGATCGCCTTTTCGATGTCGCTTAGAACGCTCGCGTCCCACGGCGAGATGACGAGCATCCGCGGTTCGGGGACGGTGATGCTCGCCACCTGATGGAGCGGAACATCCGTACCGTAATAGGAAACGGTCACCTTTTCCACCATCGCCGGGTTGGCCCGGCCGGCGCGGACGGCGGCAAGCTCCTGCTTAAGCACGCTGAGCGCTTTTTCCATCTTCTCCCGCGCCTGTTCGATCGCCGGATGCATGGTCGGGATCCCCCCCTATGTACGTGCCGATCGCTTCTCCGAGGACGACGCGCTTGATATTGTCCGGTTCGCGGATCGAAAAGACGATGATCGGAATGTTGTTGTCCATGCACAGCGACGACGCCGTGGCGTCCATCACCCCGAGGCCCAGGTTGAGCAGATCGAGATACGTCAGCCGGTCGTATTTCTCGGCGTCGGCGTTAACGAGCGGATCGGCGGAATAGACGCCGTTGACCTTGTTTTTGGCCATCAGAATGACGTCCGCTTCGATCTCCGCGGCGCGCAACGCGGCCGCCGTGTCCGTGGAAAAATACGGATTGCCGGTACCGGCGGCAAAGATGACGATGCGCCCTTTTTCCAAGTGGCGTATGGCGCGTCGGCGAATGTACGGCTCGGCGACCTGGCGCATCTCGATCGACGTCTGCACGCGCGTCGGCACGCCGATCTTCTCCAGGGCGTCCTGCAGCGCCAGGGCGTTCATCACCGTCGCCAGCATGCCCATATAGTCGGCGGTGGCACGGTCGATCCCCTCCCGGGAACCGGAGATCCCGCGCCAGATGTTCCCCCCGCCGACGACGACGGCGACTTCGACGCCGAGCGCGTGCACCGCCTGGATCTGCCGCGCGACGGATCCGAGCACTTCCGCGTCCAGACCGTAACCGCGCCCGCCGGCCAGCGCCTCGCCGCTCAGCTTCAAGACCACCCGGCGGTAGACGGGTTTGTCCATGGCGCTCCCTCCCGAAGGCCGTCCATCAGACGCCCTTCGCCTGACGCATCACTTCTTGGGCAAAGTCGTCCCGTCGCTTTTCGAGGCCTTCGCCGAGCTCATAGCGGACAAAACGGCGGATGACGATCTTTTCGCCGATTTTGGCGATGTGTTCGTTCAACAGCTGCTCGACCGTCTTGTCGCCGTCTTTGATGTACGGCTGCTCGAGCAGGCAGACTTCTTTATAGAAATTGTTGAGCCGCCCGTCGACGATCTTGTCGACGACGTGTTCCGGCTTGCCTTCGTTCAAGGCTTGCTGGCGGTAGACCGCTTTTTCTTGGGCGACGACGTCTTCCGGCACGTCTGCGCGGGAGACGTATTTCGGCGCGTAGGCCGCGATCTGCATCGCGATCTCCCGGGCGAAGGCACGGAAATCGTCGTTTTTGGCGACAAAGTCCGTCTCGCAGTTCACTTCGACGAGCACGCCGATCCGCCCGCCGCCGTGGATGTAGCTTTCGACGATGCCTTCGGCGGCGATGCGCCCGGCTTTTTTCTGCGCCGCGGCCATGCCCCGCTCGCGTAAAATCTGGACGGCGCGCTCCATGTCGCCGTTCGCTTCCGTGAGCGCCTTTTTGCAGTCCATCATCCCGGCGCCGGTGCGTTCGCGCAGTTCTTTGACCATATCGGCCGTGATCGCCATGTTCGTCCCTCCACTCGGTTTGAAGACAGGTGGTATTTGACCCATTCCTCTAAAAAAGGGTGGCAGGGGCTTCCCTCCACCCTCCTCTTGCCTATACGAGATCCGCTCAGGCGCCGTGCGCCGCGCTCTCGTCTTCGACCGCCTCCGCGGCGTCCCAACCGGCGTCCGCCGCGGAGGCGGTCGGATCTTCGCCCTCCGGCGCCCCCGCCGCGTCGCTCACTTGCGTCCCCTGGCGGCCTTCCAAGACGGCGTCGGCGATTTTGCTCGTGATCAGGCGGACGGCGCGAATGGCGTCGTCGTTGCCGGGGATGACATGGTCGATTTCTTCCGGATCGCAGTTCGTATCGACGATGGCGACGATCGGGATGCCGAGCTTGCGCGCCTCCTGCACGGCGATGCGCTCCTTGCGCGGATCGACGATGTAGACGGCGTCGGGCAGGCGTTTCATCTCTTTGATGCCGCCCAGAAACTTTTCCAGCCGTTCTTTTTCCTTGCGCAGAAGGTTCACTTCTTTTTTCGGCAGGACGTCAAACGTGCCGTCCGTCTCCATCTTTTCCAATTCCTTGAGGCGGGCGACGCGCTTTTGAATCGTCGCGAAGTTGGTGAGCGTCCCGCCGAGCCAGCGGTGGTTGACGTAGAACATGCCGGCGCGTTCCGCTTCTTCGCGAATCGCTTCCTGCGCCTGCTTTTTCGTGCCGACGAAGAGAATCGTTCCGCCCTCTTCGGCGAGCTGACGCACGAAACGGTACGCTTCTTCCATCTTGCGCACCGTCTTTTGCAGGTCGATGATGTAGATGCCGTTGCGCTCGGTGAAGATGTACTTCGCCATCTTCGGATTCCAACGGCGCGTCTGATGCCCGAAGTGCACGCCGGACTCGAGCAGTTGTTTCATCGATACGATCGACATGATGGTCCTCCTTTGAAGGGTTTGCCCTCCGCTTCCTTTGCCGCCCGTTCGACCGCTGTCGCGGCACCCCACGGGCATCCGGAAGCGTGCGGTAGTGGTAAGCCGCTAAATACTATAACACAACCGCCGCTTAAGTTCAACCGTACCGCGCAAGGGCGGCGATGCGGCATAACGCCGCCGGCCGCTTAGGCATCCTGCCCGCCTCCGGCCCTGGAAGCGTCCGTCATGTCGGGAGGACGATGACCGCGGCCTTCCAAGGACTGGAGCAGGGTCACCTCGTGTACCCCGCGGCCGAGTTCGCGGGCGACGTCTTCCGGCGATCCGCCCGCCTGAAGCCGAGCGCGGGCGTACCGGCGCCAATCGTCGCCGGGACCGGCGCCCGCTGGCCCGAGCGGCATCTCTCCGCCGGACGTCGGGACCGCCCCGCCGCTCGGATCGCCGTCCGTCCGGACTTGCGGTCTTTCCGCCGCGCTCCGCCCGTCGCGCCAGACGGCCTCGAGGAGCGCACGGTTTTGTTCTTCCAGCAGGAGCAGCACCTCATTCAGTTCGTCGAGGGCCTGGAACAGGCGCAAGACGTCCGCCGACGACAGCGCGACGCCGTCCGCCGATCCGCGCTCCGGCGCCTCCGCGGTCGACGCGCGGCCGCTTGAACGGCGTTTCCCGCCCGCATAAACGGCCTCGCGGGCAGCCGACCCCGCGCCGCGGGCGGCGCGCACCGCCAGCGCCAAAGCGACCAGGGACGACAACATGGCGAAGAAGGCCAGGACAAACGCGCTAAAGGCGGACATCGAACCGCCCGCCTTTCGTTTCGCCCGCGGTCGATGAACGCAAGGGCGGGGAAAAAAGCCCCGCTTGATGCACTTCACGCACCGATCGCGTTTCCTTTTCCCGCTTCACGGCGGAAGCGCGCGCGACCTCGCCGGCCTGTGCGGCGGCTGCCGTTTCACCCGCCTGCCGTTCCGCCCCCGCCTCGAAGGTGCGGGGGAGAGCCACTTCCAATTCGATCAGGCGCAAGTTCATCCGTATTCCCCTCCTTCCACCCAAGGGACGAGGAGCGGCCGCAGGCGCTTGAGCGCCTGCGTATGCAACTGCGAGATGCGCGAAGGCGACAGCTCGAGCACGCCGGCCACTTCGCTGAACGACAAGCCCTCGTAATAGAACAGCGTCAAGACGAGGCGTTCT
Source organism: Hydrogenibacillus sp. (assembly GCA_014896255.1). Classification (GTDB taxonomy): domain Bacteria; phylum Bacillota; class Bacilli; order Thermicanales; family DSM-22653; genus Hydrogenibacillus. Next base: position 42,455 of record JADBKT010000001.1, read on the forward strand.
TTTTCCGGGAGCGTCGCGATCGCCGCGGCGAGCGCGCGGGCGAGCTCCGCCCGTTCGCCGTGCGCTTCCGGGTTCGGCGCATCGGGATCGGCGATCGACTCCAACAGGTCCTCCTCTTCCGCCTCGCTCCCCGCCCCGTGGGCGCCGTACGCGGCCGAACGCCGACGCTTCAGTTCGTCGATCTGGGCGAGCGAAAGCCCCGCCTCCTCCGCCACCCGAGCGTCGACGGCGTGTGCGAGGGTGCTCTGCTCCAGCCGCGAGCGGGCCTCTTCGTAGCGCTTGATCTGCTCCCGCGTGCTGCGCGGCAAGCTATCGCCGGCGCGCAGGCCGTCGTAGATCGCGCCGCGGATGCGCCAGAGCGCATAAGTCACAAACTTGAGCCCCCGAGCGGGGTCATATTTGCGCACCGCGTCCATCAAGCCGACGAGACCGAAGCTCTTAAGCTCTTCCGGTTCGACGTGCGCGGCGAAACGACTGCCCATGCGGCGGACGACGCGTTCGACAAGGTAAGCGTAACGTTCGACGAGGACATTTTCAAGCGTTCGGGCGCCGCTCGCCTTGTACTCACGCCAAAGCTGTTCCAATCCCTCGTGGGCGGTGCGGTGGCGGCTCATGATTCTCCCTCCTTCGGCGTGGTAACGCTCGCGCCTACAAGGCTTGCTCGCCGTTCTGCGCGGTACGGACGTAGAGCGTGCCGTCCTCGAGATCCAGCTCGATCGTGCGTCCGAGGGTGCCGCCGGTGTCCTCGGCGAGGATCGGGATGTCATGCGCGCGCAGGGCGGCGCGCGCCGCTTCGACGTTGCGTTCACCGATTTTGAGCGCTTCACTTCTGACCTGTTGGAACATGTGCGCGCCGCCGGCCAGTTTGGCCACCAGGCGCGAGCGGTGAGCGCCGAGCGCTTCCATCCGCCGGATGAGCTCCGGTACCGCCGTATCGGCGAATTTCGCCGCCTGAACGTCTCCGCGGGCTTGGCCGGAGTCCGGCAGCATAATGTGCGCCATCCCGCCGATTTTGTGCCGCCCGTCATACAACACGATGCCGACACAGGAGCCGAGCCCGGCGGTGCGGATCCGTCCGGGCGCCGCGGCGGCGGCAAGATCGGCGATGCCGACTCTAATCACGTCCATGCGCTTGAACCCCTAACGCTTGGAATAACGCGGCCAAAGCGTCCGGCGCCGGGAGGAGGAACAGCTGCCCGCCGATCGATTGCCCCGATCCGTATAATCGCGCATCAATGACGACGGCGTGATCGCTGACCCGTCCGGCCTCCAGAAGGCCGTAGACGAGGATCGATGGCCCCATGTCCAAAGCGACGCCCGGAACGCTCGGGCTCACCTTGAGACCCGTCAAATCGGAGAGCGCCGACAAATACGATCCGGCCAAAATATTGCCGATTTCCTGCAGCGCGGACCATTCCAGCTCTGTAAAGGAGGGCCTCTCGTCGTCGACGACGCCGGGCAACAGCAAACGCAAAAGCGCTTTGGCCGCCTCGGGGCGAAACAACAGGACGATGCTCCCCTTAAGCTCGCCGTCAAACAACAGGAAAGTCGCCGCATACACGGTCTCTTCGCCGATCAGCATGCCGATTTCGGCGAACGAGAGCACGCGGGCCACCGGAACGGACATGTCGACGCGCGTACCGGTCAGCTTGGACAGCGACGTCGTGGCGTGCGCCGCACCGATGTTGCCGATCTCGCGCAAGACGTCCAGTTCGAACGCGGAAAACGGGCGCATCTTCGAGTTACCCCTCGATGCGCTGGACGGCTTCGCGCTCTTCATCGCTCAGCACGCGCGTCAAATTGAGCAGCACGACGAGCGATTCGCCCAGATGCGCAATCCCTTCCACGTACGTCGAGCGAACGGTCGTCACCACCTCCGGCGGCGGCACGACCGCCGACGGCGGCAGATCGACGACATCGTCGGCGCGGTCGACGATGAGTCCCACGTGCAGATCCCCGACGCGCACGATCAAAATGCGCGTTTCCGCGTCAAACGGCTTGGCCGTGACGCCGAGCTTCATCCGAAGATCGACGACCGGCGTGACGACCCCCCGCAGGTTGATCACGCCCTTGACGTACGGCGGCGCCTCCGGCACGCGCGTGATGTCCGTGAGCCGCTCGATGGACTCCACATGCTGTACGTCGACCGCATACCGTTCCTCGCCGAGGGCGAAGACGATCACTTTCAGATCGGTGCTTTTGTCCGATTCCATCCCAGGTTCGAACATCCTTAAATTCCCTCCTGTCACTGGGTGCACGCCTCCGCACGCCTCTTCTCAGACGACCAACGTCCCTTTCGACGCCCCTTCGAAAAAGGCGGACGGCTCGACGACCAGGGCCACACGGCCGTCGCCCAAGATCGTCGCCCCCAAAAACGTGGTGATCCGCTTCAAATAAGCGCCGAGCGATTTGAGGACGATCTCCTGTTGGCCGATGAACCGGTCGACAACGAGGCCGACATGGCGCTCGTTCTTCTTGATCACGGCGACATACAGCGCCGTCGGTTCTCCCGCCTCTTTGCCGTCCGTGACCTTTGGGTGCACGCCGTGCGTACCGAGGCGCGGCGGAGCGGTCGTCCGGAAAAAGCTGCGGCCGTCGACGAGCGGAATGATCGTCCCCCGAAGATCGATGACCGGCTGAAGATGGACCGTCCGTACCGATTCCGGAGGAACGGCGATGGTCTCGAGGAGATCGGCGATCGGCAGGGCATACGTCTCGCCGCCGATGTCGACGAGCATGGCGAAGAGGATCGACAGCGTGAGCGGCAGCTGAATGCGAAAGATCGTCCCTTCGCCCGGTTTGGAGAAAACGGCGACCCGCCCGCCGAGCGATTCGATCTTGTTCTTCACCACGTCCAACCCGACGCCGCGGCCGGAAATGTCGGTGACGACGTCCGCCGTGCTGAAGCCGGGGTGAAAGAGCAACTGATAGACGGCCCCGTCGCGCATCTCCCTCGCCTCTTCCGGGCGGACGAGCCCGCGTTCGATCGCTTTCTTCAGCACCTTGTCGCGGTCGATGCCCCGCCCGTCGTCGCGCACTTCGATGTACACGTTGTTGCCGCTCGGATACGCGACGAGCTCCACCGTTCCCACCGGCGGTTTGCCCTTCGCCTTGCGCTCCGCTTCGGATTCCAGTCCATGGTCGACGGCGTTCCGGACGAGGTGCATGATCGGATCGCCGATTTCGTCTACGACCGTGCGGTCGAGTTCCGTCTCTTCGCCGCGGACGACGAGATGGACCGATTTCCCGAGCTCCCTGGCCACGTCGCGCACCATGCGCGGAAAACGGTTGAACACGCTTTCCACGCTCACCATCCGGATCGACAAGACGAGATTTTGCAGTTCTCCGCTGATGCGGCTCATATGCTCGACGATCTCGAGCAGCCCCTGATGTCCCAGCCCCTGGGCGATCACTTCCAGGCGACCGCGATCGATGACCAATTCGCTGAACAAGTTCATCAGCTTTTCCAAGCGATCGGCGTCGACGCGGATCATCTTGTGTACGGCACGCCTGACGTTTTGAGCCGGGTTGTTGGCCGAGGAGGCGTTCGCCCGCGCCTCGGCCGTCGCCGCGACCTCCTCCCGGGCCATCGACGCCGCTTCCGGCGCCGCCTCCCGATCCGGCACGATCTCAACGAGGTCGACCGCTTGGATTTCCGAGATGTTCCGGACGGCGTCCAAAATCGCCTCCGGAGCGCCGCCCGTGCTCACCGTGAGCGCAAACACCCGTTCAAAGCGGCCCTCTTCCAGATCGTCCATCGGCGGGGCACTGTGCAGAACTTCTCCAAATCCCTCCAACGCCTGATAGACCATATAGGCCCGCGCGCCTTTGAGCAACACGCCCGGACCCAGCGTCACCGTCAAGCGCAGGATGCGTTTTCCCAAACGCCGGGCTTCGGCGAACACATGCCGATGATGGGCTTCATAATCGGAAAAACGATCGATCAAAAGCGCCGGCACGCCGCTTGCGGATGCCGCTGCGCCCTTTTGAGCCGTTCGGGTCAAAGCGGCGACGGACACCGCTTCGACGTCGGTGATGTTCTGAACCGCGGCGACAACGTCCGCCTCGGCCGCTCGGGTGCTCACGGTGAGCACGAACGAGCGGTCAAAGCGCTCTTGCTCCAAATCATCGACGGGCGGCGCGCTGTGCAGGATCTCGCCGAACGATTCCAAGGCCTGATAGACCATAAAAGCGCGGGCGCCGGCCATCAGCGTGCCGTGCCTGAGCGTCACGCGTACGCGATAGACGTTCAATCCCTGCGCGAGCGCCTGGCGGATGATCTCCCGTTGGTAACCGTCGTAGTCGTAGTCGTCGTCATCATCATCGTTCCCGCCGTGTCGAGTTGCCGCGGCCGGCGATCGGCCGACGGCGGCCTCTTCATCATCCCCAAGGCGCCCAAGCGCTTCGATCAGATCGCCGATCTCCCCCTCATCGCCCCTTCCTTCTTCGATCGCCTTGAGCATTTGCTCCATGCGGTCGGTAGCCCGAAGCAACACGTCGACGTCGTCTTCCCTGAGCGTGCGTTCACCGCTGCGCACCGGATCGAGCGCGCTCTCCAATTCATGCGTCAGTTCGGCCAAACGGCCGAAGCCCATCGTCGCCGACATGCCTTTGAGCGTATGCGCCGCCCTAAACAGTTCCTTGACCGCTTCGATATTCTTCGGATCTTGTTCCAACGCGAGCAGTTCGCGGTTGATGAGGTCGATGTTTTCGCGCGACTCATCGAGAAACATGCTCAAATAATCTCCGATATCCATTTCCTGCCCTCCTTCGCGGCCTCGGGGCGCTCAGGAAAAAAGCCGCTCGCGAAGCCGCGCAATGACGCCTCTCATCCCCTGCCGTGAAAGGGATCGGCCCGGCGGATCCTTATGGTCTCCCGCCGCTCCGCCCGCTCGCGCCAAGAGTACGAGCCGCACGGCGAGTTGCGCGAGATCGCGCGCCGCCACAGCCTTGGCGGGGAGCGGAAACGGCGACCGCCCGTGGCGTGCGGCGTGCAACAGATGGGCGTCCTCCCGGATCACGCCGAGTCCGTGCGGTCTTTGGCCCAGGTATCGCTCGGCGATACGCGCAAACCGTTCGATCAACGCCCCGCCGCCGGAGGCGTCCGGCACCCGATTGGCGACCAGACTGACGTTGGCTTGCCCGTTTTGGACCAGCCACTTATACAGTGCATAAGCGTCGACCATCGCGGCGACGTCCGAATTGAGCACGATGAGCACGCGGTCGACGGCCTGAAGCAGTCGCTGGGCCGCTCGGTGGAGCCCGGCGCCGAAATCGAACAAGACAAAGTCATAGCGCGCATCCAACGTCGAAAGCGCGGCGATCAAACGCCCGACCAGCGCGCGTTCGTCGCCTTCCTTCAGTCCTTCGGCGTCGGCGATGCCGGCGACCATGTCGAAGCCGTCGGTCACCGCCGTCACCGCTTCGTGAAGCGCCGCACGGCCGTACGCGACATCGGCCAACGTGGCTCTGGGGCGCTTTCCCAACAGCACGTCGACGTTGGCAAAACCAAAATCGACATCGATGACCACCACCCGGGCGCCGAGCGCGGACAGGGCATACGCCAACCCGATCGCGAGGTGCGATTTGCCGACGCCGCCTTTGCCGCTGGCGATCGCCAGGGAAAGCAGCGGACGGGCATGGCCATTCGCGCCTGCGGCGGCCTGAGCGCTCAAGCGTTCGGCCATCCGTGCCCGGAGCGAAGCCGCCTGATCGTTCATGACGCGTCCCCCCCGACGGCCGTCCGTACAAGCCATTCGGCGTCGAGCGCCCGCAGGTCGTCCGGGACGTTCTGCCCGTCGGTCACGTACACGGCGCGCACCGGATAACGCAAGGCGGCGTTGATGATCTGCCCGAGGCGCGCCGCTTCGTCGTATTTCGTAAAGACGAGGGCGTCGACGCCGAGCGGAAGAAAGCGCTCGATGAGCCGGGCATTGTCCTCCCAGGTGTGCGTCAAGGCGAGCGTAAGCAACGGGAGGGCTGAGGCGTCCAGTCCAATCAGCCGCTCCACATAGGGGCGAAGTTCCGAAAGCGTAACGTCGTCGCGATAATTGCGTCCCGCCGTGTCGACGAACACCGTCCGCCCTTCCCCGAGCGCCCGACGCGCCCGCGCTTCGGCTTCTTCCGGAGTGTAGACGACGGCAAACGGCACGTCCATGATCTCCGCATACGTGCGCAGTTGCTCGACGGCGGCGATGCGGTACGTATCGGCGGTGATGAGCGCCGTCTTCCCGTCGCCCTGAAGCGTCAAGCGCGCCGAAAGTTTGGCCGCCGTCGTCGTCTTCCCGACGCCCGTCGGGCCGACGAGCACGATCAGGCGCGGCGCACGCTTCGGAACGCCCACCTTGCGCCGAAGCCACCCGGTGAGCATGTGGGCCGCCGCCTGGCGCATCTTTGCCGCATCGGCGGCCGCTTCCGGCCGCCTACGAAGTACGGCGTCGTGCAGCTTGCCGATCCACCGCGGCTCGACGCCGTGCGCCCGAAGCGCATCGGCGAGCGGCCAGAAGGCGCGCACATAGGGACCGCGCCGCCCGTCGAAGACGCCCTCCAGAGCCGTCCGCAACATGACGAGCGTCTCATCCGGCGATTCGTGAGCAGGCGTCGCTTCCGAACGCTCGTCCTTCCCGCCGCCCGGAGACCGGGCGGGCGACGGTCGAACCTTGGCGGCGAAGGGCACCGACGGCGCGCCGTCGATCGCCGCGCGCTCCGTCCGCCGGCGCGACTGCTCCAAGATTTCGAGGAGCGCCGTACGACGCGCCTCCAAAAGGCCGCCGTCCGCGTCGCGCATGACCGCCGCGCGTACCGCCGAAACGCGGGACCCCGCACCGCCCGGACCCGTCAGGCGATCATCCGTCGCCCGTTCGTCCGTGCCGCTCGGCACGGGGGCGAGCGCGCCGCCTTCCGGCTCTCCGTCGTAAGCGGCAACGACGACGACCGTTTTGCGCCGAAACCACCCGAAGAGGCCGCCCGGCCTTTCGCGCCGGGACGAGAGAATGATCGCCCGATCGCCCCACTCCGCCCGCACGCGCTCGATCGCCTCCGCTTCCGTCGCCCCGATGAACTCTTTCAGCCTCATGACACCGTCACCACGCTGACCGTTTGTATTTCGACCGTCGGTTCGAGCTCATTGTAGGAGAGCACGACCCACCCCGGAAACAGTCGGGCCAAAAGATCGTACACATAGCGCCGCACACCCGGTGAGGTGAGCACGATCGGCGTTTCGCCGACCGCCTCGAACGGCTTTTTGGCTTCGCTTAAGCGGCGATAGAGGGCCTCGATGTCCTCCGGCGGGAGGGCCACATAATCGCCGAAATCCGTCCGCTGCACGTGGTCCAAAATTTTCTGCTCCACGTCCGGTCCGAGGTGGATGACCCTGAGCGCTTCCTTCTCCCGCACGAATTGCGCCGTGATCTGCCGGGCGAGCGCCTGGCGGACGAACTCCGTGAGCAGCCCGGGATCTTTGACCCGCGTGCCGTGATCCGCCAACGCCTCGAAGATCCTCGGGAGATTGCGGATCGAAAGGCGCTCCCGAAGGAGCTGGGCGAGCACTTTCTGGATCTCGCCGATGCCGAGCACCCCCAGAAGATCGTCGACGAGCGCCGGGTGGGATTTTCGGACGTGCTCGACGAGCGCCTTCGTCTCGTCGCGGCCCAACAGCTCATGCGCGTGCCGCTTGATGAGCTCGGTAAGATGGGTGGCGATGACGTTCGACGGATCGACCACCGTAAATCCTTTAAGCTCGGCAAAATCGCGGTCCTTGGCGTCGATCCACACCGCCGGAAGGCCGAACGTCGGGTCGACCGTCCGCGTCCCGTACAGCGCCTCGATCTCTTCGCCGCCGACGGCGAGCAGTCGGTCCGGCTGGACTTCCCCGCGTCCGACGAGCGCGCCGCGGATTTTGATCACGTAGGCGTTCGGTTTAAGCTGCAGATTGTCGCGGAGGCGGATCGTCGGCACGATAAAACCGAGCTCGAGCGCCATCTGCCGGCGGATGAACAGCATGCGGTCCATGAGATCCCCGCCTTGCTTCGGATCGGCGAGGGGGATCAAGGCATAACCGAATTCAAATTCGATCGGCTCCATGTCGATCAGGCTGAGGGCGCTCTCCGGCGTCGTCTGCGGCGCCGGAGAGGTCGCCTCGGGCGGCGGCGGAGGCGGAGCTTTGGACGCCCGATCGATGCGGTAGGCGCCGAAGGCGATGACGCCCGCAAGCGAGCCGGAAACGAGAAAGGGGATCGGCGTCAAAAGCCCCAGAAGGAGCAGGATGGCGGCGACGATGTAGAGCAGCGCCGGATAGCTCAACAACTGTTCGGTCAGCTCCGCGCTTAAGCCCTCGCCGGATGCGGCGCGGGTGACGATGACGCCGGTCGCGGTGGAGACGAACAGCGCCGGGATCTGCGCCACGAGCCCTTCGCCGACGGACAGCACGGTGTAGATGCTCGCCGCTTCGGCGAACGATTTGCCGTGGATGACCATGCCGATGATGAGTCCGCCGACGATGTTGATGGCGAGGATGAGCATCGCCGCGATGGCGTCGCCCTTGACGAACTTGCTCGCGCCGTCCATCGCCCCGTAAAAATCGGCTTCCCGCTCCACCTCGGCACGCCGCCGGCGCGCTTCGGCATCGTCGATGATCCCGGCGTTCAGATCGGCGTCGATGGCCATCTGCTTTCCGGGCATGGCGTCGAGCGTGAAACGGGCGGCGACCTCGGCGACGCGTTCGGCCCCTTTGGTGATGACGAGGAACTGAATGATGACGAGGATCAAAAAGACGATGAGGCCGACGACCGGTTCTCCGCCGACGACGAAGCTGCCGAACGCGTGGATCACTTCACCGCCGGTCATCTTGCCCAGGATCGATCGCGTCGTGGAGACGTTGAGCGCCAAACGAAACAAGGTGGTGATGAGCAAAAGCGTCGGAAACACGGAAAAGTCGAGCGGCGCCTTGGTGTTCAAGGCGACGAGCAGGACGATGAGGGAGACGGAGATGTTCACCAAGATCAAGAAGTCGAGGACCATCGGCGGAAGCGGAACGACCATCATCAGCACGATGCCGATGACGCCGACAAACAGTGCGAGCTGCCTCGACAACGCCTTTCACCTCCCCGGTTCCCTGTCCGCTCAAGCGCCTTCATCGGCGATCGCCGGAACGAGCGCCGAACGTGCGTCCCTCTTTTCGATAAACAAACGCGAGCACCTCGGCCACCGCGCGGAAAAACGCCGGCGGAACGGTCCCGCCGATGGGCACGTCCCGGTACAAGGCGCGGGCGAGCGGCGGGTTTTCCACGATCGTCACGCCGCTTCGCTCGGCGACCGTGCGAATGCGCAGCGCCATAAAATCCAGCCCCTTGGCCACGACCCGCGGCGCCTCGTCGCGCAGCGCATCGTAACGAAGCGCCACGGCGACGTGCGTCGGGTTGGTGATGACGACGTCGGCCGAGGGCACCTCGAGCATCATCCGCCGCAGGGCAAGCTCCCGGCGACGGCGGCGCTGGCGGCTTTTGACCAGCGGATCGCCTTCGGTTTTTTTCCATTCGTCCTTGACTTCCTGCTTGGTCATGCGGAGGTTTCGGCCGTACTCAAAACGCTGAAACGCATAATCGAAGGCGGCGATGACGAGCGACAACAGCGCGACGGCAAACAAGAGCTTAAGCACGATCCCCGACACCGCCTGCGCCACCTGGGACGGCGAAAGCCGGGTGAGCACGGCAAGGCGCGGCATCTCTCCGCGAAGCAGGACGATCAGCACGGCGCCCGTGAGGACGAATTTGAAGAGCGCCTTGCCGAGATCGACCAGCGCCCGAAGGCCGAACATCCGCTTCAGGCCGCTTATGGGGTTGATGCGGGACAGTTTGGGAACGAGCGGTTCGACGGAGAGCAGGCTGCCGATCTGCACGTATTGCCCGAAAAACGCGGCCAGCCAAAACGCCCCGAACACAATGAACATCCACGGCCACACGCCGCCGAAAACGTCGGTGAACGTCGCATACACCCCGTCGACGTCGAGCGGCATCCCGGGCGCCTGCTCCGACGCCCGACGAAAAACGTCCAGCAGTTGGACCTTGATCCGATTCCCGAGCAGCCACAAGATCAACGTACCGGCGAAGAGCACGAGCGCCTGCGACACTTCCAGGCTGCGGGCGACTTGCCCGCGTTTTCGCGCTTCCCGTTTTTTGTACGGCGTCGCCGGCTCCGTCTTTTCTTCCGCAAAAAACTGCAAGGCGACCGGATAACGCCGGATGGCCGGGCGCACCCCCATCCGCTCCGATTCCGTCATCCGCCCACCCCCAGCGGCAGCTCCAACACGGCCGCCGTCAACCGGTCGAACAGCGGTTCCAAGGCCAGCGCCAATCCGCCGAGGAAGGCCAAAAGCGCGAGGTGCGCGACGATGATTTTAAGCGGCAAACCGACGACGAACACGTTCATCTGCGGCACGGCCCGGGAAAGCAGCGCGATGGCCACATCGAGGATGAACAGCACGGCGACGATCGGTGCGGCGAACAGAAATCCGAAGACGAACGTCTGCGCCGCCCAGTCGACCAGGCGGGGGATCAGCGGGCCGTCGATCGACAACACCCGCTCGACCGCAAGCGTATCAAAGCTTTTCAGCACGGCGGCGATCAAGGTCCGGTGGGCGCCGGAGACGAAGAAGACGAACAGGGCGAACAGCGTCTTGAGCTGGCCGATGATCGGTTGCCCGGCGCCGGTGGCCGGATCGATGACGCTCACGATGGCCATCCCCATCTGATAGTCGATGAGCCCGCCGGCCGTCTCGAACAAGGCGAAAAACACCTGCACGGCAAACCCGAGCAAAAGACCGGTAAAGACGGCGGACAGGACGGCGAGCGGGAACATCGCCTCCGTGACGGCGCCGCGTTCCGGGCGCGCCGGGACGACGAGCAGGGCGATCAAGAGCGCCAGGCCGAGCTTGCCGATGATCGGAAATCCGCGCAGATTAAACGGCGTGGCGACCAGGAAAAAAGCCGCGAGGCGCACCGTGACGAGGACGGCGTAAGCGAGCGTATCCGCAAGCGGCGCGTTCATCCGCCGACCACCCCGCGGGCCATCTCGAACATCAGACGCGTAAAATCCATGAGCAGCGTGAGAATCGACTTGCCGAACCAGACGACGGCCAGCAGGATGGCGATGATCTTCGGGATAAAGGCCAACGTTTGTTCCTGAATCTGCGTCGTCGCCTGCAGGATGCTCACCACGAGGCCCACGGCGAGGCCGATGCCGAGCGGCCAGGCGATCGACCACAGGACCGTTTCGACCGCCCGCGTGACGACGAACAGCGCCGTCTCCGGCGTCATCCGCGCGCCCCCTTTCGAATCCCATCCGTCATCTCCTGTGTTCGATCGCGGCGCCTCGCGCCGTCGATGACCAGAGCGCTTCGTCCCGCTCCGCTAGCGCGCAAACGAGGCGAGCAGCGTCTCGACGACGAGCGCCCAGCCGTCGACGAGAACAAAAAGCAGGATTTTAAACGGCAGCGAGACCATCACCGGCGGCAGCATCATCATCCCCATGCCCATGAGCAGGCTCGCCACGACGAGATCGATGACGATGAACGGCAGATAGAGGAAAAAGCCCATCTGAAACGCGGTCGAAAGTTCGCTCAAGACATACGCCGGGACGAGCGCCGAGAGGGGGATGTCGTCCAGTGTCTTCGGCTGCGGCAGACCGGCGTAGGACAGAAAGAGGGCCAGATCTTTTTGCCGCGTCGATTTGGCCATGAAGTCCTTAAGCGGCACGACCGCCCGGTCGATCGCCTGATCCGCCGTAATCTCTCCTTGGACATACGGCACGTAGGCTTCTTGGTACATCGTCTGAAACGTCGGGGCCATGATGAATGCCGTCATGAACAGCGCCAAGCCGATGATCACCTGATTCGGCGGGATCTGCTGCGTCGCCAGGCCGCTCCGGACAAACGCGAGCACGACCACGATGCGCGTAAAACTCGTCATCAAGACGACGATCGCCGGCGCGAGCGACAGCACGGTCAGAACGATGAGAAGCCCGAGGGCCGTCTGGCCTTGGGCCGGTGCATCCGGGAACCACATCTTAAGCAGGGCTTCGAGGTCCATCGTCCACCCCTCCTTCCGCCGAGGCCGTGGACTTGGCCGGAGCCGTCATACGGTCAAGATGCTCCTTCATCCGGGCGGACGTTTCCCTTAGGCGCTGAAGACGCCGATCGAGCTCCTCGCCGAACGCATCTTCCTCATCGAACGAACGCGCCGCTTCCGCGCCGAATAAACGCACTTCCGGCGCCCGCTCGCGCGCCTCCTCGTCGGGCCAGTCGGGCAAACGATCGAGGAGCGTGATCGCCTCGCCCACGCCGAGCACGTAGCGTCGACCGGCGACTTCCACGAGGGCGACCGATCGGTTGGTGCCGACCGGCAACATCCCGATCAGGCGCAGCCCCTCTCCCGTCCGGCCGGTCCAGCTGATGCGCAGGCGACGGAGGACGTACGCCAGTCCCAAAAGCAGCAAGAGGAGAATGATCAGCGTGATCGCGAAATTCATCCAGCGGCTTGCCGCGTTCCGGTCAGAGGCGCTCGCCGGCGAATCTTCTCGGGTCCCCCGCGGGGCGGAAGCACCGCCGACGGAAGCGGCATCTCTCGGCGTTCCGTCATCCTCCGACGGTTCCTTAAGCCAGTCCGACACTTTGGCGTCCTTCGCGGCGAGCGCACCGGGCGCCGCCTGCGCGCTGCCCGGAGATAAGGCGAAAGGCGACGGGAAGAGCACGACGACCAAAAAGCAAAGACTGCAGACGGTAGCCGCCGCCCGCCGGATCATGCCCATCACCCGATGGCCTTGCGAACGGCTTCCAGCACGCGGTCCGCCTGGAAGGGCTTCACGATGAAATCTTTGGCACCGGCTTGAATCGCTTCGATGACCATCGCCTGTTGTCCCATGGCCGAGCACATGATCACCTTCGCCGACGGGTCAAGGCTTTTGATCTCTTTCAACGCGCTGATGCCGTCCTTCTCCGGCATCGTGATGTCCATCGTCACCAAATCGGGGTTGAGTTCCTTGTACATATCGACGGCCTTTTCCCCATCCGGCGCTTCGCCGACCACTTCGTAGCCGTTTTTCGTCAAAATGTCCTTGAGCATCATCCGCATAAAGGCGGCGTCGTCTACCACGAGAATGCGCTTGGCCATCGTCAACCTCCGTCCTTCTACTCGATGCTGCCGAGACGTTCCCAGGCGCTTACGATTTGCGTGACGCGGACGCCGAAGTTTTCGTCGATGACCACCACTTCGCCCCGCGCGATCAGCTTGTGGTTGACCAAAATGTCGACCGGCTCCCCGGCCAGTTTGTCGAGTTCGACGATCGATCCCGGCGACAAGGCCAAGATGTCGCGAATCAACCGCTTGGTGCGGCCGAGCTCGACGGTCACTTCGAGCGGCACATCGAGGAGCAGCTTCAAGTTGTCCGGCTCGGCGCTTACGCCGCCGTGCGCCGCGGAGAGATCCGGAAAAACGACCGGTTGCACGTCTCCGGTGCCGGTAAGGCGATCGTTTTGCTCACGCGGAGATGCAGAGCGACTCGCGTTCTGAAGCGGACGATCGACAGACGATGTCCCGCTTTGAGGGGATCCTGCAGATGACGGTGACGGTTCACTCGGAGGAAGGCTTTGAGACGCCGACGCCGCATCCGAGGCCGTTCCGTTCATCAGCCGTACGACCAAGCCTTTGGCAAACGGAACGGGGATCAGCTGCATGATCGTGGAGTCGACGAGCGTTCCGATTTTCAAACGAAACGCCACGCGGACAAGCGTCTTTTCAGCGGACAGCGGAAAGAGCGCTTCTTCCGTCGGCTTGTCCGCAAATTTCGCGACCGGCGGAGAGATGTTCACCCGCCCGCCGAAAATTTGCGACATCGCCGTCGCCGCCGAACCCATCATCTGGTTCATCGCTTCCTGGATCGCCGACAGAGCGAGATCATCGATCGCTTCTTTTGCCGTCGTGCCGTCGCCGCCCATCATCAAGTCGGCGATGATCGACGCGTCGCGGGCGCGCAAAACGAGGGCGTTCGTCCCGCTTAATCCCTCCGTATAATCGACGAGCACGGCGACCAACGGGTAAGGAAAGTACTGTTCAAAATCGCGCGTCTCGATCACTTCGACGAACGGCGTGGTGATTTCGACCTTTTGGTTTAAAATCTGCGACAGCGCCGTCGAGGCGGAACCGAAGCTGATGTTGCCGATCTCCCCCAACACGTCGGCTTCGATCGTCTCGAGCGAGCGGTCCTGTCCGTCCGCGGACCGATGCCGCTCGTCGGCAGTCGACGCGCCGTCCGGAGAGGGCCGAACATCCCCGCGTTCACCGATCATGGCCTGCTCCGGTGCCGACGGTTCCGGCGGCGCCCCTTCTTGAGCCGCCCGAAGGAGCGCGTCGATTTCCTCCTGGCTGAGCATGTCACGGTCGTTCAAATCCGCCATCCTCCCCCTCCTCTTCGACCGGCCGTTCGACGATGACCGCCAGCCGCCTGCGCGATCGGCCGGCACGGACGTAATACTTTGGCTTCGTCCCGACGAACAAGACAAGCGGTGCGTCATGCCGCGTGCCGAGACGGATGACGTCGCCGACGGAAAGCTCGAGCAACTCGCCGAGCGAAAGCGTCGCCTGCCCGAGGATGACGGACACCGGAACCGGCGTTTTGACGATGCGCGCTTCGATCGCGAGACGTTCCGTTTCGGACAGTTCGCGTTTGGCCGTCGACAACATGTGCCGCGCCGACAATTTGTTCATCAGCGGTTCGAGCATCACGTGCGGCAGGCAGATGTTGATCATTCCGCTCATCTCGCCGATTTTGGCGCCGAGCGTAATCACGGCGACGATGTCGTTCGGCGAGACGATCTGCAAAAACTGGGGATTGGTTTCAATGTCTTCCAGCCGCGGATCGATCTCGATCATCTGCAGCCACGAGTCGCGGAAGACTTTGGCCGCCCGAAGGAGCAGGCGTTCGATGATCTTCTGTTCAATCTCCGTCCAGTTGTATCGGCCGACGGGATGCGATCCGGTACCGCCCAAGATGCGCTCCAGCATGGCATAGGCGAGCGTCGGCGACAGTTCGATCAAAAAGTTGCCTTTCAGCGGCGCGGCGGTGTAGACGCCGACGATGGTGCTGGCGGCGACGGAACGGATGAACTCTTCATAGGGCAGCTGATCGACCGAGGCGACGGAAATCTGCATATAACTGCGGAGGATCGTCGAATACTGCGTCGTAAGCAGGCGCGCGAAGTTTTCGTGGATGCGCGTCAGCGACCGAATCTGGTCCTTGGAAAAACGAAGCGCGCGCTTGAAATCGTACGTCCGGACCCGGCCCGACGTCTCTTCCTCTTTCAACGCTTCAACGTTCATCTCGCCCCTGGTGAGGGCCTCCAAAAGCGCGTCGATCTCTTCTTGCGACAGCACATCGCTCATCCCGCGTCCCCCTTTCCGCAAATGGCGGGACGGTTATTGGATGACCTTTTTCGTCGTGGCGACTTGGACGATATGCCCTTCCGGGAGATACGCCTGAAGCCGTTCGGCGACGGCGCGCTCCATCTCGGCGACGCCGGCTTCGGTGAACAGTTCGTCGGAGGTCATTTCGGAGAGGACGCCGATGACTTCCCGCTTCACGATGAACAGCGCACCCTCCAGCGTATCCGCCGCTTTTTTGGAATCGGTCATGATCGTGAGATTCAGCAGGATATAGCGCTTGTCCTTGAGGTCGGTCGTCAGATCGCCGGTCTCGATGCTGTATTTGGCGTATTTGCTGATCTTCTCCGCAGCGCTTTCGACCGCCGGGCGCGCCGAGGTGTCCGCCGGCGCAAAGACGAAGCGCCACAGCACGACGGTGACGATGGCCAGCATTCCGATGGCCACGATGAGGATGATGGACAACCCGATGAGCCGTTGTCTCATGGCGTCGACTCTCCGCTTCGTTCTTGTTGTGGGGCTTCCGGCGGCGACGCATGCTTCCCGAGCATCGCCGACGTCGCCGCGCCCCCCCCTAACGCGCGAACCGCCTCGTTAAAACGCCGGACGACGTCGGCGGCCGATTCTCTGACGATAAGCTTTTTGCCGGTCACAAGCGTGATCACCGTGTCCGGCGTCGCCTCTACCGTTTCGATGAGCAGCGGGTTGAGAAAATACGTCTCACCGCTCCGCCTGGTGAGTTCGATCACGCCGCCACCTCCGCCCGCCGTTGTCTCCGATGACCCGCCGGGGGAAGCTCACCCTCAGCGTTTCAAGTTGACGAGTTCCTGCAGCACTTCATCCGATGTCGTCGTGATGCGCGCGTTCGCCTGGAAGCCGCGCTGGGCGATGATCATCTCCGTGAATTCCGTCGTCAGATCGACGTTGGACATTTCCAAGAAGCCGGAGAGGATCTCCCCGCGACCTTCTTCGCCGGGCGGACCGATCAGCGCGAGAGGATCCGTCTCTTGATCGGCGTTCGGCGTCAATCGATAGCGGTTGTCGCCGACTTTTTCCAGCCCGCCGGGGTTGGTGACGCGGACGATGCCGATGCGGACGTCGGTGTTGATCGTCCCGTCATTCAACACCTGAATGATCGTCCCGTCTTTGGCCACGGTAAAGCTTTCGACGTCGGCATCCAACTGAATCGGTCCGCCGCCTTCGTCGAGCACCAAAAGCCCGTCCGCGGTGACCAGCTGGCGGGCCGCATCGATATGGAAGTTTCCGGCCCGCGTCAGGTAGACCGTCTCATCCGGTGCCTGCACGGCGAAAAAGCCGTTCCCGTCGATCATGAGGTCCGTCGTCGCGCCGGTCATCATCGGGCTTCCCTGGGAAAAGAGCGTGTCGATCGACCGGATCTTGCTCCCGAGGCCGACCTGCATCGGGTTCACCCCGCCCCGGGTCCCTTCTTCCGGCGCCGTGACGCCGGCGATCGTCTGGCTCAAGACGTCGGCGAACATCGCCCGGCCGGCCTTGAAGCCGACGGTGTTCACGTTGGCGATGTTGTTCGACACCACGTCCAGCTTCGTCTGGAACCCGCGCATGCCGGAGACCCCGGTGTACAGGGAGCGCAGCATCTTCCTTCATCCTCCTTGGTTTTCGATGGGCGGATCCGTTTGGGGCCCGGGTTCCGGAGGCGTACCCCCGAGTTTATCCCGGATGGCCAAAATGGCCTGCTGCATTTCGGCGATTTTGGCGTTCAGCTGGATGAGCTGTTCCAACGTCGAAAAGGCGGTGAGCTGGGCCATAAACTCCCGGTCGTTCATCGGCGACAGCGGATCTTGATATTTGAGCTCGGCGATGAACAGTTTCAAAAAATCGTCCTGACCCAGCGTCTTCGGCGCCGTCCGCAGCACATCATCGGTCGAAGACGGAGCCGCGGCGGCATTGGACACGACCGTCATCGGATCACCTCCGCTCACGTGATTTTCCTCGATCCGCTCCAGAGAAGATCGTGCCGTCCGGCGCGCAACAAGCGGCGCTTCCGGGCGCCTCACTCGATCAACTCGGCAAACAGCGGATCCGACCGGCGTTCCGGACGCCTTCGCGGATCGCGGGAGGGCTGTTCGCGGCCCCCTTGACGGCCGTCCGGCGCCACCTCCAATGCGCTTCGCGGGGCCAAAAGTTCGGCGGATCGCTCCAATGTGAGCCGTTCGAGGACGAGCCCTTGGGCCAAAAGCTGCGCGCGCAATTGGTCGATGTGCGCTTCGATCAGGCGCCGGCCCGCCTCGCTGTGGGCGACGATCGAAAGGGCCACCTGCGCCCCGCGGACGTCGATCTGAACGTCGAGCGTCCCGAGCGACTCCGGCACGAGGCGCAGCGAAAGGCGATGCGAGCCCTCGTCGCGGGCGGTATAGACGATGCGCTGGATCAAGGCTTCAAGCGGCGCCGGAAGGCGCGAACGAACGTCGCTGGCCAGGGTGAGGAGATCGGCACGGTGGAACAGCTGGAGCAAAGGGAGCGTCGGTTCTTGCCCGTCCGGCGCAAGACGGTCCCCCTCACCGCCGAACCGCCGAACCGCCGAAAAGGACGGCGCGCGGCCGGGCGCATCGTCCTGCATGTAGGGTGCCGGTCGGACGGCCTCGCGAAAAGCGCCCTGAAGCCGTTCGATCAGCCGTTGAATCGCCTCGGCCGTAAGCACATCGGACGCCTGACGGGACCCTTCGGCCCCGCGTCCCGCTTCGTTCTGCGGAAAAGACAGGACAGCGGAAGGGCCGCTCGTCGCCGGGCGCGGACGAACGGGGCCGCCCTCCTCCGTTGCGCCTTCGGCGGTGGCGGCGGACGGCCGAACATCCGCCGCCTGAACGGCCGAGACCGGCGGCAAAGCCGTTTGCCGCTCCGGCGGCCGGCCGTGCCCGTTTGGTTCGATCAAGGCCGACGTCATCAGCGGCATCAAAAGTTTCGCTTCCCCGGCTTCCTGCGCCTTCGCAAAGGCGATGCCGTCCAAGACATTGTTTTGAGCTTCGCCTTCCGGCGCTCCGTCGACGTCACCGACGGCAAGCGGCACCCGGGCGCCCTCCGGCATCCGAACGGCCTCCGACATCCGAACGGCTTCCGACATCCGAACGGCTTCCGACATCCGCGCGGCCTCTCCCTCCGCCGGTCGTACGCGGGACGTGGGGTCGGAGACGAAAAGGGAAGCGGACACCGCCGCTCTGCCCGAATCCGGCTGTTCCATCGTGTCCGCGTCGGGTCCGGTTTCGGCCATCCGATCGCCTTGCCCATTCGCCAAAAGCCACGCCGCCCAGAGGGCCGACCAGAACTCAGCGGCGGTCGCATCTACCGGCGAAGCGTCGTCGACGGCAAAAGCCGCCCGGCCGGCGGGCATCCGGTGCCCGGCGGGCACGCCGGGGCGCAACGCATACGCCGTATGGTCCATCTCATCACCTCCTTTGCGGGATGTCGTCCCGGATCGCCGGACGATGAACGGCCGGAGAGCCGCCGGCTAGGGACCGACCAGACGCGCGGCAACCTCTCGCCCGAGCGCCGTCGGCATCTTGGCGAGGATCGCCCCGCGCGTATCGGCGTCCATGGCCTCAAGCGCACGGATCACCGAATCGGCCTGACGCTTTTGCCAGAGACCCCCGATGAGCGTCGCCGCCTCCTCGGGGGGCATCGCCTTGAGCGTCAAAGCGAACGTCTTTACGGCCTCGTCGGTACCGCTTCGGCTTCCGCCGGCGAGCTCGGCGACGAGCTTCGCCGCCGCCTCCGGCGGCATTTTGCCGAGGAGGGCGGCTTGCGCGTCGGCGTTCATCCGGGTGAGGATGCCGACGGCGAGCGCCGGATCGAGGAGCACCACGATGTCCGCCGCCTTGGCCGGAGAAAGCTGCGAGAGCGCCCGCGCCACCGCTTTCTCCCGGGCGAGCGCTTCATCGGCATGCGCTTTGGCGGCATCGAGCGCTTCTTTGAGCGCCGCGTTCTCTTTCATCAACGCCTCATTGGACTGCTGCTCGGCGGCGAGCTTGGCTTCGCGCTCGGCGAGCGCGGCGGCCGTTTGCGCCAATTCGTGTTGGAGGCGCTCGAGTTCCGATCGCAGCGCGGCGGTTTCGGACACTGCCGGGGCACCGGACGATCCGGGCCGCACCCAGGCGCGCACGTCCTCGTAGAGCGAACGCCCGATGTCGAGCACGTTGATGTTGAAAAAGGCCAACGTCACGCCGGCGACGACGAGCGCAAAAAAGCCCGGAATGAGCACCACATAGACAAACCACTCGAAACGCGACGGCTCTCTTGCCTCAAGCGACGTCTCATCCATCGTCCGCGCCCTCCCTTCGCGTTCGTGCATGGCGCTGGACGGCCACTTCATCGAAAAAACGCTGCTCACGGTGCCGGGTGAGCAGGCGCGCCTGGGCTTCCCAGCGCGCCTTGAGCGCATCGAACATCTTGACTTCGATCTGTTTTTGCATGACTTCGGCCCGGCGCGCTTCGGCCTCCGCCCGGGCCTTGGCCAGCGTCGAAAGATGCACCCTGCGGGCGGCTTCCAGCCGCCGCCAATGTTCGGCCGCGGCGGAGAGGCGCGTGATCGAGGGCCCCTCCCGGGCCATCATGAGCAGCTGTTCATGGACCGCGTCGCGGGTTTTGACGGCGCACTCCAGCGCCTCTTCGGCCTGGTGGACGCGCTTGTCGGCTTGCCACAGCAACCATTCGCGCGTCTTTTGTTCTTGTTCCGCCAAGGTGCGCAAGCGTTCGAGGGGGAACATCGGACTCACTCCTCAAATACGGCCCTGAGCATCGCCTGCGTTTCCTCCAGCGACGAGCGCTCGTCCACGCCTTGTCTCAAAAAGCGATCCATCGCTTCTTTGCGCATCAGGCTTTCGTCCAGGCGCGCGTTATGTCCTTTGCGATAGGCGCCGATGGAGATCAAATCTTCCGACTGGCGGTAAACCGACAAAAGCTCGCGAAAACGCGTCGCCAGCGCGATCACGTCCGGCGGCGCGACGGCACGCATCAACCGGCTCGTGCTCTCCAGAACGTCGATCGCCGGGTAGATTCCCCGGTTGGCCAGCGCGCGGCTCAAGACAATGTGGCCGTCCAATATGCCGCGGGCGGCGTCGGCGATCGGGTCGGTGAGATCGTCACCGTCGACCAGCACGGTGTAAAACGCGGTGATCGATCCCCGCGCGCTCGTCCCGGCGCGTTCGATGAGTTTCGGCAGAAGGCCGAAGACCGAGGGCGGATAGCCTTTCGTCGTCGGCGGTTCGCCGACCGCCAGGCCCACTTCGCGGGCCGCATGGGCGAAGCGGGTGAGAGAGTCCATCATGAGCAGGACGTCTCGGCCCAGATCGCGGAAATACTCGGCGATGGCCGTGGCCACATAGGCGCCCTTCATGCGCAAAAGCGCCGGCTGATCGCTCGGCACGGCGACGATGACGGAGCGCTTGAGGCCCGCTTCGCCCAGATCGCGCTCGATGAACTCGCGCACCTCGCGGCTGCGCTCACCGATCAGGGCGATCACGTTCACGTCCGCCTGCGTCCCGCGGGCGATCATCCCGAGGAGCGTGCTCTTGCCGACGCCGCTGCCGGCGAAAATGCCCAGCCGTTGACCGCGCCCGACGGCGATCAGCCCGTCGATGGCCCGTACGCCGACGGCGAGCGGGGAGGTGATCGGCGGCCGTTCGAGCGGCGACGGCGGGGTGCTTTCGACCGAGCGCGCAACGCCGCGGGGAAGCGGCGCGCCGTCGAGCGGCCGGCCGAGTCCGTCCAACACTCGGCCGACGAGCGCCTCGCCGACGGTGATCGTAAGCGGACGGCCCTCCGAGCGTACACGTGCGCCGGGTTCGACGTGTCCGAGCGCACCGAGCGGCATGAGCAGCACCTCGCCGCGGCGAAAACCGACCGCCTCGGCGAGCATCGGCGCATCGAAGCCGCGCGAGTGGATCGTCAGCGCGTCGCCGATCCGCACGCTCGGACCGCGGGAGACGATGGTGAGCCCGATCACTTCCTGCACTTCGCCTTGGATTTCCAACGGGTCCCATGCGCGTACCGCCGCCTCCGCGCGCGCGAGCGCCGCCTCGAGCGCCTTACGCATCGCGGGCGGTCCCGGCATCCCGACGCCCTCCGTCCGCTTCGCCCGCCTCCGGGGCATGGCCTCCCGCGTCTTTCGGAACGTTTACGGCCGCGTCCAAAAGTTCCGCCGCCAGCCGTTCGAGTTGCCGCTCGATCGTCCCATCGACGATGCCCGCTTCGGTCGTCACCCGCACCCCGGATCGGACGTCGGCGTCGGGAAGCAGGCGAAGCACGAGATGCGGGGGGAGCGCCGCCTCGAGCTCGGCGCGATGACAGAGAAGGCGGGCATAATCGTCCGGCGAAACGCTGATCGTCACCGACTCGACCAGCGGGGAGGACAGGACGACGTCTTGCACGTACGCCGCCCACGCCGCATCGTCGCTCAAACGGCGGCGGATCACCCGCTCCGCCGCGGCGAGGCTCAAGCGGATGAGCGCCGGCACGGCCGCCTCCAACGCGGCGCGGTATTCCGCCTCCAGCGCCGCCTGCGCCGCGCGAAGCGCTTCAAGGCGCGCCGCATAGGCCGCCTCGCCGGCCGCGCGGCCGGCCGCCTCGCCGGCGGCAAAGCCGCGTTCGTAGCCTTCGGATTGTGCCGCCGTCAACCGACTCCGGGCCAGAGCGTCGATCCGCTCTCGCGCTTCCGCTTCCAAGCGCTCGACCCGCGCTCTGGCTTCGTCGATCAGGCGCTCGGCCTCTCTTCGCGCTTCCTCCAAGACCGCTTCGCGTTCGGCGAAAAGCGCGCGGCGCGCTTCATCTTCCTCGGCCACGGCATGGCTTTCGGCCGATCCTTCCGCGCCGCCGGCCGGTCCCGTCGACTTCGTCGAAGGCTTCGATGCCGGCCTTTCGCGTTCAATGCGCGGAAGGTCGAGGACGATCGGAGCCGCCGCGAGCGGCGCGCGCTTGATCACCCTAGACAATGATCTCATCCCCTCCGCCGCGGCTGACGATCACTTCGCCGGCTTCTTCGAGGCGGCGAATGACGGCGACGATGCGCTGCTGCGCTTCTTCGACGTCGCGCAGGCGGACCGGACCCATGTACTCCATTTCCTCCCGGAACGTATCCGCCATGCGCTGCGACATGTTGCGGAAAATGTGCGCCTTGACTTCGTCGCTCGCCGTTTTGAGGGCCAGGAGCAGATCTTCGTTGGCCACCTCGCGGATGACGCGCTGCACGGAGCGGTCGTCGAGGAGGACGATGTCTTCGAAGATGAACATCCGCTTTTTGATCTCCTCGACGAGTTCCGGATCGCGCTCCGCGAGCGACTCGAGGATCGTCCGTTCGGTCGCGCGGTCGACGCCGTTTAAGATGGCGACGATCGACTCCAGACCGCCGGCCTGTTTGACGTCGCTTCCGGCGGTGGAAACGAGCTTTTGTTCGAGAATCGCCTCGATCTCGTCGATCACCTCCGGCGACGCCCCGCTCATCGTGGCGATCCGCATGGCCACCTCCGTCTGCAGCTCCGGCGGCAGGGCCGAGAGAATCGGCGCCGACTGTTTCGGATCGAGATAAGAGAGGACGAGCGCGATGGTCTGGGGATGCTCATTTTGGAGGAAGTTTAGGATCTGCATGGGATCGGCCTTCTTCATAAAGTCGAACGGGCGGACGGTGAGGGCGGCCGTCAGGCGGTTCAAAATCTCTTGCGCTTTTTGCGCACCGAGCGCTTTTTCCAACAGCTCTTTGGCGTACTGAATACCGCCCTCGGACAGATACTGCTGCGCGACGACGAGCTGGTGAAATTCGCGTACGATGCGCTCTTTTTCCTCCATTTCGACGTTTGTCACACTGGCGATCTCCAGAGTCAGCCGCTCGATCTCTTCATCGCGCAGGTGTTTGAAGACGTGCGCCGACGTCTCCGGTCCGAGGGCAATCAGCAAAATCGCCGCCTTGGTGACGCCGGAAAGTTCCTTCGTCCCGCGTGCCAACGTCGTTCCCCTCCTTTCCGCGACCATTTCCCACGACGACCGCGATCCTGCGCGTTCGACCGCTTTCGACCCGCGCCTCGAACCGCGGCGACGGCCTTCAGCTTTCTTCTTTCAACCACGTGCGCAAAACGGCGGCAAAATCCTTCGGCTTCTCCCGCGCCAGGCGTTCGAGCTGTTTTTGAATGCGCGCTTCGTCCGTCTCCTCGAGGATGAGCGGCGGCGGTTCGCCGGGGGCTTCGGCGCCGACGACGGCCGAAAATCCCGGTTGGGACAGTTCCGCTTCCGCGCTCCGGCGACGCTTCATGATGAACCAAACGATGACGCCGATGATCAGGATTGCGGCGCCGGCCAGCGCGGCGTAGACCCACCGCGGCAAGGAGGCCCAGATCGACGGCGCGGCCGAAGGCGCTTTCGGACCGCCGGAAAAGGGATACGCATACACCTGAACCCGGGCGCCGGCATCGATGAGCTGTCCGGCGTTCTGCCCGGCGTTCGCCAAGGCCGAGCGCACGACGTTGGCGGCGATTTCCTGTACCTGCTGTTTGACATCATTGATCTTCGGATCGTCCGGCGGAAGCCCCAAGGCGTTCGTGTCGAGGACGACGTTCACCGCCAAGTCTTTGAGCACATACGGCGCATCCTTGACGGTGCGGGTGATGCGGTTCAGCTCGTAATTCACGCGGTCTTCCGTTCGCTCGTACTGTCCCTGCCCTGAACCGGCCGCCTGATAGCCCGGCACGTCCGTCGTCCCGACCCCCGCCGTACCGCCGGGCGGCTGGCCTTGCCCCTGCCACGTTTCGGCGAGTTTTTCCATGCTCAGGACGAGCCCTTGCTGGTTCGCCTCGTCCGGCGCGGTGACGAGATGCTCTTCGCTCTCACGGACGGTAAAATCGATCGTGGCAAACGATTGCACGACGACCGTCTGCGGACCGAACACGGGCGTAAAGAGACGCGTCAAACCGCTTTCCACGTCGCGCTCAATGGACCGCTTGATGTCCTGCATCTTGGCGTAATCCGGCCCGTGCGCCTGGCCGTCGTCGAAGCGCGGCTCCAGCGCTTCGCCGTATTGGGTGGTGATGATGATGTTCTCCATCGGCAGACGAGGAACGCTTTTTTGCACGAGCGTGTACAGGGCGTTGATCACCGGTTGGTCGAGGCGCGTCCCGGGCTCCAGCTCGACGATCACGGACGCACTCGCTTCGCCGGCCGGCTGAGCGACCCAGATCGACGGCTCCGGCAACGAGAGCATGACCTGCGCCCGGCGTATGCCGTGGATGCCCGTTTCGATCATCCGCGCCAATTCGTTTTGAAGCGCTTCGCGCTCGAGGACGGAAAACTGCCGGTCCGTCATCCCCATCCCCGTGTTTTTGGCCAACGTTTCGTATGTAATCGTTCCGGTTTTGGGGATGCCTTCGGCCGCCAGGCGCACGCGGACTTCGGCGGCCTTGCTTCGGTCGACGGAAAGTCCGCGGCCGTCCGGCGAAATCTGGTAGGCGATGCCTTCAGCCTGCAGTTTGGCGACGATTTCGCCGATTTCTTGCTCGCTCAAATTCGCGTAGACGGGAACGTAGTCCACATGGCGCAAGTAAATGATGCCGGCGAGAAGCAAGGCGAAGAGGACCGCCAGCGCCAGAGCTCCTCCGATTTTTTGGCGGCTGGAAAGCGCTGCGAAACGCGTTCTGACGTTGTCAAAAGCAGCCTTGAGCTTCTCGGGCAACGTCTAACACCTCATCAAGCGCGCTACAGCGGCATGCGCATCAGTTCTTGATAGGCTTCCACGGCTTTGTTCCGGATCTGAACGGCGAGCTCCAAATTGAGCCGCGCCGCTTCGACGCTGAGCATGACCTGGTGCGGCGCAATCGGAAGCCCGAGGGCAAACGCGGCGGTCGATTGGTCCGCGGCGCGCTCGCCGGCCTCCAAACTTCTCAAGGCCTCCCGGAAGACCGTCTGAAACGAGGCCCCCGTATCTTGCGCCGCCCTGTCGGCGGCGCCCCCCGCGGCGGACGCACCGCCGCCGACGGTACCGGAAAGCGGCTTAGGCCAAAGCGAAGCGAGGCGATCGATCATGTGCATCCCTCCGCCGTATCCGTGATCACCGTACGTCTTACTCAGCCGCGACCGATCTCCAACGTCTTCTGCCAAATCGCCTTGCCGGCGCCAAACGCCGTCACGTTCGCCTCATAGGCCCGCGAGACGGAAAGCAGATCGATCATCTCCCGCGTCACGTCGACGTTCGGCAGAGTCACAAAGCCGTCGGCGTCGGCGTCCGGATGCGCGGGATCGTACACGCGTTTGCCCGGCGACCGGTCGATGTCGATCGCCGTCACGCGTACGCCCCCGCCGGGCGCCGCCGCAGCCTGAGACATCGCCTCTTTAAGCGTCGCCCGAAACGTGCCCGGCTTCCCCAAAAACCCCGTACGTGCGGTCGGCTCGAGCGGAATCGGCGCCAGGGAGACGACGCGCCGCTGATACGGTTGCCAACGGGTGCCGTCGTAGGTCGATCGCGTCGTGTCGGCGTTGGCGATGTTTTCGGCGATGACGTCGAGCCGCAGGCGGTTTGCCGTAAGCGCCGATGCGCTGATCGAAAGCGGTGAGTACCAGAACACGGCTTACCTTCCCTCCCGCAAGACGTACCGAATGCTTCCCGCCTTGGCGTTGAACAGCTCGACCAGCGTCTGATAGCGAAGCTGGTTGTCGGCGAGAGACGCCATCTCGTAATCGAGGTCGACGTTGTTTTGGTTCGTCGTGGTGATCGTCTGCCGATCCTGCACCAGACCGTAATGCGGCTTTTGATTTTCGGCATCGCCGATCGGGATATGCCGGGGGTCGGTCCGAAGTCCTTGAAAACGCGTAAAGGCTTCCTGGAGCACGACGTCAAAACGCCGATAGCCCGGCGTATCGACGTTGGCGATGTTCTCGGCCAGGGCGGCTTGACGGAGCGCCACCCCGTCGAGCGCCGTCTTGAGAACGGCCCATACACGGTCGTTCATCCTCCACCACCTTTCCCAGAAAGGCGTTCGCGCCTAGGACAAGCGTCGCAAAAACGGTCGGGCTTCATGTCACATTCGACATCGTTCGACGAAATTCCTGCTCCGCGGTGGGATTCCTTGCCTATCTTACAATTTTTATCCTACCGTTTGTTGCCATTTTCGACAATAAGCCATGTGTCCTATTTTAACTAAAAAAAATTCACCACCGCGAATGACGCGGTGGCGCTCATGGCGTGGCGCGATCGGTTTTACGCGCGGACTTTTTCCAGTTCGGGAATGAGTTTGTCGTTTAAGATTTTGATATACGTGCCCTTCATCCCCAGCGAACGCGACTCGATGACGCCGGCGCTCTCCAGCTTCCTCAAGGCGTTCACGATGACGGAACGGGTAATGCCGACGCGGTCGGCGATTTTGCTCGCCACAAGGAGCCCCTCCGGACCGTCGAGCTCTTGGAAAATGTGCTCGACGGCCTCGAGCTCGCTGTACGAGAGGGAGCTGATGGCCATCTGCACGACGGCCTTGTTGCGCGCTTCCTGCTCGATAAGCTCGGAGCGCTCGCGGAGGATCTCCATGCCGACGACGGTCGCGCCGTATTCGGCGAGCACGAGATCGTAGTCGTTAAACTGCTCCTTGAGGCGGGCCAAAACAAGCGTTCCCAGGCGATCGCCGCCGCCGATGATCGGCACGATCGTCGTCAGCCCGTCCCGGAAGACATCCTTCATCTCGACCGGAAAGGCCGTCAGATCGTTGTCGATCGGGATGTTCGTCATCGTCTCCTGCACTTTGAGAAGCTCGTTGTTGTACCATTCCGGGAAGCGGCGCTCGGCGAGCATTTGCTTCATCCGCTCGTTGTCGATCTCGTGGTGCAGGGCATAGCCGAGCACTTTGCCTTTACGGCTTAAGACGTACACGTTGGCGCCGATGGCGTCGCGGAGCACCTCCGCCATCTCGGTGAAGTTGACGTGCTGTCCGGCAGACTTTTGCAACAAGCGGTTGATCTGACGCGTCTTGTTGAGCAGGCTCATGGTCCAATCCTCCTTATTTTGATGCTCTGTGCCGCCATGGGCTACAAAATGTACTGCGACAAATCGCGGTCCTCGGCGATCGCCCCGAGCTCGGCGCGAACGAACTCCGGCGTGATCGTCACCGTCTCCCCGGATCGTTCCGGCGCCTCGAAGGACAGCCGTTCGAGCAATTTCTCCAGCATGGTGTGCAGCCGCCGCGCCCCGATGTTCTCATTATGGGCATTGACGACCGTCGCTAATCGCGCAATTTCGCGAATTGCCTCAGGTGAGAACTGTACGCTGACCCCTTCCGTCTCGATGAGCGCCGTGTACTGCTTGATGAGCGCGTTTTTCGGCTCGGTGAGGATGCGCACGAAGTCGTCTTCGCCGAGCGCGGTAAGCTCGACGCGCACCGGAAAACGCCCCTGCAGCTCGGGAATGAGGTCGGACGGCTTGGCCACGTGGAAGGCTCCGGCGGCGATGAACAAGATGTGGTCGGTCTTCACCGGTCCGTACTTGGTCATCACCGTCGACCCTTCGACGATCGGCAGGATGTCCCGTTGCACGCCTTCCCGGGAGACGTCCGGACCGGCGCCGCCTTCGCGTCCGGCGATCTTGTCGATCTCGTCGATGAAGATGATCCCTTCTTCTTCCGCCCGACGCAGCGCCTCCTCACGCACCTCATCCATATCGATCAGCTTGGCCGCCTCTTCCTGGATGAGATACGGCCGCGCATCCCGCACCGGAAGGCGGCGGCGCTTCGTCCGCCGGGGCAGGAAGCTGCCGAACAGATCGCGCATGTTGATGCCGAGCTGCTCGACGCCGCCGCCGGAGAAGAGCTCGAACATCGACGGGCTGTTGTCTTCGACTTCGATCTCGACCAGCGCTTCCTCCAACTTTCCGCTTTGAAGCTGCTGTCGAAGGTGCTCTCGGGTCGTTTTCTCCTCCGCCTCCGGCGGCCGTTCGTCGGCCGACTCCTCGGCCTGCATGGAGCCGAAGAACATCTCCAGCGGGTTTCTGGCCTCCCGAGCGGTTTTCTTCTTCGGGAGCAAGAGGTCGATGATCCGCTCTTCGGCGCGGCGGGCCGCCTCGTCTTCGACGAGGGCCATCTTTTCTTGCTTGACGAGGTGGATGGCCGTCTCCACGAGGTCCCGCACCATCGACTCCACATCCCGGCCGACGTAGCCGACTTCGGTAAATTTCGTCGCCTCCACCTTGACGAACGGCGCCCCGACAAGGCGCGAAAGACGCCGGGCGATCTCGGTTTTGCCGACGCCGGTCGGGCCGATCATGAGGATGTTCTTGGGCTTAATTTCCTCGCGCAGCTCTTTCGGGAGAAGACTCCGCCGATAGCGGTTCCGGAGCGCCACCGCGACGGAACGTTTGGCCGCCTCCTGGCCGACGATGTACTTGTCGAGTTCGGCGACGATTTCCCGTGGCGTCAGGGCTTTGGTCATGCTTCGGCACCTCCGTCCGCGGCAATCTCCTCCACGACGATCCGGTCGTTCGTGTAGACGCAGATGTCGGCGGCGATTTTTAAGGCCGTCAGAGCGATTTCCCGGGCCGAAAGGTGCGGCGCATGCCGGATGAGCGCCCGCCCGGCGGCCAGCGCATACGCGCCGCCGGAGCCGATGGCGGCGAGCCCATCGTCCGGTTCGATCACTTCACCGCTGCCGGAGAGGAGGAACAGCTGTTCACGGTTCATGACGACGAGCATCGCTTCCAGACGCCGGAGCATGCGGTCCATGCGCCATTCTTTGGCCAGCTCGACGCTCGCCCGCGCCAGGTTGCCGTGATAGGCCTCGAGTTTGCCTTCAAACTTCTCAAAGAGCGTGAACGCATCGGCGACGCCGCCGGCAAAACCGGCGACGACTTCGCCGCGGTACAGCCGACGGACTTTTTTGGCCGTCTGTTTCATGATCATCGCGTTGCCGAAGGTGACCTGCCCGTCTCCGGCCATCGCCGCCGCGCCGCGATGTCGGACGGCGAAAATCGTCGTCGCCTGAAACGCGGATCGGTGTTCGTTCGTCATGGTGTCCCTCGCTTGTCGTCGGTCTCGGGTGAAGCTTTGCGCGCACGCGGGTGATGGGCCAGGTAGGCTTCGCGCAACCGTTTTTGCGAGACGTGGGTGTAGATCTGGGTTGTAGAAAGATTCACATGCCCGAGCATTTCCTGAACAACGCGGATATCTGCGCCGCCGTCGAGGAGATGGGTGGCAAAGCTGTGGCGCAAGGTATGGGGCGTGGCCTTCAAGGAGATCCCGGAAAGAAGGCGTGCGCGCGCGATCCGCCTGCGCACGCTGCGGTCGGTCAGCGGCCCGCCGCGAGCGTTCACGAAGACGTACGGATGGGCTTCCGGCGCCTTCACCATGAATGCCGGACGGGCCTCGGCGAGGTAACGCCGGAGGGCTGCATGCGCCGCGCGCCCGAAAGGAACGATGCGCGTCCGTCCGCCTTTTCCGGTGACGGTGACGAGACCCTGGCTGAAGTCGAGGTCGGAGAGCTTAAGCCCCACCAACTCCCCGACGCGGATGCCGCTCGCATAAAGCAGTTCGAACATCGCCCGATCGCGGAGTTCGAGCGGCGTATCCCCGCGCGACGAAGCCTCGAGCAAGGATTCGACTTCCGGGATGTAGAGCGCCTTCGGCAGACGCCGGGCGCGCTTCGGTGAACGCAGGGCACCGAACGGGTTCATCGTCACCGCCCCTTCGCGCAACAAAAAATGAAAAAAGGCGCGCAGGGCTGAAAGCCGACGGGCCACCGACCGCGGCGCATAACCGGCGCGGAGGAGATCGGCGACATAGCGCCGCGCGTGATCGACGGTCACCGCCTCCCAGCCGAGGATGCCTTGCGCCGCGAGCGCGCGCGCGCAATCGCGAATGTCGCGGGCGTACGCCTCGATCGTGTGCGCCGAGGCCCCCCGTTCCGCGGACAACATGCGCAAAAAGGAAAGCAGCGCTTTTTCCATCCCCATTCACCCTTCCGGCGCCTTCATCTTATCATGTCCGCCGGAAAAGCGCAAGGAAATTGTGCCGGGTTCGGATATAATTCAGAATTACCGTTCGCGACCGCTCGAGCCGAAGCGGATGAATTCGGCGTTTTCCCGCGGTTCGACTTCTTCCGCCGCCAGGCTCCGCCCCTCATCATGCGCCGGTCCGTTTTTCGCCCCGGTTGACGCCGCTTCGAGTTGGACGTCGAGATCGGCGACGATGCGCATCGCCGGGGTCAATGCCGCATCGCCCAGCGTCCGGCGGGAAAAGCGCGCGCCGCATTGCGTACAGACGGCCGTTTCCTGCCCTCGACGGCCCTTGGCCACGAGCAGCCCGCCGCAGTCGGGACAGGACACCGAAAGCGGACGATCCCAGATCGTAAATTCGCATTCTGGGTAACGGCTGCAGCCGTAAAAAATGCGCCCGCGTTTCGTACGCCGTTCGACGAGCTCGCCTTTTCCGCAGCTCGGGCAGCGCACGCCGGTGGAGAGGATGAGCGGCTTCGTGTTCTTGCATTCCGGAAAACCGGAACAGGCGAGAAATTTCCCGTATCGGCCGGTCTTGATCACCATCGGCCGGCCGCAGACGACGCACGAAACGCCGGCATACTCCGGCTCGAGCGTGACTTTTTCCATTTCCGCTTCGGCCGCCGACAGGCGCGCGCTGAACGGCCCATAAAAATTTCTGAGGAGCGTTCGCCAATCTTCGGCGCCTTCTTCGATGCGGTCCAGGTCCGCTTCCATCTTGGCGGTAAAGGAGACGTCGATGATCTCCGGAAAATAGGCCTCCAAAAGCTCCGTCACGATCCGTCCGAGCTCCGTCGGATGAAAACGGCGCTCTTCGAGCACGACGTAACCGCGCTTTTGGATCGTCTCCAACGTCGGGGCATACGTCGACGGTCGGCCGATGCCGAGTTCCTCCATCGCCTTGACCAGCTGCGCTTCGCTGTAGCGAGGCGGCGGCTGGGTAAAATGTTGGCGCGGATCGAAGCGCAAAAGCGTCAGGCGATCGCCGACCTGAAGCGGGGGCAGGCGGCGCAGCTCGGAAAAATCGTCGTCATCGTCGTCCTTTGCGGCATCGCCGCCGCTTGTTTTGCGGTCTTTGTCCTTCAGCGCTTCCCCTTCCGCGTACACGCGCAAGTATCCGTCGAATTTGATCACCGAGCCGCGGGCCCGAAAGCGGGCGTCGCGCGCGCCGATCACCGCCGTCGTCGTGTCGTACACCGCCGCGCTCATCTGGCTGGCCACGAAACGCTCCCAGATGAGCTTATACAGCCGGTACTGATCGCGGCTCAAGTACGGTTTGACCGCTTCCGGCGTGCGGTAGACGGACGTCGGTCGGATGGCTTCGTGGGCGTCCTGGGCGCCGGCGCGGACCTTGCGCGTCGGCGCGGAAGCCGGCATGTACGCCTGTCCGAACGTCTCCCCGATATAGCGCCGCGCTTCGTCCTGCGCCGTCTCCGCGACGCGGACGGAATCGGTGCGCATGTAGGTGATGAGACCGACGTTCCCCTCCGGGCCGAGGGCGAGCCCCTCGTACAGTTCCTGCGCCACGCGCATCGTGCGGGAGGCCCGGAAAGCGAGCTTCGCCGCCGCTTCCTGCTGCAGCGTGCTCGTCGTAAACGGCGCCGGCGCCCGGCGTCGGCGCTCCCGGCGGTGGACTTCCAACACCGTAAACGCCGCGCCCGCGACGTGCTCGAGGAGCGCCCGGACGTCCGCCTCGTTCTTGAGCGGCGTCTTCTCGTCGCCATAGCCGTAGAACGCGGCGATGAGCGATCCTTCCGGCGCGTTCAGATGCGCGTCGACCGTCCAGTATTCTTCCGGGACAAAGGCGTTGATCTCGTTCTCGCGGTCGATGATCAACTTCACCGCGACGGATTGAACGCGGCCCGCGGACAGCCCTTTTTTGACCTTTTTCCAAAGCAGCGGGCTGATCTTGTAGCCGACCAGGCGGTCCAAAATGCGCCGCGCCTGCTGGGCATCGACCAGCGCCATGTTGATCCGGCGCGGTTGTTCGAATGATTGTTTGATCGCCCGTTCGGTGATCTCGTGGAAGACGACGCGAATCGGCGCTTCGGGGTCGAGTTCGAGATATTGGGCCAGATGCCAGGCGATCGCTTCTCCCTCGCGGTCGGGGTCGGCGGCGAGGTAGACGCGAGAGGCCTTTTTCGTCGCCTCTTTGAGCTTCTTCAGCACTTCCCCCTTGCCGCGGATGGTGATGTATTTCGGAACGAACCCCGCTTCGATGTCCACGCCGAGCTGGCTTTTGGGCAGATCGCGGATGTGTCCCATCGAGGCGAGGACACGGTATTTTCGCCCGAGAACCTTGGCGATCGTTTTCGCTTTTGCGGGAGATTCCACGATGACGACAGCCTCAGACAAGGTTGCTCCCCCTTTATCGGCGAGGCGCCTTTTGCATGGTTGCATCGCTTGAAAAGTTTAGCCTTATTATGTTCGCGCCAAACGCCGTTTGTCAATCGCCACGCACGTACCGTCCGCCCGGAAGACGCCGCAGATGCCCGGCGAGCTCCAAGCGGGTCAGGGCGGCGAGCACTTTCGGGGCACTTGCGCCGCTTTGTTCGATGAGCGCATCGAGCGTCACCGGCCGCTCGAGCGCTCGAAGCAGCGCTTGGGACAGCGGGTCGAACTCGAAAGATGCAAACATCTCCTCTTGCGCGGTGCGCTCTGTTTGCGCCGCATGCCCGCTTTGCGCCGCATGCGCCGTCTGTGCCGCGCCCTTCCTTGGCGTTTCATGCATATGTCGCTTCGTCTGTCCGTCAAAACGGATGACGAGCTGCCCTTCAACCGGAAGATATTCATCCAGGATGTCCTGCGCCCGCGTCACCAGTTTGGCGCCTTCCTGAATCAAGCGATGGGGCCCGTCGCTTTTCGGTGAAAAAATCGGCCCGGGAACGGCGAACACGTCCCGCCCCTGTTCCAGCGCCCACGCCGCGGTGATGAGGGCGCCGCTTTTTCCGTGCCCCTCGACGACCACCACGCCTCGGGAAAGACCGCTGACGATGCGGTTGCGTTCCGGAAAATACGCCCGATTCGGCCGTTCGTCAGGCGGATATTCGCTTAAAATGAGGCCTTGCTCGGCGATCGCCCGAAAAAGCGCTTCGTTGGCCTTCGGATAGACGTGGTAAAGCCCGCCGCCCAGGACGGCGATCGTCGACCCGGGGCCGGTCAACGCGGCGCGATGGGCGGCGGCATCGATGCCGAGCGCAAGTCCGCTCACGACCGTCCAGCCGGCGACGGACAACGCTCGGGCCAACGCGTCTGCGGCGCGAATCCCGTAGGCGCTCGGCGCGCGCGTGCCGACCAGGGCGACGGCCGGCCGTGCGAGAAGTTCCGGACGTCCCAGGGCATAGAGCACCGCCGGCGGGTCGGGGATCTCCGCGAGATGCGCCGGATAGGAGGCCGATTTCCACGATATGACGTCGATGCCGTCTTCGGACAACCGTTCCGCCGCGCGCGCCACGGCATCGCGACGAACGGTCTTTCGCACTCGGTGCGCGACCTCGGCGTCGCGAAGGTAGGCGGTGAGGTCGATCTCTCCGTCCAAAAGCGCCTCCAGCCGCCCGGATAGCGCCTCAAGCAGCGCGCGCAGCGTACGCCGGCCGATGCCCGGCACGCGAGCGAGCATCCAGAGCAGGCCGGATCTCAGATCCTGCTGCATGATGATCGATCCCTCCGTTCGATGACCGTTTTCGACATCCGACGGAAAATTCCTTCATCGCCGATCAAAAAAACGCCGCCGGCAAAACGGCGGCAATGAAATCTTCGATTGGACGCACGACCTTCAGCCGATGACGCGCTCAAGCAAGCCCCGCGCTTTGAGCGCCTGAACGAGCGTCTCGCCGATTTCGGCCGGCGATTTGGCCACCGGGATGCCGGCCGCCTCGAAAGCCGCGATCTTGTCCTTGGCCGTGCCCGTACCGCCGGAGATGATCGCCCCGGCGTGGCCCATGCGCTTGCCCGGCGGCGCCGTCTGCCCGCCGATGAAGGCGACGACCGGCTTCGTCATGTGCGCCTTGATCCAGGCGGCCGCTTCTTCCTCCGCCGTACCGCCGATCTCCCCGATCAAGACGACGGCTTCGGTGAGCGGATCGGCTTCAAACATCTGCAGCACATCGATGAACTCGGTGCCTTTCACCGGGTCGCCGCCGATGCCGACCGCCGTCGACTGCCCGATGCCGCGCGACGAAAGCTGATGGACCGCCTCGTAAGTGAGCGTTCCGGAGCGGGAGACGATGCCCACTTTGCCGGGCTTGTGGATATACCCCGGCATGATGCCGAGCTTCGTCTCGCCCGGCGTGATCACGCCCGGGCAGTTCGGCCCGATGAGGCGCGTGGGTTTGCCTTCCATGAACCGCTTGACCTTGACCATGTCGAGCACGGGGATGCCTTCGGTGATCGTGACGATGAGCCGCACCCCGGCGTCGACGGCCTCCATGATGGCGTCCGCGGCAAACGCCGGCGGGACGTAGATGATCGACGCGTCGGCGCCGGTCTTTTGAACGGCTTCCGCCACCGTGTCGAACACCGGCACGCCGAGCACCGCGCTGCCGCCCTTGCCCGGCGTCACGCCGGCGACGATGTTCGTCCCGTACTCCAACATCTGACCGGTGTGAAAACGCCCGGCGTCGCCGGTAATGCCTTGGACGACGACGCGCGTACTTTTGTTGACGAGGATGCTCACGCCTCGTTCCCCCCTTCGCCGACGAGGGCGACGATCTTTTCTGCCCCGTCGGCCATCGAATCGGCGGAGACGATGCTCAAGCCGGAGCGATCCAAGATCTCCTTCCCGAGCTCGACGTTCGTCCCCTCGAGGCGCACGACGAGCGGCCGGTCGAGGCCGACTTCGCGCGCAGCGGCGACGATGCCTTCGGCGATGACGTCGCACTTCATGATCCCGCCGAAAATGTTGACGAAGATGCCCTTCACTTGCGGGTCGGCGAGAATGATTTTGAAGGCCGCCGTCACCTTCTCCTTCGAGGCGCCGCCGCCGACGTCGAGGAAGTTGGCCGGCCGTCCGCCGTAAAACTGGATGATGTCCATCGTCGCCATGGCCAGCCCCGCCCCGTTCACCATGCAGCCGATGTTGCCGTCTAAGGCGATGTAGCTTAAGCCGTGTTTGGATGCCTCGACTTCCTTCGGATCTTCTTCGTCCAGATCGCTGAGCGCCGTGATCTCCGGGTGGCGGAACAAGGCGTTGGCGTCGAAGGCGAACTTCGCGTCGAGGGCGACGATGTCGCCTTCCTTCGTCACGACCAGGGGGTTGATCTCCGCGAGCGACGCGTCTTTCTCCACAAACGCCCGGTAGAGCCCGAGCATGAAGTTCGTCGCCTTGTTCACCAGCGATTTCGGAATGCCGATGGCGTAAGCGAGCTGGCGCGCCTGATACGGCATCATCCCCGTCGCCGGGTCGATCGTCGCCTTGACGATCTTCTCCGGCGTCTTCGCCGCCACCTCTTCGATTTCCACGCCGCCTTCCGACGAGGCCATCATGACGACGCGGCCGGATCCGCGATCGACGACGACACCTATGTAGTACTCCCGGTCGATGTTCGTCCCTTCTTCGATGAGGAGCCTTCTGACCACTTTGCCCGCCGGAGTGGTCTGATGCGTCACCAAGGTCTTGCCGAGCAACGTTTCGGCATGGGCGCGCACTTCATCGATGCTCCGGGCGAGCTTGACGCCGCCGGCCTTGCCGCGCCCGCCGGCGTGGATCTGCGCTTTGACGACCCACAGCGGCCCGCCGAGCGCCTCCGCCGCCCGAACCGCTTCCTCCACCGTGAAAGCCACCCGGCCGCGGGGGACGGGCACGCCGAATTCCGCAAGCAAGGCTTTGCCTTGATATTCGTGGATGTTCATCCGAGAGAAGCCTCCTTTTGTCGCCCTCGCGCCATGACGTAAGCAGGGAAGGGCCGCAAAGCGCGGCGCGCTTTGCGGCCTCCCTTCCGCATCCGGATCATGTGCGCACGGCCTCAAAGCAGCGCGCGCACCGCCTCGAGCGCGGCGTCATAATTCGGGTGCTCGGTCACGTCCGGCACCAGTTCCACGTAGCGAATCACGTCGTCCCGATCCAGGACGAAGACCGCCCGATGGTCGAGGCCGAATTCCTTGATGTAGACGCCGTACGCTTCGCCGAAGTGGTGATCGTAATAGTCCGAAAGCACCGTCACCTGATCGACGCCGGCCGCGCCGCACCAACGGGCCTGCGCCATCGGCAGATCACAGCTTACGGTGATGATCGCCACGTCGTTCCCGAGCCGCGCCGCTTCCTCGTTGAATCGGCGCGTCTGCGCGTCGCACACCGGCGTGTCCAGACTGGGAACGACGCTGATGAGCTTGATCTTTCCGTCAAAATCCCGAAGCGTCGTCCGTTCGTCGGAAAACGCGCTCTTCCGCAGGCGAAAATCCGGCGCCCGGTCGCCGACCTTCAATTCCGGGCCGACGAGCGTAATCGGCTGGCCCTTAAACGTCACCACGCCATGCCGTTCCATCTTCTCACCTTCCCCTTTCATCCTTGTGTCTTTGTATCGAACGCAGCGAATCGAAAGGCATGTGCGCCCATCACCCGACATCGACTTGTAACGCTTTTCACATCGCCATTATACTGTCAAATGCCGACGGATTGCAAACCGACGGATATTCCTTCTGATCACCTTTCGCGGACAAAAAAACGGCCGAACACGTCGGCCGAAAAGGATTTCAAGTTCCTTTCTGCACTTACATCGACATCTCAAGCCTTCAAGCCCTCTCTCGCGATCGATTCACTCGATGGCGCTCGCGTCGCGTTCTGCCGATCATCTCCCGATCCGCATCGCGCTCCTGCTTACTGAATACGCCCGCGCAAGAAACGACGCCGTTTGATCGCTTCCAGGCTTTGCTTCCGCGCCAATGCTTCGAAATCGTCTTCATCCAACGCATCTCCTTCAGAAGCATTGCGATCACGGGCCGTGAGCCACTCTTTAAATTCCTCGCCGATCACTTGTTTTTGCCAGGCGAGCTGCTCATCCTTTTTATTGTGAAAAATCATCGCTTTGACACCTCCATCCTATTCTTGGAATTGACAATCTGCCGTCTTCGGCGTCGTCAATCAAAGAGAAAATCTCTCATCTCCTCGCCGGATGCTCGGCACTTTCGACGCGGCGCGCATCGCCCTTTCGGGCTCGCTTTCATTATACCACAAACGATGGGAAATCAATACCCCTTTGCAAATTTTCTACCACTTGTCATAAAGATGTCAAAAGGCGGGTTTTCGCTTGTCTTTCGTCCGCCTTTCAAGCTCCGGGCCGACGGGCCGGTTGCATCAACCGATTGAGCAATTGATCGAGCTTTTGGCTGAGCGCGACGATTTCAGGTTCAGCAAGCTGCATCCCCGCCTCGGAATGCCTTTCGATTTCCCGGCGCACCCGGTCGATTTCTTCCAACAGCCGGGCATCCGCCTCCGAATCGCCGGACGAATGCGCTTCGACGATTTGCATGGACGCCAAACACCCTCGCTTCCTTGCTTGTTTTGATCTATACTTCATTTCATTTTCCATTCATCATGTCCCATTTTTACGAAGTCCATTCATAATCGCGAAACGCCAGCGCTTCCGCCAGATGTTCATCCCGGACTTCCGCACCGTCGTCCAGATCGGCGATCGTTCGGGCCACCTTGAGCACGCGCGACGCGCCGCGCGCCGAAAGCCCGCCGTTTTCCAGCGCATGTTCAAGCAAGCGGCGGGCGGAAGCTCGAAGCGCGACGTGCGTGCGCAAAAGACGCGCGTCCATCTCGGCGTTGAAGCGAATGCCCGTGTCGCGAAAACGATGCCGTTGCCTTTCGACGGCGATGAGCACCGCTTCACGCATCGCCGCCGACGTCAACGCCCCATCGGCCGAATCGCCGAGAAAGGCCGTTGCGCTCACCCGCGGCACATCGACGATGAGATCGATGCGGTCGGCGATCGGCCCGGAGATTTTTCGCCGGTAGCGATGGATGTCTGCCGTCCCGCAGACACAGCGATGCGCCGCGTCCTCGAACCCGTAAAATCCGCATGGACACGGATTCATCGAGCCGATGAACAAAAATTTGGCCGGAAAGACAACACTGCCGCGCGATCGGCCGAGCCACACCGCGCCGGACTCCAGCGGTTGCCGCAGTACCTCCAGAGCCCGCCGGGAAAACTCCGGGAGCTCGTCCAAAAACAGCACACCGTGGTGCGCGAGCGTCGCTTCGCCCGGCCGCGGCGGGTTGCCGCCGCCGATCAGGCCGCTTACGGTGATCGTATGATGCGGCGCGCGAAACGGGCGAACGCTCATAAGCCCTCCATCCGCCGGCTGTCCGGAAACACCGGCGGCGTCGTAAATCTTCGTGACCTCGAGCGACTCCCCCTCGTCCAAGGGCGGCATGATCGACGGGACGCGCGCGGCGAGCATCGTCTTTCCCGAACCCGGCGGGCCGATGAGCAGCGCATGGTGAAAACCGGCGGCGGCGATCCAAAGCGCCCGCTTGGCGGTCGGCTGTCCGACGACGTCGGCAAAATCGACGGACGTGGTCCCGACGCCGTCATCCGCTTCGAGCGAAAGCAGGGGTAGCGCGTGAGGGGCCTCGAAGTACCGAACGACATCCGCGAGCCTCGGCGCGAGGTACGCCGGATGGCCGACGAGCGCCGCTTCGCGACGGCTTTGCTCCGGCACGACGATGAACGCATGGCCGTGCGCCTTGGCCAAAAGGCCCATGGCCAGCGTCCCGCGAACGGCCTTGAGGCTCCCGTCCAAAGCCAGCTCGCCGATCAACAGCGCTTCGTCGAAGGCGATCCGGGAGCGGATCTGCCCGTCGGCGGCCAAAATGCCGACGGCGATGGCCAGATCGAGGGCCGAGCCTTCCTTCCGCTGGTCGGCCGGGGCCAAGTTGACCGTGATGCGCTTCATCGGAAATTGAAAACCGCTGTTTTTGATCGCCGCGCGCACGCGCTCCCGCGCCTCCCGCACGGCGCTGTCCGGAAGGCCGACGATGTCGAACGCCGGCAGGCCGTTCGACAGATCGACCTCGACGCCGATCTGCACCCCGTCGATGCCGTGCACGGCGGCCCCATACACCCTCACGACCATGCCCGAGATCCCCTCATCGCCGCCGGCGGATCACGCGTCATACGGCCGGTCGGTGTCGATCCATTTTGTTTTCTCTTGGAACGGCGCGCGCGTCCGTTCCGGCGGCGGGCCGTCCGGATAGCCGATATAGACGAACCCGACGATTTCCCCTTTTTCCCCCAGGCCGAAAAAGTCGCGCATTTTCGGGTGATACGTCTTTTTCCCCGTACGCCAGATGGCCCCGAGGCCCAGCGCATGCGCCGCCAACAGCATGTTCTGAATCGCCGCCGCGGTCGCCGCCCGTTCTTCCGCCAACACGACATCGCCGCGTTCGGCGGGCACGGCCGCCACGGCGATCACGACCGGCGCCCGAAACGGCTTGTTCGCTTCGCGTTCCAATGTTTGTTGATTTTCCGGCGTCGTCGGATCGATCATCTCTGCTTTGGCCAGTTCGACAAAAAGGCGCGAAAGCGGTTTGCGCCCGTCGCCGGTCAACACAAAAAAACGCCACGGCTCCGTCCGATGATGCGTCGGAGCCCACGTCGCGGCTTCCAGGATCGCTTCGATTTTCTCCCGTTCGACCGGGTCCGGCTTGACCCTTCCGATGCTGCGCCGTGTTCGTATGGCTGAAAGCACATCCACCGCTCGTTCATCCTTTCTCGTTGCCAATCCTCTCCCATTATAGCGAAACGGCCGCAAAAGAGAGGTGCAAAATCATACCAGAGCCGCGCGGGCCTCCGCCGGGCGGTTGGTGATCACGGCGTCCGCGCCGATCGCCTGAAGAGCGCGGATGTGCTCGGGCTCGTCGACCGTAAAGGGTCGCACCTGAAAGCCGTGGGCCTTGACGCCGGCGACCATCTCCGGCGTCACGGAAAGGTAAAACGGATGATGATCGGCGCCGCCGAGCGCCGCCGAATAGTTCCACGGCTGATAAAGCCGGGCGACGT
The DNA here is from genome assembly GCA_014896255.1 of Hydrogenibacillus sp. Lineage (GTDB taxonomy): Bacteria > Bacillota > Bacilli > Thermicanales > DSM-22653 > Hydrogenibacillus. The sequence continues at coordinate 82,864 of JADBKT010000001.1, forward strand.
AAAGGGCCGCGCGACGGACGTCCGGAAAGCGTTCCGCAAGCAGGCGCAGGCTGTCGTGGTTGAACGACGAAAGGATGGCCCGATCGACGAGATCATACTGCCGAAGCAGGGTCACCACCCGCGCTTCCAAATCCGGGTAAGGGACCCACCCGTTTTTGAGCTCGATATTCAGCTTGAGCGGCGTCGTCCGGATCCACGATAGGACGTCCGCGAGCCGCGGAATGCGCTCGCCGCGAAAAGCATCGGAAAACCGTCCGCCGGCGTCCAGCGTCCGAATCTCCGCCCAGGTCAAGTCCTTGACCCAGCCGCGGCCGTCCGTCGTCCGGTCGACGGTCTCGTCGTGCAGGACAACGACCTCCCCGTCTTTGGTCAAGTGCACGTCGAGTTCGATGCCGTCGGCCCCTTCTTGGAGCGCCAAGAAAAAGGCGCTCATCGTATTTTCCGGCGCGCCGTACGACGCCCCGCGATGCGCGAATATTTCCATGATCGATCCCTCCCGGATCTTCTCAAAAGACCCCCGGCAGATGGGCGATGTCCGCCGCGCCGGAGAGCGGGTCAAGCGTCACCTCGACGACGTCGAACCGCACCGCGCGTGACCACATCCGCCGTTCCGTCAAAAATGCCGCAGCCAAACGGCGGACCTTTGCCCGTTTGCGGGCGGTGACCGACTCCCGGCCGCTGCCGAACGCCGCCGTGCGCCTCGTCCGCACCTCGACGAAGACGAGCGTATCGTCCATTTCCCCGATCAGATCGATCTCTCCGAAGCGCGTTCGGTAATTGCGCGCAATCGGCACAAAACCTCGGGCGCTCAAGTACGCCAAGGCGAGCGCTTCGCCTTCTCTGCCGACGGCGCGGCGATCATCCGGACGCCGAGGGCCCGTCACCGCCGCACACCGCCTTCGACCGGGCCGTCATCGTAAGCCCTTGCTTCGCCCAACAGCCGGCGCAAAAACGTCCGGCGATGCAGCGGCGTTACGCCGTGCGTGACGATCGCCTGACGATGGCGTGCGGTGCCGTAACCGGCATTCTCTTCCCAGCCGTACGCCGGATACAGCACGGCCCAATCGGCCATCCAACGGTCGCGGATGACCTTGGCCACGATCGACGCCGCGGCGATGGTGACGCTTTCCCGATCGCCGTGAATGATCGCCCGTTCCTCGCGCGCGGCGCCCAAGGCGACGGCGTCGACGAGCACGGCCTCCGGTACGACGCTGAGGCCGGCGAGGGCTCGCCGCATCGCCGCTTTGGCGGCCACGGCCACGCCCAGCCGGTCGATCTCCTCGACCGACGCCACGCCGACGGCGACGGCGCGTGCCTCTTCGACGATCCGGCGATATAGCGTTTCGCGCTTTTTGGCCGACAGGCGCTTGGAATCGTCCAGCCCGTCGATCGGCGCCTCCGGCCGAAGCACGACCGCCGCCGCGACGAGCGGCCCGGCGAGCGGCCCGCGGCCGACCTCGTCGACGCCGGCAACCGCGAAAAGCCCCCGGGCCCAATACGCCCGCTCATAATGATCCCCTGCCGCCAACGCCGATGCCTCCGTTTCTCCTCTTCCCGCCGCTCCCGCCGCCACATGGGTATCTCTGCCTTATGGATGAAGCCGGCGACCTTATGGATGAAGCCAGCGAAAGCGTTCCAGCGGCCAGAAGACGAATTCCGCACGGCCGATCACCCGATCGACCGGCACCGGGCCGAGGACGCGGCTGTCCGTGCTGTTGCGGCGGTTGTCGCCGAGCACGAACACCGTCCCGTCAGGGACGCGATCGACGATGAAGTCTTCCGTATACGGAACCGCGCCGTCCATGTGCGCCGCCGCCAGCTCCTTTTTCCAGAGCGCCTTGTTGTCGTTCAAATACGGTTCGTCGACGGCCTGTCCGTTGATGTAGAGCGTATCGTTTTTCATTTCGATGCGGTCGCCGGCAACGCCGATCACCCGTTTGATAAAATCTTTGTCCGGCGTGGCATGGAAGACGATGATCTCCCCGCGCTTCGGCGCTTCAACATGATAGATCAGTTTATTGACGATCACCCGTTCGTGGTTGAGGAGGGTATCCATCATCGATTCGCCGTCGACGATCGTGGGGGCAAACAAAAATGTCCGCACGAGATAGGACAAGACGACGGCTATGACGATCGCCTTTGTCCACTCCCAAAGCTCTCCCGCCGCCGTCCGCCGCTTCGTCCGCGATCGCCTTTCCGGCGCATGCGCTTCGGCATCCGCGGAACGCTCCGGCGGGTGTGCTTCGTACAGTCGGCGTTCGTCAGCCACAACACGTCCCCCCTATCGATCGACTCTAGTATACACGATCGAAAGCCGTCCGCGAAACCGATCCGCCCTTAAGCGACCCGCCTTCGCCAAAAGCGCCTGCATACCGCATGATCCGGCCGAAACGAAAGCAGGCGGTGCGCGTCATGCGCACCGCCGCCGGTCGGTTATGACGTCTCCGTCGTTTTGGGCTGGCGCTCTTTGATGCGCGCCGCTTTGCCGCGGAGATTCCGCAGGTAATACAGTTTGGCCCGGCGCACCTTGCCGTACTTGACGACTTCGATCTTTTCGATGCGCGGCGAATGCAGCGGAAATGTCCGCTCGACACCGACACCGTAGGAGATTTTCCGCACCGTGAACGTCTCCGAAATGCCGCCATGCTGCCGCTTAATGACGACGCCTTCAAAAACTTGGACGCGTTCACGGCCGCCCTCGACGACCTTCGCGTGGACGCGAACCGTATCGCCGGCGCGGAAATCGGGAAGATCCGTCCGCAGTTGATGCGCCGTAATGTCCCGGATAATCGGTTTCATCGTCTTCACCCCTTGAGACGTGGGAAATTATATCACTTCACCCGATCGAAAGCAACGCGGCAGCTTAGACGAACGCCTCAACCTTCCGGCCGTTCCCAGGTGATCGGACCCAGCTTTCCGCCGCGGATCTCGCGCAAAAAAAGAGCGTACGCCGCTTCGACATCCTTCTCGCCGCCCCCGCGCAAAAGACCCCGCGCCTCGGCCAACCGTTCAAAAAAACGTTCGCCGTCCGTCTCCGCGGACCATGCGCCGTACCGCCGCGCGAGCACTTCCGGGGCCTTTTCGGACAGCACGTCAAACGCGTACATCGCCACCTCGCGCGGCGTCAACCGATGCTCGGCGACCGCCCCGAGCACGGCGAGCAGGCACGCCACGTCGGGATCGTCCAGCTTCGGCCAGAGCAGTCCCGGCGTATCGAGCAGCTCGATGCCGGCGCTCGTTTTGATCCACGTGAGCGAGCGCGTCACCCCCGGCCGGTCGCCGACCCTCGCCGCCCGCCGGCCGGCGAGGCGATTGATGAGCGACGATTTGCCGACGTTCGGAATGCCGACGACCATCGCCCGCGCCGCTCGCGCGAGAAAGCCTTTCTGGGACCGCCGTTCGGCCACGGTTTTCCCCGCCGCGGCGAGCGCACGCACGAGCGCCGTCAAGCCCCTCCCGCCCTTTAAGTCGACGGCCAAGGCGCGCGTCCCTTCACGCCGAAAGGCACCCATCCACGCCTCCGTCAGGGATCGCTCGGCGAGATCGGCTTTGGCCAGCACGATCAGGCGCGGCTTGTCGCCGACGATGGCCGAAAGACGCGGATTGGCGGTGGCACGCGGGGCCCGCGCGTCGCGAAGTTCGAGCACCACGTCGACGAGCGAAAGGCGCTCTTTGAGTTCTCGCTCCGCCTTGGCCATGTGCCCCGGATACCATTGGATGGTCACGTACGCCACCTGCCCTCAAGCCCGCTCAAGACTTCCCGGGCCGCCCGCTGGCGGATCGGATCGGCGTCATCCTCGGCCCAGGCCAAAAGCCGCCGGCGCTCTTCTTCATCTGGCGGGCAGCACTGAAAGAGATCCGGACGGCGGAGGAGCGTCCTGAGCAAAGCCTGCTCTTTGCGCCACGCGGCGATGCGGGCGTGATGACCGGAGCGGAGCACCTGCGGAACGTCCCATCCCCGATACGACGGCGGGCGGGTGTAATGCGGGTATTCCAGGCGCCCCATGGCAAACGATTCCTCCGCACTGGAACGCGCGCCGCCGAGCGCCCCGGGAAGCAGGCGGACGACGGCGTCGACGACGACCATCGCCGGCAATTCCCCGCCGGTGAGAACGAAGTCGCCGATCGACAGCTCATCCGTGGCCAGATGCTCGCGGACGCGCTCATCGAAGCCCTCGTAGTGGCCGGCGAGGAGGATGAGATGCCGTTCGCGCGCGAAGCGTTCGGCGATTCGATGCCGGAACCGCTCGCCTTGCGGCGTGAGGAGCACGAATTTCGGACGGCGCGCTTCCCGCGGCGCGGCGAGCCATGCTTCAAGCGCCGCTTCCCCGCCGAGTATGTGGGCAAGTGCGCGGGCGATCGGCTCGATTTTGAGCACCATCCCGTCGCCGCCGCCGTACGGCACGTCGTCCACGGTGCGATGGCGGTCGTCGGTAAAGTCGCGGAAGTTCGTCAGGCGGTAGTCCCAGATCCCGGCCTTGCGGGCGCGGCCTAAAATGCTCGCGTCAAAGAGCGGCGGAAAGAGCTCCGGAAAAAGCGTCAGCACATCGACAAACCACGGTTCCCTCACGCCCTTCGCCCTCCACCGCCGGTTGCGCCATCACCGGACGCCCCTCCAACATTCGCGGCATCTTCGGCGTCCGCCGCTTCGGCGCCGCCGCCCGACGCTCCGGCGCGACCGCTCTTGTCGGAACCGCCGTCATTGTCGTCCGCCTGCTCGTCATCGTCCAATCCGGGAAGCAGGCGGACGACGATCCGCCCGCCGTCGAGATCGACCGCGCGCACGACCTCGTCGATGTACGGCACAAGCAGATCCCGCTTCCCGGGTCGTTCCACGACCCACACATCGTTCGCGCCGGGCTGAAGGATTTCCTTGACCCGGCCGATGGGGCGCCGGTCCTCGTCGACCACATCGAGGCCGATGATCTGGTCAAAGTAAAATTCGCCTTCCGAAAGCGGCCGTCGGTCTTCCTCCGCCACTTTGATGAAACCGCCCTTCCACGGTTCGACGGAGGAGATCGTATCGTAGCCTTTGAATTTGACGAGCAGCATCCGCTTGTGCGGGCGGACATGCGCCACTTCGACCGGGAGCGGCGTTTCGGCCTTCGGCGGGAACACATAGAGCGTGTTGCCTGGACGGAAGCGCTCCTCGACAAAATCCGTCGTCACCACGACGCGCACTTCGCCGCGCAACCCGTGCGTGTTTACGATCTTTCCGACATTGTAATAGCGCACGCCCACGATCCTCTCGCTTTCAGGCCGCCGACGCCATCGGGCTCAGGCGGCCGCCACGGCCGGAGATCGCCGACAGCCGTTTTTGGCCGTTGCCCATGCCGACGGACGATCCGGCGTCCTTCAGGCGTCACGATCGAGCGCCCGTTCGAGCGCGCAAGCGCACGCTCGAGCGCCTCAAGCGCCTTTAGGCGCCGGGGGCCTCCTCAGCGGCCGGCTTCGCCGTTTTGGCGGCGCGCTTGGCTTCGGCGAACGCCTTCAGCACACCGGCACGGCGGAGGAGCGAACGGACCGTGTCCGTCGGCTGCGCACCGTTTTTGAGCCAATAGATGGCGCGCTCAACGTCGACCTTGACGTCGGCCGGATCGGTGAGCGGGTTGTAGTAGCCGATCTCCTCGATGAACCGGCCGTCGCGCGGAGAGCGCGAATCGGCGACGACGATGCGGTAGAAGGGGCGTTTTTTGGCGCCGAGACGGCGCAGGCGAATTTTGACCATAGCCATGCCTCCTTATTTGGCCTTTACGGAAACGGGAAGGGGAACTTCATCCCTCTTGGGCCTTTGCCTTTTTTCCCGGCCATCTTCGTCATCTGTTTCATCATTTTCTTCATCTCTTCAAACTGCTTGAGCAGGCGATTCACGTCGGTGACCGTCGTCCCGCTCCCGGCGGCGATGCGCTTCCGGCGGCTGAAGTTGATGATCTCCGGACGCTCCCGCTCCTCCGGGGTCATCGAGCGGATGATCGCCTCCACGCGGGCGATCTGACGTTCGTCGATCCGGATCGCCCCGAGCTTGTGCCCGACGCCGGGGATCATCTTCAGAATCTCTTCGAGCGGCCCCATCTTTTGGATCTGCGCAAGCTGTTCGAGGAAATCGGACAGCGTGAACTCCGCCTTGCGCATCTTGCGCTCGAGTTCTTTGGCCCGCTCGGCGTCGACCTGCGCCTGCGCTTTTTCGATCAACGAAAGCACGTCGCCCATGCCGAGGATGCGGGAGGCCATGCGGTCCGGGTGGAACGGTTCCAAGGCCTCGAGTTTTTCGCCGGTGGCGGCGAACTTGATCGGGCAGCCGGTCGCCGCCTTGACCGACAGCGCCGCGCCGCCGCGGGTATCGCCGTCGAGCTTGGTAAGCACGACACCGGTGAGGCCCAACCGCGCGTGAAAACGTTCCGCGACGCCGACCGCTTCCTGCCCGGTCATGGCATCGACGACGAGCAGGATCTCCTGCGGGCGGACCGCTTCTTTCATCGCCGCGAGCTCTTCCATGAGCGCCTCGTCGACGTGCAGCCGCCCGGCGGTGTCGATGACGACGACGTCATGCCCTTCGCGCTTCGCCGCCTCCAGCGCTTCCCGGGCGATCTCCACCGGATGCGCTTCCGTGCCGCGGCTTAAAACCGGAACCTCGATCGAGCGGCCGAGCACTTCGAGCTGGGTGACGGCCGCCGGACGGTAGACGTCGGCGGCGACGAGAAGGGGGGACTTGCCCTGCGCCTTCAGCCATCGGGCGAGCTTCCCGGCGGTCGTCGTCTTCCCGGCGCCCTGCAGACCGACCATCAGGATGACCGCAGGCCGGGCGCGGAGGTCGAGTTCGGCCGTCTGACCGCCCATCAGTTCCACCAGTTCGTCGTGGACGACCTTGATCACCTGTTGGGCAGGGTTGAGCGTCTTTAAGATCTCCACGCCGACGGCCCGCTCGCGCACCCGGGCGATGAAGTCTTTCACGACCTTGACGTTGACGTCGGCTTCGAGCAGCGCGAGCCGGACCTCACGCATCGCCTGATCGACATCCGCTTCGGTAAGCCGCCCTTTGCCCCTCAGGCGGCGAAACGCTTCGCTCAAACGGCTGGTCAGCGTTTCAAAGGCCATGCTTCTCCCTCCCTTCTTGAAGGCGCGAAACGAAGACGCGAAATGCGCGATGAACGCGGCGCGAGACCCGCGCCACGCCAAGAGGATCCGCGAACGCCGCCCTCAGTCGAGCGCCCGCAAACGACCGATGAGGCCGCGCACGCAAGCGGCCGCGGCCGGGCATCGCGCCTCAAGGGCCGCGGCTACGGCTTCCAACTGAACGAGCACCTCGGCCCGCTCTCGGGCTTTGGCCCACAGACCGAGCGCCTGCTCCAGGCGTTCCAACTCCGCTTCCGCCCGGCGGACATGTTCATGCGCCGCCTGGCGGGACACGCCGAGCGCTTCGGCGATCTCCGCCAGCGACAAGTCCTCGAGATAATACAGCTCGAAGGCGCGCCGCCTGCGGTCCCCGAGCAGCTCGCCGTAATAATCGTACAGCGCGTTCATCCGCGTCGTCTTCTCCAACACGTCGGCACACCCGCCGGCCCGTGGATTGGCCACCCCATCATAACAGAACGACCGAAGCGTGTCAAGCAATTTTCCTGACACCCTGCCGGATTTACAAAGTCTTCATGATTTCTTTACAAAATGATGACGAATTCTTTACATTACCTTCACCCACGCCTTGCGCCGCGCTTGTTATACTGGAACGGTGGTCTTTATCCCCTTCATCTCATCTCCTCCAGCACATCGAGACGAGGTGGTACGGTGCGCGTTGAACTGGACGCGGTGACCATGCGCTTTGGGGACGTGGCGGCGGTCGACGGCCTTTCCGCCACGTTTGAATCCGGGGAACTCATCGGATTGCTCGGCCCCAGCGGCTGCGGCAAATCGACGACGCTCTTCATGCTCGCCGGACTGTATCGGCCGACGTCCGGCGAAATCCGCTTCGACGGCACCGTGGTGAACGACGTCCCGCCCGAGCGGCGTTCGATCGGCATGGTCTTTCAAAATTATGCGCTCTACCCGCACATGACCGTCTTTGACAACATCGCCTTTCCGCTCCGCATGCAGAAAGTCCCGAAAGCCGAACGCCAGGAACGCGTGCTGGAAATGGCCCGCCTCGTGCGCATCGAGCACCTGCTCGGCCGAAAACCCGCTCAGCTCTCCGGCGGCCAGCAGCAACGCGTGGCGATCGCCCGCTCGCTCGTCAAACGCCCGAAACTGCTCTTGCTGGACGAGCCCCTTTCCAATCTCGATGCGCGGCTGCGCCTGGAAATGCGCGAAGAGATCCGCCGCATCCAGCGCGCCGTCGGCATCACGACGGTCTTCGTCACCCACGATCAAGAAGAAGCGATGAGCCTCTCCGACCGTATTCTCATCATGGAGGGCGGACGGCGTCAGCAGTTTGCCGCGCCGCAGGTGATGTACGACCGCCCGGCGAGCCGATTCGTCGCCTTTTTTCTCGGCAACCCGCCGATCAACCTGCTTTCCGCCCGCTACAGACAAGACGGCTCCGTCCTCGTCTTCCCCGACGGGACGCGGCTTGCCGTCGATCCGACGCCATATGCCGGTCTCGACGATGAGTTGCCGGTCACCGTCGGCATCCGCCCCGAGGCGGCCACCGTCCAGGCGCCGGACGAGATCCGGTCTCTCGACGACACCGGCCACTTCATCGGCACCGTCGCCTACCGGGAGACGATCGGACGCGACACGCTCATCCGCGTCGATCTCGCCGAAGGCGTGCTGAGACTCCTCGTTCCGGCACACGAGACGCCGCCGCTCGGCGCGCGCGTCGTCGTCATCCCGGACCGGACGCGGCTTCATCTGTTTCGCGAAAGCGACGGCCGCGCCTTGCACAAAGACACCCCGGACGATGCGCAGGCGACGAGGCGCGTCGGTTGATCCGCTGCCGTCGCGATGCGCTTCACTCGGCCGTCCGTACGGCTCCCGGAAAGGAGGCATCCCGTGGAAAAACCGACGCTCACTTCCACGCTCAAGGCGCTCCTCTATCTGGCGCCGGCCCTCGCCGTCCTCATCACCTTCACCGTCTATCCCATCCTCCAGTCGCTCCTTTTGAGCTTCTACGCCGACTACGACTACTTTCGCGACATCGTCTACCGGTACGGACTGGACAACTACCGCTTCCTGCTTCAGGATCCCGATTTCCACTTGGCCCTCCGCAACACGGCGATCTTCGTCCTCGGCGTCGTCCCGGCATCGATCGCCCTCTCTTTGGCCGTCGCGTTTCTTTTGAACAGCCGCATCCGCCTGCGGGCCTTCTTCCGCACGGTATACTTCATCCCGACCGTCACCTCGATCGTCGCCGTGGCCATCGTCTGGCGCTGGATCTTTCATTCCGACTACGGTCTGATGAACTATGTCCTGAGCTTGTTCGGCATATCGCCGATCCACTGGCTGACCGACCCCAAGTGGGCGCTTCCCTCGCTCATCCTCTTCAGCATCTGGAAAAGCCTCGGCTACAACATCGTCCTCTTTCTCGCCGGGCTTGCGAGCATTCCGGAAACCTACCATCAGGCGGCGCGCATCGACCAAGCCTCGGCCTGGTCGCGTTTCTGGCATATCACCTTTCCGCTGTTGTCGCCGACGACCTTTTTCGTCTCCATCGTCTCCATCATCGGCGCCTTCAAGGTGTTCGACGAAGTGTACGCCCTCTTCGGCGGCAGCCCCGGCCCTTTGAAAAGCGCGCTGACGCTCGTGTACTACATCTACTTGAAGTTTTACCGCGAACAAGATTACGCCGTCGCCTCGGCGGCCGCTTACGTCTTGTTTTTGATCACCTTCGTCTTCACCCTCATCCAGCTGTACATCGGCAAAAAGCGCGTGCATTACTGAGATGCGACCATGCCCGCCATGAAACGTGCCTGCGTGCCCGAAAGGAGGCCTCCCGCTTGATCCGCGATGCGCTGTCCAAAGGGACGATCTACGGACTGCTCTTCGTCGGGGGCGGGCTCATGCTGCTCCCGTTCTTCTGGATGCTCTCGACGTCGCTCAAGACGCCCAACGAAGTGATGCTCATGCCGCCCAGGTGGTTCCCCGCCCACGCCGAGTGGCAAAACTACGTCAAGGCCTTTCAGATGGCCCCCTTCGGGCGTTACCTGGTGAACAGCGTGATCGTCACCGTGCTCTCCACCTTGGGCGAGCTCATCACCACCCTCTTGGCCGCCTATGCTTTCTCGCGTCTCGCGTTTTGGGGGCGGGACGTGCTCTTCAGCCTGCTCCTCGGAACGATGATGGTCCCCGGCGAAGTGCTCCTCGTCCCGAACTACGTCACCTTGTCCAAACTCGGATGGATCGACCGCTACGAGGCGCTCATCCTCCCGTGGACGGCCAGCGTCTTTGCCATCTTCCTTCTGCGCCAGCATTTCCTTTCCGTGCCGAAGGAACTGTCGTATGCGGCGCGCGTCGACGGCGCCGGCGATTTTCGCTTTCTCCGGGAAGTGATGGTGCCGATCACGAGGCCGGCTTTGGTGACGATCGTGCTGCTCAAAACGATCGGCAGCTGGAACGCCTTCCTGTGGCCGCTCATCGTCACCAACAGCCGGGAGATGCGGACGCTCCCCGTGGGCCTTACGGCCTTTACGACGGAGGCCGGGACGGCCTATGAGCTCCTCATGGCCGCCGCCGCGTTCGTCATCCTGCCGATGATCATTTTGTTCCTGATGCTCCAAAGACACATCGTCGAAGGCCTGTCGCGGGCGGGGATCAAAGGCTGACGCACGGCGCATCGTTTCCCTCGCTCGCCTCGGACGCCGCAGGCGTCCGAAACCGCGGACGATCGCCGACGATCGGGATGTCCGCCATCAAAGGGGGGATGTCCGGCTCCGGAGGTTGGCCTCCCACCGAACGACCGCATGAACGCCGACTTCGTAAGCGGCTCGAACACCGCACGTGCATCGGCAGACCCTTCGTCATGCCCGCCGTCATGCGCATCGGCAACAGTTCCTATGCGAAGTCCGCCGTTGATCAAGCAGCGACTCTTCCGACAGCGACTCTTCCGACAAGGAGGCGTAGAACGCGCATGCTGACGCAAAAGAGGTCGACACTCTGGCTCTCGTTGGTCCTCATCTTCACCTTGAGCTTAAGCGCCTGCGGGGGCGGACCGGGCCAAAAACCCGCGGCCAATGCCCCGAGCGGCGCCAATACCCCACCAGAACAGCCTTCGTCGGCGGCCAGCGATTTCCCGACGGCCTTGAGCGGTCCGGTGGAGATCACCTTCTGGCACGCCATGACCGGCGATCATGAAAAGACGCTGAACGAGATCGCCGACCGGTTTATGAAAGAACACGCCGATATCCGAATCAAGCTCGTCGGCCAAGGGAACTACGGGGATCTGCAGGACAAGCTCCTTGCCGCCGCCAAGTCCAAGACGCTCCCGGTCTTGTCCCAGGTGATCGAAACGTGGGTCACCGACTACATCCAAAACGGGTTGGTCGCCGATCTGAACCCGTACATCGAACACCCAGAGATCGGCTGGACGAAAGACGAGCTCAACGACATCGCGGATGTTTTCCGCGAGGCCAACCAGTGGGACGACCGCTTCTACTCCCTGCCGTTCAGCAAGAGTACGCAGCTCCTCTTCTACAATACCGATTACTTTAAAGAACGCGGCGTCGAAGTGCCCAAAACATGGGAAGAACTGCGCCAGGCGGCGGAAAAGCTCACCTTCGACCGAAACGGCAAGCACGTCGTCGGCATGGGGTTTGAAAACTCCGTCGGCTGGCAATTCCACATGTGGGTCCGGCAGGCCGGCGGTACGTACATCGACGAACGGACCGGCAAAGTGGAATTCAACAGCCCGGAGGGCAAAGACGCTTTGACCTTCCTGCAAGGCCTGTTCAAGGACAAGATCGCCCGCCTGGCCGGGGAAGACCAGTACATGTCCAACCCGTTCGGCCGCGGCGATGTGGCCATGTACATCGGTTCCTCGGCGGGGATCCCCTTCGTCGCCAAAGCCGCGGAAGGAAACATCCGCTGGTCGGTGGCCGCCGTTCCGGCCGGGAAAGAGGCGGCCGTCCCGTTTGCCGGCAACGCCGTGGCGGTGTTCGATTCGGCCGGACCGGAAGAAAAACTGGCCGCCTGGATGTTCATCAAATATTTGCTCAACACCGAGAACACCGCGCTGTGGGCCAAAGCGACCGGCTATCTGCCGATCCGCCGTTCCGCCCTGGAGAGCCCGATCTGGAAAGACTACGTCAAGGAGCATCCGGAAAGCGGCGTGGGCACGGCACAGTTTGACGCCGGATTCTTCGATCCGCGCATCGCGGGCTATGATGCGGCGCTCAAAGACATCCAAAGCGAAATCGAAGCCGTCCTGCTCGGTAAGGCGTCGGTCGACGACGGTCTTTCGGCGGCCGCCCAAAAAGCGCAGGCGGACATCGATCGGGCCAAATCGCGCGCAAAATAAAACGCGCAAAATAAAAAACGAAAGAGGTTCAGCCCATGGCGACCACCATGACCGTTCATCGCGGCCTGAATACCATCGGCGGGACGATCATCGAAGTGCGGAGCGGTGATCACCGCCTTCTTTTTGATTTCGGCCTCGTCTACGATCCGGCGCAGGCCGTCGCCGAAAGCGCGATCCGTCCGCGGGCGGCGTACGCGCTCCACGACCTCATCCGCCGGGGGAGGCTCCCGGCCATAGACGGCGTCTTTCCGGAAGCCGCGCTTCGGGCCGCCGGACGGCCAAAGCGGCTGCCGGAGCCTTATGAGGCGCTGCCCGCGCTTCAGACGCTCGTCGCCGTCTCGCACCTGCACCTCGATCATATGGCGGCGATGGGCTGGGTGGCGCCGGAGATTCCGGTCGTCCTCTCCGCGGCCTCGCTCGAACTTTATCAGGCGCTCGAGGCCATCGGCGAGGGCGCCGTCCCCAGGCGTCCGTACGACGGCGTGCCGTATGAAGCGCCGATCGCCCACGGCCCGATCACCGTCACCTTCGTCCCCATCGACCACGACGTCTACGGCGCCGCGGGGCTGTTCATCGAGACGCCGGACGTGCGGATCGTCTACACCGGCGACTTTCGCGCCCACGGCGCCCATCCGGAAGTGACGGAAGCCTTCTTCGACAAGGCGCGCGCCTTCGATCCGGACCTTTTGCTCATCGAAGGAACGACGATCGGGCCGCGGGACGCCCTTCCGGACGACGCTTTCCGAGTAGACGCGCCGCGCCCGACCGACATCAAGACGGAAGCGGAAGTTCAGGCGGCACTCGCCGAAGCCTTCGCCGAAGCGCGCGGTCTCGTGGTGGTGAACGTCTACCCGCGGAACCTCGACCGCCTCGCGGCCCTGATCGCCGCCGCCGAGGCGGCCGAACGGACGGTCCTCTTCGACCCGGCGGTCGCCGAGCTCGTCCGGCGGCTCATCGGCGTTCGTCCTCACGTCTACGTCCCCGATCCGGACGCGCCGGCGTACGGCCTTCCGCCGGACGTCTTTTCGGCGGAGTGGTTCCGGGCGCTCATGGCCGACGCAATCCGCATCGACGCCAAAGCGATCGGCGCTCATCCGTCACGCTACGTGTTGCAAAACCGCTGGGAATATGCCTTCGACCTTCTCGACCTGCCGACGGAAGGCGGGCTCTACGTCCATTCGAACGGCACCCCGCTCGGGCCTTTCGACCCGCAATACGCCCGGCTGAAGTCTTTCGTCGCCGAACTGGGCATGGATGATGTCGTCATCGGCACCGGCGGACACGCCGCGCCGCCCGATCTCCTACGGGCCGTGGAGCGGATTTGCGCGGACGTCGTCGTGCCGATCCACAGTCTGCACCCGGAACGGCTCGCCGTCCGAGCGCCCCAGGCGTTTATGCCGGAACCCGGCCGAACGTACGCCCTGAACCGGACGGTGAAGACGGTCAAAACCGTCGACTGTTCGAAACGCGTTCTTGATTAAATAAGGTGTTCTCGTTCATTTGCCGTTTCCCCATTTTGCACAGCGGATAAGATAAACAAAGGCGAAAGCTGGCCGCGCACCGCCCATCTGACGTCGCTTTGGGAAGCGGACCGTAAGGCGGACGGCAATGAACTTCCGAACGAAGACCTCGTCTTGACCGAAGCATCCGGTCCGGTCTGTGACGGGCTGACAGGCCAGAGCGTAAGCGAAGGCGAATGAAACGCAATAAAATGACACTCCCCCACCGGTTGGTGGAGGGAAATCTATAACAAACCTTTAATCCTTTTGCAAAATTCTTCGTTATCCTCTATTTGAGACCAATATCGTTTTAATTCTTGATTCATGAGCGTCAGGCTTTGGTACTTGATGTTGAGGTCGCTGTGCAGGCGAAACGTTGGAATAATCTCGCGATAAAGCGAGAAACGCGACGGCCGATACATTCCAGGCACTTCATCTTCCGTTGATTCCGCGACAGGCTTAAGGCTTGGGATCGAATACGTTTCACGGCGAATTTTCATTTGCGCTTGTCTGGACAGTAAAAAATCAACAAGCAATTGGGCGACAGCTTTGCGCTTTGAATGTCGGTTGATGGCCAGACCGATGATGAGCAATAACGTCGCCGGCTTTTTGTAATAAGGCAAGGCGGACAGATCGAAAGGGAACTGAGCCGACTGCAAATGGTTGAGGTTAAAATAAGTGGTCATAATCATGGACACTTTTTCCTCAAGGAATAAGGCCTCTGCATCAACTTCGTTGTCCGACAAATAAGTCGGGAAGATCTCATTGCGCTGAATCAACGTTCTGCATAATTCCAGACCTTCCATTAACGGAGAATCACAGATTGTCGAACCGTTGTCCGTTGACCCGAGCTGACCTCCGCTTTGCAACAAAAAGATGGGCCAGCGATTGACGGAAAGCGGATGGAAATAGAAGCCGTACCTTTGCGGGTCGCGCTTTGCCAATTCAAGGGCGACATGCACCAGCTTGTTCCAAGTCCAACTGCTGTCCGGTTCAGGCAGATCGAGTTCACGAAAATGCTTCACGTTGTAACAGAGGACGACGGGAGACAAGATGAAGGGCTGAACATAAAGCGCACCATCGATGATGAAAGGGTCAGAAGCAAACGAATACACATCCGCGGAAACACGCAACGGTTCAAAGACATGCTCGGCATCCTGCTCAACGAATTCGCGAAAATGACCGTAATTGATCGTAAACACATCGATGACGCCCGTATCGATTAAGTTTTTCGCGTATTGATAGTAATGCTCGGGATTCAAAGGGATGGGTTGAACGAGGACGTGCGGATATGATCGATGAAATTCCTCTATGAGCTGTATGATTTGGGCTTCATAAACCAATGAGGAATAATATCCAAACTTGATGACCGTCTTTTCATCGCTCAGATTGACGACCATATTCCCTTTTCGCGGTTGCTTGACGATCAAGCCCTCCTGAACCAAAGACTCGAGACCTTTTCGCACCGAGTTTTTGCTCAAATGGTATTGTTCAGCGAGCGCCGATTCCGACGGCAAGTATTCTCCGATTTTCCACTTCCCGCCAGTGATGTCTTGACGCAGCGTATTGATCATCGCATTGAGGCGGGCGTGGAATGTGGCCCGGTTCGGTCTTTTTTTCATTCTTCTCCCTCAGCATGAATCTAAAACGAAAGCAAGGGAATAATATAACCCCAATACACCACCATCTTACCTTAGACGGTACGCGCGCGCAACACCTTTCGACAAGCGGAGTGAGTCAAGCCATCGAGGGCGTCTTATTTGCTCCATTCGGCGGTTGCCGCCTTGAACGCTTCCCGCTCGACCTTTGGTTCCCCGTAGACGGACACCGTCTTCAAACAAGGAACCCCTCAAGACGCTCCGGTGCCCCTATTCCTCTCGACGTACAGGAGCCAAACACCTGAATGGACGCTCGCCGTGCCCACACCCCCTCGAGCACCATCACCGGTGGGCAGCTCTTTAAGTTCGTCTCCAACAGGGAGAGGCGCTTGTGTTTGAGCCGGATGCGCCCGCCTTCATCCTCCTCCCATCATCGTTCACGGGCTTCTCCTCCCTACATGCGTGGCATAATGTACATCACACTCGATCATTTTACCGGCAAGAGTCGGACAGCACGCGGCGAAGAAGACGCACGAACCGGCCGGCTGGACGTTCCTTAGCCTTTAATCGAGCTGGAAAAAGCCGTCTCCGCAAAATAGCGCTGTAATGAAATAAACACGATCATGATCGGAATGAGCGCAATGATGCTCCCTGCGGCGATATACCGCATATTGGATACAAATACGCCCTGCAATTTGTAGAGCCCCAACGTCAAAGGATACATGTTCGAGTCATCGAGCAAAAGAAGCGGCCACAAGAAATTGTTCCATGAAGCAATAAAGCTTAAAATCGCCAACGTGGCCATCATCGGTCTGACCATCGGAAGCATGATTTTCCACCATATTTGCCAAACATTCGCGCCGTCGATGAACGCGGATTCTTCGATTTCCCGAGGGATGGACAAAAAAGCTTGCCTCATCAAGAAGATCCCGAACGTGCTGACGGCATTCGGCAGAATGACGCCGGCATACGTTCCGATCAGCCCGAGTTTGTTTAAAATCAAATAGATCGGGATCATCGTCACTTCGACCGGAATGATCATAGTGGCGATCACCAGCATGAAAATGAAACGCCTTCCTTTAAATTCCATACGCGCCAAAGGAAATGCGGCAAGGCTCGAAAAGAACACCGGGAACAAAACGCCAAAAAAAGTGAGGATCAGACTGTTTCTTAAATATAGAGGAATAGGCAATGTTTTCCATACTGCTTTATAGTTTTCAAAAGTAAGGTGCTCCGGAATAAACTTAGGAGGAAAAGAGAAAATGGCTTCATCCGCGCCTTTCAACGACGTTGACAGCGTCCATAAAAAAGGGACGACCATCACCAAGGACAGCAAAATCAAAAGAGCATAAGAAACGACCTTGGTGCCGTATCTTCGATAAAGTGTCTTAGCGCGCCGATGGTTCACCGTTCCAAGCATCGTTCTCCTCCGCCTGTGCATTATGATGTTTCACGATCCAAAAAACGTCGATTCAAGATCGTCAGCGCCAAAATGATGACGAACAAAACGGTTGCGATGGTGCTGGCATAACCCATATCTAAGCTGCGGAACGCCTTTTCAAAGATGAGATATACCACCGTTTGGGTTGCCCCAAGCGGTCCGCCCTCCGTCATCACCAGCATGAGCGTAAACTCTTTAAACGCCGCCATCGTGGACACAACGGCAACAAAAAAAATGACCGGTCTTAACATCGGAAACGTGATGTGCCATTGCTTCCGCAAAAAGCCTGCACCATCAAGTTCAGCCGATTCATATAACTCATTGGGGATAGCTTGAAGACCGCCCAAATAGATAAGCATGTAATATCCGATGCCTTGCCAAATGGTAATCATCGCAAGACTGGGCATCGCGGTCGATTTTTTCGTCAACCAACTCACGGGTTCAAGGTTCAGCAAGCTGAGCACATAATTGATCACGCCGTCGGATCTCAACATCCAGCCCCACATGATCGCGGTCACGACCACGGACACCAAAAACGGGAAATATATCGTCAATCGGAAAAACTTGATGCCCACCAGCTTTTGGTTCACAAGAACCGCAACAAAAATGGGAATGATCACCAAGGCGGGCGTCACGAGAAACCAATAATAGAGCGTATTTTTTAGCGCATTCCAAAACTCAGCGTCATTGGCCAAGCGGATATAGTTGGCCAAGCCGACCCACTCCATCGGTTGAATAACGTTATACTCCATGAAGCTCAAAAGGATGACCCAAATCGCCGGAATAAAATTAAACACAAGAAGCAATACGAGCGCCGGCAACAAAAAAAACCAAGCATGATAAGATTTGTACATGACCATCCCCCTAAAAGCACGCAGCGCGCGAAGCACAACACCTCTGAGTCTGCCTGTCGGCAGACAGACTCAGAGGTTGACGAGACTCTTCCATATTGCTTCCATATCATCATTTGTTGAGTAACAGCGTAACAATTTCGGCAGCCTCATCGAGCGCTTGTTGCGGGTCTTTGTTCTCAAGCAGAACCTTCCGGAACGCCTCATTGATCGTCTTATAGATATCGGTCACATTTTCGACGGGCAAAATCAAGTCCTCCGCGTTTTGCAGCTGTTGCGAAGCGATGTATCCACCCTTTTCTTGAACATCCGTAGCATTCTTGCGCTGCGTAAAAAATTCATCCTCGGCCGCCGCCATAACGGTGGGCATCACCGGCGCCAATTTGCTGAAGGCAAGCTGGTTTTCCGCATTGGTGATAAATTTGGCGAATTCCACGGCAACGTCTTTATTTTTACTGCTTTCGGCAACGGCAATGTTCATGATCGGGCTATGGATTTTACGGGTGCTTCCTAAGATCGCCGGAGCGACGTCAGACTTCTCATAGACGTTGGGAGCCAAGTCTTTGATTTGTCTGAAGTGCTGCGGCCCCGCCCGCCAAAAAGCAACTTTTTCTTGCGCATACCATTCAGGAACCTTGACCTGCTTCAACAATACTTCTTCGGGAATCAATCCATCGTCATAATATTTTTTGTATTTTTTTACAAACTCAACGCCTTCCGGGCCGTTGAACGTCGCGGTCTTATAATCATCCGAGATAAGCGGCACGCCCTCCATGAGCATGACAAAATGAATGTCATCCACCGTCAACCCATACGCGCCTGTCTTCTCCTTAATGACTTGCGACATTGCCCAAGCTTCATCAAATGTTTTCGGCGGCCCGTCCAACCCCGCTTTTTTGAGCAAATCCGTGTTATACAGAAGCACGCCGGTCGAAACATACCAGGGAAGCGCATAGGCGGTTCCCTTGAGCCCTCCGGATTTCCATATGTTGGGATAAAAATCGGCTTTCACGTCGGCCGCCGCTTCGTCCATATTGACGAGGGCGCCCAATGCGGCCAGCTTCTTTAAGAAATCGGTATTCAGGTTGATCACGTCGGCCAATTTTCCTCCGGATGCAGAAATCAAAATTTTTTGCTCGGCTTGGTCATACGGAATGTCTTGCCAGTTGACCTTCACGCCGGGGTATTTTGCTTCAAATGCCGCGATGACATTATGAATGTAATCATCAAACGCAGGGCTTAGCGACAAGGTCCAAAACGTAATGTCGCCCGACAGCTTTTTTTCATTTTCTTTTTGTTGTTGGGCCACATCCCCCTGCCCCTGCTCCTGTGGGGCATTTGTCGCGTTTTGCCCGCAAGCGGACAGGAGGAGCAGGAAAGCGAGCAGCCCTGTCAACCAAGTCTTTTTGTGCATTGTCTTCATTTTCCGCCCCATCTTTAAGCCTCCTTTTTAAGCCTCCTTGCATCGGCATCGCGCAAAACATCATCAATCGATCTGCCGATCTCATCCCTTTCGCAATCACCCCCTTTTGTCTGTCGCTTATGATCCGCGGATCGGGACAACGACAGCAACGGTTTTGCGGGAACCACCTCCTCTATTGGTCCTTCGGGCATATCGCGCTCCAGCGTTTTTCGTTTCAGTATTCGATGATGACCCCCAGCGCCGTGCCGCGTTCATCACGGATCAATGAGCGATAAAATTGCGGCGCTTCTTCAATCGGAACGCGGTGCGTGAAAAGCGGCGCGAGGTGAACTCTATTGGTTGCCAATAATCGTATAAATTCATACATATTTCTATGCTCTGTCCATCGAACGTATCCGATGGGATAGGCGTGGCCGTCTCGCTCGTACCGCTCATCGTAGCGCCCGGGACCGCCGGCACGGGAAATCAAGACCCGCGCTTCTTTTTCATACATCAGTTCCCGAGAAAACGCCACGTTCATGTCGCCGACAATGAGAACGCTACCGCGATCGCGCACCCATTTGAACGCCTGATTCAACAACGCTTCATCGCCGCCTTGGGTGCTTAGGATGACCGCATCGACCCCTTCGCCGTCCGTCAGCTCGTCGATCATCTGCGCGAGTTCTTCTTTTGCGTGCGATGCTCGTCCGACCCCCATGTCTTGAAGCACCCGACAACGATCGCGCAAAATATCGTGCGCCAAGACATTGAACGCGGCGGCATGCGCGACTTGAGCAATGATTTGGCCCAAAATGCCTAAACCGACGATCACCACATGTTCCCCGAAACGCAAATCCGCCTGTCTTAAGGCATGAATGGCGATGGCTCCCAAACCGACGAATGCGGCCTCCCTTAAATCAACCTGAGCCGGTATCGAGACGACCAACTGTTTGGGTACGAGCAAATATTCGGCGTGACGAACGTAAGGACTCCCGTAACAGGCGACCCTATCGCCGACGCCGACATGCTTCACCCCGGCTCCGACGGCGACAACTTCGCCCGCCGCGCTGTAGCCAAGATAAACGGGCTCCGCTTTATGTCGGCTTTGTCCAAGCAGCATCAACTCCGTTCCGGTGCTGACGGCAGAGTAATGCGTCTTGACGAGCACGCTGTTGTCCCGGAGTTCGGGTACGGCCAGTTCAAGAACATCTGCTTCGCCTGCGTGTGCGACCACAGCTTTCATGAATCGTCTTCGCTCCTAACGTTTTCAAGTCAAATGCAGTCGCTCTGGTTTATATCTGGTTTGTATCTTGGCTCGATTCTAAGGATAATCCCCGAGCAAGTCAAGCGTATATAATGCATTTATTTTTTCATCCGCTTGCGAATCCATGATATCGAACCTTTCATCTTGTCTTGACAAGCCGGAACGGCGCATGTAAACTATAATCCAGTTGTGAACCAGATATCGCTTCGTCGTTGATTCCAGTCGGTCGACATCCGGTCAGTCGAAAGAAGGGAGCATGCGAAGCAGTGACCGGCGGCACTGTACGCGCACGATATGGACCTGTCGAAGATTTGGGCGAAGTGGTGACGAGTGTCATCATTCATAACGCGGTTTTCGGTACAAACGATCAAAAGGAAAGCGAATTGTATTTCGTGACCAACGGGTACCCTGCCGTGTTTTATGCGCTCAACCTGGCGACGATGCAAGTCGTTGACCGTCACGAGCTCCCCGATTTGGATGCCGTATGGGCGATGGCCGTCGGTTCCGACAAACAGGTGTATTTTCATGGGACGCAAGACGGCATTTTGTATCGCTATTCCCCGAACCAACGACAAGTGCGACCGCTCGGGAAAAACCCCACGGGAGATGCGTGGGTTTGGGATCTTAAAGCGAGCCAGGACGGATATATTTACGGGGCCACATGGCCAAACGCCAAAGTGTTCGCGTACGATGTGCATCGCGGTCGATTCGAGGATTTCGGGCGAATGGCCGATCAACCATATGCCCGCAGCATATGCGTCACGGAGGAGAGGTTATATGTTGGCATCGGGATGAGCGCATGTTTGTACAGCGTTCATCGAAATAACCGAAGCAAACAGGAAATCGCTATCCCCCACCGCGGGCAAGACGGATATGTGGTATCAAACATTTATGTTTATCAACAAAACATTTTTGTTCAGATGAATCGTTCGCTTTATTTTGTCATCGACAGCGTATCCGGACGGAGCCTTCGATCGTTTCCTGCAGAACATTCAATCTCTCCACCGTCTCCCGATCAACCGGAGCTAGTGTACTTCAAACACGGAACCTTATTGTACGTCTATGACCTAAACCGTCATGACATCCGGAGCCTGTCAAGCGACGTTCGCTTGCCCAAAGCGCCCCTGGTCGGCGCGACCTGGATCCGCCCGCCGCAAACATTATCCGCCACGTGTTCCGCCCGATCGGAATGGGTTTTGTTTGGGCTTACCCAAAACGGCGAGTGGTTCATTTACGATCCGCTGAGTTCCATGTGCGAAGTGGCGCAGGTCAATGTGCATCCGCGCGGCTTGGTTATTCAGGCGCTGGAAAGCGGCGCGAACGGTTATTTGTATCTTGGCGGATACCATGGCGGCCTGAGCATCTATGCGCCTTCCGCCGAAAAGGTGGTAGGGAGCGCGCCGACGTTCCCACAAACCGAAGGCATCGGCCGCCTGGACGAACATATGTATATGGGCACTTATCGAAACGCGAACATTTATCGGCTCGATCCGAGCAAGGGCCTGGGCAAGGACAATCCGGCGTGGCTGTTTGCCGTCGGAGCGCGGCAGGACAGGCCGTTTGCCTTCGCTTCGGGCGACGGAAAGGTGTTTATCGGGACCGTACCGGAATACGGCTTGTTGGGAGGCGCCTTGACCGTCTACGATCCGGATGCCGACCGACGGAAGACTTACCCCGACATCATCAAAGACCAAAGCATCATCAGCCTCGTTTACCGTCAAGGCAAAGTATACGGGGCGACATCGATCTACGGGGGCCTCGGAAGTCTCCCGCGGGCAGATGCCGCAAAAGTGTTCATCTGGGACGCGTCGACGGAGACGCTCCTGGCCGAGACGGTCCCCGACCTCCCCGACATCGACATGCCCCCGAAAGCTATCGGCGAACTGCGTTTCGGGCCGGACGGCAAACTGTGGGGAGCGACATACCGGACGATCTTCGTCATGGATCCAAAGACTTTGCAAGTGGAACGGGCCAAGACGATTTATCCCGACCGCAAAGAACCGTCGCATCAATGGCGTCCCATTTGCTTGCGTTGGGGACCGGACGGTTTGCTCTATACCACGTTGGGTCACCGGTTGACGGTCATCGACCCCAAAACGCTAAACAGCCAGGCGTTTGATGAAACGTCGTTGATCGCCATCGGCGCAGACGGCCACATCTATTACGCAAAAGGGGCAAGACTTTTTCGGATGAAATGCAAAGGAGCGTGAGCCGAAAAGTGGATCTTGAGCAGCATTATGATGTCGTCGTCGTGGGCGGCGGACCCGCCGGCATCAACGCGGCGATCGCGGCCGGGAGAAAACGGATGAAGACGCTTTTGATCGAGCGATACGGCTTTCTTGGCGGTATGTCGACCGCCGCGCTCGTCTATCCCTGGATGACCTTCCACACGAAAGCCGGAAAGCAGGTGATTAAAGGCATCGCGCAAGAAATCGTCGATCGCCTGAAAGCAATCGGCGGTTCGCCCGGCCACGTCCGCGACACACTCGGCTTTGTGTATTCCGTGACGCCCTATCACCCTGAAAAATATATGGTCCTAGCCATGGATATGTTGCAGGAAGCCCATGTCGATGTTCTTCTTCACAGTTTGGTCGTTGAGGTCCATATTGAAAACCGATGCATCCGATCCGTGACGGCAACGGGGAAATCAGGCAAAATTCGTATCATGGGCAAAATGTTTGTCGATGCGACGGGCGACGGCGATATCAGTTATTTGGCCGGTGTGCCCATGTCCAAAGGTAGGGAGGAAGACCAAAAAACGCAGCCGATGACGATGATGTTTCGCATGCGCGGGGTCGATTTGGCCAAAGTCAAACGATATATGCTCGAAAATCCGTCGCATTTTTATCCGAACACATTGTGGGATGAGCTGAAAGACGGTTCCGTGCCGTTGTCAGCCGTCCAAGGGTTTTACCCGCAATGGGAAAAGGCCAAACTGCCCATTCAGCGCGATCAGGTGCTGTTTTTCACAGGTCCGGCGGAAGATGAAGTGTTGGTCAACTGCACCCGCGTCCAAGGGTACGACGGAACGAATGTCCGCGACTTGTCGCAGGCGGAATATGAAGGCCGGAAACAGGTCTTGATGGTGAGCGATTTTCTGATCAAGCATATCCCCGGTTTCGAACGCGCTTCCGTATCGAATGTCGGCACCCAAATAGGCGTCCGAGAAACGCGGCGCATCGTCGGTCACTATGTGCTGACGAAAGAAGACGTCGTCCAAGGGCGAAAATTTGCCGATGCGATTGCGCAGAGCGGATATCCGATCGACATTCACGATCCCACCCAACGAGGGGTTTCATTCGCGTTCATTGAGGGAGACGGGGCCTTCGACATCCCCTACCGTTGCCTTGTGCCCCAAAAGGTAGACAACTTATTGGCCGCCGGACGATGCATTTCGACGACACATGAAGCCTTTGCAACGACGCGTTTGACCCCGAGCGCCATGGCCACGGGCCAAGCCGCCGGTACGGCGGCGAGCTTGGCCGTCAGGCAAAACATTCGGCCATTGGAGGTAAACGTCAAAGCACTTCAAGCGGAATTGATCGCAGACGGGATGGTGTTGGCCGGGTAACGCGTCGCGAGGTCACGTCGTCGCCGTCGCAGGTGCAAGGCACCTGCGTTTTTTTTTTTTTTTGATCGAAGCGTTCGCATGTTGCCCATGAGCACATACGATACGGTGAGGTGATGCGCGCATGGAAGAAAAAATCGCCCCGAACGATGCCAATATGGTGTGCGTGACGCCGGAGCGCGCCGATGCGTTGCTTGCGGAGGTCGGGCTTCCAGGCACGGCGCGCCGCTACCCGCACGAGCTTTCGGGAGGCATGCGCCAACGCGCCGCACTCGTCCGTATGCTCATGAACCTTGTTCGACGATGTCGGCAACGACAACGTAGCCTTTGGCCCGCAATATTCCTTCAGGTTCCTCCAGGCACTGCTTCTGGAACTCCAAGTTCCCCGCTCTGGCCTGCTGGGCCGAAGCAACGCGAGCAATATGACGGCCCTGCGGCCGAAAGTCGCGTAAATACAGCATATTTGCCTTCTTTTTCTCTGTAATGTTCTCAGTGGCGCAGGGGACGGGGGGAATGCTGAGTATTTCGACCGCTTTCCGCAGCGGATAGTACTCCTCTAGATCACGTTTTATGGCTTAAGTATAGCATTGATTTAGGAAAGAAGACGATTGTTGATGGACGTTCGACCGACTCTCCCCGTTCTGCTCGGTGGGCTCGCAGACGCACTGTTCGCGGTGCCGGAAAAACGCGAAAATCTTTAGGACTCACATCAACGGCAACACACACAACCGTCTTTTCGGACAACCGTGAACGCGCCGCCCCTCAGGCCCGCGCCCAGGCGACGGGCTCATCGGCCGGGTCCGGCGGGCCGTCGGTGCACGCAAGCGACAGGTACGCCTCATCGAGCGCCCCGAAGGCGTTTCGAAACGGCGCGAAACCCCGCATGTATCGAATGAAGCGGAGCACGTCGCGCACGACGTCCGGAGAGCCGACGGGCGCAAAGCGGAGCGTCACTTTCCCTTCGGCGATGTCGATCACGCGATAGGCCAAGATGTCGAGTACGGCGGCCGTCTGCACGTGCAACCAGTTTCCTTTTTGCACGACGGAATTGATGTGATTATGACCGGAGAAAAAGACGTTGAAGCCGCGCTTCCCGGCGAGCACGCGGTCGAGCGGCACGCTCGGGTGGATGGACTGCCTGTCGCGGTCGGAACGGACGGTCGTGTTGTAGACCGGATGATGGGCGAAAACGAAGGCCGGCTTCTCACGCGCTTCGCTGAGTTCGGCGCCGAGCCACTCCAGCTGATCGTCGTCGATCGTTCCGCCCCAATCGTACCACTTGCGCTCTTTCGTGGAATCCAAGAAGATGAGCCGCGCTTCCGGCGTATCGACCGACCAGTAGCGCGGCATGCCGGTGATCCGTTCGACGGTCGATTTGCGCAAAAGGAGCACATCGTGGTTGCCGAGCACGTGGACAAAACGCGGTGCGGAACGCGGCCACCCCGCGAGCGATTCCGATGCGGCGGACGCGGGGCCGATCACGACGGAGGACGGCCGAAGGGCGCAACGGCGGATCATGCCGTAGACGACCGCAAAATCTTCCGCGCGCCCGTCGTTCACGAGGTCGCCGATCGACACGTACCAGTCCGCCGGAAGGGCGAAAAATCGGCGAATGAGCGCCTCAAAAGCGCGGTCCCTGGCGGACAAAACCTGCGGACGGCGTGTCGTCAGCCGTGCACTGTAGTGCAGATCGCCCATGAGCACGATGCGCAACGCGTTCCCCTCCCCGACCGTTCGCCGTCATCGGCGACGCTTTCATCGGTGCGCGACGCGTTCGCCTGCGTCGACGATCCCATTTTAGCAAACAAGTGTAACGAAACGGTCAAGGGAATGTAAATGTTTCGTTAACTTTTTCAAAGCCCGCGCGCCTCATCCGAGTGTCAAAGCCGTCCGTCCGCCGAGCGGCGGCTCCGCTCGCCCGTCGGCGTCGTAATAGATGATCTCGACGTTCAGTTGCGACCCCTCCCGCACGAGATCGACCACGGCGACCGTCGGCTGGGAATACCCGCGCGGCCGGGCCAGGCTCCCCGGATTCAGGTAGAGTACGCCGCCTTCGACCGTCCAGCCGGGCACGTGGGAATGTCCGTAGAAGACCATCCGCGCGCCGTGTTCACGGGCAAAAAGCGAAAGTTGCAATAGATCGCGCTTCACATCATACAAATGCCCGTGGGTGACGGCGATCAACACGCCCTCCCATCGCAGCAGGCGATGCGTTTTCAACGCGGGATCGCGGTCCATGTTGCCGCTGACGATGATCATCTCCCGAAACGGCGGGCGATCGACCGGGGCGACGACATCGCCGCAATGGATGACGTAATCGGCCGGATGCCGACGGACGACCTCCGCCACGCTGTCAACGAGGCCGTGTGTATCGCTCATGACGAGCAGGCGCACGCCCATTCCCCTCGCTTTCCAAAAACGCTTCGGCGGCGTGAACGTTTACGACCGACGGCGTGTCGACGTCGATCGGTTTGGACCGGCGGTGCACCGTCGACGATCGCAACCGCCCGCAAGGCCGGACGATGCCGAAAGACGCGGCCGGCTCAGCGTGCGAACGCCGCGCGCCCCTCGCCCTCGATCCAGGCGACGAACGCCTCAAACGCCCGAGCGCGATGGCTGATCGCGTTTTTCTCCTCCGGCGCGAGCTCGGCGAGCGTACGGCCGATCGTCGGAACGAAAAACAACGGATCATAGCCGAAGCCGTTCGTGCCTCGAGGGGCGGTGAGGATCTCCCCTTCCAGCTCCCCGCTGAACGTCCGCTCCACCCAACCGCTCGCGTTCGGGGCAACGAAGGCGAGGACGCTTACAAACCGCGCCCGCCGATCGCGGATGCCGTCCAGCTCGGCGAGGAGCTTGGCGTTGTTCCGCGCATCGTCGGTCGGCTCGCCGGCATAACGCGCCGAATATACTCCCGGCGCGCCGCCTAAGGCGAACACTTCCAACCCGGAATCGTCCGCCAACACCGGCCGATGAACAGCGGCCGCCACGGTACGGGCCTTTTCCAGCGCATTGTCTTGAAACGTCTTCCCGCGCTCGGTGAGCGCGATCGCCCCATCGACGTCGGCCAACGTCTCGACGTCGATCCCATACGGGGCAAGCAGCGCGCGAAGCTCTTCCGCTTTATGCGCATTGTGCGTGGCCAAAAGCAGCGTGCTCCTCTTCTCCATGGCCACAGCTCCCTGTGCGTTTGAAGTCCATATGCCCATCTTACTCTTCATTTCCTTCGGCGATCGAACCGATGTTCGTTTTCCCGGCGGCGCCGGGCACCTCCGCCACGCGCCAAGCGGCGATCTCCCGACGGCGCGCTTCGATCCGCGCCGCAAGCGGACCGAGCACGGCCCGCTCGGCCTCGATCAGGCGCCGGATACCGTGATGGGCGAGGGCCAGCATGGACATCAGCTGCTCATAGGTGAACGTCGCCCCTTCTCCGGTCCCTTGAATTTCGACGAACGCGCCGGAGCCCGTGGCGGCGACGTTCAGATCGACGGCCGCCCGGCTGTCTTCGGCAAAGGTCAGATCGAGCATGAGCGACCCGTCGACCATCCCGACGCTGGTCGCCGCCAAAAAATCGGTCACCGGGAAAGCGCCGCCGGCTTTCCGCTGCATCAGCTTTTCCGCAGCCAGAACGAGCGCGACAAAACCCCCGGTCACCGACGCCGTCCGCGTCCCCCCGTCCGCTTGCAGGACGTCACAGTCGACGATGATCGTCCGCTCCCCGATCGCCGAAAGATCGACGACCGCCCGGAGCGCGCGGCCGATCAGACGCTGGATCTCCATCGTCCGTCCCCCGGGGCGGCCTTTCGACACTTCCCGCGGTGTACGCGTGGCCGTCGAGCGCGGCAACATGCTGTATTCCGCCGTCACCCAACCCCTGCCGGTGCCGCGCAAAAACGGCGGCACCTTGTCGTCGATCGTCGCCGTACACAAAACGTGCGTGTCGCCGGCGCGGACGAGCGCCGATCCTTCAGCGTATTTATTGACCTGCGGCGTGATCACCACCGGCCGCAGTTCGTCATAAGCCCGCTTGTCCTCGCGCAACGATTTCGCCTCGCTTAGCCTAATGACGCCGAATGCCTCGATTTCATTATAACATAGGACAAAAAAGGCGCCCAAGCGCGTTGTTGACGCCTTTTTGCCCGTTTGGACGCCCGCTTCAAGCGGCGGTCAAGACCGGTCAGAACACGAGCGGGTTGATCGATTTCGGCTTGGAGACCGGTTGCGTCAGGTCGAGCATCTCCCCGACCTTGATCGGTTTGCCGTTGATCAACAATTGGACGCCTTGGGCCTTGGTCGACGAAAGGAGCGTCAGCGCCGCCGCCAAGGCCGCGCGGAGGGCCGTCCGTTTCGGCTCCGGACCGAGCAGATCCGCCGACACGTCGGCCATCACCCGTTCGCCTTCGACCTGTACCCGGTGCACCTCGGCATTGGGCATCACGGTGGCGACGAGCGGGCTTCCGGGATGCGGTCCTTTGATCAGCTCGGTTACGGCCGCCGTGGCGATGTCCGCCGTCCGCGGGATGAGCCTCGTCACCGGGACGAAATACCGGAAGGTTCCATCCGCACTCTCCGCCTCAAAATAGAGCATGACCGCCGACGTCTGCCCAGGAACCGCCTCCGGCGACAACTCGACGTTGAGACCGATCGCCCGCGTAAGCGACGCAGGAAGCGGCGTACCTTGAACCGGCATGGCGGAAAGCGGTTGCCCGTTCAAGCGCAACTCGACCCGCTCGATGGTCGGAAATTCGGTCAGCGCCCATATCACCGCCTGCATGATCTTTAGCTCGTCTCCCGGATCATACGACGCGAACGCTTTTGAAAAATCGACAACCGCCCTGTGGTCTTCCCGGACGTCGACGTCGACCTTCGTCCCGGCCGGAATCGGCAGCCGAAATCCGGTCGGAATCAGCGTTTCGCCCGGTCCGCCGGCGACCATGTACGAGAGCACCTGCTTGGCGATGCCGTCGGCGTACGGAATCTTCACGGTGAGCGGAACGACGTATCCGTGGGCATCGATCACATACAGCACTTTCTGCGTCATTGTTGCCTTAGACTCTGCGGCACCGGACTCCGATCGCGCGACATCGTCTACCGCGTCCCCCATCCGGCCGGTGTCCTCACCCTTTACGGCAACCGTATCGAGCGGCGGCGGATCGATCGGCGCCGATGCCCGCTTTGGACTACCGACACACCCGCCCAAGAAGAACGCGAAGACGATGAGCGCCCCCACCCGAAGACCCCACTTCCGAACAGCGTGCTTTGAAACAAACGGCATCGGTCTTCCCTCCTCCTTTCGAGCGACAAGGACGGACTGAAAGCTCGTACGCTCATGTATACGGCAAGAGGGGGACCATTATGCCGTCGCTTACCGCGCGAACGCTCGAAGGTCGACCGCTTCGACGGCGAGCGGCCGCTTGAGCCAGCGTTCGGCGACCGCACGGAAGGATGCCGCATCCCCGGTGGTGAACAGGCGCAAGTCGGGAAACGCCTCTTTAGCGTCATCTTCCCTGAATCCGACGGACATCGACGCCAAAAGACCCATCTCCGTGAGCAGCGTCGCGAGTTCCGCCGCCGTCTCCGTCGCCGAGTTGATGAGCGCGACGTCCGGACCGACGACCTCCTGAATCCAGTCGGCAATCATCGGATAATGCGTGCATCCGAGAACGAGCGTCTCCACCTCCGCGCTTCGGACGGGCTCCAAAACCGTCTCCAGCACCGGCCGCGCCGCCGCCTTCGGCCAGCCCATCTCCACCAGCGGCACGAGTTCCGGCGTCGGGAAACTGACGATCTCAAGATCGTCCCGCGTGCGCCGGATGGCAGTTTCATACGCGCCGCTTCGGATCGTCTGCACCGTCCCGATCACGCCGATGCGCTTCCCGCGCGTCTCCCGAATCGCCGCCCGCGCCCCCGGATCGATGACGCCGAGCACCGGAACGGGGGAGACGCTCCGCACGACCTCCAGCGCCGCGGCGGTCGCCGTATTGCACGCGACGACGAGCGCTTTCGGTTCAAACGTCAACAAAAAACGCATCATCTCCATCGTGAAGGAGACGATCTCCTCCCTCGGCCGCGAGCCGTACGGACAACGGGCCGAATCGCCGATGTAGACGATGCGTTCGTTCGGCAGTTGCCTGAGCATTTCCTTGACGACCGTGAGCCCGCCGACGCCGGAATCCATGACGCCGATCACACGATTCAAGAACGTTCCCTCCGTTCTTTGGGCGCCACCGGCTCGCCCTCCATCTGCCGGTACAAGGCCAAAAGCAGCTCGACGAGCCGGTCGATGTCGGCGGGATCAAAATGCGACAGAACGTCCGCAAGATAACGTTGTCGCGTACGTATGACTTCGTCGATGATCTTGCGCCCTTTGTCGAGCAAATGAATATGCACGACGCGCCGATCGACGTCCGAACGGACCCGCCGGACGAGGCCGTTCGACTCCATCCGATCGATCAGATCGGTCGTCGTACTGTTGGCGAGGTACATCTTTTCCGACAGCTCGCCGATCGTCATGTCGCCGTGTTCTTTCAACCACTGAAGGGCGACGAACTGCGGAGGCGTGATCGGAAAATCACGCAAAATTTCACGACCTCGCTGTTTGATGATGCCGCTGATATAACGCAAAAGCCATTCGACTTCGACGATCGCGTCGGAAACGGGCGTTTCACGGGAAAAAGACTCTAAAGGCATGGCACGAACCTCTTCGGCATATGGTCACGGTCCTTACATTTAAGTTAACCTTACCGCCGAAGGGCTGTCAAGACACGAACGATGATCGCGACGCCTAAATTTCGAGCTCGCCCATCCGCACCAGTTCGACGACGGCTTGCGATCGCCCGCCGACGCCGAGCTTTTGAATGACGTTGGAGATATGGTTACGAACGGTTTTTTCGCTGATGAAGAGCAGCTCGGCGATTTCTTTCGTCGTCTTGTCCTGTACAAGCAGCTCGAACACTTCGCGTTCCCGTTTGGTCAGAATCGACGAGCGCATGCGGGTTGTATCCTGCACCTGGCCCACCCTCCTTGCCACACCGTGCACCTTGGCGGCGCCATGGCGCGCGGGGTACGACTTGGCGTCAGACTATCTTATGTCTCGGCGGTAAGGGAGGTGTAGGCCAAATCGGGGTACACTAAGTCTGAAAAACAATGCGTCGCCCAGAGCACCATCCGTCAAGGCAAGGAGTGAAGGACGATGGACGATCGATCCAGTGCAACGCACGAGCGGCGTAGGGCCCAGCGATCGAACGACATGCCGCACGAAGGCAAAGAAGACTATTGGCTCGACGTCGACCGGATGATCAACGAAGGCTTGGGCGGCGGCGTGGTCAGCGCCGAGAACGGTCTCATCGAGGACGCTCGGCCGCTGGATCGCGAACACCCGCCCGTGTCGGACGCCGAAATCCGGCGAGACGCGTGAATTTCGATTCAAGATTATACACGGTCAGCATTTCGGCTCCTGCCGCATGAGCGTGGTTTCAAGCGAGCCTCTCGTACGTTTCGACCGCCCGGCGGACGTCGTCGGGCACGGGGAGGCTTTTTCCGCTCGCGCGATCGACGTGGACGATCGTGCCGCGGCCGACGGCGACGACTTTAGGCTTTTCGCCCGACGAGCGGGGCACGTCGACGTTCGCGCCTGTCGCGCCGTCTCGCGCGCAGGATGCGCCGCTCGGTCGGCGCACGACGTAGCTGAGATCGATCGACGAGCGGCCGATGCGCTCCGCCTTGACGCCGACGTCGATCTGCTCGTCGAAGTAGACCGGCGCGAGATAATGCGCCTCGAGGTTGGCCGCCACGATGATGCTCGAAGTCGACCCCTCGAACATCTCGCGGAAGACGCCGAGATGGGCCAAATATTCAATGCGCGCCTGCTCGAAATAGCGAAAATAAACGACGTTGTTCACGTGCCCGAAGGCGTCGATTTCACCGAAACGTACCTTAAAAGGCCGATAAAAACGAAAGCGTTCCGCCCACCGCTCGAGGGGCTCGTCGATGAAGGGGATGCCCATGTCAAGAGAACATCCATTTCCGGATGGAATACCGCGTCGTATCCCAGCGCAGCGCGGCGATCGACGTGGTGAGCGGAATGCCCTTCGGACAAGACTGCACGCAGTTTTGCGAGTTGCCGCAGCCTTCCAGACCCTCTTCGCCCATGATCGCCTCGAGGCGCTCATGGCTGTGCATGGCCCCCGTCGGGTGGGTGTTGTGCAGGCGCACCTGGTTCATGATCGCCGCGCCCATGAACCGCGAACGGCCGTTCACATTCGGGCACACTTCGAGACAGAC
Source organism: Hydrogenibacillus sp. (assembly GCA_014896255.1). Classification (GTDB taxonomy): domain Bacteria; phylum Bacillota; class Bacilli; order Thermicanales; family DSM-22653; genus Hydrogenibacillus. The sequence goes on from JADBKT010000001.1 coordinate 115,209, forward strand.
GCCGCACATCATGCATTTCGACAGCTCATAGGCCCACTGCCGGTCGACTTCCGGCATCCGCGGTCCGGGGCCGATGTCGTATGTCCCGTCGATCGGCACCCACGCTTTCACTTTTTTCAGATCTTCAAACATCCGATCGCGGTTTACGATCAGGTCGCGGACGACCGGAAACGTGCGCATCGGCTCCAAGGTGATCGTGTCGCCGAGCTTGTCGATCAGCGCCGAACAGGCTTGCCGCGCTTTGCCGTTGATGACCATCGAGCAGGCGCCGCACACTTCTTCCAGGCAGCTCATCTCCCAAGCCACCGGCGCCACGCGCTCGCCTTTGGCGTTCACCGGATTTTTGCGGATTTCCATGAGCGCGCTGATGACGTTCATGTTCGGGCGATGGTCGATGACGAACGTTTCCTGATAGGGAGGCTGATCCGGTCCGTCTTGGCGTGTCACGATGAGAGTGATCTTGCGGCTCACGCTTTCGTCGCCTCCTTGGGCACGTCATACCGGCGCGGACGCGGCTTGATGAGCGAGACGTCGACGTCTTCGTACTCGAACTTCGGGCCGTCCGGAGTCCAGCTCGCCTTGGTCGTCTTCAGCCATTCGGCGTCGTTGCGCTCCGGAAACTCCGGCTTGTAGTGCGCGCCGCGGCTTTCGTTGCGGTTCAAGGCGCCGATGGTGATCACGCGGGCCAGTTCGAGCATGTTCCACAGCTGCCGAACGAAGAACACGCCCTGATTGTTCCATTCCAGCGTATCGTCCAGGTTGATGTCGTGCCAGCGCTCCATGAGTTCCAAGATCTTTTCGTCCGTCTTTTTCAGCCGGTCGTTGTAACGGACGACGGTGACGTTTTCCGTCATCCACTTGCCGAGCTCTTCATGCAGCTTGTAGGCATTCTCTTTGCCGCTGCGCATGCCGAGAATCCGGCGATATTTCTCTTCCTCGCGCTTTACGGCCGCCTCAAACAGCGTGCTCGGCGCGTCTTTCGCCGCTTTTTGAAGGCCGCGCATGTACTCGACGGCCTTCGGGCCGGCGACCATGCCGCCGAAGACGGACGACAGGAGAGAGTTCGCGCCGAGGCGGTTCGCGCCGTGGTACTGGTAGTCCACTTCGCCGGCGGCGAACAATCCCGGGATGTTCGTCATCTGGTTGTAGTCGACCCACAGGCCGCCCATCGAATAGTGCACGGCGGGGAAGACCTTCATCGGCACCTTCGTCGGGTCGTCGCCCATGAATTTCTCGTAGATCTCCAGCACGCCGCCGAGCTTCACCCGGAGCACCTGAGGATCGATGTGCGACACGTCGAGGTAGACCATATGTTCCCCATTGATGCCGAGGCCCATGTCGACGACGACGCGGAAAATCTCCCGGGTGGCGATGTCGCGCGGCACGAGGTTGCCGTAGGCCGGGTATTTCTCTTCCAGGAAGTACCACGGCTTGCCGTCTTTATACACCCACACGCGGCCGCCTTCGCCGCGGATCGATTCGCTCATGAGCCTAAGCTTGTCGTCGCCGGGGATGGCCGTCGGATGGACCTGGATGAATTCGCCGTTGGCGTAAATCGCGCCCTGCTGATAGGCGGCGGAAGCGGCGCTGCCGGTGTTGATCATCGAGTTCGTCGAACGGCCGAAGATGAGCCCAGGGCCGCCGGTGGCGAGGATGACGGCGTCCGCCGGAAAAGCGCGGATCTCCATCGTCGACATGTTTTGGGCGACGATGCCCCGGGCCCGGCCTTCTTCGTCGATCGCCAGGGAGAGAAACTCCCAGTTTTCATACTTCTCCACCAGCCCGGCGACCTCATGCCGGCGCACCTGTTCATCGAGGGCGTAGAGCAACTGTTGCCCGGTCGTCGCCCCGGCAAAGGCCGTCCGGTGATAGAGCGTCCCGCCGAAACGGCGGAAGTCGAGCAGGCCCTCGGGGGTCCGGTTGAACATGACGCCCATGCGGTCGAACATGTAAATGATCCCCGGGGCCGCTTCGCACATCGCCTTGACCGGCGGCTGATTGGCCAAAAAATCGCCGCCGTAGACGGTGTCGTCGAAATGCTGCCACGGCGAGTCGCCCTCGCCCTTGGTGTTCACCGCGCCGTTGATTCCGCCCTGCGCGCAGACGGAATGCGAACGCCGCACCTTTACGATGGAAAACAGCTTTACCGGGACGCCGGCTTCCGCCGCCTTGATCGTCGCCATCAGCCCGGCCAAGCCGCCGCCGACGACGATGAGGGATTGGGACATGCTGTATGGGCCTCCTTAAAGTCAGTCTGAATGAGACGACAGGGGCATGCGCATGTGGCGATCGGGGCAGTCTTAGACGACGAACGCGAACAGCGCCATCAAACCGACGTAGGAAAGAAAGAGGAAGACGACGGCCGAGACGTACGTCATCTGGCGCTGGGCCCGCGGACCGACGGCAAGCCCCCAGCTGACGGCAAACGACCACAGGCCGTTGGAAAAGTGAAAGACCGTGGACAAAATGCCGATGACGTAGAAAGCGATCGTCACCGGATTGTCCAAGATGTTTCGCATCATTTCAAAGTTCACCGGATGCCCGAGCGCCGCCTGAACGCGCGTCTCCCAGACGTGCCAAGCAATGTAGATGAGCGTGATGAGTCCCGTCACCCGCTGCAGGTAGAACATCCAGTTGCGGAAATATCCGTAATTCGGCAGCGTTTTCTTTGCCTGAAAGGCGATGTACACGCCGTATACGGCATGAAAGACGATGGGGATGTAGATGAACACAATCTCCATCAAGAGGACGAACGGTAAGCTGTTGATCCAGCGGACCGTCGCTTCAAACCGTTCCGGTCCGCCGATCGCCGTGTAGTTGGCGATCAAATGCTCGATCAGGAAGGCCCCGATCGGGATGACACCGAGCAAGGAATGTAGTCTTCGGCTCACAAATCCATGCGCCATCACGGTCCCCCCGCCTGAGGCCGGCCTTACGCCGGTGGAGCGCTTTCACGTCTCCGCGCCGGTCGGCGTTGCCGGCCGGATGAGATTGTGAATTTCTGCACGATTGGTTCATATAGCGAAACTCCGGATCATTTTCCAAGTCCATTCTACCGCCAGGACACCAAAAGGTCAAGAATACGGTTCAACCCGCTTGTTCGGCGATGCGCGCCGCAAGGGCCCCATGGCCGCGATCATCCCCCAACCCGAATCCGGAATGGAGGACGCGGACCGCTTCGGCTCCGGCCTCCCGCGGGATGACGACCGACACCTTGATCTCCGAGGTGCTGACCATTTTCACGGCGATCCCGGCCTCCGAAAGCAGGCGGAACATCTCCGCCGCCACGCCGGGGTGCGTCACCATACCGGAACCGACGATGGACACTTTCGAGAGCCCCTGTTCCGATTCCAACGCGGCAAAGCCGAGGCGCTCCTTCAAGTCGCCGATGACTTCCCGGGCCAGCTCGACATCGTCTTCATGGACGGAAAAGGCGACGTCGGTCGTTCCGTCGGTGCGCGTCGTGTGGATGATGATGTCCACGTTCACGTTCGCTTTGGCGAGCGCTCCAAACAATTCGGCGAGCGTCGTCTCGCGCATCGGCAGCCCGACGAGGGTCACCCGCGCGACCGCTTTGTCCAACGCCACGCCGGTGACGAGACGGCCGTTTTCCAGCGACTGTGCACGTTCCACGATCAGTGTTCCCCCTTCGTCGACATAAGATGAGGCGACCAAAAGCGGCATCCGGTGTCGTTTGGCCAATTCCACCGAGCGGGGGTGCAGAACGCCGGCACCGAGGTGCGCCAGTTCGAGCATTTCGTCGTACGTCACGGTCTGAAGCAGGCAGGCGTCCGGCACGAGACGCGGATCGGTCGTGTACACGCCGGGAACGTCGGTATAGATCTCACAGCGGTCGGCGCCCGTGGCCACGGCCAGCGCGACGGCGGTCGTATCGCTGCCCCCGCGGCCGAGGGTGGTGATCTCCCCGTCTTCCGTCACGCCCTGAAAACCGGCGACGATGGCCACCGTCCGCGCCGCAAGGAGCGCCTCGAGCTTTTGCGCATGGATCGTTTCAATGCGCGCTTTTTCATGCACCGCTTCGGTGACGATGCCGGCCTGCCAACCGGTGAGCGACTTCGCCGGAACGCCGAGAGCGCCTAAGGCCATGGCCAACAGCGCAATCGACACTTGCTCGCCGGTGCTAAGCAGCATGTCCATCTCCCGCTCGAGGTGCGCCGCCGTCCGCCGACCGCCGGCGACGTCTTTGGCCAGCGCGATGAGCTGGTCGGTCGTCTTGCCCATGGCGCTCACCACGACGATGAGCTCGTCCCCCTGGCGCCAACGTTCGGCGATACGCGCGGCGACGGCGCGAATGCGCTCGGCGTCCTTGACCGAAGAACCGCCGTACTTTTGAACGATGCGCAACCGATCTCCACTCCTTATCCATGTTTCATCGCGTTTCAGATCTGCGCGTTTGCCCATCTCCGCCGCTTTTGGTCCATACGTTTCATTTTAGCGAAAAGCGCATGTCGTCTCAATGAAAGTTTTTTCATGAATTACGCTTCATCCCCGTTCTCCTGCAATTTCGCGATGAGCGCCAACGCCGCCCGGCGACCGATCGGAAGGCGGATGAGCGTCTCGGGATCGGCCTCTTTCAGCCGCCTGAGCGAGCCGAAATGGGCGAGGATGAACTTGCGGCGCTTGGGACCGATGCCCGGGATGTCGTCCAAAAACGACGCCAGCGCCGATTTTCTCCGCACCGTATGATGGTATGCCTGGGCGAAGCGGTGCGCTTCTTCTTGAATGCGGCTGATCAAGTAGAATGCCTCGCTCGTCCGCTCCAGCGGGACCGGCCGCGGCGGATCGCCGAAGATGAGCCCCGCCGTGCGGTGCCTGTCGTCTTTGACCATGCCGGCGATGGGGATGGAAAGCCCCAGTTCGTGGCGGACGATGTCTTCCGCCGCTTCGACCTGTGCCCGACCGCCGTCGACGAGGATGAGGTCGGGAAGCGGCGCGCCCTCCTTGAGCAAGCGCGTGTAACGCCGGCGGACGACTTCCCGCATCGCCGCGAGGTCGTCACCGTGTACCGCCTCTTTCAGTCGGTACTTGCGGTAAAAGTCTTTGGCCGCCCGCCCGTCGACGAAGACGACGAGGGCGCTCACGGCATCGACGCCGCCGATGTGCGCGTTGTCGAACGCTTCGATCCGCGTCGGCGGGGCGATCCCGAGCGCGGCGCCGAGTTCGTCCAGCGCTTTGCTCCGTTTGCTCTCGTCTTTTTCTTTGAGGGCGAAGTGTTCGGCGAGGGCGAGCTCGGCGTTTTTCGTCGCCATTTCGACGAGGTCGCGTCCCGGTCCGCGTTTTGGAAATTTGACGCGGAGATCCAAAAACGCCTCCAGCGCCTCATCGGCGTGCTGAAGCGGCGGGAGCAAAATCTCCTGCGGCAGGTCGTCGGTCGCAAAACGGGCGTAAAACTGCGCGACGTACGAGACGAACGCGTCTTCCGCCGGAACGGCCAGCGGCACGAGATCGCTCCCCCGCTCGATGAGCCGCCCGGCGCGCATGTGGAGCACCTGTACGGAAAGCATTCCCTTGTCTTCGGCATAGCCGAAGATGTCGCGGTCGGCGTGGTCGGACAAGATGACGGACTGTTTTTCCATCACCGTGTCGATGCGCCGGATGAGGTCCCGAAGTTCCGCCGCCCGTTCAAAGTCCAGCGCCTCCGCCGCGGCGCGCATGTCCTCCTCGAGCTTCGTGCGCACCTCGCGATGCCCGCCTTTTAAGAACGCTTTGATCTCTTTGGCGATGGCTTCGTATTGTTCCGTTTCGACCGTCCGGATGCACGGCGCCAGGCATTGCCCGAGATGGTAGTACAAGCAGGCGCGGTTCGGCAGCGTCCGGCATTTGCGGAGCGGATACAACCGGTCCAAGAGGCGCTTCGTCTCCCGTGCCGCGGTGGCGTCCGGATACGGGCCGAAGTAGTGGCCGTCGCCCGATTTGACGCGTCGCGTCACTTCCAGGCGCGGATGGCGCTCTTGGGTCAACTTGATGTACGGATAGCTCTTGTCGTCCTTGAGCATCACGTTGTAGCGCGGCGCGTACTTTTTGATCAAGTTCATCTCCAGGATCAGCGACTCGACCGCGCTTTGCGTGACGATGTATTCGAAGTCGGCGATATCCTGCACGAGGCGCTCCGTCTTCGCGTCGTGCGATCCGGTGAAGTACGAACGGACGCGGTGTTTGAGCGACTTTGCCTTGCCGACGTAGATGACGTTGCCGTCACGGTCTTTCATCAGATAGCAGCCCGGCGCATCCGGAAGGAGCGCCAACTTATCCCTGAGCTCCACGACGATCACCTTCGGTTCTTTTCCGCCTTTATTGTAGCACAATCTCGACGTACATCATCGCCGCCCAACCGCCGATTGTCAGGCGGGCCACAAAAGCGTATAATTTCGGGTATCGAAACAGAGCCATGATCAACACCGAGAAGAGAGGAATGCCATGCGTACTGCCGCCGATGGCCAAAGCCGCGTGATCCGGACCGAGAAACGCGAAAATACGACGTATTTGCTCATCTTGATCTTCATCAGCCTCGCCCACCTGTTCAACGACGCGATGCAGGCTGTCGTCCCGGCCATTTTCCCCATCTTGCGCGACACCCTCGCCCTCGACTACGTCCAACTGGGGTGGATCAGCTTCACGTTGAACGCCACCTCGTCGCTCCTGCAACCGGTCATCGGCTTCGGAACAGACCGCCGGCCGCTCGTCTACCTGCTGCCGGCAGGCATGCTCCTCTCCCTTGCCGGCATGATCGCCCTGGGGCTTTCGCCGGGCTTTCATCACGTGCTCTTGGCGGTCTTCTTGGTCGGGCTCGGTTCGGCGGTCTTCCACCCGGAAGCATCCCGTGTCGCTTATCTGGCGGGCGGCGCGCGCCGCGGGCTCGGTCAATCCATCTTTCAAGTCGGCGGCAACACCGGACAATCGCTTGCGCCGCTTTTCACCGCCCTCATCTTCGTCCCCTTCGGTCAGCGGGCGGCGCTCACCTTCGCCCTTCCGGCGGCGACTGCGGCGGGGCTCATGCTGTACATCGCCGCATGGCGAAAACAGATGGCCAGCGTCGATCGAACGGCTTCCGCAGTCCGGATGATCGCACACGATACGTCCCGCCGGACTTCGATCGTCCGCGCCCGGACGACGGCGCTCATCGTCCTCGTCGCCTTCGTCTTCGTCCGCTCCTGGTACAGTGTCGGGATGAGCAATTTTTATGCCTTTTACTTGATCCATCACTATGGGTTTACCATCAAAACCGCGCAACTCTATCTCTTTCTGTTCTTGGCCGCCGGCGCGCTGGGAACGTTCCTCGGCGGCCCGATGGCCGACCGCTTCGGGCAAAAGACGGTCATCGTCGCCTCGATGCTCGGCGCGGCGCCGATCGCCCTCCTCTTGCCGTACGTCGGCCCGACGCCCGCGCTCATCCTCGTCGCGCTGCTCGGCTTTATCATCCTGTCCAGTTATTCGGTGACCGTCATCTACGCCCAGGAACTGTTCCCCGGTCACGTCGGCGCCATGAGCGGGCTTGTCATCGGTCTCGCCTTCGGCATGGGGGCGATCGGCGCGATCGCCGTCGGCACGTTCATCGAGCATTTCGGCATCGATCCGGCCATGAGGGTCTTAAGCGCGCTGCCGCTCGTCGGCGCGATCGCCCTCTTTCTCCCAGGGGACCGGCGTGTCGCCGAATGGCAGGTGACGGGCCGCAAGCGGCATACGCTCGAGAAATGAAACGCACCAAAAAAAGCACCGCCCGAAGTCCATCGGGCGATGCTTTTCGATGACTCCCCATCATTTTTCATTGTCAATTTTCCATCGTCGACAAGTCTCCGGTCGGAAGCCCGAGCTCCCACGCTTTGAGGACGCGGCGCATGATTTTGCCGCTGCGCGTCTTCGGCAGGCTGTCGCGGAATTCGATCTCGCGCGGCGCGGCGTGGGCCGCCAGGCCGGTTTTGACGAACTGCCGGATGTCTTCTTTGAGCTCCTCGCTCGGCGTATATCCGGCGCGCAAGGCGACGAACGCCTTGATGATCTCCCCGCGGACGGGGTCGGGCTTGCCGATGACGGCCGCCTCCGCCACGGCCGGGTGCTCGACGAGCTTCGATTCGACTTCAAACGGGCCGACGCGCTCCCCGGCAGTCATGATCACGTCGTCGGCGCGCCCTTTGAACCAGACGTAGCCGTCTTCGTCCATCGCCGCCACGTCGCCGGAGAGATACCAGCCGGGAAATTTGAAGTACTCTTGGTATTTGGCCTCATTCTTCCAGATTTTGCGCATCATCCCCGGCCACGGCGTCTTGATGCACAAGTTGCCGATTTCACCGCGCGGCACCTCCCGGCCTTCGTCGTCCAAGATGGCGACTTCGACCCCCGGGAACGGACGGCCCATCGAGCCGGGCTTGATCGGCACGGACGGGAAGTTGACGATGAGCTGCCCGCCCGTTTCCGTCATCCACCACGTGTCGTGGATGCGCTGCCCGTACACCCTGAGGCCCCAGCGGACGACTTCCGCGTTGAGCGGTTCGCCGACGCTCAGGACGTGCCGGAGCGAGCTCAAATCGTACTTCCGGACGACGTCTTCGCCCGCCCCCATGAGCATGCGGAACGCCGTCGGCGCGCTGTACCAGACCGTCACGCGGTACTTTTCGATCGTCCGGTACCAGTCGTCGGGGTTGAAGCGCCCGCCGCGGACGACGGTGGAGACGCCGTTCAACCACGGGGCGAAGGCGCCGTAGCTCGTCCCGGTGACCCATCCGGGGTCGGCCGTGCACCAGTAGATGTCGTCCTCTTTGAAATCGAGCACCCATTTGCCCGTCTGGTAGTGGTGGATCATCGCGTTGTGCACGTGATAGACGCCCTTCGGCTTGCCCGTCGAGCCCGAGGTGTAGTGCAGGATGAGCCCGTCTTCGCGGTCGACCCACTCGATGTTGAGCTCGCGAGAGGCCTCCGCCATTTCCGCCTCATAGCTGTAGAAAGCGGTGTGGCCGTCCGCCGGGGGGACGTCTTCCGCGCCGACGAGGATGATGTGCCGAAGCGCCGGAAGCTCCCGGTACGGCACCCGCGGCAAGAGCTCGGGGGTGGTGACGAGGGCGACCGCTTCGCTGTCGGCCAAGCGATCTTTGACCGCCTGTTCCATGAACGCTTCAAAGAGCGGGCCGGCCACCGCCCCGACTTTGATGATGCCGAACAGGCTGACGTACGTCTCCGGGCTGCGCGGCAAGAAGATGAAGATGCGGTCTCCTTTTTGCACGCCGAGTTTGCGGAGGACGTTGCCGAAGCGGTTGGAGAGCTCTTTCATCTGCAGAAAGGTGTATTGTTCTTCCCGCTTCGCGTCGCTGTAGTACAAGGCGATCTTGTTCTTGCGCCACGTCTCCGCATGGCGGTCGATCGCCTCATAGGCCATGTTCACCTTGCCCGTCGCCTGCCAGCTGAAGGCCTGTTCCACGTCTTCCCAGCGAAACGTCCGATAGGTCTCCTCATAGTCTCGCAAGTTCGGATCCTTGGCCGTGGGCATGATCAATTCTTGAGCCGTTCCTTGCGCTTCGCTCATGTTCGTGCTCCGAGCCGCTCGGAGCCCACACCTCCTTGCCGTCTTTTAAACCAGTTTAGCACAAGATTTCAGCGCTTTCTACATTTAAGCGCTTTTTCTCCCGGGTTCGCGTTTCGTTCGGCGCTGGGGTTTAAGGTCGGCGCTTCACGTTCCGCGCATCGCGCCGAGACGTCGCCACGCCTGCGCCACCTCCGCCACGCTCGTTTCGTCTTCGATCGTGGAGACATCTCCCACTTCTTGCCCGACGAGCACCGCTTTGAGGACGCGGCGCATAATCTTGCCGCTGCGCGTCTTCGGCAGCATCGGTACGAAGATCAGGTCCCCGACGACGGCGACGGGGCCGAGCGCCTGGCGAACCGTCTGCCGGAGCTCGACTTCGAGGGCCGGCGACGGCTGAACGTTCCCTTTCAACACGACAAAGGCGGCGATGACCGCCCGAGAATGATGTCTTTGGCCGTCACCGCCGGATGGCGCGTGCCGACGATGTTCACCTTCATCGTCTTGGGCGGTGCCTGCCACAGCGTCTGCGTCGCCAGCACGTGCTCCACTTCGCTCGTGCCGATGCCGAAAGCAAGCGCGCCGAAGGCGCCGTGGGTCGAAGTGTGCGAATCGCCGCAGACGATCGTCATTCCCGGTTGGGTGAGCCCGAGTTCCGGGCCGATGATGTGTACGATGCCCCGACGGTCGCTGTCCAAATCGAACAACGGTACGCCGAAATCGCGGCAGTTTTCCCTGAGCACGTCGATCTGCTTTTTGGCGATCGGATCGTCGATGACGAACGGATCGTCGGTCGGCACGTTGTGGTCGATGGTGGCCATCGTCCGATCCGGGCGGCGGACGCGCCGACCGGCGAGGCGCAATCCTTCAAACGCCTGCGGAGACGTCACTTCATGCACGAGATGGAGATCGATGTAGATGAGATCCAGCCCGCCGTCCCCGCGAACGACGTGATGGGCGTCCCAGATTTTGTCGACGATCGTCCCGCGACTCATGCGTATACCCCCCTGGCTTTCAGTCGCGCCACCGCCCGTTCGATCACCGCATCGCCGAACGCCTGCGTGCCGACGACGCGGAGCGCGTCCCCTCCGTCCTCGGCAGCGGATGCCTTCGGCCGGACGAGATCGGCCGTCCGAAACCCGTCCGCGAACGTATCGTCCAGAGCACCGGCGATGGCTCGGGCGACGTCGGGCATGGCGAACGAATGCTCGAACATCATCGCCGTCGACAAGATCATCCCCGTCGGATTGGCCGCATCGCGCCCGGCGATGTCCGGCGCCGAACCGTGCACCGGTTCATACAGATGCGGGCCGCGCTCGCCGAGGCTCGCCGACGGCAACAGGCCGAGCGAACCGACGAGCGCGCCCCCCAGGTCGGACAAGATGTCGCCGAACATGTTCTCGGTGACGATCACGTCGTGGACCCACGGCTTTTGCACGAGCTCCATGGCCATCGCATCGACGAGCACGTGGCGCACCGTCACGCTCGGATGGTCCGCCTGTACCCGTTCCACGACATCGCGCCACAGCCGGCTGGAGGTGAGCACGTTGGCTTTGTCGACGGAAGTGAGGCGACCGCTGCGCTGTTCGGCCATTTTGAACGCCAGGCGGACGATGCGCTCGATCTCCGCCTCGGTATAGACGAGCGTGTCGATCGCCTGTCGCGCCCCGACGCCGCCGGAGATCCCCCGGGGACGGCCGAAGTACAGCCCGCCGGTGAGTTCCCGGATGATGACCAAATCGATCGGCTCCGCAGCGAAAAGCGGGCCTAAGTTCCCCAGCGCGGGGACGCTTCGGACGGGGCGCACGTTCGCGTAAACGTCCAGCGCCTTCCTCAGCGCGAGCAGCCCCGCCTCCGGACGGCGCTCCGGCGGGAGCGCGTCCCACTTCGGCCCGCCGACGGCGCCGAGCAAAACGGCATCGGCGGCGAGCGCCGCCTGAAGCGTCGCTTTCGGCAGCGGTTCACCGTGCGCATCGATGGCCGCACCGCCGATCGGATGATCTTCCACGTTCAACCGGATGCCGGCCACGTCCGAAAGCGCCGTGATGAGCCGCCGGGCGACTTCCGCCACTTCCGGGCCGATGCCGTCGCCCGCAAGGAGCGCGATGGTCCGTTTCATCCGAGCACCACCCCGGAATCGATCGAACGCCCCGCCGGACGACCTTGGTCCGCTGCGCCGGCTACGGGAACTTCGCCGCCTACGCCCGGAAGCCTTAAGGCGATCCGGTTCAGCGAAACGCGCAAAGGCGCAGCCCATCCCTCACTGCTCAGCACCGATGCCGGTATTGGCGCGGACGTACAATTCGTCGAATTTGGCTTCTTTGTCTTTCTCCGCCGGCGTGAGGAGCGTGACGAGGAACGAAGTGAGGAAGCCGACCGGGACGCTCACGATGCCGGGGTTGGCGAGCGGAAAGAGGGCGTCTTTGCCCATCACGCTCGGTCCGATCATGACGAGCGTGACGGCCGTCGCTGCGCCGACGATCATCCCCGTCACCGCACCGGCGGTGTTGAAGCGCTTCCAATATAAGGAAAAGAGAATCGCCGGCAGGTTGGCGCTGGCCGCCACGGCGAACGCCAGGGCGACGAGATAGGCGACGTTTTGCCCCTTGGCCAAGATGCCGATGGCGATCGAGACGGCCCCGACCGTAAGCGCCGTATAGCGCGCGACGACGAACTGCTTCTTCTCATCCACCTGCCCGCGTTTGATGACGTTGGTGTAGATGTCATGGGCAAAGGCGCCGGAAGCGGCGAGGACGAGCCCGGCGACGACGGCGACGATCGTGGCGAATGAGATCGCGGCGATCGTGGCCATGAACAGCTCCCCGCCGACCGTCCCCGGCCCGCCGCCCAAATATTCAGCGAGGAGCGGCGCGGCCATGTTGCCGCCTTTGTCCGCGGCGCGGATGGCCTCCGGCCCGACGAGCACCATCGCCCCGAAACCGACGAAGGTGATGAGCAGGTAGAAAATGCCGATCAGCGCCATCGCCCAGACGACCGATTTGCGCGCCTCTTGCGCCGTCGGCACGGTGTAGAAGCGGATCAAAATGTGCGGAAGACCCGCCGTGCCGAGGATCAGAGCAATGCCGAGGGAGAAGAGATCGATCGGGTTTTTGTACAATTTGCCCGGCTGGAGGAATTCGACGCCTTGCCGCTCGGCGACGGCGGCGAACAGGTTCGACGGATTGAAACCGAACTGAAGCCCCACGAGGAACACGATGAGAATCGTTCCGGTCATGAGCAGCACCGCTTTGACGATCTGCACCCAGCTCGTGGCGAGCATGCCGCCGAAGACGACGTAGACGACCATCAGCACGCCGATGATGACCACGGCCCACTCGTACGGGATGCCGACGAGCAGCTGAATGATCGAACCGGCGCCGACCATCTGCGCCACCATGTAAAACACGCTCACCGTCAGCGTCACGACGGCCGCCGCAAGCCGCGTCGGCACCGCCTGAAGCCGATAGGAGAGCACGTCGGCCAAAGTAAATTTCCCCGAATTCCGAAACGGTTCGGCGACCAGATATAAGACGACGACATAGCCCATCAGCCAGCCGACGGCGTACATGAAGCCGTCGTAGCCGTTTAAGGCGACGAGACCGGCGATGCCGAGAAATGACGCCGCGCTCAGGTAGTCGCCGGCGATGGCGAGACCGTTCTGCCAACCGGTCAACGCCCGCCCTGCCGCGTAAAATTCGCTGGTCCCTTTCACCCGCCGCGCCGCCCAATACGTGATGTACATCGTCAAAAAGACGATGACCAAAAAGAGGACGATCCCAAACAGTTGGATGCCCATCGTCTCACCTCCGCCGCTCAAGACGTTCAGAGTGTTCGGCGATTTCCCGGGCACGACGGTCAAACGTCCGCGCCGTGCGTACATAGACGTACGCCAAGGCCCACGCGACCCCATAATAGATCAGCCCGTAAGCATAACCGAAGGTCACATGCCCGACGACAAATGTCCCCATGAGCGGCCGCGCGTAACCGGCCAAAAGCGGCAAGATCAAGTAAAACGCCACAAATCCGACCGTCACCGGCCAGACAAAAGCCATCTTGCGGCGGGTGAGCGCACGAAAAGCATCCGAACGGGCGATCTCCGCCAACCGCCGGTCGGCGAGCCCGCTTCCCCGCTCGACCACCCCTCCGCCTTCGGCCGTTTCGGTGATGAGCTCCGACATGTTACCGCCTCCCCCTCACGTCGCGCGCTTCATCGCTTCACGGTCTCACCGGTTGACGATGGAAGCGCTTTAAGACAGAGGATATCAAAAAGACGGATTGTTGTGGATCATCTTTGCGCGAAATGTCGCACATCGCGTACAAACGGCCGTAAACGACGCGCGAACGGCAACACAAAGACGCGCGAGCGCAATGCCCGGTCATCATCAGGCCCACCCGAGTTTTGCGAACAATACCTTGGCCGCGCTGCGGCTTACGGGGACCTCGCTTCCGGCCGCGTCTTTCAGGTGCAACGTATAAGCGCCGTTCGTCCAAGGACTGATCGCCTCCACATATTCCAAGTTCACCAAATAACTGCGGTGCACCCGCAAAAACGGCCCGCCGCCGAGCCGCGCTTCAAGGTCGTTGAGCGCCATTTTGCTGCGCACCGTACCGCGCGTCGTATGGAGGACGATCTCGCGCTCCTCGCGCTCGGCGTAGACGATCTCCGCCGGCGAGACGACAACCAGCCGCTCGCCGTCGTCGATCAAGAGTTTGCCGGAGGGGAGTGCCGGCCGTCCCGCGCCGCTTGCGGTACTCGAATCGACCGCCGCGCCTCGCCCGCCCGGCGCAGTCGATACGCGGCGTCCGTCCGCCAGGGTCTCCTCCGCCGTCGCACCTCCCGCCGGCGCTGCCGAACCGCTCGGCCCAGCGGGCTGATTCGCCGCCCCCGCCAAACGTACCGCGGTCGTCGCTTCGCGCTGCTTCAGACGTTCCCGCAGGCGACCGACCGTCCGGGCGATCCGCGGGCCGTCGAACGGTTTCAACACATAATCGACCGCTTCCCAGTCGAACGCTTCCAGGGCATAGCGATCATACGCCGTAACAAAGACGACGAGCGGCAAAGCGGTCGCGCCATGACGCTTGACCCAGTCCGACAGCGTCTCCAGGCCCGATCGCTTGGGCATCTCCACGTCCAGGAACACCGCATCCGGACGAAAGCGCTCGAGCAGGTGCATGAGCGATTCCCCGTCTTCCGCTTCGGCACAAATTTCTACATCCGTGATCCCGGCCAAATGATATTTCAACTCTTCACGGGCGAGCGGTTCATCGTCGACGATGAGCACGCGCATCATCCCTTCTCCCCCTTTCCGATCGCCGCGTCCGGGCCGCCGGCCACGTCCGGCACGCAGAACGCCACTTCCGCCCCGCCCTCCGGCCGATTGCCGATCCGAAGGCGCGCCCGCGGTCCGAAGCGGTGCCTTAAGCGCGCGTCGACGTTGGCGAGCCCGATGCCGCTTTCTTGCTGTCCGGAAGCGGACCGTCGTTCCGCCGGACGGCGACTGATGCCCTTTAGCGCCTGCAGGCGATCGACTGCAAATCCGACGCCGTTGTCGGCGACGACGATCCTGTAGCCGCACGCCGGGTCACGCCGGATCGACAGGCGAACTTCGCCGTTTTCCGTCCGCTCGGCAAGGCCGTGGCGGATGCTGTTTTCCACGAGCGGCTGAACCGTCATCGGCGGAAGCACGATCCGTCCGGTATCGATCCCCGGCTCAATCTCCACCTGAATCGCGTAACGCCCCGGAAAACGGGCTTGGACGATATCCGCGTACGCTTGCACAAACAAAAGCTCCTCCGCCAGCGTCACCTCCTGGCGCGCCGAGCGCCCCAGCACATAGCGGAGAAAATGGCCGAGCTGCACCGTCGCATGGCGCGCCCGGTCCGGATCGATGCGGATCAGGGCGTGGATCATGTTCAACGTATTGAACAAGAAATGCGGATGAATCTGCGCCTGAAGCGCTTTGAGTTCCGCTTCACGGGCGAGCGTCCGAAGCCGTTCCGTCTCGATCGCCGAAAGCTGCTTGGACATGAGGCTCCCGAGGCCTTGGGCCATGGCCGCCTCCAGCGGCCCGACCGCTTCCGGGCGATCGAAAACCAAGATGACCAGCCCGATCACCCGCTCGCCCTGTTCGATCGGCACATATACCGACCGCCCGTCGACGACCTGCCGGCGTTCGGCGAGGGCGCGGCGGGCCGCCGGATGGTCGATCGCCGCCCCCCGGCGAAAAGATCGATTTTCCGCCGTCTCGCCGGCGACGGCAAGCACGCGCCGGCGATCGGTGATCAGAACGGCAGAGACATCCAACTCGTCGAACAGCAGGCGGGCGATGTGTTCCGCGCGGTGCTCGGCATCGTCGATGGAAAGGTGCGGCAGCGCCTTTTCCACAAACCCGATCGCCTGGCGCATCTTCAGCGCCGAGGCCTGCCACAGCGCCTGTTGGGCCCCGACGATGATCGCGGAAAACGCCGCCAGCGCCGTGCTCGTCACGGTAACGAGCGGAAGACCGACCTGATCCGCCCAGCGCACGGCGTACGGCGCATCGCCGAGCCCGATGAGCACGGCGCCGATCTCCAAAATCGGGAGAAAGATTCCGATAAACAGCGCCCGCGCCGGGGCCACGAGCCTGGGGCCGCCGAAAAAATGCGACATCCCGCCGGCAAACAGCCCAGAGAGAACGTTGGCCAAAGCCAGCGGCAAAGCCACCGCGCCGCCGATCGAAAGCCCATACGCGGAGGCGATCGACCCGGCGCCGACGCCGACCCAAGGTCCGCCGATCAAGCCGCCGATGGCCACGGCGATCGGCGCCAGATCGACGATCACCGCCGATGGTGAAACCTTCCCGATGATCGGCCCGGAGACGAGCCACCACGCATCGCCGTCGTATACCACCCCGAGGGCCGTTCCGAGCACTCCGAAAAGACCATAAAACACGCCCTGAGCCATCCGCCACGCCGCCCGACGTTGTGTCGTGGCCAGCGCGCGAAGCGGCGGAATCTGAAGCGCCATAAAGACCAGCAAGAGCAAGAGCGAGGCCCGCGTAAAGAGCGTAAACAGAAGCAGCATCACGGCGCGCTCGGCCCCTTCGTCGGTGCTTCCTCCCGAAAGCAGGCCGCTCCGGATTCACGCCCCTTTGCGCCGCTCATCCCGAACCGATCCGCGCGCATCCCCTTCCTTTCATCATCGGAAATCCTGAGCCCGTGCGCGCGGGCAAAAAACACGGACCACGCCGTTTGATCCCTGTCCCGTCTGCGTGGCGACCAAAGCGACACGACGAGCGGCGTCCCGAACCCGATGAGCAGCGTGATCCAACCCGGTTGATGAAGCCATCCCGGCGGTGAAGAAAAAGCGAACGTCGCCACCCCGAAGGCCAACGACGTCCCGAATCCGATCAGAAGACCGGCCATGAGGCCGTAGGACGTGAGCCGCGGCCAGTAGAACAGGTAGATGAGCGCCGGCAAGAAACTGGATGCCGCCGCGGCAAAGGCCAGCGAAACGAGAACGGCGAGGTTTTCCCCGGCGGCGCCGATGGACAGCGCCGTCGCCGTAAAACCGACGACGATCGCCGTCAGGCGGGCGACAAAGAGCTTATGCGCCTCGTTCTGGCGGCCATAGCCGAGGACGTGGTCGTAGACATCATGGGCGAGCGCCGTCGTGGCCGAAATGACCAGCCCCGTCACCACGGCGAGAACGGTTTGAAAGGCCAGCGCCGACACAAACGCGAACAAAAAAGCTCCGCCGAGGGCCCGGGCCAAAAGCGGCGCGATGAGGTTGCCGCCGTCATTCCCCAAAACAACGAGCTCTTCCGGCGGGAGAATGAGGCGGGCACTTAAGCCCATCGAAAGGGTAAGCAGATAAAAAAAAGCGATCAACGTCGACGCCACAGCCACCGAGCGCCGGACGGCCCGAACGTCGCCGACGGTCAGCATGCGCTGCAAGATGTGGGGAAGACCGGAGGTGCCCAAAAACAGCGTCAAGAGGAGCGCCGACATGGCGGACGGCCCCTCAGGAAGCGTCTTGGGCACCACCAGCGGGTGTTTGAGCGTCTGCTTCAGCGACCAAAGCACCCCCGGACCGCCCAACCGCGTAGCGGCGATCAGCACGATGAGGAACGTCCCGGCGGTCAAAAGAACCGTCTTTAAGATCTGCACCCAACTGGCCGCCGTCATTCCGCCGTAGGCGACGTAGATCGACATCATCAGTCCGATGAACACGACCCCCAGGCGATAATCGAGCCCGAGCAGGAGATGAAGCAAAAGCCCGGAGGCGACAAGTTGAGGGATGATATAAATGAACGACAGCCCGAACTGAACGACGGCCACGACGAGCCGCACGCGCCGTTCCGGAAAGCGGGCGGCGAATACGTCGCCGAGCGAATAATACCCGAGACGGTGAACCGGTTCGGCGATCCAAAGATGCAAAAACACATATGAAGCCAAAAAACCGATCGCATACAAAAGCCCCGACCACCCGTACAAGGCGATGGCCCCGGTGGCGCCGAGAAAAGAAGCGGCACTGATGTAATCACCGGCGATGGCGAGGCCGTTTTGAACGCCGGTCAAACGGCGAGAAGCGGTGTAGAAGCGGAGCGTGCTCGGATGCCTTTCCGCCGCCCAGTGGGTGATGACGATCGCGCTCAAAAGCATGGCCACAAACAAGACGAACGTCGTCACCCGCTCCGGCGTCTCGGACAAGCCCAACAACATTACCGGACGTTCCCCCCTCTGGAGCACGATCGGCGTTTCGTGCGCCCTAACCGCCTTCTCGTTCGCTGTACCAGCCTTCGAAAGCGATGATGCCGATCGTCAGCGCAAACAAAAACAGAACGTACCCGATGTTCACGCCGGTCCAAAGCAGCGCGGCATACGCCGCGGCGTATCCGATGGTCAGCGCCGCCCGCCGGCGTATCCGTCTCTTCATACGCCCCGCATCCATGCGCTTCACCCCGTTTTCTGCCTTGAACGCCGTCTCCCGAGCACGTGCACCGACGTCCAAAAAGGAGAAGTGCATTTTTCATTACGAAATTTCAGACTATATGGCTTGCCCGCCGTCCCCTTTCAACGGAACCGACCCAAAATGCGGAAAATCGCCGCTTCCGCAGGGTCACCGCGCCGTTTTGAAAGGAGGCGAAGCGGGTCTGTTCACCGCACAAGACGGGCCTACCGCATGAGACGAGCCTACTGCAAGTGTTTTTCGATCACGCGCACAAAATTGCCCTTCGGCTGAAAGCCGACGATCCGATCGACGACCTGCCCATCTTTGAAGAAGAGCAACGTCGGAATGCCCATGATGCCGAACCGCGCCGGCGCATCCGGATGCTCGTCGACGTTCAGCTTCACGATCTGAACGCGGCCTTCGAATTCCTGATCGAGCTGCTCCAAAATCGGCGCGATCATCCGACACGGCGCGCACCATTCGGCCCAAAAGTCGACGATGATGAGTCCTTGGCCTTGTTCGACGTCTTGGGCGAAATCCGCGTCGGTCGTATGTTTGATCGCCAAAGCGCATCCCCCTCTCGTGTACGCCCGGGACGTCCGGGCTTCTCTTGACATGATAGCCCATTCCTAAGGGGATGTAAATACCCGCTCGATTTTGGGGCCGTCCGATTAACCCTTGATGGGCAATGCCCGTAAAACCAGAGATTGCACATGACGCAATATTACGCTAGAATCGTCTTATCTCAGTTTCCTGCTTTTTTCTCGCACATGCCGAAGCGACCGGGCTCTTCGTCGATGCGGCGGTGCGAATGGCAAGGGATTGATCTTCATCGAAAGGAGCATCGCGCCCCATGTCCGAACGGATCCAATACGAAACGCGCGGGCCGATCGGCTGGCTGACGCTGAGCGACCCCGACCGCCACAACACGCTCACCGCCGACATCATGGACGCCTTGACGACCAAACTGCGGGACATCGCTGAAGCGCGATCGGTGGCCGTCGTCGTGCTCCAAGGGCTCGCGAACGTCTTCTCCTCCGGGCACAACCTGCGCGAAATCCAAGAACGCGACCTGCACGGCGTCCACGCGCTGTTCGAACAAAGCTATCGCCTCAAGCGAACGATGCGCGAAATGCCGCAGGTCATCATCGCCAAAGTGCAAGGAATTGCCGTCGCCGCCGGATTGGAGCTCGTCGCCGCTGCGGATCTCGCCGTTGCGGCGGAGAGCGCCCGCTTCGGCACGACGGGCATTCGCTGGGGCCTTTTTTGCAGTACGCCGGGCGTGTTCTTAAGTCGGAACGTGCCGCGCAAGAAAGCCGCCGAACTCCTGTTCACCGGCCGGCTCTACAGCGCAAAAGAAGCCGAAGCCATGGGCCTCGTCAACCTGGCCGTACCGGACGATCAACTCGATCAGGCCACCGAGTCCCTCGCTCGGGAGATCGCCGCCCACAGTCTGAACGTCATCGAGATCGGCAAGCGCCTGTTTTACGAACAACTGCCGCAAGACGACTGGTCGGCCCTGGCCCTCGCCACGGAAGTCATCGTGCGCAACAGCAAGCACCCCGATGCCATGCATGGTATCCAATCGTTTCTGGAGAAACGTCCCCCCCGTTGGGAGGACGGCATAGAACGCGGTTAAGCCGTGATGAGCCCGTAAACGCCGAAGATGCGCTCGGGAGCGGGAAACGCGCGCTTGAGAAAGGAAGATCGCCCGATGTCGTCGAGCGAAAAACACGTCCGACTCCGGGCCGTTCAGGACTACTATCCCGACGACTTTGCCTGGTGTTACGGTTGCGGACGACTGAACGAGAAAGGATTACAGTTCAAAACGCGCTGGGACGGCGAGGAGACGGTCACCGAATATACGCCGCGGCCGGAACATATGGCCATCCCCGGATTCGTGTACGGCGGTTTGATCGCCTCTCTCATCGACTGCCACAGCACCGGATCCGCTTCCTTGGCCATGTATCGGCGAGGCGGCCATGAACTCGGCGACGACGCTCCCGTGCCGCGTTTTGTCACGGCGTCGCTGAAAGTCGATTTCTTAAAACCGACGCCGCAGGGCACACCGCTCGTCGTCCGCGGACGGATCATGGAGATGGGCCAAAAGAAAGTCGTCGTCCACAGCGCTTTGTACGCCGACGGCCGATTGTGCGTCCGCGGCGAGGCGGTGCTGGTCATCGCCCCGGAGACGATGACCGCCAACGTCAACACAAGCATGAAATAAAACGCCGGGAATTTCGCCCGGCGTTTGCTGTCGGTGCTCCCCGTTCCCGGCAGCGGACAAAACGCGCCGCACCGCTTACGAGACGCGCACTTTCTTGAATTCCTCGATCAAAATCGGAACGACTTCGAACAGGTCGCCGACGATGCCGTAATCCGCCACTTGAAAAATCGGCGCCTCAGGATCTTTGTTGATGGCCACGATCACCTTGGAATTGGACATCCCGGCGAGGTGCTGAATGGCGCCCGAGATGCCGCAGGCGATATACAAGTCCGGCGTAACGACCTTTCCGGTCTGGCCGATCTGCAGCGCATAGTCGGCATACCCGGCGTCGCACGCGCCGCGAGACGCACCGACCGCCCCGCCGAGCACTTCGGCCAGCGCTTCAAGCAGCTTGAAGCCTTCTTTCCCTTTCGTTCCGCGACCGCCGGAGACGACGACCTTCGCCTCCGTCAGATCTACGCCGGAGGCCGCCTTCTTCACGACTTCCCGGACGACGGAACGCAGGTCCTTGATCTCGACCTCCAGGCGCTCGAGGGGCGCGGTTCGTGAGGGGTCCGCTTCCAGGGCGGCGATATTGTTCGGGCGAACGGTGACGATCTTTTGCCCATCGGCAAACGCGCGCACCTGGTACGCTTTCCCGGCGTAAATCGGGCGCACGAAGCGCGCTTCGCCGTCGTCCGTCCGGATCTCCACGATGTCGCTCACCATCCCGGCGCCGTACCGCGCGGCGAGCCGCGGGGCAATGTCCCGGCCGATCGCGGTGTGCCCGAAGACGATCATCTCCGGCGTTTCGCCGTCGACGACGGCGCGAAGCGCCTGCATGTAGCCGTCCGGCGTATACATGGCGAGCGCCGGATGCTCGACGATGATCACCCGATCCGCCCCCCGGCGCGCGAGCGCCTCCGCATGGGCGCCGAGGCCTTCCTGGCCCAAAAGCAGCGCCACCGTTTCCGACGGCGCAAGCCGCTTGGCGGCGGCGAGCGCTTCAAACGTCACTTGACGCAACTTACCGTCTTTCACCTCGGCCAACACAAGCGCCTTTCCAGCCATCTCCGACTCCTCCTCCGATCAAACTCAGCCCGGCGGATACAAGCCTGCGCATACCATGCTTTACGCGTGACGCACCGTTGACAAACCTCAGACGACCTTGGCTTCTTCCCGCAGCAGGCGGACGAGTTCGCGAGCGGCTTCTTCCGCCGTTCCGCCGATGATTTTGCCTGCCTCTTTTTTCGGGGGGAGATATTGTTCGATGACTTGCGTCGTCTCCTTGCGCTCGACGCCGAGTTCTCCGGGGGTCAGGCGATCGAGCGGCTTTTTCTTCGCCTTCATGATCCCGGGAAGCGACGGATAGCGCGGGTCGTTCAACCCTTGCTGGGCCGTGAGGAGGACCGGAAGCGTCGTCTCGACGACTTCGATGTCCCCTTCGGCATCCCGTTCGGCCCGGACGCGATCGCCGTCCAGCGTCAGTTTCAAGACCGCGCCGACGTGGTTCATCCCGAGCCGCTCGGCGACGCGCAGGGCGACCTGACCGGCGCCGTTGTCGACGGAAAAATACCCGGCGAGCAGGATATCCGGCGCTTCTTTCTCCACCGCGCGGGCGATGAGCTCGGCGACGTACGCCTCATCGGCGGACGGCGTCTCGTCTTCGATGAGGATCGCCCGATCGGCGCCCATGGCCAACGCCTTGCGCAGCGCCTCTTCCGCACGGGCTGGACCATAAGAGATCAGCACCACTTCCGCATCGCCGGATTCTTTGATGCGGATCGCCTCTTCGACGGCGTATTCATCGTACGGGTTGATGATGAACTGCGCGCCGTCTTCCTTCACCTTGCCGCCTTCGACGACCACTTTCTCTTCCGTGTCAAATGTCTGTTTCAAGAGCACGACGATTTTCATGCGTCGACCTCCTTATCTGGTGCTGTAGGATCGCCTATCCGGCCGCCGAGACCATCCAGAAGCAGCCTTAAGACCGGCTCGGCGAGCGCCATCAGATCCCGCCGGCGGCGGGCCATCACCCAGGACGTGACGACTTCATCGAGGGTGCCGAAGATCATTTTGCGCATGACGTGCGTGTCGATGTCGCGCCGAAAAGCGCCCTCGCGTTTGCCCTCGTCGATCAGCGCGTCGATGACGTCGAGATAAGCCTTTAAAATCGGTGCAATGCCGGCGCGGATGTCCGGGTCGGACTGCCGCAGTTCGATCTGCATGACGACGGCCAGAGGGACGTTGTCCGCCAGCGATCGGAAATGCTCCACCACCAGACGGCGCAGTTTGGCGCGGGCGTCCGGCTCCTCGGCGAGCGCCGCCTTCAGCCGCTCGACGTAGCCGCCCATCGACTCGCGGAAAACGGAGATGAGCACGTCCGCCTTGTTGGTGAAATACAGGTAGATCGTTCCGTCGGCGACGCCCGCTTCCCGGGCGATGCGCGACACTTGCGCGGCGTGATAACCGACGTCCGCGAACACGTTGATCGCCGCGTTTAAAATCGCTTCGTATTTGTCGCTTCCCCGCCGGACCACTTCGTCCCTCCCTTCCGCACCGCAAGAATGAATGAGCACTCACTCGATTGAGTTGCTTTTAGTGTAAGCTCTTTCGAGCGTTCTGTCAACCGCCGCGTTCTCTCCACCGTCCCGCGACGGTTCAACCTGAGACGGAAGGGGCGCGATCCGAGCCCGGAACGCTCCGCGCCGGCTTAAGGCTTAAAAGGAACGGCGCGCGGTTGCTCGTCAAGCGGCTTATTTTCCGAAACCCGGCGGGCTTCGTCGGCCAGTACGCGGCGCAGCACTTTGCCGACCGCCGTTTTCGGCAGTTCAGATCGGAATTCATAGATGCGCGGCACTTTGTAGGCCGCGAGCTTGCTCCGGCAAAACGCATCCAGCTCTTTTTCCGTGACGGTTGCGCCTGGTTTCAGCACGACAAACGCTTTGACCGTTTCGCCGCGGTAGGGGTCGGGGACGCCGACGACGGCCGCTTCTTGGATCGCGGGGTGGGTGAAGAGCACCTCTTCCACCTCGCGGGGATAGATGTTGTACCCGCCGGCGATGATCATGTCTTTTTTCCGATCGACGATGTAGAAAAATCCGTCTTCATCCATCCGGCCGACGTCGCCGGTGAGCAGCCAACCGTCCACGAACGTCCGCGCCGTCTCTTCCGGCCGGTTCCAATACCCTTTCATCACCTGCGGGCCGCGAATCGCGACTTCGCCGACGGCCCCCGGAGAAAGCGGTTCATGGGTGGCCGGATCGAGGATCCGCACATCCGTATCGGGCCACGGAAGGCCGATCGAGCCGGTCTTCCGAAAGCCGTATATCGGGTTGGCGTGCGTCACCGGCGACGTCTCCGAAAGCCCGTAACCCTCGACGATCCGCCCGCCGGTGAGCGCTTCAAAGCGCGTCTGCACCTCCAGCGGCAGCGGCGCCGAACCGCTGATACAGGCGTCGATGGACGTCAGATCGTATTTTTGAATGTCCGGGTGATGGATGAGGGCGATGTACATCGTCGGCGCGCCGGGGAAGAACGTGGGCCGTTCCTTGTGGATCGTCTTCAGCACTTCGGTCGCGTCAAACCTAGGGAACAAAATCATCGTCGACGCCATATAGACGCCGAAATTGAGCACCGTCGTCATGCCGTAGACGTGGAAAAAGGGAAGCGCCCCGACGACCTTATCCGTCCCTTCGCGGGCGCGGTACATCCATGCGCGGGCTTGGACGGTGTTGGCGATCAAGTTGTAATGGGTGAGCATCACGCCTTTCGGCGTCCCGGTCGTGCCGCCGGTATACTGCAATAAAGCGACATCGTTCTTCGGATCGATTTCCGCCGCCTGGAGCGGCGTCTCCGGGGCGGCAGCCATCACCGTACGCCAGACGTGATAACGCGGATCATCGGGAATGCGCGGCAAGGGTTGTCCTTTTCGTTTTTGCATGGCCGGGTACAAGACGTTCTTCGGAAACGGCAGATAATCCTTGAGGCTGGTGAAGACCACGGATTCGAGCGGCGTACGCTCGATCACCTCGGCGATGCGGGGCAGGTGCAGATCGAGCGCGATGAGGACCTTGGCCCCGGCGTCGTTCATTTGATCCTCGATCTCCCGCGCGACGTACAGCGGGTTGGTCTGAACGACGATTCCGCCGAGCATCAGCGTCGCATAATAGGCGATGACGTACTGCGGCGAATTCGGCAACATGATCGCCACCCGATCGCCTTTTCGGATGCCGAATTCGGATAAGACATGCATAAATCGATACGCCTCTTGAAGCAAAGCGCGATACGTGATGCGCTTGCCCATAAAGTAGATCGCCTCTCGATGCGGATAACGGGAAGCGCTTTCAAGAAGCGGCCGGTAAAGCGGCATCTCCGGATACTCGAGCGTCGGCGGAACCTCCGGAGGATAGTGCCGTAGCCACGGCTTATCGATCATCGTCATCCCCTCCCGGGAATCTTGTCGCCTTTCTTCAACAAAATTGTAACATGTTGAATCGAATATGGCTAGAAAAAAATGAATGGGTGCCCATTCATTCTTTTTTTCAACGCCTTTCCCCGCCCGGTCAACTCTGCTATGATTACGGTTGGGAATCGATCCGCCGACCAGCGGATGGCATTACGCACGTCTTTGGAGAATCGGGGTCGGACGATGGAACAGGCATCGCACGTGCTCATCGCCGGCTACTACGGGTTTCACAATGCCGGCGACGACGCGGTGCTCTTCGGAATCATCGAAGCGTTACAACAGAAATTCCCGGCGCTCCGGGTGACCGTATTGTCCAACGATCCGGCGACGACGGAAGCCCGTTTCGGCATCCGCGCCGTGAACCGTTGGCGGTTTTGGCCCATCTTTCGGGCCTTACGGACGGCAGATTTCGTCGTCATCGGCGGCGGAACGTTGCTTCAAGATCGGACGAGCCCACGAAGCCCGCTCTATTACTTGGGCATCACCCAACTCGCCAAGTGGTTCGGCAAACCCGTTTTTTACTACGGACAAGGCTTCGGTCCGATCGTTCATCCGAGCAGCCGTTGGTTCATCCGGCGGATTGTCAGCGGCGTTGATCTCGTCATCATGCGCGACGCGGCGAGCGCCGAAGAGCTCAGGCGAAGCGGCGTCCGCAAGGTTCCGGTGCACGTGACCGCCGACCCGGCGTTGGCCATCGATCCCGAGATCGCCGATCCAACGCGCGGACGGGCGATTTTGGAGGCACACGGGATTGCGAAAGATCGCCCGCTCGTCTTCGTCTCCGTTCGACCATGGAAAGGCCGAACGGCGCACCATGCGGCGCTGGCCCGCACATTGGACCGGGTGGCGGCGCGCGGTTTTGCCGTCGTTTTTTTGGCCATGCAACACGAGCAAGACGTGCTGCCGGCGCAAGCGGTGATGGCGGCGATGCAGGAAAACGCCGCGGTCATCGACACGCCGCTCGATTTTCGCGAGATCTTCAGCCTGATCGCCTTAGGCGACTTGCTCATCGGTATGCGCCTGCACGCCCTCATGTTCGCCGCATTGCACGGCGTACCGTTCGTCCCGCTTTCGTACGATCCGAAAATCGATCGCTTCGTCGAAAGCGTCGGCTTACCCCCGCCGCAGAACATCGAAACGATCGATGAAGCGGCGTTGGTCCGCACGGTCGAGGATGTCCTCGGGCGCCTCGACCATTACCGCGCGATCCTTTCGGCGCGCGTCCCCGACGTGGCGCGCAAAGCGAAAGAAAGCGCCGATCTCGTCTACGACGCCTATCGTCGCGCCCGCCGCCGATGAGACCGGGCGACGCCATCGGACAACCCTTGTCCGACGGGCAAAGCCTGACGCACTTAAAGGAGGGTGCTGCCCCGCCGTGAAACGCCTGACCATCGCCCTGACAGCGCTGTATGTGCTGTTCCCGCTGTCAGACTTCATCATCCGCCGCATCCTCGGCTTGGGCGGTATCGCCGGCCTCTGGGACAAAGGACTGCTGCTCCTCCTCTTTCTCCTCGCCTGGATGCAGGCGGACAAAGACCGCATTCGGCAACTTCATCCCCTCTTGACGCCGCTCGGTCTGTTTGCGGCGCTCGGCGTCCTGCACCTCGTGATCGATCTGCCGAATTTCGCCGCCGGCTTCGACGGCTTTCGGGCGGTCTTTTATTACGCGCTGGCCTTGTTCGTCGGTGCCTGGGCGCTGAAAGGGCTGGACGACGTGACGCGGATCCTTCGGATCATCGTCGCCGTCGGCATCTTCGCGGCCGTCTTCGGCATCGGTCAGGTGCTGCTCGGCGTGGAGACGCCGGCCTCCTGGACCGATGCGGCAGAAAAGACGACCCGCCGGGCCTTTTCCTTCGTCGTCAGCCCGAACGTTCTCGGCAGCTACATGGCCTTCGTCATTCCGCTTACGGCGGGATTGGGGCTCATCGCGCGGCGGGAAGGAAAGCGCGCGGCGTTCGCGTTGTACGGCGGCGCGATCATGTTGGAACTCGCGGCCCTCTTTTTGTCCGGCTCCCGCGGAGCGTGGTTCGCCTTTTTCATCGCCGCGCTCGCCGTCTTGTTCATCGAACGGCCGCGCTGGTCCGCCTTGGGGGCCGTCCTCTTGGGAGGCGCGATGATCGCTCTGCCGCCGATCAAGCGCCGCCTTACGGCGCTTTTCTCCCCGACGTATTGGGAAAAAAGCGCCACCGACGGGCGCATCGCCCGCTGGCTCGGCAGTTACCATCAGATGCGCTTCGATCCGCTCTTCGGCCGGGGCATCGGGCATTACGGCGGGGCGACGGGCAACCGCTTTTTCGGCACAACATACGTCGACAGCTACTTTTTCAAGACGTTGGCCGAAATGGGCCTCCCCGGCCTCATCCTGTTCCTCTGGCTGGTGATCGCCGTGCTTCAGACGCTTTTCCACTTGTGGCGCAGGCGCGCCGGCAACGCCGAAGGGACGGTGAGCGCCGCGTTGTTCACCGCCGTGCTCGGTGTCATCTTGCACAACACCGTCGAAAACATCTTCGAAGTGCCGTTCATGAACGCGTACGTCTGGCTGGCCGTGGGCATGGCCTTTGCGCTCACGCCGCCCGGTGAAAAGCCCGCGGATCATCCGTCGACGGCGACGATCGGATCGGCTGTCGACCGATCCTTCGGCACCGTCGGGGGGGAGAACGGATGAAGACCAAAGACCGACCGCAACGCCTCGTGTCTGAAATCTTACAAGGGCTCGGCTGGCTGCTCCTCGGCGCCTACGTGTATTTCGGCTACCACCTCATCGTGCTGACGCGCGCTTGGGAAGACGGCCTCGTCGGGCTCATCGCCGCGTCCCTCGCCGTCCTCGGCCTGATCGCGCTCGTCCCGCCGGAAAAGCGACGAACGGTCCTCGCCTTCTCCTTTCTCGTCCTCTTTGCCGACAGAAGCCTCGCCGCCGTCGCCCTGTCTTCAGGCCTGCTTTGGGCGCTTCAGGCGGCGGCAGTGCTCGCCGTCGGCACCCTGGTGGGCCGTCTCGTCGGCCGTCTGAACCGCACGGCGCTCCTCGCTTTTCTGCTCGCGGCGCTTCTTTCGACGTCGCTTTCCCGAAGCGACGTGAAACTGCTGGCGCATTTCATGCCGCCGGTCAAGACGCCGCCTTTATACGGCGGCGGGACGATCGACTACTTCCCGCTGTTCGTCGATCCGAATCGCCCCGACCGCGTCGTCACCTTCGGCAATCGCGAAGAAGTGCCGGGAGAACCGGAATCCCGCGGAACGCAACCGAACGTCGGCGCCGGGCGCGAGACGCTCGTAGAGACCGCACGCCTGAAACGCGAACCGCTCTTTGTCTACGCGTTCGATCTGTCGGGCGGAGCCTTCCGCCGCGTTCCGCTTCCGGACGCCGAGAACGCCGCCTGGATCGACCGCCTGCGCCGTGATTACCCCGGTTTCCCATTCTTTACCATCGATGAGGACGGAACGCTCGTGCCGATCGTCGCGCGAGACGATTGGGCGGAGATGATGTTTGACTTCGGGCGCGTCCCCGGTGCGCTGCTGCGGCTGGATGCCGCACAGCTTAGGCGCACGGCCTTCGACGTCAAGGCGACGCTCGAAGGCGGCCGCTTCCAAGATCTCGTGCTCGACGGCAAGGCGCTCCGAGGGACCTACCGTGGAACGGCCTTCCGGATTCCGACGGCGGCAACGGAGATCGCCGGACATCTCACGATCGACGGGCACGACGCCCTCGTCCTCCTCGGCACCGACCTGGAGCTCGCGACCTTTGCCGAAGACGGGACAGCCCGCATCACCCACCGCCTCGATGCCGAAACCATCCCCGACATTTTCGCCGCCGAGGTGCTCATCGCCCCGCTTCCCCCGTACGGCGACGCGTTGCTTTTGTCCTTCCCGACGGACTCCCCCGAGACGGCGAAAATCATCCTTCCGCGCGCGGATGGCGGTTGGGAGATCTTGTACAGCGCCCAAGACCCGCTGTTTCGGTTTGAAGATGTCCGTGTCCAAAGCGGCGAAACGCGCTTCTTGGCCCTCGCGCCGGGACGCTTGAGCGGCTATGCGCAGCGCTTCATCGGCGAATACGTCTTCGACCGCGGGCGGCTCGTCCAACGCTGGATGGCGCCGACGTCTTTGATCAACGTCCGTTACGTGTCGGACGGACAGGGCAACGTGCGCATCGTCGGCACCGAATACGGGGCGCACCGGCTGGTACTGCTTTTGCCGCACGGGATCCCCGTGGTGCCGCTCTACACGACGCTCACGCTGATACTCGCCGCCGGGCTGATCGGGGGACGGCTGCGCGCGCAAGGCCCGGCGAGAGCACAGGCGCGACATGCCCGTCGGCAGGCGGTGTACTGGGCGCCGGTCGTTCTCGTCGCCGGGGTGCTTTTGGCTTACGGCACGACGTGGTACGGACGCGTCGCACCTTCTGCCGACGGCACGGCAGAAAGCGCGCGCATCGAAGGCGACCGGATCGTGCAGACGGAGCCTTCTGCACCGTCTGCCTCGCCTGCCGCGCCGTCTTCCGAGCGCGCCTCCACATCCGCCCCCGAAACGCGCGTCGACGCGCGATCCGAATGGACGACCGCCCTTGCCCGAAATCTCGATCCGGAGCAAAGCGCCCGTTTTGAGGTGACCGGCTACACGCGCAACGCCATCCACAAGCGCAAGACGACCAGTATGTTGAGCGGGGCGGTGATCCTGCCGGATCGCGCCTTCGGCGCGATGCGCTTGGCCGGTACGCCGTATCGCTATTATCGGTACGGCGAAGCGCGCTATGTGTGGACCGGTCAGACGGAATGGGTCCCGCTCGGCGCTCCGGCGGCGCCGCTTTCGCCTTTTCGCGCGCTGGAGAAACTGACGCCCTATTTTGCGGCGGCCGAGCGGCTGCCGGACGACACCGTGCTCGGCGTTCCGGCACGCGTTTATCGTGTGCACGTTCCCGCCGCGGCGCTTCTTGGCGATGACCCGCCGAACGTCGCCCTGCCGAACGTCGCGCGGCAAAACGCCGAGCGCCCGGACGAAAACGTCGGGGCGCTCGGCGACTTGACGGTGGACGTCACGGTCTGGCTGACGGACGATCCGCTTCGGTTGGCGCAGATTGAGGCGCGGTGGTTGCTCCCCGTGCCGGGAGCCGGGGCCACGCGGCAGGAAGTCTTTTTCCGCTTCTATCACTTCAACGACCCGGGCATCTTCATTCGGCCGCCGGAAGACATCGAGCGGTACGTGCAACAACCGTAAACGGCGACGGTCATCAGTTGCGCATGTTGTCCTGCAGGCTGCGCAACACCTCGAGCGCTTTCAACGTGATCATCTTGCGGTCGGTAAAATGTTCCGACAGCCCGTGATCGCGGTGAAACCGCTCGAGCGCCCGGTAAAATTGTTCCGGGTTGCCGCCGTAGGAGAACGGAAGATACCCCGTGCGAACCAAATGCTTGATCAATTCTTCGCGCAAAACGTCGTCGATGGCCATCTTTTCCACGTCCATCACCTCAAACGAAAGATTGGGTTACCATCAGTATACACGATCACGCCGGCTCAAGATAAGCGCCCAGATCGTAGGCGATGTTTCCGGGGCCGAAGGAGGTGATCCGCGTGTCAAAACGATTGCATGTCCTTCACGTGATCGGCGGCGGTGAATTCGGCGGTGCCGAACAACACCTCCTCGGCCTCGCACGGGCGCTTCACGCCGAAGGCCAAGACATCGTCCTGCACATTGTGACCATTTACGACGGCCTGCTGGCGCAAAGATTGCGTGAAATGGGTATTCAGCCGACGGTTTTGCAGCAGTCCGGACGCTTCGACGTGTCGCTCCATCGCCAGCTGGTCGCCCTGTTCGACCGGCTCAAACCGGACATCGTCCATACGCACGGCGTCCGGGCCAATTTTTTCGGCCGCTTTGCGGGGATGTGTGCGGGAACGGCGCGTCTCGTCACCACCGTGCACAGTTTTTTGCGTTATGATTATCCGCTGCGCCGAGAATTCGCCTTGGCGTGGACGATGGAACATTTAAGCCGGCCCCTCGTCGACCACACCGTCACCGTCAGCGAAGCGCTCCGACGCGCCCTCATCGCCGACGGACTGGCGCCGGAGCGCGTCACGGTGATCGAAAACGGCATCGATCTTACGCCTTTTCGCGAGGCGCGGCGGCGCATGGCCGCCGATCCGGCGGCGCGGCGCACGGCGAGAGAAGCGCTCGGCCTTAAGCCCGAAGCGTTCGTCTGGGCGACGACCGCCCGGCTCACGCCGGTCAAAGGGCTGGACGTCCTTCTGCGCGCGTTTGCCCGTGTAAAGGCGAAAGACGCTTTCGCCCCCGGGTCGATCCAACTCCTCGTCATCGGACAGGGGCCCCTTAGGCGCGGCTTGCAAGAGCTCTCCCGAACGCTCGGCCTCGCCGCCGACGTCGTCTGGCTGGGCCATCGCGATGATGTCCCCTTTCTTCTTTCCCTCGCCGACGGATTCGTCCTGCCGTCCCGACAAGAAGGCGGTTTCCCGCTGGCGCTCATCGAAGCGCTGGCCGCCGACCTTCCGGCCGTCGCCACGACGATCCCGGCCATCCGAGATGTCGTCGGCGACGGCGGCGAGCCGCCGCTTGCGCTCGTCCCCCCGGACGACGATGAGGCCCTCGCCGCGGCGCTCGTGTGCCTGACGCAAGACGCCGCGCAAAGAAGCGCCTCCATCGCCCGCGCGCGCGCGCTTCTCACCCGGCGTTTCAGTCTTGAAGCTTTCGGTCGCCGACACCGGACGCTGTATACACGCCTGATGGACGATCGCCCTTGACGAGCCGATGAAACAGTTCGGCAAACTGCTCTGCCTGCACATCGCGGCGATAGCGCACGAACGCCGCCTCGCCGAGGACATCGAGCGCCTCAGGAAACGCACCGCGCCGCCAATCGGCGATTAAGCGGCGGAGCTCGGCGCGGATGAGCGCCTCATCGTCCGGAGGCGCCGTATAGGCGTGCGGGAGGCTTCGGATGATGTCCGCCGCCTCACCGGGGCGCAACAGGGCGAAAATCGGCCGCCCGACCATCATGTAATCGTATAGTTTACCCGGAATGTAATCACCGGCGCGCGGATGGAGATCGCCGACGATCAAAAGCACCGTCGCGCGGGCGAGCAGAGAAAGCGCCTCGAAATACGGCAGATGCCCGTGATCGACAAAGGCCGTCTCCAACCCGAGGGTGCGGATCATTCGCCGGTTGTCGTCCCGCCCCGGCGGATCGAACATGCCCGCGAACTCCAGCTTAAGCGACCGGGCATCGATCGCCCCTTCGTCCATGAGCGCCCGCAGGGCTTGAAAAAATGCCCGCGGATGGCGCTTTTCATACAAGATGCCGGTGTGCGCGAAGGTGAGCACGCCGTCCGAATCCGGGGGACGACTTTCCCGAAGATGACGAACATATTGCACGTCTTCCGGATCGAAGCCGTTGTAGATGACGTCGATCGCTGCCTCCGGGTAGAGCGCAAGAAATCCGCGGCGAAAGGCCTCGGTGACCGTCGTGATGTGCGTCGCGGACCGAAAAACGGCGCGCTCCATCGCCGTTTCCAACGCCGCCCGCCAAGGGATCGTCGTAAAATGCATGTTCTGTGTCCACGGATCGCGAAAATCGGCTACCCACGGCAGATGCGTGCGGCGTTGGAGGGCCCGCGCGACGAGATGATCGGTCACCGGACCGGAGGTGGAAAAGAGGAGATCGACCCGATGGGCGCGGACGGCTTCCAGGCCGGCCTTCACCGCCCCGCGGTACCAGACGATCTCCTCCTCCGGGATGAAAAACGCACTCCGCAAAGCGATCGCCGCGTTGCGCAGCGCGCGGGCCGACGCAGAGGACGATCCGCCCTCCTTCGCGCGATCTGCCTCTTTTGGACCGCGCTCCCGCCCGCTTTGGAGACGCGAACGCAAAGCGAGATGCCAGCGCGGGTGCGGCACGCGATAAACGGGAACGTGCCCGGGTACGTCGCTAAACCGCCCTTCGTCGAGCGGAAGGTAGTCCGGCGGGCTTACCGTGAGCACCACCGGACGAATCCCGTAGCGAGGCAGATATTTCACCAGCTTTTGCGCCCGTGGCACGCCGCCGCCGCCGAGCGGCGGGAACCAATACGCGATGATGAGGACCGTAAGCGGCGCCGGGCGATTCATATGCGCATCACCGTCTGCGGGCCGTGCCCCTCCGGCACGACGCCTTTGGCGTCGAAGATGAGCCCATCGGCGCGCATCCGCCGCCCGATGTCGGCCCAGTCGAGATCGTCAAACGCTTTTTGGCGGACGAGGAAAAAGAGCACGTCCGCCCCGTCCACCGCCGCATCCAGCGTGTCGACGACATACGACGCATCGTGCTTTACCAGCGGATCAAAAGCACGCACCTGCGCCCCCCGATCGGAAAGGAGATCGGCGATCCGAAGCGCTGGACTCTCCCGGTCGTCGTTCGAATAATCTTTCATCGCCAACCCCAACACGGCTACCGTCATGTCGCGATAAGACTTCCCGCGCTCGGCCAGCGCACTGCCGACCCAATCGACGAGCGCCTGCGGCACGGAGTCGTTCTGCTGCCGGGCCAAAGCCAAAAGCGGCAGACGCAAGCCGAGCGCGTCCACTTTCGGCTTTAAATAATAATACGCATACGGGATGCAATGGCCGCCGACGCCGGGCCCCGGGATGAGCAGCTGAACGCGTTTGTGGGTGTTGGCGATGCGGATCGTCTCCAAGGTGTCGATTCCGAAGCGCTCCGTAAAACGGGCGAACTCCTGCACCATGGCCAGGTTGACGTCCCGTTGAATGTTCTCAAATAATTTGGCTGTCTCTACCACTTTAATCGAAGATGGATGGATGTCCGCCTCGGTAACGATTTTTAACAGCTCGATGGCCCGCGTAAGGCCCCGTTCGCCCACGGCGCCGACGCCGAGCGGCATCGTGCGGAACTCTTCAAAGGCCCGTCCTTCGGCGATGCGTTCCGAGGCGTAGGCGAGGTCGAAGTCGACGCCGGCCCGAAGCCCGCTCTCCTGCTCCAAAATCGGTTGAAAGATCTCCTCCGTCGCCCCGGGCACGACGGTGCTGCGGACAAGGACGAGATCGCCTGTTTTGAGCACCCGGCCGATCGACCGCGCGGCATCGATGAACGGCGCGTAGACCGGTTCGCCGTCTTTGATGGGAATGCCCACGGTGACGACATAGCGGTCGATGCCGAGCCGCCCTGCTTCGTCGTAGTCCGTCGTCGCCCGGAAACGGCTGCGCGCGATCATCTCCCGCAAAATGTCCTGAAGCGTCCGTTCCCCATCCCGCTCCACGCTTTCGCTCTCACCGCGGTTGAGCGCTTCGACGTGCCGCGCCGCGACGTCGATCCCCAGCACGAACGCCCCTTTTTGCGCGTAGCTGAGCGCGAGCGGAAGGCCGACGAAGCCGAGGCCCACGACGGCCATGCGAATCTGTTGCTGCATCCGACACCGTTCTCCCTTCAACATTCCATCGAAAGATCAATAAAGCCAAAACCACCAGTACGCCAGGCCGGCGAGAATGAACAACGCCGACAACACGATGAACAGCCGGGCGATGAACTCCACGGCCAAACCTCCTCAAGCCCTTGAGCGCGCCTTCGCGTCTCCCTCCTCGACGTCCGCTACAACTCGACGATCGTCACGCCGCTCCCGCCTTCTTCCCGCCCGCCGCTTCTTGCGCCGAGCACCGCCGGATGGCGCGACAAGAACTGCGCCACGCCGCGCTTCAAAGCGCCGGTGCCGAGACCATGGACAATCACCAGGCGGTCCAAACCGTCGAGCAGGGCCCGGTCGATCGCCTCATCGATCGCCGCTTCCGCCTCTTTGACGGTCATCCCGCGGACGTCGATTTCGAACGTCGCGCGTCGCGCGGCATGAACGCGGACCCCGGATGACCCCCCGGGCGTCTTCGACGAGGCGTTGCCTTGCGTTTCCAGCGACAGCAAATCCTGAACCGGGACGGTCAGCTTCATCAGACCGAGCTGGACGACGGCCTCCCCGTCGGGCCGAACTTCGAGCACCGTTCCTTTGGCGCCGTACGTCCGGACCTGGACCGCCGTGCCGGGCAGAAGCGGCGTCCTGACCCTGTCGGCGGACTGGGCATCCGGCGCCTTGCGGCCGGCGCCCTGCTCCGCCGCCCCATCCAGCCCTTTCAGCACCTCTTTTAAAGTCCGCTGTCGGGCAATCCACTCGTGCGGTTTCAATGCCGGGGCAGAAGCCGGCGATGTCTGCGCCGCCTGATGCAGCGACTGGAGTTCGGCGACGATCATATCGGCGCGGCGAACGGCTTCTTCCAAACGCCGCCGGAAGGACGCCTCGATTTCTTGCAGACGCGCTTCGCGCGCCGCGCGTTGCGCCGCAAGCTCCGCCTCCAGGGCGCGCCTCGCCTCCTCCACGCGCGCCCTTTCTGCTGCCAGCCGGGCGTGTTCGGCCTCCAATGACTGCAAACGATCGGACAAATCCTGCACGATTTCCGCCGACCGTTTGGCGCCTTCGCTCATCCGCGCCCGCGCCCGCTCGACGACCGTCTCCTCCAAACCCAGGCGCCGAGCGATGTACAAAGCGTGGCTCGCTCCCGGCACTCCGAGCAACAACCGGTATGTGGGCCTGAGCGTCTCGCGATCGAATGCGACGCTCGCGTTCCGGGCCCACGGCCGCTCGTAAGCGAGCGCTTTAAGTTCGCTGTAGTGCGTTGTGGCCACGATGCGCGTACCGCGCTCGGCGAGCGCCTCCAAAACGGCCGCGGCAAGCGCCACGCCTTCCTGGGGATCGGTTCCGGCGCCGATCTCATCGAGCAGCACGAGGCTCTCTGCCGTCGCCCGGCGCATGATCTCCACGACATGCACCATGTGCGATGAAAACGTGCTTAAGTTTTGGGCGATCGACTGTTCGTCGCCGATGTCGGCGTATACGCCGTCAAAGACGGGCAGCCGGCTGCCTTCGTCGGCCGGGATGAACAAGCCGGATTGCGCCATGAGCGCCGCAAGCCCGACCGTCTTCAGCGTCACCGTTTTGCCGCCGGTGTTCGGACCGGTGATGAGGAGCAGCCGGACGTCGTCCTCCAGGACGATGTCGTTTTTCACCGCTCGATCGAACAAAAGCGGATGATACGCGCCGTACAGCGCGATGCGACCGCCGGGTTCCTCCATCATCGGGCGCGCATGACCGTAGCGACGGGCGTAGGCCGCCTTGGCCAGGGCGAAATCAAGCGCCGCCAGCTGTGCCTCATCGCGACGCAGCGCTTCGGCATGGTCCGCCACGGCCGCCGTCAAACGACGCAAAATGCGCTCCACTTCCCGCGCCTCGGCCGTCTCCAGTGCGCGACGCTCGTTGTTCAGGGCGACGACCGCTTCCGGTTCGACAAACAGCGTCGCGCCGGAACCCGAGACGTCGTGCACGATGCCCTTGATCCGCCCGCGTTGATCGGCGCGCACGGGAAGTACCGCCCGCCCGGCGCGGAACATGACGACGGGCTCCTGCAGCGCTTTTTGAAACTCAGAATCGCGGACCATCCGTTCCAATGTCTCGCGGATGCGCGCCTCGAGGGCGCGGATCCGCCGTCGAAGATCCTCCAGCGTCGGCGAAGCGTCGTCGCGGAGGTCTTCTGCCGACGCCACCGCTCCACGGAGCGCCTCATAAAGGTCCGGCGGCGCCTGGATCGCTTCCGCCAGGCGGGAAAGCCGCGGCAAATCGACCGTCTCGACGATGCGGAGAACGGCTCCCCGCACGCGGCGCGCGCCGATCATCAACGAAAGCAGGCGGTAGAGCGCATCCGGGTAAAGCAATCCGCCTCTCACCGCCCGATCGACGGCGTCGTCGATCGGGCCGATCCCCGAAAAATCCGGAGGCCCGAATCGTTCGAGGAGGACCAAAGCTTCGTCCGTTTCGGCAAGACGCTCCTCGACCGCCTCTCTTCGCCAGGCCGGACGAAGCGCGCGGGCCAGATCCGCGCCGAGCGGCGTCGCCGCCGCTTCGGCCACCCCTTCGATCACCGCCTCATATTCGAGTAATGTGAGCGTTCGCGCGTCCAATCGCAACCCCTCGCTTCAAACGTCCTTTCGCGGCGCCGGACCAACTTGAACACCACCCGGCGCATCCGTAACGCCCGTCCGCCGTTTCAGCGCGGGCGGATCTTGCCGCGGTTCCGCGACAGATAAGCGATCAACGCCTCCGGGTCCATGGCGTTTTGGACCATGCTCCGCGGGATGAGCGCTTTCCGCGCGTATTGCACGCCGAGGTGCATCTGTTCGAGTTCGCTCACATTGTGCGCGTCGGTGCTGATGGCGATCTTCACGCCGGCTTGAGCCGCCAGGCGCAGATGATCGACGTTCAGGTCCAGGCGGTACGGGCTGGCGTTGAGTTCCAGCACCTTGTCGTACCGTGCCGCGGCCTCGATCACGGCCTCCATGTCGACGGCATAGGCTTCCCGCCGACCGATCAGCCGTCCGGTCGGATGGGCGATGAGATCGACATACGGATGCCGCACGGCGGACAGGAGTCGCGCCGTCATCGTCTCGCGGCTTTGCCGAAACGACGTATGGACGGAGGCGACGACGAAGTCCAGCGCGGCCAGGACCTCGTCCGGATAGTCGAGCGTGCCGTCCGGCAAAATGTCCACTTCCGTGCCGGCAAAAATATAGAACATAGCGCCCCATTCCTCGGACAATCGGGTTTCGATACGCCGGACCTCTTCGACTTGCGCCTTGAGCCGTTCGACGGAAAGGCCGCCCGCCACCTTGAGCGACGCCGAATGATCGGTGACGGCGATGTACCGATAGCCGCGCGCGTAAGCCGCCCGCGCCATCTCTTCGATCGTATTGCCGCCGTCGCTGGAGCGCGTATGCATGTGCAAATCGCCTCGGATGTCCTCCGAAGAGATGAGCCCGTCGAGCAACCGGACGCGCGCGGGGGCGAAGATTTCGGCGTCGTCGCGCAGCTCCGGCGACACGTAAGGCAGACCCAGGCGCGCATAGAGAGCCGCTTCGTCGGCGAACGTCTCCAGCCGTCCGTCGCCGTGCGACAAACCGTACTCATTGAGTTTCAGGCCGAGCATCTTGGCCCGTTGCCGCAAAAAAATGTTGTGCGCCCTCGAGCCGGTAAAGTGCAGCAGAGCCGAACCGTACTGTTCCGGCGCAACAAAGCGGACGTCGACCGGAATCGGCCAAAGCGCCTCAAACGTAAAGGAGACCTTGTCCGGACCAAACGCCGTGACATGTCCGGTTCCGGCGACTTCGCGAACTGCTTCGGCGACCGTTTTCGCTTGCCGGGTGGCGACGACCAGATCGACATCTTTTGGCCTCTCCGACACGCGGCGGATGCTGCCGGCGATCTCACACCGATCGACGCCCGGAAGACGGGCGATCGTTCGGCATATTTCCCGGGCAATCGGCGCCATATCGGCGAGCGGACGGCGGGCGTTCGGATCGTGCGCCGCACGGAGCGCTTCGGCGATGCGCCGCTCGATCTTTGCTCCGAACCCCGGAAGGGCGCGGATCTTCTGCGCTTGAATCGCCTGTTCGAGCTTCGCCTCCGAGTCGATGTCGAGCTCGCGGATGAGCTTACCGACCGTCTTCGGGCCGATGCCGGGAACGGCGAGCAAGCGGATGAGCGCCTTCGGCACCTTCTCCTCCAGCGCCTTAAGTAGCGGCGACTCACCGTGTTCCAAGATTTCGCGCACGACGGCACCGATCCCCTTACCGATACCGGGGATCGCTTCTCCGCGATCGAGCAGCTCGGCGATCGGCACGTCCAGGCTTTCGATCGTTTGTGCCGCCCGACGATAGCTCCTCACTTTAAACGCGTTTTCTCCCAAGATTTCACTGTAATCGGCAATTTTCTCCAGCACGCGCGCAATGTATCGGTTGGTGACGTCCATGCATCCACACCGCCGTCTCTCGTCCCTGAAGCGCATCTTCTCCCAGTATAACACAATGAAATGCAAAACGCCGCCGCCCGGATGCCCCAAGCGACGGCCACCACCGTTTGCGGCGATCATCCGTCGACCGCGATCACTTGCGCTTGAATCGGCGCACCGGCGACCTTGCGGCCGAACGCCGACGGCTGTCGTCAGCGCACGACGAGCACCGGACACGGCGCGAGATGCAACACTTTATGGCTGACGCTGCCGAGGACCAGCTCGCCAAACGTCCCCAACCCGCGTCGCCCGATGACGATGAGTTCGTAGTCGCCGTGTTTGGCCGTCTGCACGATCTCCTGCGCCGGATTGCCGACGGCGACCAGGGCCTCCGCTTTGACGCCGCGCTCCCGAAGCGCCGCGAGGGCATCGGCGACGATCGTCTGTCCGCTCCGCTCGGCCTGCGCGTTCCAATCGACGTCCAAAAAGGCGGCTTCCGGCGGCGGCGTGTACGGTTCCAGAACGTACATCACCGTTACACGACATTGTTCTTCCTGTCCTTCGCACAGCTTCAAAACGGCGTCGATCGCGCGGCGGGCATGCATTGAGCCGTCGTAAGGAAGCAAAATGCGCTCGTACATGACCGGTACCCTCCTTAAATTTTTATCCGGCATAGGTTGGTCCCCACTGCTCTTCCCGATTTCCACTATACGCCGGCAGCCCGAAACGGCCAAGCTGTAATCTTGCATGTTGTCGCATGTTTACGGTTGCCGCTCCGCAATGACGACGGCATCCCGCCTTTCATGCCGTTTCTTTGGTTCGCGGCGTTCGGATGCATTTTATACAGAATCGTCGCCCGGAAATGACTTGTACGCGCCCGAACGTTCGGATATCCTTACATTTGGATATTAAAATCATTCGAATCCAAGGAGGCGATCCGAAGATGACCGATCAGGCGACGACCCAGACCGCGCTGCCGAAGATCGGCGATAAAGCGCCGTATTTTGAGGCCCTGACGACGCACGGCAAGAAGACGCTCGACGATTACAAAGGCCAATGGTTCATCCTCTTCTCCCATCCGGCGGACTTTACCCCGGTGTGCACGACGGAGTTCATGGCCTTCCAGGAGATCTATCCGGAGCTTAAGAAACGCGGCGTGGAGCTTTTGGGCTTGAGCGTCGACAGCGTCTATGCGCACATCGCCTGGGTGCGCAACATCCAGGAGCGGACCGGCATCAAGATCGAATTCCCGGTCATCGCCGATCTGGACATGAAGGTCGCCAACGCCTACGGGATGATCATGCCGCAGCAAAGCTCGACGGAAGCCGTGCGGGCCGTTTTCGTCATCGATCCCGAACAAGTGATCCGGGCGATCATCTACTACCCGATGTCCGCCGGCCGCAACATGGACGAAATCCTCCGCCTGGTCGATTCGCTGCAGACGACGGACAAGTACGGCACGCCGACGCCGGCCAACTGGCGTCCGGGACAGGCGGTCATCGTTCCGCCGCCGAAGACGACGGAAGACGCGGAAAAACGCCTCGAAGAAGGAGGACTCGAAATCGTCGACTGGTACCTGAGCAAGAAACACGTTTGATCGATCGCCGACCGCAAAGCCCATCGGCGCAGTCAGAAAAGCGTGAAAGCCGCCCGCGATCATCGCGGGCGGCTTTCACCTTTTTCCGCGCATTTCGGCGCGTTCCGGCCGTTTTCCCTATAGGCACGGTAAAAACCGAGACATCGATGCGCTTTTTGACAATGTTACAAATTAATCGTCAAACATCTCGACACCGTCAACACCCCGGCGATATACTCAAGATGAAACATGTGAAAACATGAACAACCCCATCCACCGCCCCGTCCCGTCCATCGAAAACCGTCCGAAAGGAGGAGTCTTGCCCATGCCCAACCCCGAACCGGGCGTCCGTTCGACCGTCGGAGCGGCCGATCGTCCCCCGCTGGATCCCCACGGCGAACCGCCGCTCCGCGCGACGCTCGCCTTCAGCTTCACCTTGGGCGCGCTCATCGTCCTCGGGTGGACCGCCGCGTTTTTGCTCTATCTCTGGCGAAGCTGATCGCCGCCGATCGGCGCTCGCATGGAAAGGAGGCGACCTCATGACCATCCACCGTTATGAAAAAATATGGCTCACTTTCGGCATCGGCGCCCTGATCGTCTTTTTATCCATCCTCGGCTTCACCGCCTTCGCCGAAGGGCACACGCCGCCAGGCGGGGTGCTGACCATCGACCCACAGCTCATCGACACCGTCGCGCCGTGGAACGCGCCGGGCGTCTACGACCGCGGCGAGCGCGTCGACGTGTACATCGTCGGGCAAGTGTTCGCCTTCAATCCCAATCGCTTCGAAGTGCCCGTCGGTAAACCGGTCACCTTCCACGCCGTGACCAAAGACGTCGTGCACAGCTTCACCATCGTCGGCACGACGGTGAACATGATGCTCATCCCCGGATACGTCAACCAGGCGACCTACACCTTCAAAGAACCCGGCTCATACCTCATCTTGTGCAACGAGTATTGCGGCGCCGGGCACCAGGTCATGCAGGCGGAGGTGATCGTCCGATGAACGCCCGCGCGACAGCCGTTCCGAACACCCATCCGCCGGCCCGGATGCACCTGTTCGTCGCCTTTTTGACCGTCCTGATCGGCGCCCTCTGCGGTCTTCTGCAGGCCTTCGTCAGGGCCGGGTGGATCGTCCTCCCCAACTGGCTGAGCTATTACGCCGTCCTCACCGTCCACGGCGTGCTGCTCGCCCTCGTCTCCACGACGTACTTCATCTTCGCCTATCTGCTCGCCGGAAACGGCGCAACCCTGGGAGACCTATCCCGCGGGCAAAAGCGGTTGGTCGTCGCCGGCTTTTGGATCATGAACGTCGGCGTCGTCCTCGCCGCGGCGATGATCCTCTCCGGCAACGCGAGCGTGCTGTACACTTTTTACCTGCCGCTTCAGGCGCATCCGCTCTTTTACATCGGCCTCGCCCTCTTCGTCGTCGGCACGTGGGCCGTCTCCGCGGGACTGCTCGCCCAATATTTCGCCTGGAAAAAAGCGCACCCGAACGCGCGCACGCCGCTTTTCGCCTTCCTCTCCACCGTGACGCTCTTCCTCTGGTGGATCGCCAGCCTCGGCGTCGCCGCCACCGTCCTCTTTCAGATGATCCCGCTTTCCCTCGGCTGGGTCCGCGGCGTGAACGTCGAGCTGTCACGCACCCTCTTCTGGTACTTCGGCCACCCGCTCGTCTATTTCTGGCTGCTTCCGACCTACATGGTCTGGTACGTCAACCTGCCGAAACTGATCGGCGGAAAGCTCTTCAGCGATACGCTGGCCCGCTTCGCCTTTCTGCTCTTCCTCGTCTTCTCCTTCCCCGTCGGCGTTCACCATCAACTGACCGAGCCGGGCATCCAGGACGGCTGGAAATTCCTTCACGTCATCCTCACCTTCATGGTCGCCGTCCCCTCGCTCATGACGGCGTTCAACGTCTTCGCCTCGTTCGAACTCACGGCCTTGGAAAAAGGGCAGCGCGGCCCGTTCGGCTGGATGCGGTCGCTCCCGTGGAGCGACGTGCGCTTCCTCGCCCCATTTATCGGCATGCTCTTTTTCATCCCCGGCGGCATCGGCGGGCTCATCAACGCCAGCTACCAGATGAACGCCATGGTGCACAACACCCTCTTCGTCGTCGGGCATTTCCACATCACCGTCGGCACGCCGGTCATGCTCACCTTCTTCGGGCTCTCCTACTGGCTCATCCCGCACCTTACCGGGCGGACGCTCACCCCGTGGGCGATGCGCCTCGGCCTCGTGCAGACCGCCTTCTGGGCTTCAGGGATGCTCCTCATGTCTACCGCCCAGCACGCCCTCGGGCTCATGGGCGCGCCGCGCCGGACGGATTTTACCACCTACCAAAACCACCCGGCGGCCGAAAGATGGTTTGACACCCCCATCGCCAACTACGCCACCATGGCCATAGGCGGCGCGCTCCTCTTTGTCGGGGCCATGCTGATGATCGGCCTCGCCGTCTATCTTGCCTTCTTTGCGCCGAAAAACGCGGCAAACCCCGACACACGGACCGCTTTCCCCTTGGCCGATGCGGCCGATCCCCATCCCCAACCGGCGTTTCTGGAAAACTGGCGGCTGTGGCTCACGCTGACGGCGGTGCTCATCTTCATCGCCTACACCATTCCGCTGATCGACATCGCAAGCCACGGCGCGCCGCTTGTGCGCGGACTGCGAACGTGGTAGCCATGCGGACGGACGCAACCGAACCGAAACCCTGAACGCGCCGGTCGGCGTTGTTCAGGGTTTTTTTTGCGTTGGATCTCCACTTCGGCGGGAGCACGGCGGAAAAACCGTGTAAAATAGGAACAGGAAGCCCGTGATCACACATCCAGGGATGTCAACCATCGGGAGGGGATGAACGTGACGATCGGCGTGGCTTTAGGCGGCGGCGCGGTGCGCGGCCTGGCGCATATCGGCGTGCTCAAAGCGTTCAAGCGCCACGGGATCCCGATCGATTTTATCGCCGGCACGAGCATCGGCGGAGCCATCGGCGGTCTGGTCGCGGCGGGAATCGACATCGAAGAACTGGAATCGTTCATCCTTTCATATCCTTGGTACCGGCTGGTCGATGTGGGTGTGGGCAAAGGCGGCATCCTTTCCGGGAACCGCATCCGAGATGCGCTGATGGAGCTGTTGAAGCAAAAAGGGATGGCGGAAACGCGCATTGAAGATTTGCCGATCCCCTTTCGAGCGGTATCCGTCGATTTGATCAAAGGCCAGCCGTACATATGGGAGCGCGGGCCCCTCATCCTCGCCATTCGCGCCACCACCTCCATCCCGGGCATTTTCGCCCCCGTCACTTATCAGGATATGGTGTTGGTGGACGGCGGGGTTTTGAACAACCTTCCCGCCGATCTCATCCGTCAGGCGGGGGTCGAACGGGTGATCGCCGTGGACGTCGAACGGGAACATGAAGCGCGCGAACCCCGCAATCTGTGGGAAGTCATCTATCGATCGTATACGATCATGTCCGTGGCGCTGCGCCGCTCGAATTTGCAATATGCCGACCGGGTGCTCCGCCCGAACGTCGGTCATATCCTCGCTTTGGACCTCACCAAAATGAAGGAAAGCATTCAGGCCGGCGAGGAAGAGGCCCTCCTCCACATCGAAGAGATCCGAAAGTGGCGACTTCAGGCCGTCCCGGACAACAGGCGCGAGCATCTGCCGACCGAAACAGAGACGGCGCGACATTAAGCGGCGCCGTCTCTTGTTTTTATGTGCGCTCGCTTTTTATGTGCGCTCGACGGGAAAGCCGTCGGCGATGAGCGCCCGGATCGCCCGTTCGATGTCATCCGCCTCGGCGGCGACGAGCGTATGATAGTGAAATCCGCCGGTCCACTCGCTGAACAGCGGCAGACTGGACGCCTGCCGGCGCGCGACAAAATCGCGGATATCCTTCGGCGTGGCGATGTTCAGTTCGGCGGTG
Source organism: Hydrogenibacillus sp. (assembly GCA_014896255.1). Classification (GTDB taxonomy): domain Bacteria; phylum Bacillota; class Bacilli; order Thermicanales; family DSM-22653; genus Hydrogenibacillus. The sequence goes on from JADBKT010000001.1 coordinate 159,656, forward strand.
AGCCGCCCGTATACCGGGTGCGCGATCATCACGTCTTTCACCTTGACATGATGGGAGACGATCAGCTCCAGCTCGCGCGCCAACCGTTCCGGCGGATGCGAGATGCCGATCACTTCGTGTTGCGCCTCATCCGGCGCTTCCTCCAGCACGTACCCGCGAATCGTGCTCGTGATGCGATGGCCGTCTTTGCGCAAAAAAGCGATATCCTGGACCAGCGTCTGCCGGCTGATGCCGAGCGCCTGAGCCAAATCCGCCCCTTTGATCGGCTCCCGCGCCCGCCGCAGCCGGTCAAGCACGGCCGATCTCCGGGCTTCGCTGCCGAGTTCGTTCATCCGTTCGTGCACCCCATCGTTCACCTGCTTCATCGCCTCTTCGCTTCCGTCATCAACATCAGTCTACCGCACCCGAACCGCATCGTCCAGGATCCATCGCGGGATGCTCGTTCAGATATTGACAAAAGGGGAGTTCTTCAATACGATTATCCTTGAAATACAATAGGGGGTATCCTAATTGTTTTCATAAGGAGGGTTTGTCGTGCTGCTCCGTTACTTCTACGACGAGAAGCTTTCGCACGCTTCTTACCTCGTCGGCTGCCAAGCCACCGGCGAGGCGATGGTCATCGACCCGGCGCGCAACATCGAGCCCTACCTCGACGTCGCCGACCGCGAGGGCTTGCGCATCGTCGCCGCCGCCGAGACGCACATCCACGCCGACTTCGTCTCCGGTGCCCGGGAACTCGCCGACCGCGTCGGCGCGACCTTGTATCTCTCCGACGAAGGCGACGAGCACTGGAAGTACCAGTATCTCGACACCGTTTTCCACCGGCTCGTCAAAGACGGCGATACGATCCAGATCGGCAACATCCGCCTCGAGGTCATGCATACCCCCGGGCATACCCCGGAGCACATCTCCCTCGTCCTCTATGACCTCCCGACGACGGACAAGCCGATCGGCATCTTCACCGGCGACTTCGTCTTCGTCGGCGACGTCGGCCGCCCCGACCTCCTGGAAGAAGCCGCGGGGATCAAAGGCACCGCCGTCCCCGGCGCCCGGCAGATGTTCCGGAGCTTACAGCGCTTCCGCGAACTGCCCGACCACGTCCAAGTGTGGCCGGCCCACGGCGCCGGAAGCGCCTGCGGGAAAGCCCTCGGCGCAGTGCCCTCGTCCACCGTCGGGTATGAGCGGCTCACCAACTGGGCCCTCATGATCGACGACGAAGAGACGTTCGTCAAGGAGCTGCTTGCCGACCAGCCGGAGCCGCCGAAATACTTCAAGCACATGAAGCGCATCAACAAGGAAGGCCCGGCGCTCTTGCGCGAGCTTCAAGCGCTGCCGCGCCTGTACCCGGCGAAGGAGATCATCGACCGTCTGCTTCATGAAGGAGCGCAGATCGTCGACACCCGCCCGGCGGAGAAGTTTGCGGCGGCGCACCTGAAGGGCTCGATCAACATCCCGCTGGGCAAATCGTTTACCAACTGGTCCGGCTGGCTCATCGACTACGATCGGCCGCTCTACGTCATCGCCGGTCGGGAGTCGATCGACGAAGTACGGGCGGCGCTCTTTTCCATCGGCATCGACAACGTCGAAGGGTACATCGATCCCGGTTTCGCGAACCCGTTCCGAGATGCGCGCCTTGCGCTCGATCACTACGCGAGCGTCGAGCCGAGCCAGGTGAAGGACCGCCTCGGAGAGTACTTCGTCCTCGACGTGCGGAACAAAAGCGAAAGGAAAGCCGGGCACATCGACGGCGCGCAGCACATCATGCTCGGGTACTTGCCGGACCGCCTGAACGAAGTGCCGAAAAACAGGCCGATCCTCGTGCACTGCGAGCTCGGCGGACGCTCGGCGATTGCCGCGAGCATCTTGAAGGCGCACGGCTATGAACACGTCTATAACCTCGCCGGCGGCTACGCGCGCTTTAAAGCGGAGACGCACGCCCCGTAAGCGCCCCGTTCAACGTCTGAGCCTCGATCGGCATGCGCCCCCGTGACGCTTCATGTCGACATGGCTTGACTTTCCCGACGGCATCCGTTAAGCTGAGCATGTGACAATCGAATGCGTGCATGGGGGAGTAGCCTAGAACGAACGATCCGGCCGTCAAGACGGATGTCACGGGACTTCCCGGTCGGATCGGCGGGAGCGAAAGAAGCGTTAACATCCTGCAGGCGAGACCTTTGCCCGGCATGAAGCGCGCCCGGTACACACCGGCGCGCTGAAGCGGCCGTTTTCGGCAAAGGCGATCCGGCGCTCTCGAATCTCGTTTTCGGCTTTCCTGCGGCACCCCGGAATCGTGCGACAAAAGCCTCTGCCGAACGGCAGAGGCTTTTCATATTCCCCGTTCAAGGAGGAGACCCCCTTTGCCGACCCTGCTTACCAGCGATTTCTGGCTCGCGCTCGGAGCGATCGTCGTCATCGATCTCGTTCTGGCCGGCGACAACGCCCTCGTGATCGCCATGGCCGCCCGGCGTTTGAATCCGACCATGCAAAGAAGGGCTATTTACATCGGAACCGCTTTGGCCGTCGCCATCCGCGCCCTGGCCACGATCGGCATCGTCTTCCTGCTCAAAATCCCCTTGCTCATGGCCGCCGGCGGCCTCTTTCTCATCGTCATCGGCTACCGGCTGCTCGTCGAGCGGCGCGCGAGAAGCGGGGCCAAAGACACCGGCGACATATGGTCGGCGGTGCGCACGATCGCCTTGGCCGACACGATCATGAGCCTCGACAACGTCCTCGCCGTCGCCGGTGCGGCACGGCACGACGTACTGCTCGTCGTCTTGGGGCTTCTGATCAGCATCCCGATCATGGTCTTCGGCAGCACGCTCATCCTCCGCCTGATCGAACGCTTTCCGTTTCTGCTCGCCGTCGGCGCATGGGTCATCGAATGGACGGCGTTCGGGATGATCGCCGACGATCCGCTCCTCAGCCGTTTCTTCGACGACAGCGTCGTACATGCCGCCTGGACGATCCTGCTCCCCCTGATCGTCGTCGCCTACGGGTGGTGGAAACGGCCCAAAACGGCCGCCGTCTCAACCTCGGCCGAGCGCCGGTAGAAGTCCGGACGGATCGCCGCATCCGCCGCACGACTTCCGGACGTACGTTTCGATCGAAAACGCATAGGCATGCCGCGCATCCCGGGGATGCCGACGGCGATCGACGAGCGTCCACGCCGTGCGGTCCCACGCCGGAAAGAAAACATCGCCGCCCGTGTCGGCATCGACGACCGTGAGCAAAAGCCGCGCAACATCCGGGAAAAATTCGCGAAATATCTGCGCGCCCCCGATGACGAAAAGCGCCGTCTCGCCGTACGTCCGCCGCACGTCGTCCGCTTCGGCGAACAGCCGCACCTCTTCGGGCAGCAGAGAGCGGACGAGCGTCCGGCTCAAGACGACGTTCTCCCGCCCCGGAAGCGGCCGGCCGATCGCCGCATACGTCAAGCGTCCCATGAGCACCGGATGCCCCATCGTCGTCCGACGAAAATGCGCGAGATCATCCGGCAGGTGCCACGGCAGGCGACCGCCTTGGCCGATGGCCCCGCGCCGGTCGACGGCGGCGATGATCGTCCACGGCTTTCGCCCGTCAATCATCGCCACGGTCAAGATCGCCGGCGGTGCCGCTCGGTTCATCGACGCCGCAAAGAGCGGCGTCCGGTTCTCGCGCTTGGGCCCGACACGTCGGGCAGACGCCTTCCAAGAGGATCATCCCGCCGTCGATCGCAAAGCCCGTCTCAGCCTCGACCGCTTGAATCCATCCCCGAGGGACGGCGACGTGCACCTCTTCGATCCGATTACAAATCCGGCAGCGCACGTGATGATGGTCTTCCATGCGCCCGTCGTATCGCGTCACCCCGTCGCCGACGCGGATTTCACGGATATAGCCGTGTTCGCTGAGATAACGCAGCGAATTGTAGATCGTTCCGTATGCAAAACTCACCCCGCGAGCCTTCAGCCGGTCGATGACGTCGGCGGCACTGGGGTGATCGTTGCTGCCCCGCACGATGTCCAAAATCATTTTGCGCTGTCGGGTCAACATGCCTTTCGGTCGCATCGTCTTCACATCCTGGAGTGCCTGATCAGGCAAGCGGTCATCAAAGTATGCATTGCCGTAAAAAAAATTATAACACACAATCGTTCATCATCGCCACAACAGTTTTTCCCTACGTCAATATTTGCATCCATTGAGACGACGCGTTATAATGTAGCCGATCCGTCGAGGCGGTCGTGCGGTTAGGGAGAGCGTCAAGAGGAGGACCTAAAGATGAAAACCGACCTCGCCCGCATACGCGGCGAAAAGCGTGCGGCGTGGTTGAGCGTCGGCGGCAACCTGCTCCTCACCGCGGTCAAAATCACGATCGGCCTTGTCGCCGCCAGTGAAGCGCTGTTCGCCGACGGCCTGCACAACGCCGCCGACTTGTTCGCCTCGATCATCGTCCTTTCGGTCATCGGCTATGCCAACAAACCGGCCGACGACGACCACCCCTACGGCCACGGCAAAGCCGAAGTGATCATCTCCGGCATCGTCGGGCTCATCCTCTTGGCCGTCGCCGTGTACGTCATCGTCGACGCCGCTCAGACGATCATCGCCGGCCCGGCGGCGGCGCCCGATGTCCTCGCCGCCTGGGTCGCCGGCGCCTCGTTCGCCGTCAAGTGGGCGTTGTTTCGATATACGTTGCGCGAATCGGCCCGCCTGAACAGCAAAGCGATCGAAGCGATCGCCTATGACCACAAGACCGACATCGCCGCCTCGATGGCCGCCGTCATCGGCATCCTCTTGGCCGTCTTCGGCGGCACGAGCCAACAGCCGGTGTTCTTATATGCCGACCCGATCGGCGGGCTGATCGTCGCCGCGTTCATCGTGCGCATCGCCTGGGAGATGTTGATCGAGTCGTTCCACATCTTGCTCGAGCGGTCGATCGACCCGGATCAGCTGCGGGCGTTTCAAGAGGTCATCTTCCGCTTTCCCGACGTCAAACGCATCGACCGCATCCGCGCCCGGGAGCACGGGCACTATATCCTCCTCGACGTGCGCATCAGCGTTCCGCATCATTATACCGTCAAAGAAGGACACGATCTCGGACGGCGCATCAAAGAAGCGCTGATGGAATCCGACGACCGCATTCAGGAAGTGCTTATCCACCTGAACCCGTTCTATCCGGACGGATAACTTTCGGCGCGCCGCCTGGCGCGCTTTGTTCGTCCAAAAGGGCGTACAACGCATCGATCTCCTGCTGAGCTTGATCGAGCGCCGCCTTGAGTTCGGCGATCTCGGCATCTTTGGACCGAAGCGCCGCCTCCGCTTCATCCTCTCTCCGGCGAATGCGGAGCAATTCATCGGCGATGTTGATCGCCGCCAGGACGGCCGTTTTCATGTGATCGAGCTTGGTGTTGCGCGCGGCGATTTCTTTCATCTTCGCGTCAACGAGCTCCGCGACTTGCTGCAGGTGCCCCGGCGAAGCCGCGCCTTTGAGCTGATACGTATCGCCGAAAATGACGACGCGCGTGGAATTCGGCTCTTTCACGATGCGCTCCCCCTATGTGCTCTTCCCTTCGGTCACACCGATCGTATGGCTTGGGTCCATTGTATCAAAAATGCCGCGCCTCCTTCACCTCGAACCACACAATCGGCCGGGGCACACCGACGTTCGGGGGCGTCAGACGGTCGGCGCACCGAAGGCGGACGCCGGCGACGGGGAGCCGAAACGATCCCGACACCGGACGTCCATCATCGGCGTTTAAGCGCGAAGGGCGATGGACAGCCGCTGTTCCAGCGTGCGGACGATGTGGGAAGTCGCCGCATCCGCTTCTTCTTCCAAGAGCGTCCGTTCCGGATGGCGGAAGGTGAGGGCATAGGCCATCGACTTCTTCCCGCTCGGCGACTTGTCGCCTTCATAGACGTCGAACAAGACCACGTCCGTCAACGGAATCGTAAGCTGCTCGGCCGCCGAACGGATCACCTGAAGGACGTCCGCATGGGTGATCGAACGATCGATCCAAAAGCTGATGTCCCGCCGGACGCCCGGAAAACGCGGCGGTGCACTGTAGACGGCGGACGGCGGTCGATGCGCGATGAGGCGCGTGAGCGACAGTTCGAACGCCGCCGGACGGGTGAGTTCGTACGCTTCGGCGACGGAAGGGTTAAGCTCGCCGACCCAGCCGAGAACGACCGGCGGTTCGCCGTTTGCCTGCGCCCCGTCGCGCGACGGGGCGCAGGCCGTTTCTCCGGCGAGTACGACGCGCGCCGCCCGAGAGGGGTGCAGCCCGGGGAGGTCGGCGGCGGGCACGAAATCGGCCTTTAATCCATACCGCGCGAGCAGCGCCTCCACGACGCCCTTGGCGGCGTAGTAATCATAGGCGCCCGCTTCAGACGCGCCGCCGCGCATCCTCCCGCCGACGACCGGCGGGCGATGGCCGTAAAAAACGGCGGCGACGTGCAGCGGCTCATCCGGAAGCGTTCCGTACGGCGCCTCATCCGAAACCGGGTGGAAGACCTTCCCGATCTCAAAAAACCGCCCGCTGTCTACCCGATGCCGCCGATTGTAAGCGGCCACCTCGAGCAGCCCCGGCATGAGCGAGCGCCGGAGGCTCCGCCGCGCCGCGTTCATCGGTTGGCGGACGGAAAGCGCGGACGCCGTCCGGGCGTCGAAGCGCGGAAAGCGCCGATCGTCGTCCTCGGAGACGAGCACATAGGTGTGCACTTCATGGAGGCCGAGCGCGGCGAGGTGCTCGGCGACCGAACGGCGCGCACCGACGAGCGGCGGACGGCCGCCGACCGTCTCCGGCAGCTTAGGCGCGGTGCTCGGAATCGCCTCATAGCCGACAAGCCGCGCCACTTCTTCGATGAGATCTTCGGCGATGGCGATGTCCCCGCGGCGCGTAGGCACGGTGACGATGACGCGCTCTTCGCTGTTCGCGAGGCGCTCCCCACCGCTTTCCGCATCAACCGTCGCCTCGGCCACCGCGACCGAATACGGAAAACCGAGGCGGCGAAAGACGTCCAGCACTTCGTCCTGTGTAAGCGCCGTCCCGAGGCGCGCGTTGATCGCCGAGCGGGTGATCTCGACGCGCCGGGGCGCAAAGAGCGCCGCGGCACGCTCGCTTTGCCGGCCGACGACGCCGCCTTCGACGCGTCCCCCGGCAAGCGCCGCGATGAGCTCGGCGGCGCGCTTGAGCGCCGAAAGAACGCGGAGCGGGTCGACGCCTTTTTCAAACCGCCGACTCGCTTCCGAACGCAAGTCGAAACGCACGGCCGTTCGGCGGATCGCCGGCCCGGCAAAATACGCCGACTCCAGAAAAATGCGCCGCGTCTCGGGGGTCACTTCCGTGTGCTCGCCGCCCATCACCCCCGCCAAGCCGATCGGCCGCACCCCGTCGGTGATGACGAGATCGTCGGCGGTAAGCAGGCGTTCTTTTCCGTCGAGCGTCGTCAGCGTTTCGCCTTCTTTCGCCCGGCGGACGACGATGCGCTCGGTCCCGATGCGGTCGGCGTCGAAAGCGTGCAGCGGCTGGCCGTACTCCAGCATGACGTAGTTCGTCACGTCGACGACGGCGTTGATCGGGCGGATGCCCGAGGCGAGCAGGCGGTTTTGCATCCACTGCGGGGCGGGGCGATGGACGATTCCGCTGATGATCTGCCCGAGATAGAGCGGGCAGAGATCATCGTCCTCCACCGTCACGGCAAACGCGGAAGCACCGCCGCCGTCTTTCGCCGCTTCGCCGACGGCGGGCGCGCCCGGCGCCTTTTCCGTCCCCGTCGGCGCACCGACCGCCGCTTCCGGCGCACGGCGCAGCGGACGATCGAGGATCGCCGCCGCCTCATACGCCACGCCGATGATCGACAGACAATCGGCGCGATTGGGCGTCAAATCAAGCTCCAAGACGACGTCGTCCAGCCCGAGATAACCGACGGCATCGGCCCCGAGCGGCGCATCGTCCGGCAGGCGGTACAAGCCGCTCCGCGCCTCGGCCGAAAGCAGGTGCACCTCCATGCCCAATTCTTCCGCCGAACAGAGCATCCCTTCGGAGACGACGCCGCGGAACGCCTGCCGTTCGATACGCACGCCGCCGGCGAGCCGCGCGCCGGGGGCGGCATACGGATAAAACGCCCCGGCCTCGACGTCGGGCGCGCCGGTGACGACCGTATGCGTCGGTCCGCCAAAAGCCGTCTCGACGGTGACGACCTTCAGCCGATCGGCGTTCGGATGCGCGCGGACGTCCAGCACCCGTGCGACGAGGACCCCGGCGATGCCCTCCCCCCTCCGAATGATCTGCTCCACGGCGACGCCGGCGGCGGTGAGCCGCTCGGCCAACGCTTCAGGCGTCATGTCGCCGAGATCGATCCACTCGCTTAACCACTGCCAAGAGACGCGCATCGTTGTCCTTCCTTTCACCGTCTATCGTATGACCGGAAACCGTCGCGGCCGCCCCCCCCCGCGCCTTCAATGCCGGCGTCATCACCGCGCCACGAACGATGATCAGCAGGCGACGAACGACCGAAGCACGCGGGCGTCATTCACGTAAAACTGGCGGATGTCGTCCACCCCATATTTGATCATCGCGATCCGCTCCACGCCGAGGCCGAAGGCAAAGCCGCTCACCCGACGGGGATCATAACCGCCCGCTTCAAGCACCTTCGGATGGACCATCCCGGCGCCGAGCACTTCCAGCCAGCCCGTCCATTTACAGACGCGACACCCTGTTCCGCCGCACGCGCTGCACGTCACGTCGACCTCCGCGCTCGGTTCCGTAAACGGGAAATAACTCGGGCGCAAACGGATCTTCGTCTCCTCGCCGAACAGCCGCCGCGCAAACTGCTCCAGCGTCCCTTTGAGATCGCTCATGCGCACCCCTTCCCCGACGACCAGCCCTTCGATCTGCGTGAACATGTGGGAATGCGTCGCGTCGTCCGTATCGCGGCGATAGACGTTTCCCGGGCAGATGATCTTAAGCGGCGTCCGCGGGGCCATGGCCAACATCTCGCGCACCTGCACCGGCGACGTGTGGGTACGGAGCAGCATCTCGTCGGTAAGATAAAAGCTGTCCTGCATGTCCCGCGCCGGATGATCCTTGGGGATGTTCAACCGCTCAAAATTGTACGTGTCCCACTCCACGTCCGGCCCTTCGGCAATCCGATACCCCATGCCGATGAAAATATCTTCGATCGCTTCGATCACCTGCGACAGCGGGTGCCGCGCCCCCGGGGCGAGCGCCTCCCCCGGCAGCGTCACGTCGATCGCTTCGGCTTGAAGCCGCGCCTCGAGCGCCGCCGCCTCAAGCGCCGCCCGGCGCGCGCCGATCTGATCTTCCAGCGCTTCGCGCAGCGCGTTCACCGCCTGACCGAACGACGGACGTGCTTCGGCCGGGAGCGCCCGGAGGTGCGACATCAAGCCGGCGAGGACGCCTTTTTTCCCGAGATAGCGGACGCGGAGCGCTTCCACCGCCTCCGGCGTCTTTGCCGCATCGATCTCCTGTACAGCTTTCGTACGGACGGATTCCAGTTCCGCTTTAAGCGCCTCCAACGACGGCGGCATGCCTTTTGAGCGCCTCCTTTCGAAGCCCTTTGCACAACAAAAAAACCGCCCCGACAAGGGGCGGACTTTCCCGCGGTACCACCCTTTTTCACCGCGCCGAACAACGCCATCCGGCGCAGCCTTCCTTGAACATAACGGCAGTGAGGTGCACCACCGCCGACGGCTACTGGGACGCGCTCTGCGTGACGCGCGTGCTTCGGCACCGATTTTTCGGACGACCGAACGCACCCCTCATCGACAGGCGCCTTTCCGTTCACCGCCGGTGCTCCGAAGGGAAATGCCCGCCGCTCAACCGAAAGGGGCTTCCAGTCCGACGACCCCTTCTCCCTGGCGGAGAGTCCGAACGGGCACATGTCTTCTTCATCGCATGTCCGGATATGCGCTTCGATCCGTTTAGCCGCATTATACCCGCTTCCGCGCGGTCCGTCAATGGATCGAGCGCTTGTTGAAGCGGCCGCCGAGCACGTCATGCACGTTTTCGATCGTCACGAACGCTTCCGGATCGAAATCCCGGACGATCGACTTGAGCTTGCTCACCTCAAGCCGCGTCACGACGCAGTAGAGGATCTTCTTTTCCTCCTTGCTGTAGCCGCCTACGCCGGCAAGATGCGTCACCCCGCGCCCGAGCCGGGCCATGATCGCTTCGGCAATGTCGTCCGCCTGATCGGAAATGATGATCACCGATTTCATTTCTTCCAATCCGGTGAGCACCATATCGATGACCCGATAGGCGATGTAATAAGCGATGACCGAATACATCGCGCTTTCCAGAGAGAACACGAACGCCGCGCTGGTAAAAATGAAGATGTTGAAAAACATGACGATCTCACCGACGGAAAAATCCGTGCGTTCGTTCAGCACGATGGCGACGATTTCCGTCCCGTCCAGCGAGCCGCCGTTGCGGATCACCAGCCCGACGCCGATTCCGAGAATCAGCCCGCCGAACACCGTGGCCAGAAAAGCGCTGTCGACGAGCGGCGGAAAACGCGACAATACCGTCACCCAGCCCGAAAGCAGCACCACCGCGGCAAGCGTCGTCACCACGAAGGTCTTGCCGATCTCCCGATAACCGAGGAACAAAAACGGCAGATTCAGCAGCACGATCCACAGGCCGAGCGGCAACGCGCTCAGATGATGGGCGATGATGGCGATGCCCACCGTCCCGCCGTCGATCATCCGAAACGGAATGAGAAGGCGCGTCAACGCCAGGGCGGCCAAAAACGTTCCGGCGACGATCCCCATCCCCCGCCAGACGAAAGCTCCAAACCGTCGACGGCGCCCGATCCGTCGGGCAGGCGGCAACGCGTTCAACTCCAAAGCATCCATCGATCCCCTCCTTTGAGCGGTCATCCCTTCTTGCGGCTGAGCACGTACAAGGCGATCGACGCCGCGACGGCGACGTTGAGCGACTCCGCCCGGCCAGGAATGTCGATGCGCACGACATAATCGGCAAACGCCAAGACGTCGTCCGTAAGGCCCCGCCCCTCATTGCCGACGATCAGCGCCCGGCGCTCTGCCTTCGGCGCCGCCTCGATGTCAAGCGGTCCCCGCGGCGCGGCGGCGTACAACGCATATCCGGCGCGCCGGAGCGCCGCGAGCGCCGACGGAAGCGGCAAATGGGCGATCGGCAGATGAAAATGGGCCCCTTGTGCGCTGCGGAGCACCTTGCCGCTCCACGGATCGGCGCTGCCGGTCCCGACGAGGACGAAGCCGACGCCGAACGCGTCCGCCGAGCGGATGAGCGTGCCGACGTTGCCCGGGTCCTGGACGGCATCCAGAATGAGCGCCGAATGCGCCGACGACAATGCCCCCTCCAGCACCGCGCGCGCATCCGGCCGGCGGACGACGGCGTACACCGCCTGCGGCGATTCCGTCTCCGCAAGGCGCCCCGCAGCAGCCGCGGAAAGCCGCCAGAGGAGAGGCGGCCTTTGTCCGCTCGCGCGCAGGCGGGATGTCGTCCGCAAGGCTTCGACCTGCTCGAGAAGCGGTGCGGCCCAAGCCGCCTCAAGCGCCCGCTCGCCGATCATGACGTCGGTCACCGCCGATGCGCCAAGCGCTTCCTGAACGAGATGCGGCCCTTCGACGAGAAACGCGCCGGCGGCCTTTCGCCCTTTGGCCGTCTTCAATTTCATCCACGTTTTGAGCCGTTCGTTGTGCACCGACTCGATCGTCCCGTCAAACACGCCCGAACTCCTGAATACGCATAATTTCGAACCCCCAGGGCAAGTTAAGCGTGGCCCGGATGCGTACGACCAAAGCATACGCGACGGCCGGCGCATCCGCAACCGCCGACGGATGAACCGCCCCAAACGGATCCACAACGTCCAAAGGAGGATTCCGGATGACGACGATCTACCGCGATCTCGATCTCCGCCAGGCCTTGGATCACAAACTGCGCGGCGCAAGCGCCCGGCAGCTTCAGGACATCATTGAAGACGCCATCGACGCGCAGGAAGACAAGACGCTCCCCGGGCTCGGTTACCTGTTCGAGCTGTTGTGGCAGCGAAGCGACGACGCCGAGCGACAGGCGATGCTCGGCAAAATCGCCGAAGCGCTCGCCTGACCGCGATCGCCTTTCCGCGCCTCACCGCGGCCCCATGCGCAGGGCCCCGTCCAGGCGAATGACTTCCCCGTTCAGCATCGGGTTTTCGATGATGTGCCGAACCAATTGGGCGTACTCCCGCGGCCGGCCCAGGCGGGAGGGGAACGGAACCTGCTGTTCGAGAGACTTCCGCGCCGCTTCCGGCAATCCCGCCATCATGGGCGTGTCAAAAATGCCGGGGGCGATGGCCAGCACGCGAATTCCGTAGCGCGCCAACTCCCGCGCCAAAGGCAGCGTCATCGCGGCGACCGCGCCTTTGGACGCCGAATAAGCGGGCTGCCCGATCTGACCGTCGAAGGCGGCCACAGAGGCGGTGTTGATCACCACGCCGCGCTCCCCTTCTTCGTTCGGCGGGGCTTGTGCCATCGCCGCCGCCGCCAGCCGCACCACGTTGAACGTCCCGACCGCGTTGATCTCCATCACCCGGCGAAAGCGGTCGAGATCGTGGGGCCCGTCGCGCCCCAGCACCTTTTCGGCGATGGCGATGCCGGCGCAGTTGACGGCGCCGCTTAAGCCGCCGAACGTTTCGATGGCCGTGCGGACGGCCGCTTCCACACTGTCGGAATCGGTGATGTCGCTTTGGATGAACCGGGCCCGACGGCCGATCTTGCCCGCGACGGTCTCGCCGGCGTCCCGGTTGATGTCGACGATGACGACGTTCGCCCCCGATTCCGCGAGCAACTCCGCCGTCGCGGCCCCCAATCCGGAACCGCCGCCGGTGATGAGAAAGGTCGCGCCTTGTATGTTCATCCGTTCATGCCCCTTCTTTCCAAAATACCCGCCGCGCTCAGTCCAGGACCGTCCTGGCGATTTTCGCATCCAACGCCTCATACGCGTCGTATTCGATCGTCTCATACAGCTCCTTGCGCGTCTGCATCTCGCCCAGAAGCGCCTGCTGCGTACCGTGCGCCTTAAGCGCGCGGTACGTCCGCTCGTAGGCTTTCGCCGCCATGCGCAGCGCCGTCACCGGGAAAATCACCATCTGATAGCCCCAGCTTTGAAACTGCTCGGCCGTATAGTACGGCGTCTTTCCGAACTCCGTCATGTTCGCCAGAAGCGGTGCGTCGATGGCTCGACGAAACGCGCGAAAGGCCGCTTCATCGGTCAGCGCCTCCGGGAAAACGGCGTCGGCCCCGGCCGCCAAATACACCTTCGCCCGTTCGATCGCCGCCTCCAGCCCTAAAACGGCCGCGGCATCCGTCCGGGCCACGACGTACAGCGCCGGCGCCGCCATTTTCAGCGCCCGCACCTTCTCCGCCATCTCCTCCGGCGAAACCAGCGCCTTGCCGTTCAAATGTCCGCATTTCTTCGGCAATACCTGATCCTCGATCTGCACCGCGGCGACCCGCGCCTCAACCATCTCTTTCGCCGTCCGCACGGCGTTCAAGACGCCGCCGAAGCCCGTGTCGATGTCGACCAACAGCGGCAGATCCGTCGCCCGGACGATGTCCCGCGCCCGCTCGGCCACTTCCGCCGAAGTGACGAGCCCGAGATCGGGAAGGGCGCGGCTCGCCGTGTACGCCGCGCCGGATAAGTACAGCGCGGAAAAACCGGACGCCTTGGCGATGCGCCCCGCCAGCGCATCCGGCGCGCCGGGCAAGATGAGGATCGCTTCCGCTTCGACCAACCGACGAAACGTCGCCGAAAGCTCGGGCTGCGGAATCCCTTCCTGATGAAACCACGCCATCGGTCATCCCATCCTTATCCTCCGTGCCTTTTCATCCCGCGGCCCTATTCGGCCAAAAGACCCATCCAGCGGTCGACATCCCAATCCGGGAACGTCTCCTCTTCGACCATGAGCCGGTAGATGGCCGCGGCTTTTTTGCCCGGGTAGCGGCTTCGAAGCGCCTGCTCGAACTTCTTCAAGAGGAGCGGGATCCCTTCCGCGCGGCGCCGCTTGTGCCCGATCGGATACTCGACTTCGACGTTCTCCGTCATCGTGCCGTCCTTGAAAAACACCTGCACGGCGTTGGCGATGGAACGCTTGTCGGGATCGAGATAATCCCGGCTGTAGGCCGGGTTTTCCACCACTTCGGTGACGTCGCGCAGGCGATCGATGCGCGGATCGAGGGCGATCGGCTCCTCGTAATGGTCGCTCGTCAGCTCCCCGTAGATGAGCGCCACGGCGGTCATATACTGGATGCAGTGGTCACGGTCCGCCGGGTTGGTCAGGGGCCCTTTTTTGTCGATGATGCGGACCGCCGATTCGTGCGTCGTGATGACGATACGGTCGATCTCTTCCAGCCGATCCTTGACCGCGGGATGCAGCCGGATGGCCGCCTCCACCGCCGTCTGGCCGTGGAATTCCGCCGGGTAGCTGATTTTGAACAAGATGTTCTCCATCACGTAACTGCCGAGCGGACGGGCCAGCGTGAGCTTCTTCCCGCGCATGACGACGTCCTCAAAGCCCCACGTCGGCGCGGAAAGCGCCGTCGGATAACCCATCTCCCCTTTTTTCGCCCATAGCGCCAAGCGCACGGCGCGGCTCGTCGCGTCGCCGGCCGCCCACGACTTGCGGGAACCGGTGTTCGGGAAGTGGCGATACGTCCGCAAGGCGGCACCGTCGATCCAGGCGTTGGAGACCGCGTTTTGGATCTCTTCGCGCGAAAGGCCCAATAGCGCCCCGGCGACGGCGGTAGAAGCCACCTTGACAAAATGCACGTGGTCGATGCCGACGCGGTTTAAGCTGTTGTCCAACGCCAGCACGCCCTGAATCTCATACGCCTTGATCATCGCCGTGAGCACATCGCGCACCTTAAGCGGCGCATCGCCGTCGGCGCGGCGGCGACGGCTCTCGTAGTCGGCGACGGCCAGGATGGCGCCCAAATTGTCCGACGGGTGCCCCCATTCCTGTGCCAGCCACGTGTCGTTGTAGTCCAGCCAACGGATCATCGTCCCGATGTTGAATGCCGCCGTCACCGGATCGAGTTCATACGGCGTGCCGGGAACGCGGGCGCCTCTCGGACACGTCGCCCCGGGGACGATAGGCCCGAGCATCTTCGTCGCCTCCGGATAGGCGAGAGCGTACAACCCGGAGGCAAGAGCATCGGCCAGCGCGTAGCGCGCCGTCTCATAGGCGAGGGCGCTTTGGATCTCCGCTTTTTGGGCGTATTCGGCGATATCGACGATCACGGCGTCGAACGAACGCTCAGTCTGCAGAGCCTTCTCGGTCACGGTCCTCGCTCCTTTACGTCACGTCTTCAACGAAACAGGCTTCCCGGGCGCAGTCCGTCAGGGGCGGCATGCCCCTCAAGCCGCCGCCCCCTCTGTCGAACACGCCGCTCTTACGGTTTTAAGCCCCGCGGTCCGGTATACCGTACCCGCGGACGGAAGATGCGGTTTTGAGCGTGCTGCTCGACGACGTGGGCGACCAGGCCCGCCGTACGCGCGGCGAAAAAGATCGGCGTATACAGTTCGATCGGAATGCCGAGGACGTAATAGACCGGCGCGGCGTAATAGTCGAGGTTCGGATACAGCCCTTTTTCCCGGCGCATGACCGCCTCGCCGACTTCCCCCAACGTATACCACTTTTGCCCTTCCGCGTCGCCGGAGGCGCTCACGAGCGTCTTCAGCGTTTCTTTCATCAGCTGGGCCCGGGGGTCCATCTTCTTCATATATACCCGATGTCCGAAACCCATGATCCGTTCCTTGGCGGCGAGTTTTTTCAAAATCAACGCTTCCATGCCCTCCGGCGTTCCGGCCTCGAGCATCATGTGCATGACCGCTTCATTCGCCCCGCCGTGCAGGGGACCCTTGAGCGACGCCACGGCGCCGGTCAGCGCACCGTACAAATCGCTCATCGTGGAAGCGATGACGCGCGCCGTAAACGTCGAGTTCGGCAACTCATGCTCGCTGTAGACCATAAGCGACCGGTCGAATGCCTGCACTTCCGCCGGTGAGGCCGGCTTTCCCGTAATCATGGCGAGCATGTTTTCCACGTATCCGCGCCCCGAATCCGGCTCCTTCGGCGCGCGCCCTTCGGCGATATGGTGCAGATTGGCGACGATCGTGCCGACCTTGGCCAGCGCCCTTAAACCTTTCCGTCGGTTCGCTTCCGGCGAATGGTCGTCGACCTCCGGATCAAAGCCGCCGAGCGCCGATACGGCCGTCCGCAACCGATCCATGGCGTGCATCGACGGCGGAAGCGCTCTCAAAATGTCCCAGATCGGACCCGGGACGGCGCTTCCCGCCACAAGAGAACGCTCCAGCTCGCTTCGCCGCGCCTCATCCGGAAGCAGGCCGTCGATGAGCAACCCGACGACGTCGACGTACGTCTTGTGTTCGGCGAGATCGAGCAGATTGTAGCCGCGGACGACGATTTCTTCGCCTTCCACGTCGAGGAAGGAAATCGCCGTCTCGGCGGCGATGATCCCTTCCAGTCCCGGACGGTACTCCATGGCCCTCGCTCCTTCAGACAGTTCTTACTCTAGAAACGATGTCTTATGTGCCGAAACACCTACTTCGATTATAGCACAGCCTCCCGACGGACGGAAATGAAACGACAAAGCGCACCCCTCCCGGCGATCAGCCGGAGAGGGATGCGCCGAGGGTGCGCCTGCCGTACGCGCCCCGTGTGCGCCATGCGCCATCTCGCCAGGCGCTTCCCCGCCGTGGGCCCCGCTCGACTCGCTGCGCGCGTCTGATGTCGGGATCACGCTCTGGCGTTTAAATTTTGCTTGGCGACATCGGCGAGGCGTTTGAATCCGTCCGCGTCATGGACGGCGAGATCGGCCAACATCTTGCGGTTGATCTCAATGCCGGCGCGCTTCAAGCCGTACATGAACTTATTGTACGACAGGCCGTTCAAACGAGCCGCCGCGTTGATACGCGTAATCCACAAGCGGCGAAAATCGCGCTTTCTCTGCCGCCGGTCGCGGTACGCATACATCAACGACTTCATGACCTGGGCCTTGGCCGTGCGGAAGAGCGTATGTTTTGAACCGAAATACCCTTTGGCCAGCTTGAGGACTTTTTTACGGCGGCGCCGGGTGACCGGCCCTCCTTTAACGCGTGCCATCGATCATCGACTCCCTTCCGATCCGTTCCCTGCGCTTACAGTTTGCTGACATGCCACGCACCACATGCCCGTCGAACGCTTCCCGCGCCCGCATCCGATCGTCCCGCCTCCAGCCTGAAGCGGTCCAATCCGGACGAAGGGACCCGTTCAGTACGGCAACAAACGGATGGTGCGCTTGAAATCCCCGCTTTTCAAAACGGTCGCCTTGCGCAGATGGCGCTTGCGCTTCGGCGATTTTTTGGTCAAAATGTGGCTCGTAAAGGCTTGGTGTTTCATCAACTTTCCGCCGGCCGTCTTCTTGAACCGCTTGGCCGCACCGCGATGCGTTTTCATCTTGGGCATGCAAAGTCCTCCTCTTCTTTACGGCCTTCAGGCCTTCGCCTCCGCCTTCGGCGCAAGCACCATGATCATGCTCCGACCTTCCATGCCGGGCGTCTTCTCTACGACGGCGATGTCTTTCGTGCCGTCGATGATGCGCTGCATGATCTCCGTCCCGAGATCGGCGTGGGTGATCTGCCGGCCGCGAAAACGCAGCGAGCATTTGACTTTGTCGCCTTTCCGGAGAAATTGGATGACGTGCCTGAGCTTCGTGTTGAAATCGTGTTCTTCGATCGTCGCGCTGAAGCGCACTTCCTTGATGGTGATCACTTTTTGCTTTTTGCGCGCTTCTTTTTCCTTCTTGCTCTGTTCAAACTTGTACTTGCCGTAGTCCATAATGCGACAGACCGGAGGGTTCGCCTGCGGCGCGATGTTCACGAGATCGAGATTCTTTTCCCGCGCCTGGCGCAGCGCTTCTTTGAGCGGTACGATGCCGAT
Source organism: Hydrogenibacillus sp. (assembly GCA_014896255.1). Classification (GTDB taxonomy): domain Bacteria; phylum Bacillota; class Bacilli; order Thermicanales; family DSM-22653; genus Hydrogenibacillus. The sequence continues at coordinate 177,614 of JADBKT010000001.1, forward strand.
CTGCCGGCCGTCAACGTCGATCAAGCGGACCTCGCGGGCGCGGATCGCTTCGTTGACTTGAACATCTTGCGTTTTGTTCGTTTTGTTAATGAGTTCCACCTCCGTGGTCAGGTATCAGGCCGTCGGGCATGAAAAAAAGCGCGGGAAGCCCACGCCGGTCACGTCGATGTACGGTCGAAACAGGCGGTTTTGCCGCCCGGATGCGCGCTTTCATACGCGTTCGACTCATTTTCCGATCGTGAACCTTGCCGGCTCGCACCGCAAGGTGAGAAGCGCGGGGCTTCTGCTTGTGCCTGTCGCGGTCGCCGGTAGAGGCGCCCTTCGCATAATGTAACTATATACCGTGTTCCCCGGAAAAGTCAATAGGTTCATCATGTCCACTTATGCATCGGACGAATGGAGTCGTCGCGAAGCACGTCGGCGAACATCTCCGCCAGAAGCTCATCGGACAGCCCCAGCCTCCGCCCCCGTTCGACGGCCGTCATGAGCGCCTGCCGGGCGAGCGCCAGACGATCTTCCCGACGTTCCGCTTCATCATAAGCGGCGACGAACGTCCCTCGCCCTTGTTCGGACATGATCCACCCTTCATACTCCAGATCCTGATATACCCGTCGCGTCGTGATCACGCTCACCTTGAGCGCCTCGGCGAGCGCGCGGATCGACGGCAAAAGCGTCCCCGGCGGAAGCGCTCCGCTTAAGATCAGCTCCTTGAGCTGACGTTTGACCTGTTGGTAGATCGGCGCGGGATCGTCGGGATCTATCCGAATGGGCAGCGGATCCATGTCGTGTTCACCCTTTCAGCTGCCGGCGGGCACGCACAATATGTGGTGTATATAAGTACATTATCACTTTAACCCAAAAAATACCCCCTGTCAAGGGGGCGGCAAAAACGCTTTCAAAAGCGCTTTTCGCGTTTAATCCGTGCGGTCGTACGGCGTATAGCGGTCGACGTCGATCTGCCAAAAAACTTCTTCCCGGAAACGCTCCAAAGGCGGCGCCGCATCCGATGCGACGTCTTTCTCGGCATCCGTCTTAAGCGTCCTCAGGAGCGCGGCGGTCTGCGTCCAGTGGGCGCGCATCGCCGCCAGTTTCTTGGGCCAATAGGGCGTCGTGTCGACAACCAGCGTCGGCGGGCCGAGCGCGGCGCGGTTCGAAGCAAAACCCGTCGCCAAAACGGTCGGCCGACGGTCCCGCGGGAGCGCGGCCACGGCGCGGACGACGGCGTCGCCGGTCGCTTCGTGATCCGGATGCACGCTGTAACCGGGGTAGTAGGTGATGATCGTCTCCGGCCGAAGGGCTTCGATCGTCTCTCGGATGCTCGCGATGAGCGCGGCGCGATCCAAAAACTCGATCGTCTTGTCATGCAGATGATAGAGCAGCAGACGCTCGATGCCCAAAGCGGCGGCCGCCGCCCGGAGCTCTTCGCGCCGCACCGAAGGCAGCGTTGCCCGCGAGGCCGTCGGCGGTTCCCCGAGGCTGCGGCCGAGTTCGCCGAGCGAAAGACACACGGCGACGACGCGCGCGCCCTCGGCGGCGAAGCGCGCGAGTGTCGCCCCGGCGGCGAACGTCTCATCGTCGGGGTGAGGGAAGATCGAAAGCACCGTGCGGCGGCCACGTACCGCTTCGAGGCGGCCGCTTGCCGCTTCCCCCCGATCCGAATCGCCCCGATCGTTACCGCCGTCCCGTTCGGACGGCGTCGGAGACGACCGATCGCCGGCGACGTCCACCCATTCCTGGCTTACGACCTGTCGTCCGGCGGTATAAAGCGGCGCCGCGGAGAGGATGATCGCGGCGGCGAGTTTGCCGTCGGGTATGAGACCGTAAAACGCGAGCGCCCCGGGCACGATGCCGTCCTCCCAGTGGGTCAGGCCTTCGATCATCGCATAGCCGTCGGACGTGACCAGGCCAAGGCGATACGGCCCCGAACCGGCGAGCGCCGCGCGCTCGATGTACAGGCGCGCATTACGCACAAATCCGCCGACGGGATGCACCTCGCCGCGATGATGCCGGGCATACGCGCCCTGCGTCGTCTCCATGTGAATGTACGCCTCCCGGCCCGTCCACGCCTGGAGCGCCGCCCGCGCGGCGCCCAGCGATTCGGCTTGAAGCGGGATCATCGCGTTTTCTCCTTTCTTTTTTGAGTCTCACCGCTGGGTCTCACACGCATGCCGCCCCTCACATGTCCGAAGACCGGGGCCGTCGGCCCGAGCGCCGAGCCGCCGATCCTCCGGGCGCTCACCGACGGGCGGCGACGTCTTCGCGGATGCGCTCGACGAACGCTTCGACCGGCATCGCCTCCGCCTTCGTCTCCCCGCGGCGGCGGACGGCCACCGTGCCGCTTTCGGCCTCCCGCTCGCCGACGACGAGCGTATACGGGATCTTCTTCACCTGCGCGTCGCGGATGCGGTAATTTAAGCTCTCGTTCCGCGCGTCGAGCCGAGCGCGCACGCCGCCGGCCTTTAAAACCCGGACGACGCGCGCGGCGGCGTCGCGGAACCGGTCGGACACCGGAAGGACGACCGCCTGTTCGGGCGAAAGCCATACCGGGAGCGCGCCCTTCGTTTTTTCCAAGAGAAAAGCGACAAAGCGTTCCATCGTCCCGACGACGCCGCGGTGGATGACCACCGGCCGGTGATGTTCGCCGTCTTCGCCGACGTAGGTGAGATCGAACCGCTCCGGAAGGACGAAATCCAGCTGCACGGTGGAGAGCGTCTCGTCTTTGCCGAGGGCCGTCTTCACCTGCACGTCGAGCTTCGGGCCGTAGAACGCCGCTTCGCCTTTCGCCTCCACGAAATCGAGGCCGAGCGCGCGGAGCGCGTTCCGGAGCATGCCTTCGGCTTTGTTCCAGATCTCGTCGTTCTGGACGTATTTTTCGGTGTCTTCCGGATCGCGGAGCGACAGCCGGAACCAGTAGTCGTCGATGCCGAAGTCGCGGTACACGCGCCGGATGAGCTCGACGACTTCGGTGAACACCGCTTCGATTTGCTCCGGCGTAACGAAGATGTGCGCGTCGTTCAGCGTCATCCCGCGCACGCGATGCAGCCCCGTGAGCGCGCCGGACGCCTCGTAGCGGAACATCGTCCCCAACTCGGCGATCTTAAGCGGCAGATCGCGGTAGCTCCGCGGCTCGCTTTTGTAGATCATCATGTGGTGCGGGCAGTTCATCGGCCGAAGCACGAGCGTCTCGTGATCGAGCGCCATCGGCGGGTACATGTTCTCGTGGTAGTGCGCGTAGTGCCCGGAGATTTGGTACAGCTCGAGGTTGGCCAGGACGGGCGTATAGACGTGCTCGTAGCCGAGCGACTCTTCCAGATCGACGATGTAACGCTCGATGATGCGCCGCACCTTGGCCCCGCCGGGCAGCCAGAGCGGGAGTCCCTGCCCGACCTCTTTGGCAAAGGTGAAGAACTTGAGTTCCTTCCCGACCTTGCGATGGTCGCGCGCCTTCGCTTCTTCAAGCGCCTGAAGGTAGTCCTTGAGCGCCTGCTCCGACGGCCACGCCGTGCCGTAGATGCGGGTGAGCATCGGCCGCCGGCTGTCCCCCCGCCAGTATGCTCCGGCGACGGAGAGGAGCTTCACCGCCTTGACCTTGCCCGTCGAAGGCACGTGCGGCCCGCGGCAGAGGTCGGTGAACTCTCCCTGCGTGTAGAAGGTGATCGGGTCGCCGTCCGGGATGGCGTCGATGAGTTCAAGCTTGTACGGATCGCCGAGCGCCGCGTAATGCCGCCTCGCTTCATCGCGCGTCACCTCGCGGCGGACGAGGGGAAGGTCTTCGGCGATGATCTTCTTCATTTCTGCTTCGATGCGCGCAAGATCGTCGGCCGTGATCGGCTCCGGCGGGTCGACGTCGTAGTAAAAGCCGTCTTCGATCACCGGACCGACGCCGAGCTTCGTGCCCGGATAGAGCCGGAGGATCGCCTGGGCCAAGATGTGCGCCGCCGTATGACGCATGGCATAAAGGCCGGCCTCGTCGTCGGCGGTGGCGATCTTCACCCGGTCGCCGTCTTTTACCGGGCGGGCGAGGTCGACGATTTTTCCGTTCACTTCCGCCGCCAGCGCTTTTTTGGCCAGCGACGGGCTGATCGCGCGGGCGACGTCGTAGGCCGTCTCGGCTTCGGGAAAGTCGCGCACTTGCCCGTCCGGCAGTTCGATTTTCGGCATCGGCAAAGTTCAACCTCCTGATCGCGTATCATCGGCGCCATACCCAAGGATGCGCCACGCTCAAAACGACAAAAAACCCGCCCCCAAGGGACGGGTTCTTCCCGCGGTACCACCCTCATTGGCCGACACATGCCGCATACGCGCCCCTACCGCGTACGAGCATCTGCCTGCCCGCTCTTTCGGCGTTAACGGCCGCCGACGGATCCGACTACACACGCCCTGCGATCGTTTTTCCGCCTTGAAACGACGAGCGGCGCTCACCGGATGGCGTTTCGTCGGATCGGCTCCGAGGAGGTACGCCCCTTTCTGCGGCAGCGAAGGCTTTCAGCCTACGGCCTTCGCTCTCTGGTTGCCCGGTCAAGGGACGCATGGCCTCGTCATCGCCCGAATATGCCATTGGACCGGCCGACTCGATCCGCGGCCGGATGTCGATCCGCTTAAACGTCGTGACTTGGCATCATTATACCGCCGCCCCCAGGCGCGGTCAAGCTGCGGCATGTGTCGGTCCGCGAAAAGGCAACTTTAAAAATGATTTGATTTTACCCGCCCATGTATTATACATTTGATATTGATGATGTTGACCCATCGCCGCACCAAGCGCATGCGCATGGGGCTCATCGCGCGCCTCATCGTGGCTGACGAATCGACGGCGGGCATGTCCGTCGCGAACGGCGCTCGGGGATCATCGTGGATCAGCCGCGACTTGCACCTGCTCCGCCACGTGAGCGACCGCCTCATCGACCGGGAAGCCATGATCCGTCAAATCTGAAGAAGCGATCTGAACGTCGTTTGTACGTCGCATGAACTCCGAATCGATCGGAACGCCGGAGGAATCATCGACGCACGCGTCGACCGGAACCACGAGGCGAGGGCCGTCACAGGGCGAAAGCCGTTACAAAGCAAAGACATTGCCAAGGCAGAGCCATTGTAAAGCAGAGCCGTCACAGCGTGAAACCCGAAAGGAATGAGTTGAATGCCCGATCATTCATTGCAGTCTCTTCTCTCGACGTTCAATGAACTGTGGGACGACCACGGGCCGCGCTACGAAGCGCAGCAGGCGTTTTGGAACCGGCGGGCGAAATCGTTCAGCGACCACTTGACCGATTCCCGACATCGCCGCCGCTTTGAGGAACTGTATGCGTGGCTGAAAGAACTTGGCGCGCTGCGCGAGGCGTCGCACATCCTGGACATCGGCTGCGGTCCCGGGACGTACGCCATCCCCTTCGCCGAGCTCGGGCACCGCGTCACCGGTATCGACATCGCCCCAGAGATGATCGCCCGCGCACAGGACAATGCCGCGCACTACGGGATCTCCGAACGGACGGCGTTCCAGACGGCCGTTTGGGAGGAGCTCGACGTCGCCGCACGGGGATGGGAGCAGGCGTTCGATCTCGTTTTTGCTTCGATGACGCCCGCCATCCGCAACGCGGAAGCGCTTTACAAAATGCTTCGGGTATGCCGCGGCGGATGTTTTTTAAGCAGTTTCATCGACCGTCGGGATCCGTTCGTCCGGCGCATACGCGCGCGGCTCGGCCTGTCTTCGGGCACGCGGCCGATGAATCGCATTTATGCCGCATTCAATCTTTTGTGGCTGAACGGCTATTTTCCGTCGATCCGCTACATCGATGAGCGCTGGGAGCAATCGTTCACCGTGGACGAGGCGATCGAGCATTTCCGGCATTTCATGCGCCTTCAGCCGGTGGACGAAACCCGCCTGGACGAAACGGTGGAAGAGACCGTGCGCGCGATCGCCGAGGAACAAGCAAG
>JADBKT010000010.1 GCA_014896255.1 Hydrogenibacillus sp.
GTCCGAAACGGTGCGGGAACATCTCGTCGCCGGGGCCGTCCCGGTCGTCCTGGGCGGCGATCATTCGCTGGCCATCGGCTCGATCGCCGGAGCCGCCGGGGCCGCCGGAGGCCGCCTCGGCGTCATCTGGATCGATGCCCACGGGGACTTGAACACGCCGGAGACATCCCCCTCCGGCAACATCCACGGCATGTCGCTCGCCGTCGCGCTGGGCTACGGCGACGCGCGTCTGGTCGCAATCGGCGCGCCCGGAGCGAAGGTGGCGCCGGAGTGCGTGGCCTTGATCGGCCTGCGCGATCTCGATCCTGGGGAAAAGGCGTTCATCCGCCGGCACCGTCTGGCCGCCTTTACGATGCACGACATCGATCGCTACGGCATGAGCGCGGTGATGGAACGCGCCGTCGACGCGCTTTCGGCGTGTGATGCGCTGCACGTGAGCCTGGATCTTGACGCCCTCGATCCGACCGATGCGCCGGGCGTCGGGACGCCGGTCGTCGGCGGGATCACGTATCGCGAGGCGCATCTGGCGATGGAGATGCTCTTTGAGACGCATAAAGTCCGCTCGCTGGACGTCGTCGAAGTCAATCCCATCCTCGACGAGCGAAACAAGACGGCGTTCGCCGCCATGCGCCTGATCGGGTCACTGCTCGGCGACACGTTGCTTTGAATTTGCTACAATGTTGGGGTGGATCTTGAGAAGCGGGGGCGACGTCGGGTGGGGTTTTGGGAGGCGATCAGGTCCTTTTGGTTTCAGTACTTAAGCGATGTCGTGGATATTGTGCTGGTCGCCGCGGTCGTCTACTACTTCATCGTCCTCGTGCGCGGCACGCGGGCCATGCAGTTGGTTCAAGGGCTTGTCGTGATCATCGGCGTCTGGCTTCTGAGCTCCGTGCTCGGCCTGTCCACCTTGCGATGGCTCGTCTCCCAGGCCTTCAGCCTCGGAGTGGTGGCCGTGCTGGTGCTCTTTCAACCGGAACTGCGACGGGCGCTCGAACAGCTCGGCAGCGGCCGTATGTTTCGTCCGAAGACGATGATGCGCGAAAAAGCGCTCGGAGAGGCGACCATCGAAGCGGTTCATGCCGCCGTCGATTATCTGTCCAAACGCCGCATCGGGGCGCTCATCGCCGTCGAACGTGAAACCGGGCTCAAAGAATACATTGAATCGGGGATCCCCCTCGGCGCGCAAGTGAGCCGTGAGCTCCTCATTCAAATTTTCATCCCCAACACGCCGCTCCACGACGGGGCCGCGATCATCGTCGACGACGCGGTCGCCGCGGCGTCGTGTTATCTTCCGCTTTCGGAAAACTCGTCGATCAGTAAAGCGCTGGGCACGCGACATCGCGCCGCCATCGGCTTAAGCGAAGTGACCGACGCGGTGGTGATCGTCGTCTCCGAGGAAACCGGCGACGTGTCGGTGGCCGTCGGCGGTCACTTGGCCCGGGGTCTCGACGCTGAGGCGCTTAAGACGCTTCTTTTGGAATCGCTTGGGGCGGAGTCCGAAAGGCGCCGAACGCAATGGTGGCGGGCGTTTGGCGGCGAGCGGGGGAAAAAGCATGGATAAGTGGCTGACGAACAATACGGTGGCGAAAATCGTCGCGCTCTCCGTCGCGGTGATGCTCTGGTTGGTGTTGCACGCCGAATTTCATGCCCGCCCACAAGAGGCGCCGCCGCCGGCGTACGGAGAACGCCTCATGTTGGACGTGCCGGTGGACGTCAAACGCGATGCGAATACGGACGTTGAAGTCTCCCCGTCGAAGGTGACGGCGCACCTGTACGGTCCGCTTCTCGCGATGGACCGGCTTGTGGCCGGCGAGGTCAAAGCCCTCGCCGACGTGCGCGGAAAGGCGGCAGGCGAGCATACCGTGCCGCTCGTCCTCACGGGGCTTCCGAGCGGCGTCGGCGGACGCGCCGATCCCCAATCGGTACGCGTCTCCGTCATCCGCTTGGGCGAAGCGATGTTCGGCGCACACGTCCGCATCGGCACGGCCTCCACGATCGAAGACCTCCGTCCGCCGCCGAAAGGGGCGCGGATACAGCTCACCCCGGCGAAGATCAAGGCGTACGGGCGTGAAGACGCCGTGCATTCGATCGCTCAAGTCTATGCCCTCATTGCGCCGGATGCATGGGCTCAAGCGGAAAAGGCCGGCCGCCTCACCGGTTACACGGCCCCGCTCGTCGCCGTCGACGCCTCGGGCAAGGCGGTGGCGGTGCGATTGGAACCGGCTCAGGCGACCGTCGAAGCGACACTGGAGGGTGTGACGCGCGAAGTTCCGCTGGAACTCGCGATCGACGGAGCGCCGGCGGACGGTTACGCCGTGACGAGCATCCGCCTTTTGCCGCCGGTGGTGGCCGTGAACGGGCCGAGTGAACGGCTGGGCGCTCTTACGACGATCCGTCTCGGCCCCCTTTCCGTCGACGGGGCCAAGGCGGACATCCGCCAAGTGCTGGACGTGCCGCTTCCGGACGGCCTGTCTTCGGTCAACCCCAAACAAGTCGAGGTGTTGATTCGCATCGGACCGAAGGCGGACGAGGCGGTGTGGACGGTCCCGCTTCATTGGTCGGAAAAGGCCGGCATGCACGTTGAACTCAAGGGCATGTCGGCACCGGAAGTGCGGATCACCGTCCGCGGTGCGCCGGAAGCGCTCGACGCCCTCAAACCCGAAACGCTCTCCGCCGTACTCGATACCGGCGATCTTGGACCGGGCGTCTATACGTTGACGCCGCATGTCGCGCTGCCTGCGGGGATCGAGTTGGTCAAGACGGAGCCGAATACGGTCTCGGTCGAGATCACGACGCGCTCCGGCGGAGATGGGGCGTCTTCGCTGCCGACCACCGCGCCGCCCACACCGCCGGTCGCCGCACCGGGCGCTTGGCCGAAGCCGGGAAGCCCGGCGGAAGGGTCCGGCGATGACGGGAGCAAATCCGGCGGCCCTCTCCGGTAAGCCGTAACGCCATGGGCGCTTGGGAACGCCGGAACGATGATCCGTTGATGACAAGGAGGAAGTACGATGGCACGGTATTTTGGAACGGACGGCATCCGCGGGGTGGCGGGGGTGGATCTCACCGCGTCGTTTGCGCTCACCGTCGGCCGCGCGGCGGCGACGGTGCTCGGGGGCAAGGGCGAACGGGCAAAAATCGTCGTCGGGCGCGATCCGCGGCTGTCCGGGGAGATGCTGGAATCGGCCCTCGTCGCCGGCCTCATGTCTGCCGGCGCCGACGTCGTCCGCCTGGGCGTGATGACGACGCCCGGCGTCGCCTATCTCACCCGGGCGCTGGGGGCGACGGCGGGAGCGGTCATCTCCGCTTCGCACAACCCGGTCGACGACAACGGCATCAAATTTTTCGGCCCCGACGGGTTCAAACTGTCCGACGAGGATGAAGCGGCGATCGAGGCGCTGATCGACGGCGATGCGGCGGCGCTCGTCCAACGAAGCGGGCTTGAGATCGGTCGCGCGATCGATCATTTTGAGGGCAGCCAAAAGTACCTCGCCTTTTTAAAGTCCAACGCCGAAGTCGAGCTGGACGGGCTTCGGGTCGTCGTCGACTGCGCGAACGGCGCGGCAAGCCCGCTGGCCGCGCGGCTGTTCGTCGATCTCGGCGCGGAGGTGAAGACGGTCTTCTGTCAGCCGGACGGGACAAACATCAACGCCGGGTGCGGTTCGACCCATCCGGAGGCGCTGGCGCGGGAAGTCGTCCGCCACGGTGCGCATGTCGGGCTCGCCTTCGACGGCGACGCGGACCGTCTGATCGCCGTCGATGAGACGGGGGCGATCGTCGACGGCGATTATATGCTCTCCTCGCTCGGGCTGCGGATGAAAGCCGAAGGACGGCTTCCGGGAGACACGATCGTCTCCACGGTGATGGCCAATTTCGGCCTGGTCAAATACCTCGAGGCCAACGGCGTCCGCCTGATGATGACGCGCGTCGGCGACCGTTACGTCGTCGAGGCGATGCGCGAGGGCGGCTATACGCTCGGCGGAGAACAGTCGGGGCACATCGTCTTTTTGGATCGGGCGACGACCGGCGACGGTCTGCTCACCGCGGTCCTCCTGCTTTCCGCGCTCAAAAAGTCCGGGGCGACGCTGTCGGAATTCGCGCGCCGCTGGGCAAAATATCCGCAGGTGCTCAAAAACGTCCGCGTGCGTGACAAAGACGGTTGGGAAGCGCATGAGGCGATCCGCCGGGCGATCGAGGACGGCGAACGGGAACTGGGCGATGAAGGGCGCGTGCTCGTCCGCCCGAGCGGAACCGAGCCGCTCATTCGGGTGATGGTCGAGGGGCCGGACGCGGCGCTCGCGACGCGCATCGCCGACGGCATCGCCCAGGCGATCGCTTCCGCCATCGGGGAATCCGGCGCGGTTTGACACTGCCCGTCGCCTATGTTAAGGTGAGCTTGGAAGGCCATACCAGCGGGGGGATGTCGGATGAAGTTGGAGTTTGTCGAAGCGCAGCTGAAAAAGTGGGGCGAGATCATTCTTCGCCTGGATTCCGGGGAGACGCTCGAGATTCACCTCGGCGACACGACGTTCGACTACGACAATCGCCTCCTCCATTTCCGCGGGGGCGACGCCCTGTACTACATCGACGCGGACAAGATTGAAAGTCTGAAGATGCACTACAGCCATATCGAATCGGAGTAAGCGCCGTTTTCGCCGCCTTGTCGAAGCAGACGCCCGATGGCTTTCGGGCGTCTTTTTGCTGTTCTTGACTTTGTTGTGAAATGTTGTCATCGGCGCCCAAATGTATATAATAAGCTGGGACAAAATTCGGGAGAGGTGGGAGAAACGCGGTGAGCGTGCCGATCATCCGCTTCGTGAACGTGACCAAACAATACGACGATGATCCGCCGATCTTAAAGGGCGTCAGCTTTGATCTGGATCGCGGCAAATTTTATACGCTGCTCGGCCCGTCCGGCTGTGGGAAGACGACCATCCTGCGTCTGATCGCGGGATTTATTCAGCCGACGTCGGGCGATATTTATTTTGACGGTCGGCGCATCAACGACGTTCCGGCCAACCGCCGCCGCGTGAACACCGTCTTTCAAGACTACGCGCTGTTCCCCCATCTCGACGTGTATGAGAACATCGCCTTCGGTCTTCGGATCCAAAAGCGAAAAGCCGCGGATATCGAACGCAAGGTGCAGGACGCGTTGCGTTTCGTCAATCTCAAGGGCTTTGAACGGCGCAAGATCTCGGAACTTTCCGGCGGCCAAAAACAGCGCGTGGCCATCGCCCGCGCCATCGTCATGGAACCGGAAGTGCTGCTCCTCGACGAGCCGCTTTCGGCGTTGGACCTCAAGCTCCGCACGGAGATGCAGTATGAACTGCGCGAATTGCAGCGTCGGCTGGGCATCACCTTTGTCTTCGTCACGCATGACCAAGAAGAGGCGCTGGCCATGAGCGACGAGATCTTCGTGTTGAACGACGGGCGCATCGAGCAGAGCGGGACGCCCAAGGACATCTACGACGAGCCGGTGAACCGTTTCGTCGCCGAATTCATCGGGGAATCGAACATCGTCCCGGGGCGGATGATCCGGGACTACCGCGTGGCGTTTGCGGGTCGCGAGTTCGACTGCGTGGACGGCGGCTTTCGATCCGACGAGCCGGTCGAAGTGGTCATCCGTCCGGAAGATCTGGACATCGTCCCGGCGGAGGCGGGCAAACTCCAGGTGACCATCCAGTCGCTCCTCTTTCGCGGCGTGCACTATGAGATGATCGGCCTCGATGCGGACGGCAACCGTTGGCTGGTGCACTCGACGAAAAAGGTCGACGTCGGCGAAACGATCGGCCTCGACTTCGATCCGGAGGACATCCACGTCATGCGCCCGGGGGAGACGGAAGAAGCTTTTGATCGGCGGATCGAGGCCTACGGGGTGACGCACGATGAGCGTTAGGCTGCGCCTGTTGTACATGACCCCGTATCTCATCTGGTTGGCGTTGTTCGTCGTGTTGCCGATCGGACTCATCGCCGTGACGTCTTTGACCGACATCCACGGGCGGCCGACGCTCGACAATTTCGCCCGGTTTTTTACGCCGACGTACTTGACGATGGCCGCGACGTCGGTCTGGTACGCCTTCCTCATCACCGTGTGCTCGCTGGCGATCGCCTATCCGGCGGCCTACGCGCTGACCCGCACGCGCCATAAAGCCGTTTGGCTCCTGCTCATCATCTTGCCTTCATGGGTCAATCTGTTGCTGAAGACGTACGCCTTTCTCGGTATTCTGGCCCTCGAAGGGCCGCTCAATGCCGTCCTTGCGCTTCTCGGCGCCGGACCGCGGCCGCTTCTGTTTACCGATTTCAGTTTTCTGCTCGTGTCGACGTATATCTTCATTCCGTTCATGATCTTGCCCATCTTCAACGCCTTAGAGGACATTCCGCGCGGGCTGATCGAAGCCGCCGAGGATCTCGGCGCCACGCGGCTCGACGTTTTTCGGCGGGTGATCTGGCCGCTTTCGCTCGACGGGGTGAAGATGGGCGCGCAGGCGGTGTTCATTCCGGCGCTGTCGCTGTTCATGATCACCCGGCTCATCGCCGGCAACCGCGTGATTACGCTCGGTACGGCGATCGAGGAGCATTTTCTGGTCACCCAAGATTGGGGGATGGGGGCGACGATCGCCGTGATGCTCATCGTCATGATGGCGGCGACGATGGCCCTCGTCGGGCGAAGGGGGCTCAGCGCGCATGGGAAGCGATGAACGGCATCGAGATCAAGCGGCGAGCGTTCGAAGCGGTGGGGCGACGATGCGGGCGGCGCTGGATCGCGGGGTGTCCGAGGCGCGGCTCGGCTTTTTCGGGCGTGCGTACTTGTGGGCCGTGTTTCTCGTGCTGTATGCGCCGATCGCCTACCTCATTCTGTTTTCGTTCAATGAAGGGGGGACGATGCACCGCTTTACCGGCTTTACGCTCGAGTGGTATCGGGAAGTGGCGAACGACACGCGGCTCATCGTCATCGTCCTGTATACCGTGTTGATCGCCCTGCTCGCCTCGGCAGCGGCGACGGCCGTCGGGACATTGGGGGCGATCGGGATGTATGAGCTCAGGCGGCGCTACAGAGAGGCGCTCCTTACGCTCAACAATGTGCTGATCGTCAGTTCCGACGTCGTCATCGGCGCCTCGTTCCTCATCTTGTTCACGGTGGTCGGTCTGAAGCTCGGGTTTGTGTCGGTGCTCCTTTCGCACATCGCCTTTTCCGTCCCCATCGTCGTGCTGATGGTGTTGCCGAAGCTGTACGAAATGCCGCCGACGCTCATCGATGCCGCCCGGGATCTCGGCGCCGGACCGCTTGACGTGCTCCGCCGTGTGATCCTGCCGTACATCACGCCGGGCGTGTTGGCCGGTTTCTTCATGGCCCTCACGTATTCGCTGGATGATTTTGCGGTGACGTTTTTCGTCACCGGCAGCGGATTTTCGACGCTCTCCGTGGAGATCTACTCCCGCGCCCGGCGCGGCATCTCGTTGGAGATCAACGCCTTGTCGGCGCTGTTGTTTCTCATTACGGTGCTCCTCGTCCTCGGTTACTACGTGATCACGCGTCACGGCGGCAAAATCCGGGGGGTGTTCGTCAAGCGATGAGACCGCTCGTCTATCTATATACCTTTGTCGCCGTGGCCGCGCTGCTTTTGTGGGCCGGTGCGGGGGCCCTCGAGCGCGCGGACGGCTTGCCCGGGACCGGCGCGATCATCGTGTACAATTGGGGCGACTACATCGATCCCGATGTACTCCGTCGTTTCGAGGAGGAGACGCGCATCCGGGTGATCTACCAGACATTCGACTCCAACGAAGCGATGCTGGCGAAGATCCGCCAGGGCGGTACGCCGTTCGACGTCGCCGTCCCCTCGGAGTATACGGTCAGCCGGATGATCGCCGAGGATCTCCTCATCCCGCTCGATCATGCCAAGCTCCCGAATTTGAAAAACATCGACCCGCTGTTTTTGAACCTCCCCTTTGATCCCGGCAACCGCTATTCGGTGCCGTACTTCTGGGGGACGGTCGGCATCGCCTACAACAAAGACGCCCTCGGCGACGGGGCGATCCGCGGTTGGAACGACCTGTGGGATCCGGACTACCGGGACAGCGTCCTCCTCATCGACGGGGTACGCGAAGTGATGGGCATGGGCTTAAACAGTCTCGGGCATTCGCTGAACGACACGGATCTCGAGCATCTTACGGCGGCGAAGGCGAAGCTCGATGCGCTCACGCCGAACGTTCGGGCGATCGTCGGCGACGAGATCAAGTTTTTGCTCGCCAACGAAGAAGCGCCGATCGGCGTCGTCTGGAGCGGCGATGCGGCCGAGGTGATCGACGAAAACGACGCTTTCGACTATGTCATTCCGGAGGAAGGCACAAACCTCTGGTTCGACACGTTCGTCATTCCAAAGACGGCGACGAACGTCGACGGCGCGCACGCGTTCATCAACTTCATGCTCGATGCCGAAGTCGCGGCGCAAAATACCGAGTACGTCCGCTACAGCACGCCGAACCGGGAAGCGTTGGCTTATCTTCCGCCGGAGATCACGGAAGACCAACGCTTTTATCCGGATGCGGAGACGCTTCGCCGTCTGGAGGTGTACCGCGATCTCGGGCGAACGATGCTCTCGACGTACAGCGAGCTCTATCTGGAATTCAAGATGCACCGCAAATGACGTGTTTTTCAAGATCGCCGCACGGGCGATGAAAAACCTCTTGCAAACCGCCCCGCCGAGGAGTATGATAGAGGCGACAATCGGCCTAATTCCGGATGATGGCGGCGTCAGCCGCCCGGCATCCGGAAGCGGGGGACCCACCCATTGGGGTTAATCTTGCAGGACTGAAGAACTGCAAGAGGGATGAGATCTCTGCCATCCTACCCGTCAGCTAACCCCGTCGGCCAATGCAGAGAAGCTTCCAAACCGTTCGCAAGGCGGCTTTTCCTCAAGGCGAACTTGAGCAAGACGGCTTGCGGGCGCGTCTTGACCGAGACGATCGATCAAGACCGCTTCCTTTGGGGCTTCGGTTCTTGAGGGGGTGGGATTGATCGATCTTTGTTTTTGGGGAGGCGATGGAGAACCGCGGAAAATCGAACAGACTACCGTAAGCAGCCGGTGCGATGAAAGGAGAGCGCGATGGACAACGACCTCTTTATGATCGCCCTGTCGCTCGTCTGGTTTTTGCTGTTTCTCGGCTTGATCCGCTTCGCGGACCGGGCCTGAAGGTCAATGGACGCTCAACGGGGGGAACGTGGATGCTTGCGCTGTTTGTGCTGTCGCTCCTCATCATGGCGTATTTGGCGTACGTGCTGATCCATCCGGAACGGTTTTAGCGGCCATCAGGCGTTTATGGTCAACGCGGATGCTTTCGTCGATGCGAAGGAGGCGCATGCCGCTTGGCGGATCTCATCCAACTCGTCGTCTTCGTGCTCCTCGTCACGCTCTTCGCCGTGCCCCTCGGCGGATACATGGCGCGCGTCTTCGGTGACGGACCGGCGCCGGGGGATCGGTTCTTTTTGCCGTTGGAACGGGCGATTTACCGTCTCATCGGCGTCGATCCGCAGGCGCGCATGACGTGGCGCCGGTATGCGACGGCGCTGGTCGTGACCAACTTCTTCATGATGGCGCTCATGTACCTCGTGCTTCGGCTGCAGAAATATCTGCCGCTCAACCCCGACGGCATCGCGGCCATGCCGCCTTCGCTCGCCTACAATACGGTCACGTCGTTCATCACGAACACGAACTGGCAGGCGTACAGCGGCGAGACGGCGATGAGTTATCTCGGGCAGATGCTCGCCATCACCTATCCGATGTTCACCTCCGCGGCGACGGGGATTGTGGCGGCGATCGCCTTTCTTCGGGCGCTGACCGGCGTCCGACAGGATCTCGGCAATTTTTTCGTCGACCTCGTCCGGGCGCACACGCGCCTCTTGCTCCCGCTCGCTTTCCTCGTCGCCCTCGTCCTCGTCGCCGAAGGGGCGCCGCAAACCTTCCAGGGGGCGGCGCATGCGACGACCTTTGACGGCAAGACGCAGGTCATTCCCCGCGGTCCGGTGGCTTCCCTGGAGTCGATCAAGCATCTCGGGACGAACGGCGGCGGGTATTTCGGCGCCAATGCCGCGCATCCGTTTGAGAACCCGTCGCCGATCACCAATCTCATCCACATGCTGAGCATGATGCTCATCCCGACGTCGCTCATGTTCACCTTCGGGCGGATGATCGGCAATCGCCGCCAGGCGTGGGTGCTGTACACCGCCGTCTTTCTGCTCTTTCTCGGGATGTGGGGGATCGTCTACGCCAGCGAGCAGGCCGGCGTCCCGGCGTTCGATGCCGCCGGCATCACGGGCGGCAACATGGAAGGGAAGGAAGTGCGCTTCGGGATTTTCGGCTCGGCCCTCTTTACGACGGTGACGACCGCGGCGACGACCGGCTCCGTCGACAACATGCACGACTCCCTCACCCCCCTCGGCGGATTCGTACCGATGGCGCAGATGATGCTGAACAACGTCTTCGGCGGCGTCGGGGCGGGGCTTTTGAACATCCTCCTCTACGTCATCATGGGCGTCTTTTTGACCGGCCTCATGGTCGGGCGGACGCCGGAGCTGTTCGGCAAAAAGATCGAGACGAAAGAGGTCAAGCTCGCGTCCGTCGCGCTGCTCGTGCATCCGTTGATCATCCTCGCCCCGACGGCGACCGCGCTTCTTTTGCCGGACGCCACGGCGTCCATCTTGAACCCGGGCTCGCACGGTTTAAGCGAAGTGCTCTACGCCTACACGTCGGGGGCGGCGAACAACGGCTCGGCGTTCGCCGGTTTGGACGCGGACACCGTCTTTTACAACACGACGATCGGCTCGGTCATGCTCCTCGGGCGTTTTGTTTCGATCATCGCCCTTCTCGGCGTGGCCGGTTCACTGGCCCGGAAGACGCCGGTGTCGGCCGGCGCCGGAGCGCTTCGGACGGATACGCCGCTGTTTGGGGCGGTCTACCTCATCGTCGTGCTGTTGATCGGCGCGCTGGCCTTTTTCCCGGCTTTGGCCGTCGGCCCGATCGCCGAGCAGCTGTCGATGTGGTTTGGGGCGTAAGGTTCGTCCGAGACGGCATCGTGTAGACGCGGTACGAAGAAGAGGGAGGAGCCATGGCAAAGGATGCCAAACGTTCGCCGTTCACGGCGGAACTCGTCCGCCGGGCGGCCATCGATGCGTTCTTGAAATTCGACCCGCGGACGATGATCAAAAACCCGGTCATGTTCGTCGTCGAAGCGGGCACCGCCGTCGTGCTGTTGCTCGTCGTCTGGCCCGATCTGTTCGGTCCGTCCGGCGCGACGCGGGCGTATAACTTCGCGGTGTTCGCCATCCTCGTGCTGACGATCTGGTTCGCCAACTTCGCCGAGGCGGTGGCCGAAGGAAGGGGCAAAGCGCAGGCCGAATCCTTGCGCAAGACCAAGACGGAGACGATGGCCCGCCTCGTCCAAAAAGACGGTTCGACGAAAATGGTCTCCTCCTCGCAGCTCAAAAAGGGCGACGTCGTGCGCGTTGAAGCCGGGGAGACCATCCCCGCCGACGGAGAGATCATCGAAGGTTTGGCGGCGATCGACGAGTCGGCGATCACCGGGGAGTCGGCGCCGGTGATCAAAGAAGCGGGCGGCGACTTTTCCTCGGTGACCGGCGGGACGCGGGTGCTCACCGATTGGATCGTCGTTGAAGTCACGGCCGGTCAGGGAGAATCATTTTTAGACAAGATGATCGCCCTGGTGGAAGGGGCGAAGCGGGAAAAGTCGCCGAACGAGATCGCGCTGACGACGCTTCTTGCGGTGCTGACGTTGATCTTTCTCATCGTCATCGTCACCCTCGTGCCCATCAGCCGCTACCTCGGCATCGCCCTCGACGTGGCGACGCTCGTCGCGCTCCTCGTCGCCCTCATCCCGACGACGATCGGGGCCCTCCTTTCGGCGATCGGCATCGCCGGGCTGGACCGCGTCACGCGCTTTAACGTCCTGGCCATGAGCGGCAAGGCGGTCGAGGCGAGCGGAGACATCGACACGATCATCCTCGACAAGACGGGAACGATCACCTACGGCAACCGCATGGCCAGCGAATTCATCCCCGCCGAGGGGGTGACGGAGGCGGAGGCGACGCGCCTGGCGCTGCTCTCCTCCCTCTACGACGAGACGCCGGAAGGACGCTCCATCGTCGATCTCGCCCGGCGCAAGGGGGTGAGCGCGGACGCGCCGCCCGGGGCGGAACCGATCCCCTTTACGGCCGAGACGCGTCTGTCCGGGATCGCTTTTGCGGACGGGCAAAAACTCGTCAAAGGCGCCGTCGACGCCGTCTCGCGCGAGCTTTCGGCGGGGGGCGCCAAGATCCCGAAGGCGCTCATCGAAAAGACCGAAGCGATCGCCAAGGCCGGCGGCACGCCGCTCGTCATCGCCGAGCTCGCCTCGGCGGGATCGCGGGCCGTCGGCGTCATCCACTTAAAAGACGTCGTCAAGGCCGGCCTTAAAGAGCGCTTTGCCGAACTCCGGGCGATGGGCATCAAGACGATCATGGTCACCGGCGACAACCCGCTCACCGCGGCGACGATCGCCCAGGAGGCGGGCGTCGACGACTTCGTCGCCGAGGCCAAGCCGGAAGATAAAATCCGCATCATCCGCGCCGAGCAGGCCGAAGGGCGGCGGGTGGCGATGACCGGCGACGGAACGAACGACGCGCCGGCCTTGGCTCAGGCCGACGTGGGCCTGGCCATGAACTCCGGGACGATGGCGGCCAAGGAAGCGGCGAACATGATCGATCTGGACAACGATCCGACGAAGATCCTCTCCGTCATCGCCATCGGCAAGCAGCTCCTCATCACCCGCGGGGCGCTGACCACCTTTTCCGTCGCCAACGACATCGCCAAATATTTCGCCATCCTCCCGGCGATGTTCGCGACCGCCATGCCGGAGCTCGCGCCCTTAAACATCATGCGCCTCACCTCGCCGACGACGGCGGTGCTCTCGGCGATCCTCTTCAACGCCTTGATCATCCCGCTTCTGATCCCCATCGCCTTGCGCGGCGTCCGCTATCGCCCGATGGGCGCCGATCGGCTGCTTCGCCGGAACCTCCTCGTCTACGGCGCAGGCGGCATTCTCGCGCCGTTTGTCGGGATCAAAGCGATCGACATCGTGCTCTCGGCGCTCGGCATCCGCTAACGACGTGAAAGGAGACAGACGGATGGTTCGCCAAGCCATCGGCATTTCCCTCGTGCTCTGGGTGATCACCGGGCTCCTCTATCCGGCGGTCACGACGCTCTTTGCGCAAGCCTTCTTTCCGCATCAGTCGAACGGCAGCCTCATCGTCGACGCGGACGGCACCGTGCGCGGATCGTATCGGATCGCGCAGGCCTACTCCGGAGACGGCTGGTTTCACCCGCGCCCGCCGGCGAAAGAAGCGTACGACCCGCTCGAATCCGGCGGGACAAACCTCGCCGTCGCCCGGGAAGACTATCAGGCGACCGTCCTGAAGCGCTTGGAGGCCGTGCGCCGCGACGCTTTGGATCCGGACTTGCCCGTTCCGGCCGACCTCGTCACCGCCTCCGGTTCCGGCCTCGATCCGGATCTGTCGATCGAAGCGGCCCGGGCCCAGGTGCCGCGCATCAGCCGCGCGACGGGCCTGCCGGAGGTCGAACTGAACGCCCTCATCGACCGCGTCGCCGTGCCCCGGGAACTCGCGATCTTCGGCGAGCCGCGGGTCAACGTGAACGCCTTGAACGAAGCGCTCCGCGCCCGGTTGAAAGCGTTGGACCAAAGGATGCCGCCGAGATGAACGCGTGTCTCCTTTTTTACGGCAGGTGAGACGGATGGTCGAAAGCCGGGAACCCAAGCGCAAATCGCCGGAGCAGATCCTCGCCGAGATCGAACAATCGAACCGCGGTTACTTCAAGCTGTTCATCGGCGCCGCTCCCGGCGTCGGCAAAACGTACATGATGCTGCGCGAAGCGAACGACATGCTCAACGACGGCATCGACGTCGTCGTCGGTGTCGTCGAGACGCACGGGCGGAAGGCGACGGAGGAGCAGATCGGGGCGCTTCCCGTCCTGCCGCTGAAGAAGATCGAATACCGAGGCCGCGTGTTCACCGAGCTCGACGTCGAAGGGGTGATCAAACGCCGGCCGCAGTTCGTCATCGTCGACGAGCTGGCGCACACGAACGTCCCCGGCTCCAAAAACAAAAAGCGCTACGAGGACGTGATGGAGATCCTAAGCGCCGGGATCAGCGTGCTGTCGACGATGAACATCCAGCACCTGGAGAGTTTGCACGACACCGTCGAAGACCTGACCGGCGTCAAGGTGCGCGAACGGGTTCCCGATTGGATTTTGGACGAAGCGAACGAGATTCAGCTCGTCGACATCCCGCCGGAGAAACTCATCGAACGGCTTAAGGCGGGCAAGATTTATAAACCGGAGAAGGTCGAGCAGGCGCTTCAAAACTTCTTCCGCCCCGGGAACCTCATCGCCTTGCGCGAGCTCGCCCTGCGGGAGCTCGCCGACGACGTCGACGAGCGCCTCGAGGAACTGCGGGAGGAAGAAGGCCTCGAGGAGATGGCCGGGGCTTCGCCCAAAATTCTCGTCCTCGTCCACTACGGCAACAACGCGGAGCGGCTCATCCGCCGCGGTTGGCGGATCGCCCAGCGGATGAAGGCGGATCTCTACATTCTTAACGTGCCGACGAAACCCGTCGAACAGCTGGACGCCGAGGACAAAAAAAAGCTGCGCGAAATCGAAGCGCTGGCGAAAAGCTTTGAGGCGAAATTTTACGTCCGGGCCACCGGGGGGCGCAAAGTCGTCGACGTCATCGTCGATTTCATCAAGGAACACGGCATCACGCAGGTCATCCTCGGCCAGTCGGCGCGTTCCCGCTTGCAGGAGATCCTCCGCGGTTCGATCGCCAACCGCATCATGGAGCGGACCAAATTCGTCGACGTGCTCATCGTCGGCGACGGCTCTGAACGCCCTTAAGACAAAAAAAAACGGCCCATCGGGCCGGTCGCTCGGGTCCGTTCAACCGTAGTACGGGGGGATGTGCCGTCCGGCGATGCGCCAGTACCAGACGTTCAGTTCGGCGATTTTGCGCGACAGGGCGTTCACGCGGTCCATCGCTTCGAAGAAGGCTTCTCCTTCGCTTTCCAAGACCCGGGCATACGCCGCTTCATATTCCGCCTCCATAGCGCGAATGCGCTCCGGAATGAGCCCGGCGAGCCGCTCCAAGCGCGCCCAGACGGCGCCGTCCTGCGCTTCGGGCCGCTCGGCGAAAAGCCGTTCTTCGGTCGGAAGTTCCAAGTCGACCTCCGGATCATACCGAAAGGCGAGCGTCTGCATCGTCTCTCCCTCCCGTCGTTTTGCGGTTTGCATTTGTTATACCACAATTTAAGATCATCGTCAACTGCATTAAAACAGATGGAAGCGTCAACGATCATCGCGTTTTGCGATTAATTTTATCGAACATCCCTATTGCTTCGATCAATTGCCTTCGTTAAAATTCAAGTATCGGCAGACAGACAAAGGAGTGGAGACGATGATCGATGGGCTTGTGACGCGCGATGAGGTACGGACGGCGGAACAATACGTCGAACGCGTGTTGGAGGAAGCGATCGCCCGATCGCCCGGGGAGCCGGAATTTCACCAGGCGCTCAAAGAGCTTCTTCCGACGCTCGTCCCGGCGCTCGCCATGCATTCGGAGTATATGCGCTTGGGCGTTCTGGAGCGGCTGGTCGAACCCGAGCGGATGATCTCCTTTCGCGTGCCGTGGATCGACGATGCCGGCCGGGTGCACGTCAACCGCGGCTATCGCGTGCAGTACAACAGCGCCCTCGGACCGTACAAGGGCGGCATTCGCTTTCACCGAACGGTCAATTCGAGCATCATAAAGTTTTTGGGCTTTGAGCAGATTTTTAAAAATGCGCTCACGGGACTGCCGATCGGCGGCGGCAAGGGCGGCTCCGACTTTGATCCGAAGGGCAAGTCGGACATGGAAGTGATGCGCTTCGCGCAGAGCTTCATGACCGAATTTTACCGCCACATGGGGCCGGATGTCGACGTCCCGGCGGGCGACATCGGCGTCGGCGCCCGGGAAGTCGGGTATCTGTTCGGCCAGTACAAGCGGATCCGCGGCAGTTTTGAGGCGGGGGCGTTCACCGGCAAGGGAATCGCCTACGGCGGCAGTTACGTGCGCAAAGAGGCCACGGGTTACGGCCTGGTCTATTTCGTGGAAGAAATGCTCAAAATGCGTGACCGTTCGTTTGCCGGAAGCCGCATCGTCATCTCCGGTTCCGGCAACGTGGCCATCTACGCCGCGGAGAAGGCCGCCCAGCTCGGCGCGACGGTCGTGGCGATGAGCGACTCCGACGGCTACGTCTACGATCCCGAGGGCATCGATCTTTCGCTGATCAAGCAGATCAAAGAAGTCGAGCGCGGACGGATCCGCGACTACGCCGAACGGAGACCGTCGGCCCGTTTCGTTCCGGACAGCTCGGAGATTTGGACGGTGCCGTGCGATGTGGCGTTGCCGTGTGCGACACAAAACGAGCTCGATCTGCGCGGCGCGGAGGCGCTCATCGCCGGCGGGGTGATCGCCGTCGGCGAGGGGGCCAACATGCCGACGACGCTCGAGGCCGTTCGCCGTTTCGAGGAGGCCGATGTCCTGTTTGCCCCGGGGAAGGCGGCGAACGCCGGCGGAGTGGCCGTCTCGGCGCTGGAGATGGCGCAAAACAGCATGCGCATGTCGTGGACATTCTACGAAGTCGAAGAAAACTTGCGCCACATCATGCATTCGATCTTCCGCACCGTCCTCACCACCGCCGGGCAGTACGGAAAACCGGGCGATCTCCTCGCCGGAGCGAACATCGCCGGTTTTCTCAAGGTGGCCGAGGCGATGGTGGCGCAAGGCGTGATTTGAACATTCCAAAAGCGCGACTTTCCGGGCCCGCCGCACGGCGGGCTTGTGTTATGTCCGCCCGGGTTCGTATAATGAACCGGGGCGTTTTTTTATATGCTAAGTCCGGTAACGGGGGGAAGCGGTTGGAAGCGTGGCTTCAAACGTACGGGCTTTGGTTTTTGGCGGCGGCGTTGGCATTGGAATTGATCGCCTTGCCGATTCCCGGGGAGACGCTCATGGTCATCACCGGAATTTACGTCGGGCGGGGGACGTTCGTCTGGTGGGCGGCGATCGTCGCCGCAGCCGGCGGCAGCATCTTCGGCATGACGGTCGCCTACGTCCTCGGGCGGCTGTTCGGCCTGCCGCTTCTTTTGCGTTACGGGCGCTATGTTCACCTGACGCCGGAGCGGATCGAGCGCGCATCGGGGTGGTTTGACCGCTTCGGTTATCCGTTGATCGCCGTCGGTTATTACATTCCCGGCGTCCGCCATCTGACGGGCTATTTTGCCGGCATCATGCGTTTGCCCTTCAGGCTTTTTGCGTTGTTTGCCTACGGCGGCGCGCTCGTCTGGGCGGCGACGTTCATCTCGCTCGGCAAGTGGCTCGGTGACCGGTGGATCTTGTACCACGACGCCTTTAAACGGTACATGTGGGCGCTGGGCATCGCAAGCGCCGTCTTGTTGATCGCCGCGCTGCTCGTCCGTACCTATCCAGCGCCGTTTCGGCGTTTCGCGCTGGCCGTATTCGGCCGCTTGACGCGCGGTGCCCGGGCCGTATGGCGCTTGCGCGTGCGCCTTGCCGTCCTCGGCGTGGCGGCGATGCTTTCGGCGATCGGCTTGGTATCCCTCGTTGAAGAAGTCCTGGAACGCGAAATCGGCCCGTTCGACGCCCTGTTTACGGACATCGCCCTGGCCATGAAGGAGGATCTCGGCGGCGACTGGGTGGCTCTCTTTCGAGGTTTCGGCACGCCGGCGGCGTTGGCCGTGCTGGCGGCGTTCGTCCTCTTCTTTGAAGCTCGCCGATCGACCTTCGGACGCGCCGAGACGGTCTACACCGTCGTCTATTTTGCGCTGAGCGCGGCGTTCGGCGTCTGGCTCGCCGACCTTTGGACGCTTTTGGTGCCGTTCGGGGTCGCCTGGCCGAACCGGTTGACGTTTTGGACGACGGCGTTTTGGGGATTTGGCGTCTACATCTTCGTCCGCCAGGCGCGTCGCATGGCGATGTACGGCGTCGCTTTGGGCGTGTGGCTTGTCGTTTCGGGATCGGCCGCGTTCGCCGAGGTCGCGTGCCTGCGTGCCGCGCCGAGCGCGGTGCTCGGCGGGATGCTGCTCGGCGCGCTGTGGGTGGTCATCCATTTGATCGGGCTGGACGTGGTGATCGGCTGGCGTGGTGAGCGGCGTCCAAAGCCATAATTGAGGGACTGTGTTCCCTTCATCCCCCGGCGTTCGATCTGGGGGCTTTTTTTCATTTGGAAGCGGATGCAAGCAATGACTCAGCAAAACTTCCTAGGAAATCCGGGCGATTGAATGGGACCTTCACCCCTCAGAATAGTCGATCATGCCTATGGTTCGCCGGAGTTGCCCATGATAGAGTATCTCAATGAGAGCGATCAGGTGAGGGGTGATGCTGCGGAAGGAGGAAAGCTCTTGCTCGACCATTGGGCGACTTGGGTCGCAATGCTGCTTTTCGCCATCACCCTCTCTACGCTCATCGGTCTATGGTGGCTCAAGCTCCCCAGACGGAAGCGTGATCGCCCGGACTTCAAGGAACGCGACGATCGTCCCGAACCGCCGGAGTCAAGAGAAGATCGGCATATGGCATGGGATGTGTTGGATCATGTCGATGTTGCGGTGGCGGTGTTGGAAGGCATGGACGAACATCTGATTCTCAGCCGGGCCGCCGGCGGGCTGTGGCGACGCTTGGGCTATGATCCCGCCGAACTGGCCGGCCGACCGCTCGGGAAGGTGCTTCCGGAAAAGACGTATCAAGCGGTGTTGTGCGCTTCGCGTGAAGCGTTCGGCGGTCGGGACGGCTTGGAGACGCGTACGAACATGGCCGGATATGGACTGATCTTGAATTTTTTTCCCATTCGTCGCGAGGGTCGCATCCCGCACGTGCTCCTCATCGTTCGGTCGGGCACTGTCCGTCCGCTCGAGTTCCTTATGGCCGATGAACAAGACGGGGCATGGGCGGTCGTCGAAACATCCCCACATGAAGCGGAAGAGCAGGAGGTTCAGCGGATGACAGAGCAGTCGCTTCAGGAAGCAAAGCATGGCCGCGCCATTCGGTCCTCTGGGTCGGCATTGGATCATACGTTGGAGACGCTGGAACAAGCCATCGGACAGGCGGTGGCGCTTTTGGATCGAACGTCTGCCGATGGGGCGCCTGTCGAAGACCCCGTGTGGCTGGAGCGGGTCGTTCGCCTGCGCTCCGCATGGGCACAGCTCGATCAGCGACTTTCGGGGCCGGACTTGACGTCGACGGAAAGCGGGGAACTGACGGTTTTTTCGACGGTCCAAAGAGAGGCGCAAAACGCGGCGCAAATGGAAGCGCTGCGCGTGCGCGTCGAATCGCTGTCGATGTTGACGCAGCGCGAAAAGGAAGTGCTCCTGCAGATCGGGCTGGGCAAACGCAACAAGGAGATCGCCGAGGCGCTGTTCATCAGCGAACATACGGTCAAAAACCACATTTCGAACATTTTGTCGAAGCTCGGCGTCACCGATCGCGTGCAGCTCCTCTCGTACATTTACCGGCGCTCGTCGGGGGAAACCGAAAAATCGACACTGGCCGATGAGGACAAAGACGTGTAGACTAGGACCAAAGACGGCGGAACGGCGAGCGTGCTGTCCGGGGACACTTTTTCCGACAATTTTACAGTGACAGGCACGATAAAGGCACACCGCCCGAAAGGGTGGGCCGCAAAGCCGTGAGCCTAAGGCGATGCGCTATGGCTGTCTGGCTGCCGAACGCAAAGGCGGATGGGTGTCTTTGTCGGCATCCATTTTTTGGTTTTTACCCAAAATGGCAGGTGAGGACATTGAGCGTCTTGAAGGATCAGATCGTCTGGCAGATTCGTCCGCTGGAAGTCCGCGCCGTGCTCAAGCAGGCGTTCTTGCCGGATGCCCTTACGCCCGCCGACGTCGTCGACGAGCTCTCCGCGCGCGGCGTGCTAAGCGGCTATGATTACGCCGAGATCGCGCGTCTGTGCGGCGGTACGCCGGGGTCTTACGTCGTTGCCCGCGGCACGCCGCCGGAGGAGGGCAAAGACGGATGGATCGAGTGGCTCGTCCCGACGGAGCCGCTCGATCCGCTCGCAGAGGCCGGCGAAGAGGAGGCGGTCGATTATCGGGAACGCCGGCGGCTGCCGAGCGTCCAGGCCGGGACGCTGCTCGCCCGCACGCACCCTCCCGAGCCCGGACGCCCGGGCGTGGATGTGCGCGGCGCGCCGATCCTGCCGCGTGCGGTCCATCCCGTCGAAGTCATCGCCGGTGAAGGCGTCGTCTATGATGCGGAGCGCGGCACGCTCAGCGCGGAACGTTCCGGCATGTTGTTCGTTCAGCAGAGCCGGCGAAAAGTGCGCGCGGCCATCGGGCCGCTGCACACGCACCGCGGCGATGTGTCGCTGTCGAGCGGGAACATTCGCTTTGCCGGATCGGTCGAAGTGATCGGCAACGTCGAAGAAGGAATGGTCGTCGAGGCGAAGGAGAACGTGCACATCCGCGGACAGGTCACCCGCGCCCGCATCGTCGCCGGGGGGTATTTGTCGCTCGTCGGAGAGGCGTTTTTTTCCGAGCTCGTCTCCGGGGTCGAGGGCCTGTCACCGGAAGCGCTTACAGCCCTCGGCCGCCTGGACGAAGTGCTGATCCGCCTCGCCCGCCGCCTTCATCAGTTGCAGAACACGATGCAGGCCGCGCCCCACTTGGCGGATCCCGAACAGCTGCGCGCGATTGTTTTAAGGCTCCTCGACGCGGACGGCGCCGAGGCACAGGCGGCCCTCAAGGTGCTGCGCCCGGTCTGGTCGAACATCACCGCGCTCGACGGCGATCGAGAGGTCTTTTACCGGTTGTGGGCGCTTCTTTTGGGCAACGGAGGCGGTCGAAAGAGACTGCCGGATTTGCCGGCGTTAACGGACGCGGTGCGCCGCGTGCACGATCTCGCTCAGGCATACCCGGCCACGTTGCTTACGAACTCCGGCATCAGCGTCGGCTACGCCCAGGCTTCGCGCCTCGTCGCGCTGGGGGATGTCGTGATCGGCGACAAGGGGGCGTTTCAAAGCGCGATCGAGGCGCACGGCCAGGTGATCGTCCGCGGCCCGTTGCGCGGCGGCCGCGTGTTCGCCGCGCAAGGCGCTTTTTTGCGCGAGGCGGGAAGCAGTGCCGGGGTCATGACGGCGATCGTCGTCGGCCGCGCGGCGGAGGTGAACATCGATACGGCCCATCCGGACGTCGAAGTGACGATCGGAGCGGCGGTGTACCGCTTCCGAGAGACGCGGCATTTCGTTCGCCTGAAGCTCGGGGAGGATGGGCACATCGAATTGACCGTGCGGGAACGGTGACGGGCGGTCATAGATTCGCCATCGGACATCCATTTGCCATCAAAAGAGCGCAGTGTTGTCACAAAGTCCTTTGCCGGCAAGCGGTCGGGCAGACCGATGCATGCTAAACTGAGCTATGCCGCAAAGGAGGGATTGCCGTGCCGGATGTGGTCTTCCTGAGCCGCATTCAGTTTGCGGTGACGATCATGTACCACTTTTTGTTCGTGCCGCTCACGCTGGGGCTCGTCGTCCTCGTGGCGATCATGGAGACGATGTACGCGCGCACGAAAGACGATCTGTATCGCCGCATGGCCGATTTTTGGGGAAAGCTGTTCGTCATCAACTTCGCGCTCGGCGTGGTGACGGGCATCACGATGGAGTTCCAGTTCGGCACGAACTGGTCGGAGTACTCGAAGTTCATGGGCGACATCTTCGGCGCCCCGCTGGCCATCGAAGCGATCGTGGCCTTCTTCCTCGAGTCGACGTTCATCGGCATCTGGATCTTCGGCCGCGAGCGGTTCCCGAAACTGCGGGCGCTGTCGATGTGGATGGTGGCGCTGGGGACGACGCTCTCCTCGCTTTGGATCATCACCGCCAACGGATTCATGCAAAATCCTGTAGGATACAGGATCGTCGACGGCCGCGTGCAGATGACCGATTTCTGGGCAGTGCTCTTCAATCCGTACGTCTGGTATATTCTCGTGCATACGCTCGTCGGCAGCTATATCGTCGGCAGCTTCTTCGTGCTCGGGGTGAGCGCCTATCATCTGCTGCGCAAGCAGAATGTGGCGTTCTTCCAAAAGTCGTTCCGGATCGCGCTCGTTCTGGCGCTCTTTGCCACGGTCATGGCCCCGATCACCGGGCACCTGTCGGGCGTGAACGCGGCCAAAGTGCAGCCGGCAAAGGCGGCGGCGTTCGAGTCCGTCTGGGCGTCGGGAGAGGCTCAGCCGTTCGTGCTGTTCGCCGTGCCGCGCCTCTCGAACGACGGGAACGCCGTCGAGTTCGGGAAAATCCCGTACCTCGGCAGCCTCATGTACACGAACTCGCCGACCGGCTACGTGAAGGGTTTGAACGACATTCCGGCCGACGAACGGCCGCCGGTGTGGATCGTCTCCTGGAGCTTCCGGCTCATGGTCGGGCTCGGGCTGTATTTCCTGGCGATGGCCCTCACCGCCCGGTACCTCATGCGCAAGGGGAAACTCCTCGCCTCGCCGCGCTTTTTGAAGCTGCTCCTGTGGTCCATTCCGCTTCCGACGGTGGCGGTCAATCTCGGCTGGGCCGTGACCGAAGTCGGCCGCCAGCCGTGGGTCGTCTACGGCCTGATGAAAACGGCCGACGCCGTAAGTCCGATCGCCGTCGGCGACATCGTCTTCTCGCTTTCCGGCCTCGTCGTCTTCTACACCGCGCTCATCGTCGCCGACGTCTACCTCCTCGTCAAGCACGCCAAGGCGGGTCCGGAACTTCCTCCCGGGTCGCCGCGGGCAGGGGAGGCGGACGGGCGCGTCCACGGACGCCCGGCGGAAGCGTAACGGCGGCGCGCCGGGTCGGCAGGGGCGCCGTTTGGCAGCAAATAATCGATGTCTTTTTCAGGAGGGATGCGCGGTGCTCAGTTATGATGCCCTTTCGATCATCTGGTTCGCCCTCTGGGCCTTGCTCTGGACGGTCTACTTCACCCTCGACGGCTACACGCTCGGGGTGGGCATCTTGTTTCCCTTTCTCCGCCGCACGGAACAGGAAGAAAAGCAGCTCCAGGAAACCGTCGGGCCGTTTTGGAACGGCAACGAAGTGTGGCTGATCACCGCCGGCGGGGCGACGTTTGCCGCTTTTCCGCTCGTGTATGCGGAGATGTTTTCGACGCTTTATGTGCCTTTGTTCCTCATCTTGTTCGGACTCTTCTTCCGGGCCACCGGGCTGGAGTTTATGCACAAGGAAAATTGGGGCTTCTGGCGCTGGAGCTGGACGTGGGCGTTCTTCGGCGGCAGCCTGGCCGTGGCCTTTCTCTTCGGCGTCGCCTTCGCCAACATGTTCTACGGCCTGTCGTTTGACCAAAACGGCAACCACACGAGCCTGGCGTCGCTCTTAAACGGCTACGGCATCCTCGGAGGGCTTTCCTTCGTCGCCTTCGCCGTTTTATCCGGCGCCCTCTGGACGGCGCACAAGGTGAGCGGGCCGCTCGCCGCCCGGGCGCGGCGCGTCGCCTCCGTGGCCTGGTTCGTCGCGCTCGGCCTCTACGGTCTGTTCATGGCGGCGACGGCGAACCAGACGACGATCCTTAAAAACTACAATGCGTCCCCCGTGCTGTACGTCGTTCCGGCCCTGGCGCTGATCGCGCTTCTCTTCGTCCAATGGTTTGAACGGCGCGGGCGCGAACTCCGCGCTTTCCTCATGGCTTCGGCGACGATCGCCCTCACCATGGCCACGGGCTTTATCGGCATGTTTCCGCGCATGCTCATCTCCCGTCTCGACCCGGCGGCGTCGATTACGCTGTATGAAGCGCGCTCGAGCGAACTGACGCTGTCCGTGATGTTCTTCGTCGCCGCCGTCTTCGTTCCGATCGTCATCGGCTATCAACTTTGGGCGTACCGCAAGTTCAGAGCGAAAATCACGCCGGAAGACGCGAAGGGATATCATTGACGACCGCCGCCGGGACGCAAAATTGACCCTTGCGTGGCGGCGTCTTTTTTTTTACACTCGACATAGGTTGCGTAAGGGAAAAACTTTGGTCGTTGTCATAATCCATTCCTTTAAGACAAAACAAGTGGACGATGACCAACTTGACGGAACTCACCTTTGAAAGGGGGAGGCCGATGGAACTGGGGACTACGTATGAGGCGGCCGAGCGCGCGCTCCGCGAACGCCCGAAGGGGCTCAAGGGCGTTCTGCCGTTCCTCGGGCCGGCGTTCGTCGCCTCGGTCGCCTACATCGACCCGGGCAACTACGCGACGAACATCGCCGCCGGGTCGACGTACGGGTACCGGCTCTTGTGGGTGGTGCTCGCGGCCAATCTCATGGCCGTTCTCATTCAGGCGCTGTCCGCGAAGCTCGGCATCGCCACCGGGAAGGATCTGCCGGAACTCATCCGGGATCGCTACGGCGCTGCCGTCGGTTGGCTGATGTGGGTGCAGGGGGAGCTCGTCGTCATCTTCACCGACCTCGCCGAATTTCTCGGCGGCGCGATCGGGATTCATCTTCTCACCGGTCGGTCGATGGCGGAAAGCGCGGTCTATGCGACGATTCTTTCGTTTTTGCTCCTGGAGCTTCAGCGCCGGGGCGTCCGGCCGCTGGAAGCGGCGATCACCGCTCTGGTGACGGTCGTCACGTTTTCGTTCGTCGTCGAGATGTTTTTGTCCGGGGCAGACGCCGGGCCGCTCTTTCGGGGGCTCGTCGTGCCGACGCTTCCGGACGCCGAGGCGGTCTTTCTCGCCGCCGGCATCCTCGGGGCCACGGTGATGCCCCATGCCATCTACCTCCATTCGGCCCTGACCAAGCGGCGGGTGATGGCCCGGACGCCGGAGGAAAAAAAGCGACTCTACCGCCTCGAGCTCATCGACCTCTGGATCGCGATGGGGATCGCCGGCGTGATCAACATGAGCATGCTCATCGTCGCGGCGGCCCTGTTTCACAGCCAGGGGATGATCGTCGAGGAGATCGACGACGCGGCGCGGCTGCTCGGGCAGTTCCTCGGTCCGGCGGCGACGATTCTTTTCGCCGTCGGGCTCCTCGCCTCGGGGCTTTCCAGCTCGTCGGTCGGCATTCTCTCCGGCGACGTCATCATGCAGGGATTCATCCGCTTCCGCATCCCGATCTACGTCCGGCGGATCGTCTCGACGCTGCCGCCGCTTTTCATCATCGTGTCGGGGATGAGCCCGACGGCGGCGCTCCTCGTGAGCCAGGTGGTGCTCTCCTTCGGCATCGGTCTCGCTCTCGTCCCGCTCGTCCTCCTCACCCGGGACCGGCGGGTGATGGGAGAGCTCGCCAACCGGCCCTTGACCAACTTCCTCGCGTATGCGCTGACGGCGATCGTGCTCGCCTTAAACGGCTATATCTTCTACATGGCGGCGCACGGCGCGGCGATCTGAGCGCGGCGCTTTACGGGTGGATGAATTTGGTGTACAATATTCTCGGGCTCGTGTACATTCCAAGTCGAGCGCCTCTGCCGGCGCGCTTTCCGGCGGACGCTCGGCCAAAACGACGACCGAGGAGGTGTGGCCCGCCGCGGCAGGGCCGTGCGCGGTGCGGGGTGAGCGCCCGAACCCATCGCATGGCGGCGGCGGGGAAGGATTGGACGAACCCGACCCGACGTGGACACCGGTGACCCTGGTGTCGGTCGTGTTTTTCTTGTTGCTGAACGCCTATTTTGTGGCGATCGAATTTGCCCTGGTCAAGGTCCGGCAAAGCCGTTTGGAGACGCTGGCCGAGGAAGGGCACGCGCGGGCGAAGCGCGTCCTGGCGATGGTCGACGAGCTGCCGCGTTATTTGTCCGCGGCGCAGCTCGGCATCACGCTGGCGTCGCTCGCGCTCGGCTGGCTCGGCGAGCCGGCGACGCGCGCGCTGCTCGGGCCGCTCTTTCACGGGCTTGGCGTGCCGGAGGCCCTCATCCAGCCGATCTCGGTGATCGCCGGCTTTGCCGTGATCACGGCGCTGCACATCATCATCGGGGAACAGGCGCCGAAGATCATCGCCATCTCCGTGGCGGAGCGCTTCGCGCTCACGGCGCATGCGCCGATGTACGTCTTTTATCACGTCATGCGGCCGTTCATCGCCTTGTTGAACGGGGCGACGAACGGGATCGTGCGCCTTGTCGGCATCGAACCCGGAAGCGACCACGCTTCCGCGCATACCGAAGAGGAAATCCGTTACCTCGTGCGCGAATCGCACGAAAGCGGGCTCATCGACGAATCGGAATACGACCTCGTCGAAGGGATCTTCGAGTTTGCCGAGACGAACGCCCGGGAGATCATGGTCCCCCGGACGGAGATGGAATGTCTGTATACGACGCTCTCATACGAAGAAAACGTGGCCATCATCAAAGAGAAGATGCACACGCGCTATCCGCTGTGCGATCCGGACAAAGACCACATCATCGGGCTCATCCACATCAAGGATTTCTGGCGTTATCCGGATGAGCGCGATCTGCGCCGGATCATCCGCCCGATCACGAAGGTGCCGGAATCGATCCCCTTAAGCCGGCTGCTCAAGATCATGCAGCGGGAGCGGACGGAGATGTGCGTCTTGATCGACGAGTACGGCGGCACGGCAGGGCTCGTCACGCTGGAAGACGTGCTGGAGGAGATCGTCGGCGAGATCCAGGACGAGTTCGACGAAGAGCGCCCCGAAGTCGAATCGAAGGGCGACGGGGTGTATTCCGTCGACGGGCGGATGCTGATCGACGAGTTCAACGAGCGGTTCGACACCGACATTCGGAGCGACGATTACGATACGATCGGCGGCTGGATCTATTCGCAGGTCGACATGCCGCCGCGCGTCGGCGAGCGGATCGCTTACGGCGAGCGGTATGAATTCGTGATCACGGAGATGGACGATCTGCGCATCATGCGCCTGGAGTTTCGCCGCCTGAAGCCGGAAGCCGAAGGGGAAGCGGCGGACCCGCTCGGCGACGTGGCGCCGTAGGAACCGCCGCGTCGGAGTCGTCGATCGGAAGGGGAGTGCAGGTGAGCGCGTTTGTCCAGACGGTGTTGGAACACCTGGAGGCGCTCGGCGTCTTGGGGATCGCCTTAGGGCTGATGATCGAAATCATCCCGAGCGAGATCGTTCTGGCTTACGGCGGGTATCTCATCGCCACCGGCGCGGTCGGCTTCTGGCCGGCGCTTTTTTCCGCCGTGTTCGGCGGGGTGATGTCGCAGCTTTTTTTGTATTGGCTCGGGCGTTACGGCGGGCGACCGGCGGTGCTCCGCTACGGGAAGTACATCTTCATCCGCCCGCACCATCTCGAACTTGCCGAGCGATGGTTCGCGCGCTACGGTCCGGGGGTGATCTTCTCCGCCCGTTTCGTCCCCGTCGTGCGCCATGCGATTTCCATTCCCGCGGGACTCATGCGCATGCCGCATGCGGCGTTCATCTTCTACACGACGCTCGCGATCATTCCGTGGTCGCTTTTTTTCTTTTTCCTCGGACAGCAGATCGGCGCCAACTGGATGGAGGCGAAGCAATACGCCGCGCGCTATTGGCCGTATTTTTTGGGCGTCGCCGCCGGATCGCTTATCGTCTACGGGCTGTATGTCCGGCGGCGGACGAAAAGCAAACGGTGATGCGCGCGATTCGATGGACGACGTGCCGCTTCAGGCACGTTTTTTTGTTGTCCCACGTATAGTCCTCGATAGATTCGGGTCATACTGGAGATAGCCGGAGACATGCGCCTTAAAGATTAAGAGATGGAGGATTCGAAATGGTCGCCCATCGTCAAGATGCCTGGCGAGAGGAAGAAGATCTCTTGCTCGCCGAGACGGTGCTCCGCCATATTCGTGAAGGGAGCACCCAACTCAAAGCGTTTGAAGAATGCCAAACGGCACTCGGACGTACGGCGGCGGCCTGCGGCTTCCGCTGGAACAGCGTGGTGCGCAAGCATTACGAGGACGACATCTTGCTCGCGAAGGTGAGCGGTCGAGAGGCGCGTCGCCGACGCGTCGCCGGGGAAGGCGTCTTTCGCGAACGCAAAGCCGACGTGTCGCCTGTATCGGAGACGACCGCCGAGGAAGCCGTGCGTTCGGGGGACGCCTCCGCCCACGCGAAGCGAGGGGCGGCGCGGGGCAAGACGGCCCGCCGGGCACGCGCCGGGGCGCTTACGTATCGTCAGGTGCTCCGATTTTTGCGCGAAGAGGCGAAGCGCGTGGAGGCGCTGGCGCGGGAAGCGGCGGCCCTGCGCATGCAGCTCAGAGAGAAGGAAGACGAGATCGCCCGTTTGCAAGATGAGCTCGCCTTGCTTCGAGAGAGTCGCGCCGATCGCCCGGCAGCCGGCGAAGACTATGAAACGTTGCTGAAGATCATCGACCGCGCGCGCAACCTCGTGGAACGCGAAGCGGAAAAAACGCCGCCGTCCGACGCAAGCGGCGCAGGCCGTCCGGCGGCGCAGGCGTTGTAAGCGCATGCCTCTCTGCCGCGAAAGCCGGTCCGTTCCGGTATAATGAAGGAAGAACATCCGCGGCAGGGAGGTTTTTGTGTTGTCCGTCCGCTTGATCCGTGCGGTCGATGTGCCGGCGGCCCGCGACCGGATGATGCGCGATCTCGTCCGTGAAGCGCAGCACGATCCGTTCGGCCCCCCGTTGTTTTGGATCGTTCCGGAGCAGATGACCTTCGGCGTCGAACGCGCCCTCGTCGATCGGGGGCTGCGCGGGACGACGCGGCTCAACGTGGTGAGTTTCACGCGGCTCGCCTGGCGCGTCTTTCAGGAGGTCGGGGGAAGCGCTCGGCGGCCGATCACCTCCCTGGGGGTGCTTTTGCTTACGGCGCAGGCCGTCTTCCGCCGGCGGGAGGCGCTGGGGTCGTTCGGCCGCGCGGCGGAACGCGTCGGGTTTTATGAGCGTTTGAGCGCGTTTATTCGCGAGCTCCGCCGTTACGGCGCGGCGCCGGCCGATCTGGACGCGTTTTTGGGATCCGCGGCGGAGGAACCGACGCTCGGGGAGAAGCTTTCTGTCGCCCGGGCGGTCTATGCCGACGTGGCGGAGGCGCTCGAGACGCGCTATCTGGACGGCGAAGGGGTGCTCCGGGCGCTCGCCCGGGCGCTTCCGGACGTTCCCTGGCTGCCTCAGGCGGCGTTTTGGGTGGACGGCTTTTACGGCTTTACGCCGGAGGAGCGCGCCGTGCTCGGGGTGCTCATGCGCCGTGCGGCATCGGTGACGCTGTTGTTCCCGGCACGGGATCCAGGAGGGACGGCGGAGGTCTTCGGCGATGCGGCGGTGCATGCCGCGTACGCCGGAATGTCGGCGATCTACGGCGATCTGTGGTCGACGGTGGAGGCGACGATCGAGCAGCTTGTGCGTCTGGCCGAGGCCGACGGCGTGGTCCTGGAACGCGGATCGGCCGAAGGCGAACGGTCGGCGCGCGAATTATCGGATCGCGGAAAAGCCGAAGGAGGGGCGATCACGTCGGTGTTCGTCCTGCCGACGGCCCGGCACGAGGTCGAGGCGGCGGCGGCGCATTTGCGGGCGCTTGCCCGATCGGGCATCCCGTACCGGCGGATGGCGGTGGTGACCGGGGATCTTGAGCGGTACGGCGACCTGATCGAAGGGATCTTTGAAGCGGCGGACATCCCGGTGTTCATCGACCGGGAGAAGCCGATGCGGCCGCATCCGCTCGTGCGCTTCGCGGACGGTTTGCTCGCCGTTTTGGAAGAGGGTCTTAAGACCGCTCCCGTCGTTCGACTGCTCAAGACCGGGTTGCTTTGGGCGTTTTTCCGCGCGCAGGGGTCGACCGTCTCCGCGGAGACGGTCGACCGTCTGGAGAACTGGCTCATCGCCTACGGGATTCGGGACGGCGATTGGGACAAGCCGTATTTCGGCCGGCCGCCGGAGACGGACGGGCATCCGGCGCTCAAAGAGGCGGAGCGCCGCGAGCGCATCCGCCGAGCCGTCGTCTCCGTCCTTCGGCCGGCGATCGATGCCGTCCGCCTGGCGCCGGAACGTCCGGCAGGCGATTACGTGCGCCTTTTGGCCGATCTGTTGGCGGCCTTTTGGATCGATACGGCGATCGAGGAGGCCATGGAAGCGGCCGAAGGCGCGGGCGAGGTGCGCGCGGCCGATGAAGAACGGCAGGCGTGGCAGGCGCTCGTCGGCCTCCTGGAGCAGTTCGATGACGTTCTCGGGGACACCCCGATGCCGTTCGGGTCTTTCGCCCGCCTGATGCGCTTCGGATTGGAGACGCAAAGCTATCATCTCATCCCGCGCACCCTCGATGCCGTGACCGTCGCCGATGTGACGCGCTCCCGGCTGCTCGACGTGGACGTCGTCGTTTTGCTCGGTGCGGCCCGCGGCGATCTCCCGCCGGAAGGGTTCGAGGAAGGGTGGCTCACCGAAGCGGAGCGCGCCCGGCTGGCCGCCCGGGGCCTTAAGCTCGCGCCGACGTGGGAAGCCCGCATCCGGGAGGCGGCGCTCATGCTGCTCGGGCTTTTCGCGGAGGCGCGCCGGGTTCGGATCGTGACCGTTCCGGAGATGAAGGACGGGGTGCCGGCGGCGCCGGCGGAGTGGGCGGCGGCGCTCATGGCGGATGCCGGCGGCGACGCGACGGAAAGCGGCGTTTTGGCGCTCCAAAGCGGCCGACCTCCGGTGCACGCGCTCACGCTCCGTCAAGGCCTCAGGCGGCTGGCCGACGGCGTTCGCGCCCTCGCTCAGGGGACGGCGCCGCCGGACGATTTTTGGCCGCTGTATGAAGTCTACCGCCGGCTTCACGAGCGGGTCGCGGCGTCGGACGCTTCGTCCTCGCTGCCCGTGTCCGCCGCGCTGCCTGCGGCGGCGATCGCCCAGGCGGCGAGGGGCATCGTCGCTTTGGCCTCCGGTCCGCCGAAACGGGGGACGATCGACGGGCGCGTGGCGGTTCGGCTGTTTCCGCCGCCGCTTTGGACGAGCGTCTCGCAGGTCGAGCGGTATCACGCCTGTCCGTATGCGTTTTTTGCCGAATATGGCCTCGGGCTGAAGGAGCGCGCCGTCCATCGGCTGACGTACCCGGACATCGGGGAAGTATACCATGCCGCTTTGGCCCGGCTCGGACCCGCGTTGGCAACGCTGGCCGAAACCGCGGTGGACGACGACGCGGCCCGGCAGCTGGAGACGGCGCTCGAGACCGCGGTCGAGGAAGCCCTCTCCGCCGACCGTCGGGGGCTGTTCGTCTCCGATGCCCGCAGCCGGGCGATCGCCTTTCGCGTCAAGCGCCATCTCCGCCGGACCGCCAAGGTCGCCGTTGAACAGCTTCGCCGTGGCCGGTTTCGCCCGTATGCGTTTGAATGGCCGCTGGCGGCGGCTTATCCGCTGCCGGGCGGGGAGATCCTCCATCTCCGCGGGCGCATCGACCGCATCGACGTGGCCGAGATCGGGACGGCGCTCTTCGTGCGCCTCATCGACTACAAATCGCGCATGCCCATCCTCGCGTATCGCCGCCTGCTGGCCGGGCTCGATCTTCAGCTCATCGTCTATCTGGACGTCCTTTTGCGGGAAGGGCTGTTGTGGAAGGGGGCGCGGGTCGTCCCGCGGCCGGCGGCGGCCGTCTATCAGGTCGTCGGCGACCGGCGGCCGAAGATCGGGCGAACGACGTCGCCGGAGGACGTCGAACATTTGAAACTCAAAGCCTATCAGTGGATCGGGTGGCTCACCGCCGACCGCGATCTGCTGTTGAACATGGACGCGACGCTCCCGGAGCGGGCGGAGCGCCTTCAGGCCGGCGCGCGGCGCAAGCGGTCGGTCGACAGCGCGATTATGGACGTCTCGCTGTCCCTCGATTTGGAAGCGGTCCACGCGCGCGCGCATCTCCTTCTGCCGGACGGTTGGGCGGCGCTGCGCGCCGCTTCGGCGGAGCGCCTTCAGGCGGCCGCTTCGTCGATCGCGCGCGGAAGGTTTGACGTCGAGCCGTATCAGGACGCGAAAGATGGGCAAGACGTCGCTTGCCGCTTTTGTCCGTATCGCGCCGTCTGCCGCTTTGATCCCGAAGGCGGCGATCGCTATCGCCGGCTGCCCGATGAACGTTCGGCACGCGCGGCCCTTTTTGCGCTTCAGGCGGAGGAATGATCGGCGGATGCGCGGCACATCCGGCGGGACATCCGAGAGGAGGGGAAGGCGGATGGGACAGACGACGGAATCGGCCGTCCGCTGGACGGATGAACAACAGCTGGCGCTTACCGTGCGCTATCCGGCGGTGCTCGTCTCCGCCGCCGCCGGCTCGGGGAAGACGGCGGTGCTCATCGAACGCATCGTCCGTTTGATCGCCGACGGCGAGGGGCGGACGTCGCTGGATCGGCTGCTCGTGCTCACCTTTACGCGTGCCGCCGCGGAAGAGATGCGCACGCGGCTGTTCAAGGCGCTCCGGCGGCGCCTCGTCGCCCGTCCGGACGATGATCATCTGCGCCGCCAGATGGCGCTCTTGCCGCAGGCCGATGTGCTGACGTACGACGCCTTTGCCCTGCGCGTCGTCCGCCGTCACGCGCATCGGCTCGGCTGGGATCCGTCGTTTCGCCTGATCGATCAGGCCGAAGAGGCGCCCCTTCGGGCGGCGGCCGTCGAGGCGGCGCTCGAGGCGGCGTACGAATCGAAGCCGGAGGACGATCCGTTCTATCGGTTGGTCGATTGGCTGCATGCGACGCGGGACGATCGCCCCCTCGTTCAGGCGATCATGATCCTGGACGATTTCCTCCGTTCGGTTCCGGATCCGGATCGTTTTTTGGCGTCGGCGCTTGAGGCGTACGCCGTGGGCGAGGACGGGACGCTTCGGGAGACGGTCTGGTTGGCGGCGCTGAAAGAAGTGTTGCTGTCGCTCGCCGATCAGGCCGAAGAAGCGCTCGGCGCGTGGGCGAAGGAAGCTTGTCGGCTCGGAATCGGCCGGGATGCGGAGCGCCTTGCGGCGGACCGGGATCGGGTGCGCGAAGCGCGCCGGGCGATCGCCGCGGCCGAGACGTGGCCGGCGCTCGGCGCGGCGGCGGAGGCGCTTACCGACTGGGGGCGGATGCCGAACAAGCCGAAGGATGCGGATGCGGCCGAGGAGGCGGCGCTTTCGCGCATACGCGAGGGCCGGACGACGCTCAGGAATCGGCTGAAAAAACGCCTTCAACGCTATCTGCCGGAGGCGTCGGAGGTGGCGGCGGAGGCGCGCGCGGCGCGCTCGGCGCTTCAGGCGCTGATCGATCTGTACCGGCGGTATGAGGCGTTCTATCAGGCGCTCAAGGCCGAACACAACGTGCGCACCTTCGCCGATGTCGCCCGTGCGCTCCTCGATCTGCTCGATCTCGACGGCGGGGCCGTCGCGGCGGAACTCGCGGCGCAGTACGACGAAGTGCTGATCGACGAATACCAGGATACGAACCGCCTGCAGGAGGCGTTGCTTGCGGCGCTGTCCGACCGCGGCGTGCGCGTGTTCATGGTCGGGGACATCAAGCAGAGCATTTATCGTTTCCGGCTGAGCGAGCCGACGCTGTTTTTACGGAAGTACGAATCGTTTGCGGACATCCGCGCGGTCGATTCCGCGCCGGAGCGGTCGACGGCGGCGCAGGTGCGCATCGACCTCAACCGCAACTTCCGCAGCCGACCCGAAGTGCTCGATCTCGTCAACGCCTTGTTCCGCCATCTCATGTTCCGCGCGGCGGCGGAGATCGATTACGATGCGCGGGCGGAACTCGTCTACGGCGGCGGTTTCGCCGGCGATGCCGACGGTGAAGCCGCCGGCGTCGATCCGACGCCGGAGTGGGCGGTGCTCGATCTCGGAGCGGCGGAGGCGGACGGCCCGCCGGAGGATGAGCCGGCTTCCCGCGGCGATCAAAGCGACGGCGGGAACGGCGGCGGCCATGAGATCGAAAGCGGTACGGCCGGCGATCGGGAGGCGCGTGATCGGGACGAGCGCGATCGGGATGAGGACGAAGCGGAGGCGGCGGAGGAGCTCATGGCCGCCGAACTCGAAGGACGGTACATCGCCGCCCGCATTCGGGAACTGGTGGCGGAGGGACGCTGCCGGTACCGGGACATCGCCGTCCTGCTCCCGACGTTGAAAGGGGCCGCCGATGTCTATGTCCGCGCGCTCCGATCGAGCGGCATCCCGAGCGTCGTGGAACGGCGACTGTCGCTCTTTGCCGCGGTCGACGTGCACCTCATCGTCGCGCTGCTTCAGCTCATCGACAACGGCGCGCAAGATATTCCGTGGGCCGCCGTGCTCACCGCGCCGTTCGTCGGTCTTTCCGACGACGATCTGGCGCTCATCCGGGCCCGTCGTCCGAAGGCGCCGTTCCATCAAGCCGTGCTGGCGATGATTCGCGAAGCGGAAGACGAGGAGGGCGGCGGTGTTCCCGCCGCCGGCGATGCGCTCGACGGTTCCGGGGACGGTCCGGAGGATCCGGCGATACGGGCGGTGCGGCACAAGTTGCGGGTGTTCCGGGCGCAACTTGCGGAATGGCGGCGACTCGCCGGGCGCCTCTCGCCGGAAGCGCTGCTCGACCGGCTGTATGCCGACACCGGGTATCTGGAGTATGTCGGCGCGCTGCCGGAGGGGGAGACGCGTCGGGCGAGGCTCATCGCCTTGCGCGATCTCGCCGCCGGGTACGCCGCGCATGCGCTCGGGGGGCTTTCCGGCTTTTTGGCTCAACTGGAGCGGCTTAAGGAAAGCGGCGCGGACGATCTTCTGGAACTCGTCGAGTCGGGCGTCGACCGCGTGCGCATCATGAGCATCCACAAGAGCAAGGGACTGGAGTTCCCGGTCGTGTTCCTCGCCGGCCTGGGCAAGGCGCTCAATTTCGAGGAGTTCAAAGCCCCGCTCGTGCTCCACGCCGAGCTCGGGATGGCCGTCCGGCACATGGATCTCGAGCAAGGGGTGGAGCGGGAGGCGTTCTTCAAAGATCTCATGCACGAGCGGCTGCGCCGGGAACGGATCGCCGAGGCGCTGCGCCTCCTTTATGTGGGGCTCACGCGGGCGAAAGAGAAGCTCATCTTGCTCAGCGCGATCCGATCGGCGCCGCAGACGTTGCTCAAAAAAAGCGCCGAGGCGCTCCTCCGGACGAGCGTGCTTAAGGCCGATCGCTATGTGCTGTGGCTGTACTACGGCCTGGCCAATGCGTTTGCCGACGACTTGACGGCCGGCGGGCCGGCGGATCCGCATGGTGCCTCGGCGGATCCGTACGGTGCCCTGGTCGAGCGGCTGGCGGCGCTGTTTGCGCACCCCGGTACGCCGATCGAATTTTCGTTCCGGACGTCTCAAGGCCGTTCGGGCAAGCTCCGCGCCGTCTTTGAGACGCCGGAGACGATCCTCCGCCGAAGCGGCGAAAACGCGGGCGAAAAAGCGGAAGATCCGCCGACGGTTGACCGTCCGGCGGGAGGTCCGGCCACGGCGGGGGACATGCGGGCGGGCGAACCGTGGCGTACGCTCGCCCGGCGCGTGGCGCGCTTTGCGCCGCTCGACGACGATCCGGCGCTTTGGGCCGCCATCGGGCGCCCGGCGGAGGCGATCCGTGCCGAAGCGGAGGCGCTCGGCCGGGCGCTGACCTGGAGACCGCCGGACGCTTCGCGCTTTTTACCGGCCAAACTGTCGGTCACGGAGCTCAAACGCCGGCTGGAGATGCCCGATCCCGCCGCGCGGCCGCTCATCACCGGGCATCGGCTCGAGCGCCCGGCTTTTGCCGGTGATCGTTCGATCCCGCCGCAGGCGGCGGGCGCGGCGATGCACCGCGTGCTCATGCGGATCGACGATTGGGCGGCGGAACCGTCGGAGGAGAAGATCGCCGCACTCGTCCGCGCGCTCGTGCGACAAGAAGCGCTCATGCCGGAAGAAGCGGCTCAAGTGGACATCCCGGCGATCGTCCGCTTCCAGCGCTCCCCGCTCGGGGCGCGGCTCGGCCGTGCGCGGCGCATTTTTCGCGAGGTGCCGTTTACGTACACGATCCCGGCGTCGCTGCTCATGCAGGCCCCTCCGGCATCGTCCCTGCAGGCGTCGCTCGCCGGCGGGAGGCGTCGCTTCGCCGATCCCGCCGATGATCCGGCGCACGGTCTCGTCCGCCCGGAGGGCGACACAGCGCCGATCATCGTGCAGGGGATGATCGACGTCGTCTTTGAAGAAGCGGACGGCCGCTTCGTCATCCTCGATTACAAGACCGACCGCCCGCGGGGCGAGTCGGAAGCAACGCTGAAAGAGCGGCACGCGCTGCAGCTTTGGCTGTACGCCAAAGCGCTGGAGGACATCTGGCGGATCGAGGTCGCCGAACGGTGGGTCGTTTATCTCGCGCAAGATCGACAACTTATGATATGATGAAAATAATCCGACAACCCGAAAAGGGGGGTGACCGATGGAGGAGCTGGCCAATTGCCCGCGTTGCGGCCGGCTGTTCGTGCGCACGCCGGGGCAAAAGGTGTGTCCGTCCTGTTCGGCGGAGGTGGAGGAAGAGTTTGAACGGGTGTATGAATTCATCCGCCAAAAAGAAAATCGACAGAGCACGATTTACGAAGTGAGCGAAAAGACGCAGGTGAGCGTGCGGCAGATCACCGAATTCGTCCGCGAAGGGCGGATCCGCATCGCCGATCACCCGAACCTCGCCTACCCGTGCGAGCGGTGCGGGGAGGTGCTGATCACCGAAGGGCGTTATTGCCCCGCCTGTCTCAAAATGTTGGAACAGACGACGCAGATGCTGAAGCACGCGCTTACAGAAAGCGCCGCCGAGAGGGAACGTTACCTGCAAAAAAAGGGGAAAAAACCGCCGGAACGCGCATAAACATTTGCGCCCGCCGTGCCGATACTGTGGATAAAGCGGTTTGCGGACCAAAGAGAGGGGATGGACGATGAAGATCGATCCGACGCGCGGCGCGGCAGGCGCTTACCTCAGACCGCCCAAGGCGCCTCAGGGACGAGACGGCGTGGATCGCCCGCGCTCGTCCGGCGATCGGGTCGAGATTTCGGCCGAAGCCAGGGCGCTCTTCGGGCAGGAGGAGCGGACGGCCCCGGTCGCCGGGCATCCGTATGCCCGGCGCATCGGCGAAGCGGGGCGAACGGAGACGGCCGCGGCACCGGAGGGCGGCGATCCGTCTCTTGCGCGGGCCAAGCGCCTGGCGGAACTGAAGCGGTCCGTCGCCGAAGGGACCTACCGCGTCGACTCGAAGGCGGTCGCCGACGCGATTCTGCGATATCTTGACGGGCGCGGGCGGGTGTGACGGATGACCGAGGATGCGGCGCTCGCTCGGCTCGTCGATGTGCTGGATGATCTCGTTCGCGTGCACGATGCGCTGCTTCGCGTCGCGGAAGCCAAGCGCGCGGCGCTCTCGGCGGCCGATCCGGCGGCGCTCAAGGCGGCGGTGGATGAGGAAGAGACGCTCATTCGCCTGGCCTATCGGCTGGAACATCTGCGTAAGCAGCATCTGCGCGCTTGGGCCGAGGCGTCGGGCGAAGCGCGCCCGCCGGAGACGCTGGGAGAGTTTCTTGAGCGCCTCCCGTCGGGGCCGCAGCGGGAGGCGCTCGGCGCTTCGGCGACGGCGCTCAGCCGGAAGATCGCGCATCTCCGGCAGGTGAACGAGATCAACCAGGCGCTGATCCGGTTTTCGCTGGCGTCGATCGATGCGCTCCTGCGGCTGTATGCGGGCGCCTGGGGAGAGGATCCGTACGGCGCCCGTCCGGGGCGCGCGTCGGAGGCGGCGGAAAGCGGAACGTCCCCCGCGTCGTTTTTTGACGGCAAGGTGTAGGAACGGAAGACGCGGCTTCATGCCCGCCGTTCATCGGGCGGCGAATCGGCGGCAATCCGCGTGCGAGGAAGACGGCAGAAAGGACGGTGGCGGGATGCGCTCGACGTTTACGGGCCTGGAGATCGCCCGGCGGGCGCTGTTCGCCCAGCAGTCGGCGATCGCGACGACGGAGCACAACATCGCCAATGCCAATACGGACGGCTACACGCGCCAGCGGGCGGAGCTCGTCGCCTCCCGGCCGCTCCCGTACCCGGGGATGACGATGGGGACGCTCCCCGGGCAGATCGGGATGGGCGTCGACGTGGCGCGTATCGCCCGTCTGCGCGATGCGTTGTTGGACCGGCAGTACCGCGAGGAGCGGGCGCTCGAAGCCTATTATGAAGGCTTAAGCCATGTGTACGACCGCCTGCAGGCGGTGCTCAAGGAAGACAGCGAGCTCGGCGGGGCGGGGCTCTTATCGTCGGTCGACGCTTTTTTCGGGGCGCTGGACGATCTTTCGCTTTCCGCCGAGCGCGGCGAGGCGCGCGAGCAGGTGATCGGCGCGGCCCAGAGCGTCGTCGACGCTTTTTTGCACATCGACGAATCGCTTCGGCGGATCCGGGGTGACCTGGATTTTCAGGTGCGGCAGGTCGCCGAGGAAATCAACTCGATCGCCCAGCGCATCGCCGACCTGAACGGGCAGATCGGGCGGCTCAAACCGCACGGTCTTACGACGAACGACTGGGAAGACGCGCGGGACAAGCTTCTCGATGAACTCGCCGCGCGGGTCGACCTGGAGGTCGTGGACCTCGGCAACGGCATGATCCGCGTGACGATCGCCG
Source organism: Hydrogenibacillus sp. (assembly GCA_014896255.1). GTDB lineage: Bacteria > Bacillota > Bacilli > Thermicanales > DSM-22653 > Hydrogenibacillus. The sequence continues at coordinate 38,589 of JADBKT010000010.1, forward strand.
GCGGGCGGCCGCTCGTCGACGGGACGAACGTCACGCCGCTTGCGATCGGGACGGACGGCGCCGGGCGCACGACGGTCGATCTCGGCGGCGGTGCGTCCGGGGCGCCGGGCGGCTCGCTCCAGGCGGCGCTCGATGCCCGCGATCGGGTACTTGAAGATCTCTGGGGGCGGTATGACGCGCTCGTCAACGCGTTCACCGATGAAGTGAATAAACTGCATATGGATGGCGTGAACCTGCGGGACATCATCGCCGGGAAGACGGGCCCGAGCGACATTCCGTTTTTCGTGAGCCGCGCGTGGCTCGATCAGGTGCAGTCGCAGACGCCGCCGCCGGATCTCACCGCCATCGACTGGCGCGATCCCGGGTACCTCGATCCGAACGCCGATCCGCCGGGTTCGCGCTACGTCTGGCAACCGGCGGGGATCGGCGATGTCGCGGTCAACCCGATCATCCTAAAGGACCGCAACCTGCTTGCCGCCGCCGGTTCGCCGCCGACGGGGATCGCCGACGGGCGGACGGCGAAGGCGCTTTCGGCGCTTCGGACGTCGCCGCTTCCGGCGTTTCCGACAGAGGAGTCGTTCGGCTCGGCGTACGGGAGCATCATCGGGCGGCTCGGCATCGATGCCCAGCGCACCGACCACCTGCGGGAGATGAAGGCGACGCTCGTCGCCCAAGTCGACCGCCAGCGGCAGTCGGTGCACGGCGTGTCCCTCGATGAGGAGATGACGAAGCTCATCGAGTATCAGCACGCCTACAGCGCGGCGGCCCGGGCCTTGACCGCCGTCGACCAGCTGCTCGATCGGCTGATCAACGGGACGGGCATCGTCGGACGTTAAGGGGATGCCGTGGCTCAAGACGAGCGTCGGAGATGGAAGGGGGATACGGCGTGCGCGTCACCCAAGGGATGCTGGCGAATCAATTTTTGGAGAACTACGCGCGCTCGCTCGCGCGGCTGGATCGCCTGCAGGCGCAGCTTTCGACCGGCAAGCGGGTGCTTAAGCCGTCCGACGATCCGGTGACGGCGGTGATGACCCTCCGCAGCCAGTCGGAGCTCCGGGCCATCGCGCAGTACAAGCGGAACGGCGATACGCTCTTGAGCTGGCTGCAGACGGCGGATGCGGCGCTTTTTGAAGCCGACGATCTGTTCAAGGCGCTGCGCGAGAAGATGGTCCAGGGCGCCGGCGATGCGCTCGGCCAGACGGCGATGGAGGCCATCGCCGCGGAGATCGCCCAGATCAAAGAGCAGTTCGGGGCGATCGCCAACACGTCCATCGGCGGGCGCTTCATCTTCGCCGGGACGAACACGGCGGATCCGCCGTATGCGAACGGGGCGTTTCAAGACGTCAGCGGCCCGGCCGTCGGCGGTGCCGTCGGCGGGAACGAGGCGCTGATCGAGGTCACGCTCAAGCCGGGGATCGAGCTGCCGATGAACGTCATCGGAAAGACGCTCTTCAATACGCAGGATCGGAACGGCGACACGTTTTTCGCTTTTCTCGACCGGGTCGTCGAGCGCCTGAAGAACGGCCAGCCCGTCGGCGATCTGCTCGGCGCCCTGGACGAGCACGAGGACCGCTTTTTGCGCACGCACACGACGCTCGGGGCGGCGGAAAAGCGGCTGGAGATGATGATGAATCGCCTGGACGGCGAGGCGGGGATCACGGAAGAACTCCTCTCGCGCCAGTCCGACGCGGACATCGCGGAGACGATCACCCGCCTCAACATGCAGGAGAACGTCCACCGCGCCGCGCTTGCCACCGGCGCGCGGGTGCTCTTGCCGTCGCTCATCGACTTTTTGCGCTGATTGTGGGCCCGACGGGCGCCGATCGCCGCGCCGCCTGAGGCGCCGCGCGCACGGCGGAAGACGGAAAGGAAAGGAGCGGGCGGCCGATGCCGAATGCGCGCCTCGTCATCGGCGCGGCGCACGCCGCGTACGCGATCGAGCGGCGCCCGGGGGAGCTCTTGATGCGCCAGCCGCACGCCGAGGTCTCGATCCGCCAAGTTCCGGCGAAGATGCGCGTTCAGCGCACGCCGCCCTCGCTTACGATCGACCAGAGCGCCGCATGGGCGGCGCTCGGGCGCATCACTGCGCTGGAAGCGGCGCGGCGGGCGGCCGAGGCAGGGCGCGAAGGGGCCCTCGAGGGCATCGCCCGGCGGGCGGAAGAGGGGCTTCGCCTCTCGCGCATCGAAGCGGGAACGGGCGGCGGGAAAGCGATCGCGGACATCGCCCGCGATCGGGCGTTCCCCCCGCCGCCTCCGCCGCCGGGGCTTACGTTCGAGCCGAATGCCGGCGCCGTGCGCATGCGTTACGATCCCGGGACGCTTCGGATCGATTGGGAGAGCGGCGGGGTCGCGATCGACGCCCGCCCCCGCCGGCCGGAGATCGTCTTTGTCCCGGGGGAGGTCCGCATCGTGCCGACGGCGTACGCCCGCCTGCGCTTCGCCGTCACTGTCGACGATCGGGTGCTCCCGCCGTGGCCGGCGCCGAGCCTCGAGATGCGCGTGTGAGCCGTCAACGGGGTCTGATCCATCCTGGCCATCCTGGAAGGAAGGCGAGGTCGTTATGATGGACGACCGGGTGATTCACTTTCGCCGGGGCCTCCCCGGCTTTTTGTCGTATACGCGCTGGCGGCTGTATGCGGAGGCGCCGCCCTTTTACGTGCTGGAGGCGGTGGAAGCGCCGGCGGTGGCGCTCCCCGTGGCAAGCCCTTACGCCTTTTATCCGGATTACGCCTTCACCCTGCCGGAAGACGTCGCCCGCCGCCTGGGGCCTTTGGAATCGCCGGAAGACGTCGTGGTGCTCGCCGTCGTCACCGTGCGCATGCCGAAAGAGGCGTCGACGATCAACCTGCGGGCGCCGGTCGTGGTGCACGCCCGGACGCTTCTCGGCGAGCAGATCGTCCTGGAGGGCGTCCCGTACTCGACGCGCATGCCGCTTTTTCCGAACCGACCGGCGCCGGCCGGAAAGGATCGGTGAGGCGGCGTGCTCGTCTTGAAGCGAAAGGTCGGCGAGGCGCTCATCGTCGCCGACGAGGTCGAGATCGTCGTCCTGGGCGTCGAGGCCGGCGGCGTCCGGCTCGGCGTCCGGGCGCCGCGGGAGATCGGCGTCTACCGCAAGGAACTGTACGAGGAGATCGTCCGCTCCAACCTTGACTCGGCCGCGCCGCGGGAAGACATCCGCCGCCTGCTCGGCGGCTTCGGCGTCACCGGCGAGGAAGGCGATCCGTCGCGCGGCGGGGCCGGAGAGGCCGGCGGGGCGTAGGGGCCGGCGGCGGTTCGGCGGATGAACGGATGAGGGGCGGATGTTCGGTGAGGGGCGGGTGAAGATGACCGTGCACATGGCGCTTTTCCGGGTGCGGGGGACGCTTCGGCGCGTCTTTTCGCCGTCCGCCTTCGCCGCGCGCCTCGCGCGGGAGGGCGTGGACCCGGCGGAGGCCGAGCCGCTTACGCCGATGCTCCCGCTGGCGATCGGCGAGTGGCTGGAGACGGCGCTCACGGAGGGCCTCGCGCGCGAGGCCGGGGAAGCGCTCGAGATCGTCGATCGGCGCTTCGGCCTCGACTGGGCGGAGCGGCCGCTCCGGCCGACTCAGGCGTGGCCGGCGGAAGCCTGGCCGCTCGACGTGCCGGGCCTTACGGACGACCTCGCGCGCCTGCGCCGGGCGGCCGAAGGGCGGGTGCTCACGCCGGAGCAGCTCGAACGCCGCCTCAAGGCGATGGGTTCCGCAGGCCTCGCCCCTCATCTCGCGGCGCTCCTCCAGGTGCTCGTCGACGAGGGGACGCTGCGCGTCGAGGCGGGCATGGGCGTCGAGCGGCGGGCCGGCGGGCTCGTCTTCGTCTGCCGCCGCTGCGGCACGGTGCACCCGACGGTGACGGCGCACCTGTGCGAAGGTTGCGGGACGGACGACGTCTTCTGCCCCGCGTGCGCCGCGCTCGGGCCGATCCGCGGCTGCACGGCCGTCCTCCGGTCGGTGGGGGAGGGTGCGCCGGACCGGCCGGCGGCCGCGGACGGGCACAGGGAGCGCGATCGACGGGAGACGGCAGAGGGCGCCGCTTCGTCGCCTCCGGACGGCGGCGGATGGCCGGTGCGCCTCACGGACGTGCAGCGGCAGGCGGCGGAAGCCGTGCGCGCTTTCGTCACCGGAGCCGGCGCGGGAGGCGGCACGGGATGCGGCCTGGAAGGCGGAGCGGAAGACAGCCGTCCCTCGGTTTGGCGCCGCTCGTCGTGTGCCAAATTTTTGATCTGATTCATGAAATTTATGCGCAGGGGATCACGGTGCTCATCGTTGAGCAAAACGCGCGGGCCGTGTTTCGACTGGCGCATCGGGCATACGTGATGGAAACGGGGTCGATAGCGCTCGAGGGAAAAACCGGCGATTTGATGAGCGATCCGGCAGTGCAGCGCTTTTATTTGGGAGGGGAGGCGACGGCCCATCATGAGGTTTGACGTGATCATCATCGGCGGTGGGGTGATCGGCGCGAGCGTCGCCTATCATCTGGCGCGCCTAGGGTTCGGCGGCTCGATCGCCGTCTTCGAACGGGATCCGACGTATCGTGAAAGTTCGACGCCGCGCAGCGCCGGCGGAATTCGCCGGCTGTTCACGAGTGCGATCAACATCGAACTCAGCCGTTTTAGCTTGGAGCGATATCGCGTTTTTGACGAGGAAATGGGGCTTCGGGCGGAGGGCGCGAGCATCGCCTTCAAACCGCACGGTTATTTGTTCTTAGGGCGCGATGAGCATCGCCCGGCATTCCGGAAGGCGTATGAACTTGAGCGGAGTCTCGGTGTACCGGTCGAACTGTTGTCGCCGCCAGAAATCCGCGAGGTCGTCCCCGATCTTCGGGTAGAGGATTTGACCGTCGGACTGTACTGCGCGGACGACGGTTATTTGGACCCGTACACCGTGCTCATGGCCTATGTGCGCCGGTCTAAAGCATTGGGCGTTCAATGGATGTATGAAACGGTGACGGCGATCGAGGGGGAAGAGGGCCATGTTGCGGGCATACGCGTCGAGGGCGGGAAGCGCTATTCAGCGCCGGTGGTCGTCAACTGCGCCGGGGCGTGGGGCGCGGCGATCAGCGAGACGGTCGGCCTCCCGCTGCCGGTCGTTCCGCTGCCGCGGCAAGTCTTTGTGTTTCATCCCGCTGAGCCGCTGGTTCGGGCGTTGCCCTTGACGATCGATCCGAGCGGCGTTTATTTCCGCCATGAAGGCGAGCGCATTTTGACCGGTCTGGCCGAGGATGTTTCGCCGAGTTATTCGTTGCACTGGTCCCGGGCGTTCTTTGAGGCGCACATCTGGCCGGTTCTTGCGCATCGCGTGCCGAAGTTTGAGCGGCTCAAGCTCGAGCGGGGGTGGGCTGGATTGTACGATGACCATGTCAACGATCACAGTGCGTTAATTGGGGAGCATCCGCAGTTGAAAGGCTATTATGTGGCGCTGGGATTTAGCGGGCATGGGCTGCAACACGCGCCGGCCGTCGGGCAGGCGCTGGCGGAACGGATTCATTACGGGCGATACGTATCGATCGATTTGACGCCTCTGCGCATCGAACGGATCTGGGAGCGGGAGTGGGTGGGGGAAACGGCGATCGTCTGAAAGGGGGATATGGGTTGATCGTCCTCGATCACGACGAGGTCTACCGGACACTGACGATGGCCGAGGCCATCGCGGCGGTGGAAGAGGCGTTGTGCGCGGCGGCTTTGGGCTTGGCCGTCGCGCCGGTCAGGTCGAGCGTTGCGATGGGGGGCGGGGCGGTGTTGTTGACCATGCCTGCGGCCGTTCGTCCGACCCGCGCCGTGAAGACCGTGGAGACGGATCGCCCGATGCCGGGCGTTCGCTGCCGTTCGGCGCCGCCGGCGCTGGCGGTCAAGTTGGTGACCGTTTTTTCGGAGAATGAACGGCGCAGTCTCCCGACCGTTCAGGGCGCGATCGTGTTGTTCGACCCCACAGACGGCAGACCGCGCGCCATTTTGGACGGCCGGGCGATTACGGCGATCCGTACGGGCGCCCTCACCGGCGTCGCTTTGCGCCATCTGTCCGCGCCGTCAGCGAAGACGGCGCTGATGATCGGCGCCGGGGGACAAGCGTACGATCAGGCGCGGGCGCTCATCGAATGCTTGACGCTTCGGAAACTATACCTGTACAATCGCACGATGCGTAAGGCGCTGGCGCTCAAGGAGAGATTGGAACAGGACGTCCTGAAGGGTCGTCCGGTCGCGCAGTTCGGCCACGAAGCGTTGACGATCGAGGTGTTGACGGCGCTTGATGAACGGGTGCGGGAAGCGGACGTGATCGTGACGGCGACCAGCGCGCCGGAGCCGTTCATCGACGAAAGCATGGTCCGCAAGGGGCAGACCATCGTCGCCATCGGCGCTTTTCGGCCGGAAATGAGCGAACTTCGTCCGGAGGTCATCGCCCGAGCCGATCGCCTCTTTGTGGATACATCGAGTGGCGCCAGGGAGGAGGCCGGCGATTTGCTGAAGGCAGAGGGTCACGGTTGGCGCTGGGAACGGTTGACCGGTGAGCTGTCCGAGGTCGTCGCGGGGCGGTTGATCGGCCGGGAATCGGAGACGGAGTTGATTGTCTTTAAATCGGTCGGCGTCGGTTATTTGGATGCGGCCGTGGCGGATCGAGCGGTCGGTCGCCTCGGCGCGCGGTGATGTTGCGGCGAAGCGCTGAGCTTGAGGATTCGGCGCTTTACAAACGGGCGGTATTTTGCTAACATCAAGACATGAACAACAAACCTCGCGTGAACTGAGTCATCTGCCGGACTTTTTGCCGAAAGCCGCTGCGCAGGTGATCGCCAGTCTTTGTCGGGGACCACGCGTCCGTATGCATGGGACGATCCCCGACGGAAGGCTGGCTTTTTTCGTGGCCGGAGCCGCGAACCGGTGCGTCCGGCCTCAAAAGGATCATCAACGGAAAAGGGGGTGCGGGGTTGGGTTCGTTGGACGGCGTCCGCATTCTTGATCTTTCCCGCGTGCTCGCCGGACCGTTTGCGACGATGATCTTGGCCGACCTGGGTGCCGATGTGGTCAAGATCGAACCGCCGCACGGCGATGAGACGCGGGCCTGGGGGCCGCCGTTTTGGGGGGAACTCAGCGCGTACTTTTTGACCGTCAACCGCAACAAGCGTTCCCTCGTCCTCGACCTGAAAGACGCGGAAGCCCGGGCGGTATTCTTGGAGATGGTCCAAAAGGCCGACGTCGTCGTGGAAAATTTCAAACCCGGCACGATGCAGCGTTTCGGCCTGGATTATGCCGTGCTCGAACGGCATAACCCGCGGCTCATCTACGCCGCGATCAGCGGTTTCGGGCAAAACGGACCGTACGCCAAGCTCCCCGGATACGATTTCATCATCCAGGCGATGGGCGGGATGATGGCCGTCACCGGCGAGCCCGACGGCGCGCCGATGAAAGTCGGGGCGGCGATCGCCGATCTGGCCGCCGGCTTTTATGCCGCCATCGGCATTTTGGCGGCGCTCAGGGAGCGGGATCAAAGCGGGCGCGGGCAGTTCATCGACATCAGCCTGTTCGATGCGGAGGTGGCGCTCCTTGCGAACACGGCACTGAACTATCTCGTAAGCGGGGAGCGGCCGAAGCGCTACGGCAATGCCCACCCGAACATCGTTCCGTATCAAGTTTTTCAGGCGCAAGACGGACCGTTCGTCGTCGCCGTCGGTAACGACCGGCAGTTTCAGACGCTCTGTCAAGTGATCGGGGCACCGGAACTCGCTCTAGATGCCCGGTTCGCCACCAATGCCGATCGCCTAGCGCATCGCGAGGCGCTGATCGCGCGCCTGTCCGCGGTGTTTGCCGCACGTCCGGTGAGGGAGTGGGTCGAGCGCCTGCGGGCGGCAGGCGTCCCCGTCGGCGCGATCTGGTCGCACGACGTCTTGTTCGACGATCCGCACGTCGCCGCTCGGGAGATGAAGCGGACGATTCGCCACCCTGAACTCGGCGATGTTCCGCAGCTCGGAAGCCCCTTGAAACTGTCCCGCACGCCGGTCGAATTTCGCCTGGCGCCGCCGCGCCTGGGCGAAGGAGCCCAAGAAGCGCTGTTAAGCTACGGCATCGATCCTTCGCGCCTTGCGGGGCAAGGGAACGGCCGAGCGTACGACGGCGCGGTACAGCACGAAGGCTTTGCTCGGCGCACGGGGACGACTGAACCGGAAGGCGCAATCCCGCCCGAACATTAACCGTGTCACGGCATGAAAAGGAGAATGGCGATGGACTTTCGGCTGTCTTCGGATCATGAAGCCGTTCGGAAGCTCGTCCGCGATTTTGTCGACCGGGAAATCTTGCCCCATATCCGCCGTTGGGATGAAGCCGGCGCCCTCGATCCGGCCGTCCTCGAGCGGCTGAAACGGCTCGGGCTGATGGGCGTGTCCATCCCGGAAGCGTACGGCGGAAGCGGTATGGACTACATCAGTTTCGGCATCGTCTGCGAGGAGCTCGAACGGGGTGACACGTCCTTGCGCACGCTCGTTTCCGTTCACTCCGGGCTGAACAGCCTGACGCTCCTACAGTGGGGAACGGAAGCGCAAAAGCATAAATATCTTGTACCGCTGGCCAAGGGGGAGCGCATCGGCGCCTTCGGCCTCACCGAGCCGGACGCCGGTTCCGACGTCGCGGCGATGCGCACCACGGCCCGCAAGGCGGGCGATCGCTATATCCTAAATGGAACAAAGACGTGGATTTCGCTGGCCAACACTGCCGACACGTTCATCGTTTTCGCCTACACCGATCCGTCCAAGCGCCATCGGGGGATCAGCGCGTTCATCGTAGAGCGTGATTTCCCCGGCGTCATGACCCGGCCGATCAAGGGCAAACTCGGCATCCGGGCGGGGGATACCGGGGAGCTCATCTTGGAGGACGTGCCGGTACCGCGTGAGAATTTGCTCGGCGAAGAGGGCGAAGGGTTCAAAATCGCCATGTCGGCCCTGGACAACGGACGTTATTCCGTCGCCGCCGGCGCCGTCGGAATCATTGCCGCGAGCTTGGAGGCGAGCATCGCCTACAGCCAATCGCGCCATACCTTCGGTCGCCCGATCGCGGAACATCAATTGATCAAAGAAAAGATCGCCCGCATCGCCGCCAAGCTGGAGATCGCCCGGCTTTTGGTGTACCGCGTCGGATGGATGAAGAATGAAGGACTGCGCGCCACCCGCGAGACGTCGCTCGCCAAATGGATCGCCGCCGATTATGCGTTTGAAGCGGCCGACGAGGCGCTGCAGATTCACGGCGCATACGGCTACTCGAGCGAATATCCGGTGGAGCGGTATTTGCGCAACGCTCGGGTGCTGTCCATCTATGAGGGAACGCGGGAAATCCACACGTTGCTCCAGGCCGATTACGCCCTGGGCTTCCGCATCGACAAGCCGCTCCGGAGAACGCTCCCCAAGTGGCCGTTTGAGCGTCGGAACGACGAGGCGGAAGAGACGTAGATGCCCATGTTTGGGTGAGACGAAGACAAGGGAGCAGGGGCGAGACAGATGGCGTCCAGGAATAAAAGTTAAAAAATTTGATAGAATGGCACTCCTCCCGGTACAATAGCGTTGAAACGGATGATACGTCCAGAGATCCGAACCGGATGGGGAGGTGGGCCGATGGCCCGGACGTTGTTTTTGGCCGGCCACGCCAAGCTGCCGCAGGGAATGGCGGCCAAAAGCGTGTATGAAACGCTTACGATCACGGTGGAGATCGATCGCCAGTACGGCGTCATTATCGAGACGTCGTGTACGCTGGCGACGGAACACGGCCGCCGCTACGTCGCCGAGCTGCTTCGCGGCTACAGTTTGCAAAACGGCATTGAACCGCTTTTGGCGCATGTGCGGGCGCACTATCTGGGTAAGGCGCAAAACGCCATTTTGGCGGCGCTCAAAGATTTGTACCAGCAGTATGAGCTCTCCCGCGGCATCATGGGGCGGGAAGAAGGCGGCGCCGCGCTCGGCGAGGTCGGACGAAGGACGGTCTAAAGGGATGGAGCAAATGAGGATGCAAAACTTTATCGGCGGCGAATGGCAAGATGCGGAAAGCGGCGCCTGGTACGAACGGGAAAACCCGGCCCGAACGCGCGACATCATCGGTCGCGCGCCGCTCTCGGACGCTCGGGACGTCGATCGGGCGGTGGCGGCGGCCAAAGCGGCGTATCCGGCCTGGCGGGCGATGTCCGCCCCGGCCCGGGGCGCGATCCTACACCGCGCGGCGGATTGCCTCGCGGCGAAGGGGCCGGATTTGGCGGTGCTCATGGCCCGGGAGACGGGGAAGCCGATCGTCGAGGCGGAGGCCGAAGCGGTTCGTGCGGCCGATATTCTTCGTTTTTTCGCCGCGGAGGCGGAGCGTTCGTTCGGCGAGGTCTACGAAGGGCGAGATGCGCAGGCGTTGTTGTACACGCGCCGCACGCCGCTCGGCGTCGTCGGAATCATCAGCCCGTGGAACTTTCCGCTCGCCATTCCCGCGTGGAAGATCGCTCCGTCCCTCGTCTTCGGCAACACCGTCGTGTTCAAGCCGTCTCGGGAAGCGGCCCATACCGCCGGAGCGTTCGTCGCCTGCCTGGCGGAAGCAGGGCTTCCGCCGGGCGTGCTGAACCTCGTCGTCGGCGGAGGAGAGACGATCGGGCAGGCGATCGCCGCCCATCCGGACGTGGTCGCCGTAAGCTTTACCGGGTCCAACGCCGTCGGCAGCACCCTGGCGCAGACGCTCACCGCCCGCGGCGCCAAGATACAGCTGGAACTCGGCGGCAAAAACCCGGCCGTCGTCCTCGCCGACGCCGACCTCGACTTGGCGACGGAACTCATCGTCTTGGGAGCGGTGCAGAACGCCGGGCAGCGATGTACGGCCACAAGCCGCGTGATCGTCGAACGGGACGTCTATGAGCCGCTTCGAGAGCGTCTGCTCGAGCGTTTTTCGGAGATCACCGTCGGCGATCCGCTGGATCGCGGGACGCTCGTCGGGCCGCTGGTGAGCGCCCAGCGGCTTAAAGCGGTCCTCGGCATGATGGCCCGCGGCGAGGCGGAAGGCGCCAAGCGGCTGTACGGCGGCGAGCGTTTGAGCGGACCGGGCGGGGAAGACGGCTATTTCGTTCGTCCGGCGTTGTTCGACGCGGTGTCGCCGGAAAGCGTCCTGGCGCAAGAGGAGATCTTCGGGCCGGTGCTCTCCATCATCCCGGTGCGCGATTTTGAGGAGGGGATTGCCGTCGCCAACGGCGTGCGTTACGGGCTCAGCGCGGCGGTGTTCACCAACCGATTGGATCGCGCGCTGGCGTTTGCCGAACGCATCGACGCCGGCGTCGTGCGCATCAACGGGCAGACGGCAGGCGTCGAACCGCATGTGCCGTTCGGAGGGATGAAAGCCTCGAGTTCGTACTCCCGCGAACAAGGACGGGCGGCGATCGAATTTTTCACCCAGACGAAGACGGTGACGATTCGTCCGCCTTCTGTCTCGTAAAGAGGCGCCGATTTGTGGATCAGCGGTTGATTCGGTCGTTTTCGGCATGGGAGGCGGGCGATGGAGAACGCAGTTCAGCGCATGACCGCGGCGAAAGCGGTGGTCGAGTGGATGCAGGCCGTCGGCATCGAAGCGGTGATGACCGTCCCGGGGGAAAGTTTTTTGGGCGTGCTCGACGCGCTCCGCGACGCCCCGCGGATCGCCACGTACACCTGCCGGCACGAAAGCGGCGCGGCGTTCATGGCCGAAGCGTACGGCAAGATGCGCGGGCTCCCTGCGGTGGTGATGGCCACCCGCGCCGTGGGGGCCGCCAATTTGGCCATCGCCGTGCACACCGCCCGGCAAGATTCGACGCCGCTTTTCGTTTTGCTCGGTCAAGCGACGCGGGCGGCGCGCGGGCGGGAAGCGTTTCAGGAAATCGATCTTGAAGCGTTTTTTCAGCCGATGGCCAAGTGGGCGGTCGAAGTACAAGACGGCCGGCGCTTGTTGGAAGTGCTCCGCCGCGGCTGGACGACGGCCATCAGCGGTCGACCGGGGCCGGTCGTCATGGCCGTGCCGGAGGATGTCTTCGAGGAAGAGATCACGGTTCATCCGCGCGATTTGTCGCCGCTCCGGTTTGCCTTGGAGATGCGGCCGGCGCTTCCGGCCGACCTCGCGGAAGCCATCATGGCGCGTTTGAGCCGTGCCGCGCGGCCGATCGTCATCGCCGGCGGAGGGGCGCGCATGAGCGGCGGCAGAGAAGCGCTTCTGGCTTTTGCGCACGCGTTCGAACTTCCGGTGTACGTCGCTTTTCGTCGTCAGGACGTATTCCCGCATGATGATCCGCTGTTCGCCGGGCATCTTGGCTTGGGGCTCGACCCGCGCATCCGCGACCATCTGGAAGAAGCCGATCTCATCGTCGCGATCGGCACGCGTCTTTCCGAGGTGACGACGCAAGGTTATACGTTCCCCCGGCGGGATCAGGCGCTCGTCCACATCGATATCGATCCGGGCGTGTTGGGCCGTGTCTTTTCGCCGGAGATCGCCGCTGTAGCCGATGCTCGATCGGCTTTGGAAGCGCTTGCAGCACGTCGGGGGCATCTTCTTGCCTTGCCGTGGCGCGATTGGACGCGCCGGCTGCGGGAAACGTACGCGGCGGTGTCGGCGCTCGGGGCGTTTCCGCGGTCGTCGGCCGCATCGGGGGATGCGGCGGAACCGGCGACGGGTGAGGCGGTTTCGGACGATGCGGCGCCGGAGCGGATGTACCGGGCGACCATCGCCGCCCTTGACGACATGCTTCCGGAGGATGCCGTGATCGCCAACGACGCGGGCAATTTTGCCGGTTGGCTGCACCGTTATTTTTCGTTTCGCGGGGCGATGCGTCAAGTGGCGCCGACGTCCGGCGCGATGGGGTACGGCCTGCCGGCGGCCATCGGGGCGAAGATCGCCGCACGCACGCGCCCGGTGGTGTCCCTTTCCGGCGACGGCGGTTTTTTGATGACCGTGCAGGAGCTGGCCACCGCCGCCTACTATCGGCTCGGCGTGATCGCCGTCGTATACAACAACCGCCTGTACGGCACGATCCGCGATCATCAGGCGCGGCGTTTTCCCGGAAGACCGCATGCCACGGCGCTTTCGGACGTCGATTTTGTCCGGCTGGCAGAAAGTCTGGGCGCGCGCGGCGTTCGGGCGGAGACGCCGGAGGCCTTCCGCGCGGCATTGGCCGAAGCGTTGGAGCAAGCCCGGGAGACGCATGCCGTGCCGATCGTCATCGAGGTGCCCGTGCCGGAGGAAGCGATCGCCGTCGGCCGGCGGCTGAGCGATCTTGAGGCGGAGGCCGAAGAGGGTGGGTGGGGATCGGAGGACAGGAAAGAAAGCGGGCGCTAACGCATAACGAAAACGGACAAAAGAACCGGCCGACATGGAAAGGAGCGAGTGAAATGCAGCGCGTAACGCATTTCATCGACGGTCGCTGGGTGGAGGAAGCGGGTGCGCACGATCGACCGGTGATCGACCCGGCGACGGAAGAAACGATTGCCGAAGTGGCCGTAGGCACGGCAGAGACGATCGACCGCGCCGTTTTGGCGGCGAAAAAGGCGCAGAGGGAATGGGCGCTCGTACCGGCGCCGCTCCGCGCCGAGCTTTTGTACAAACTCGGCGGACTGCTCAAGGCGCACAAGGAACGATTGGCGCAGACGCTCACTCGGGAAAACGGCAAGCCGATCGACGAGGCCCGCGGCGAAGTGCAGGAAGCGATCGACATGGCCTTTTACATGGCCGGCGAAGGGCGGCGGTTGTTCGGCCAGACGACGCCGTCGGAGCTGCGGGACAAGTTCGCCATGAGCGTACGCGTCCCGGTCGGCGTTGTCGGCTTGATCACGCCGTGGAATTTCCCCATCGCCATCGCGTCGTGGAAAGCGTTTCCGGCTCTCGTCGCCGGCAACGCCGTCGTCTGGAAGCCGGCATCAGAGACGCCGCTCATGGCCCACCTGCTGTCCGAATTGGTCGCCCAAGCCGGGTTTCCGCCGGGCGTCTTCAACGTCGTCTATGTCGGCGGTTCGGTAGCGGAACGTCTCGTCGAGCATCCCGACGTGCCGGTCATCTCGTTCACCGGTTCGACCGCCGTCGGGCGGACGATCGCCGAGCGCGGCGGACGCCTGCTTAAACGCGTGTCATTGGAGATGGGCGGCAAAAACGCAGTGATCGTCATGGACGACGCCGATCTCGACTTGGCCACGGAGGCGATTCTTTGGTGTGCCTACGGCACGAGCGGCCAGCGTTGTACGGCCTGCAGCCGCGTGTTGGTGCATGTGGCGGTGAAGGCGGAACTCGAACGGCGCTTGTTGGACGGCATTCGCCGGCTGAAGGTCGGGCCCGGCCTCGATCCGGAGGTGCGCGTCGGCCCGGTGATCAACGCCGCATCGCTGCAAAAAATCACCTCTTATGTGGAGATCGGTCAACGGGAGGGCGCGAAGCTGCTCGCCGGCGGGCATGTGCTAAACGACGGGCCGTATGCGAAAGGATTTTATTTTGCGCCGACATTGTTCACCGATGTCAAACCCGATGCGCGCATTGCTCAAGAGGAGATCTTCGGTCCGGTGCTCTCGCTCATCGCGTTCGAAAGTCTGGAGGAGGCGATCGCCGTCAACAACAGCGTCGCCTATGGGCTGTCCAGCTCGATTTTTACCCGTGATGTGAACGCCGTCTTTCGCGCCATGCGCGATCTGGACACGGGCATCGTGTACGTCAACGCCGGGACGACAGGGGCGGAGATCCATCTGCCGTTCGGCGGCTCCAAGGCGACCGGCAACGGGCATCGCGACTCCGGCATCCAGGCGCTCGACGTGTTTACCGAGTGGCGGAGCATCTACGTCGATTTCAGCGGGAAGCTGCAACGGGCGCAGATTGACGTGCGGTATGAATGAGCGACAGAAAGGGGAGGCCTTCCATGCGCTACATCGTACTCGGGGCGGGATTGATGGGTCGGGTCGCGGCGCGGGCGTTGCTCGAAGGCGACGCGTCGGCCGCCGTGACGCTGACGGACATCGACGGAGAGCGGCTAAACGCCTTTGTTCAACAATACGGCCGGCTCTTCGCCGATCGGCTCGCCACGCGGGTACTCGACGCCCGCGATGCGGCGGCCTTAGACGCCGCGCTCGCCGGACACGACGTGGCGATCAATGCGCTTTATTACACGTTCAATGAACCGGTCGCCCGCGCCTCCTTCGCCCGCGGCGTGCATTACGTCGACCTGGGCGGCCACATCATGGGCATCACCCGGAATATCCTCGGCCTGCATGAGGAAGCGGTCAAGCGCGGCGTTACGCTCATCCCGGACCTCGGCGTGGCCCCGGGCATGATCAACATCTTGACGGGCTACGGGGCGTCGCTCCTTCACCGCGTGCGCCACATCCGGCTGTACGTCGGCGGCATCCCGCGTCAACCCGAGCCTCCGCTCGGTTATGCGCATGTCTTTTCTCTGGAAGGGCTCTTTGACCATTACAGTGATCCGGCGGAGATCATCCGAGGCGGGCGGCGCGTCGTCGTTCCCGCGCTTTCGGAGGTGGAAACGGTATACTTTCCGCAGTTCGGCCCGCTGGAGGCGTTCCATACGGCCGGCGGGACGTCGACGCTCATCGATACGTTTCAAGACGTCGAGTCGCTCGAGTATAAGACGGTGCGCTATCCCGGTCATGCGGAAAAGATGCGCTTTTTGGCCGAACTCGGCTTACTCGACCGGGAGCGTGTGGTCGACGTCGGCGGGGCGCACATCCGACCGCGCGATTGTCTGCTCCGCCTGCTCGAGCCGAGGCTCGCCCTGGGCGAGCGCGACGACGCCGTCGTCTTGCGGGTCTCATTGGAAGGAGAATGGAACGGCGTTCCGGCGGAGGTGCATTTTGAAAGCGTGACGTTTAAAGACCGCGCGCGGGGCGTGACGGCCATGGCGCAGATGACGGCGTACTCCATCGTCGCGGTGGCGGAGATGCTCGCGCAGGGAAAGATCACGACCGCTGGAGCGTATCCGCCCGAGCGCATTGTGCCCGGTGCGGAGTACATCGCGGCGATGAAAACGCGCGGCGTGCATATCGAGGCCGAGGCGCGGGACGGCGCGGGTCGGCCGCTTCCGGACTCGTTTTGGGAGAGGAAAGAGGGGGCCGCTGCCGGTACGAGGAAAGGACATGTTGCAACATAGACTGCCGATTTGATGAGGGGGCAGGGACAGATGATGAGGAACATTGTCGTAATATTAGGTCTCTTCATTATAGGGTTGTTCGGCGCCGCTGCCTGTGGACGGAGTGATGTGACGACGCAGTCAACTTCGTCCGATCGACCGTACATCGTCGGTTCGGATGCGGCGTATGCGCCGTTTGAATACGTGAACGACAAGGGCGAAATCGTCGGCTGGAGCATTGAGTTTATCCACAAGCTTGGCGAACTGGGCGGTTTTCAAGTCGATGTAAAGAACATTCCGTGGGATTCCCTCTTTCAAGAGGTCAAAAATGGCGGGATTGATCTGGCTATTTCGTCGATCTCCATCACGGATGATCGACGAAAGTCGTTTGACCTCAGATGAAGACGCTCGAGGATTTGAAAACGGCGCGATATGTCGGCGTGCAAAACGCGACGACCGGACACATCGTCGCCCAAAACTTGCTCGGCAAGACGAGCCCGAAGATCAAGTCGTATGAATCGATGCCGTTGGCCATTCAAGATCTGCTCGGCGGTGGCTCCGACGCCGTCATCGCCGACAACGCCGTTGTCATGGAATACGCGAAGAACAACCCGAAGGTGAAACTGCGCTACTTTGATGATCCGTCGTTTGAAAAAGAGTGCTATGGCATCATGGTGAGGAAGGGCAACCAAGAGCTGCTTGAGAAGATCGACGCGGCAATTGAGAAAGCAAAGACAACGGGCGTGATCCGCGAAATCTTCGGCGCCGACGTGGATGAAGGCGCTTGTAAGTAACCCGCGTGCTGAAGAGATGCGTGGACAGTCATTTTCGCGGCATTCCGTAGGCGGTCTTCGGAAGTCTCCGACGGCGTCATGAGCCGGCTTCAAGATCCGAGCGCACCGCGGGTTGAGCGAT
>JADBKT010000011.1 GCA_014896255.1 Hydrogenibacillus sp.
AAAAAATCGGCCAGTTGATGATGGTCGGATTTCACGGCAAGACGCCGAGTCAAGAGATTTTGGACCTCATCGAAAATGACTATGTCGGCGGGGTGATCTTATTCGGCCGGAACATCGGGACGAGCGAGGAGCTTTATGCCCTCAATGTCTCGCTCCAAGAGGCGGCGCGTCGCGCCGGACAGCCGTATCCGCTTTTGATCTCGACCGATCAAGAAAACGGAGTTGTCCGTCGCTTGGGTGAGGGAACCACGCTTTTTCCCGGGAATATGTTTCTTGGCGCGGTGGATGATCCCGAAGCGACAGCGGCCGTCGCTCGGGCGACCGGTCGGGAGCTCAAGGCGCTCGGGGTGAACATGAACTTGGCGCCGGTGATCGATGTAAACAACAATCCCGCCAACCCGGTCATCGGCATTCGTTCTTTCGGGGAACGGCCCGAGCTGGTGGCCCGGCATGGCGTCGCCGCCGTGAAAGGGTATCAGGAAGCGGGCGTTGTCCCGACGATCAAGCATTTCCCCGGTCACGGCGACACCGATGTCGATTCTCACTTGGCTTTGCCGACAATTGCGCACGATCTTGAGCGCCTGGAAGCGATTGAGCTGGTTCCATTCCGTCAAGCGATCGCCGCGGGGGCCGATTGTGTGATGACCGCGCATATCGACTTTCCTGCTTTAGAGTCCCATCGCGGCGTGCCGGCGACCATCTCCCGGGCGGTGGTGACCGACTTCTTGCGAGATACGCTCGGTTTTTCAGGCGTTGTCATCACCGATTGCCTGGAGATGAAGGCGATCGCTGATACCGTCGGTACGGTCGAAGGAGCGCTTCAAGCGCTCATTGCCGGCAACGATCTCTTGCTCATCTCGCACACGTACGCGCTCCAAAAAGAGGCGATCCAGCGCATCGCCCAAGCCGTGGAAAGCGGTGAGATTCCCGAAGCACTCGTGGATCAAGCCGTCCTTCGCGTACTTCGACTGAAGGCGAAGTACACCGCCTGGGAGACGGCGATTCCCAGCAACCGTGCTGCCTTGAACATGGTCGGCAGTTCGGAACATGCGGCGCTGTCGAACGACCTGTATGCCCGAGGGGTCACGCTGGTTAAGAACGAGGGAATCATTCCGCTCAAACTCGACCCATCGGCACTCCTGATGGTCGTCTACCCGGGCGGCGGGGTTTTCTCGATGGTCGAGGATCGACGTTATACGACGGACGCGTTGAAAGAAGCGGTCCTCTCCCACCATGACAACGTGACCGTGATGACGTACAGTCCGGAGCCGACCGACGAAGAGATGGAAGCGATCGCCGACACTGCGGCAAATGCCGCTGCCATCCTCATCGGCACAATGAACGCGCACTTGCATCAAAAGCAGGCTGAAATCGTACGCCGCTTAATCGCCCTGGGCAAGCCGGTGATCGTCATCGCGATGCGGAATCCGTACGATCTCATGGCTTTCCCCGATGTTGGGGCTTTTCTTGCTGCCTATGAATTCACATCGCCGGCTTTATCCGCTGCGGTGCAGATCTGCTTCGGTCAATTATCCCCGTGCGGAAAGCTTCCGGTCACGATCCCCGGCATGGCCGCCGCCGGTTTTGGTTTGTCTCGGTGAGAGGAAAAACCACAAAGATTCGATCAGCGAGGGAGAATGTGAATGGCTTGGTATTTGCCGCTCGCCGAAAAACACGTCAAGGTCGCCGTCGGGCTCATGTCGGGGACGTCGCTTGACGGTGTGGATGCCGCCGTCGTGCGCCTCCGCGGGGCGGGGCTTGAAACGTCCGTCGAGCTCCTCGGTTTCTTTTCGGTGCCGTACGATGCGTCGCTTCGGGCGCGGCTTCTTGCGGCGAGCGATCCGGAGACCAGCCGGGTCGACGAAATTGCGGTGCTTAGCGTCCGATTGGCCGAGCTGTATGCGGATGTGGCCAAAGAGGCGGCCCAAGCGGCCGGTGTGCCGTGGTCGGCAGTCGACTTCATCAGCTCTCACGGACAGACGATCCATCACCTGCCGGAGGCGGGGGCGACGCTTCAGATCGGCGAGCTGGCGGTGCTGGCCGAGCGGGCGCAAAAAGTCGTCGTCGGCGACTTCCGCCCGCACGATCTCGCCGTCGGCGGGCAAGGCGCGCCGCTCGTTCCCTACGCCGACTACGTGCTCTTTCGCGATGCGACGCGCGGCAGGGTGCTGCTCAACATCGGCGGGATCGCGAACGTGACGGTCGTCGGCGCGGGGGCCCGACCGGAGGACGTGCTCGCCTTTGACACCGGACCGGGCAACATGATCATCGATGCGTTCGTCCAGCTCGGTACCGACGGTACCGCGACGTATGACCGCGACGGAGCCTTCGCGCGCGCCGGTACGGTCGATGCGGCATGGCTCCGTGCGCTCCTCGAGCATCCCTATTACCGTCTGCCGCCGCCGAAGTCGACCGGTCGAGAGCAGTTCGGCCGCCGCTACGCCGAGATGCTCTGGGCGGAAGGGGATCGGCGCGGCGTTTCCTTCGAGGACCGCGTGGCGACGGTGACCGCGCTCACGGTCGAGACGATCGCCGGGGCGCTGCGGACGCACGTGTTCGGCCAAACGCGCGTCGACGAGCTCATCGTCTCCGGCGGCGGCGCACGCAACGGGGCGCTTCTTGAGGGGCTCAGGGCGGCGCTTCCGGAGCTTGCCGTCGATCGGAGCGATCGGTATGGCATCCCTGCCGAAGCCAAAGAAGCGGTCGCCTTTGCCCTTCTCGGCAACGAGGCGATCCATCGCATGCCCAATCAACTGCCGTCGGCGACCGGTGCCCGGAAGCGCGCCGTCATGGGAAAGGTGGTCTTGCCCTCATGAAGCTGGGATCGGAACGGCTGTTTGAGACGTCTTACCGCGCGCTTTGGGAGCACAAGCGGATCGGGCTGGTCACGAACTACACCGGCGTCGATCGTTCATTCGTGCGGACCGTCGATCGTCTGATCGCGCACGGGGCCGACGTTGTCCGCTTGTTCTCGGCTGAGCACGGCTTTTACGGCGTCGCTCAGGCGGGAATCCACGTCGACCATGAGTTCGATCGCCGAACAGGTCTTGAGATCGTAAGCCTCTACGGTGCTTCCAAGGACGTTCCCCGCGACAAGCTCCGCGATCTCGACGTGCTCATGCTCGAATTTCAAGACGTCGGTGTACGGTTCTACACGTATATCTCGACGATGTGGAAGGTGATGGATCGCGCAGAGGAGGTCGGTTTGCCGCTCGTCGTGCTCGATCGGCCGAATCCGATCGGCGGGATGGCGATCGAAGGCGCGGGCGTTTCGCGCGAGATGCGCTCGTTCGTCGGCGCCTACGATCTGCCGATCCGCCACGGCATGACGATGGGGGAACTGGCTCTCTTTTACCATCAGGAGCGAGGGTATACGGTGGATTTGACCGTCGTTCCGATGGAAGGTTGGCATCGGACGATGCATTGGCCGGAGACGGGGCTGCTTTGGGTTCCGCCTTCTCCGAACATGCCGTCCTATGAGGCGGCGGTGCTTTATCCCGGGACGGGTTTTTTCGAGGGGACCAATCTTTCCGAAGGGCGCGGCACGGCGTTTCCTTTTCAGTGGATCGGGGCGCCGTGGATTGAATCCGAGCGCCTCGCTGAAGCGTTGAATGCCCTCGACCTTCCAGGGGTTCGCTTTCGCCCGATCGTTTTTATGCCCGTTTATTCCAAACACCGCGATACCCGCGTGGAGGGAGTACATGTCCATCTGACCGATGCAGGCGCTGTGCGTCCCACTTTTCTTGGACTCAAGATGATCGAAGTGATTCGACGCCTTTACCCGGACGCGTTTGCCTGGCTCGAACCTCATCAGGGGCGCTATTTTATCGATCTGCTTTGGGGAGCGCCGTACTATCGCGAGGCGCTCGAACGCGGCCGCCCGGTCGAAGAGATCGATCAGGAATGGCAGGAAGCCGCGCAACACTTTGCCGTGCGACGCCAAGGTTTTCTTCTATACGAATAGAAGACTCGCCTGCAGGTTATTCAAAAATCCGGATTCGGAAATTGCAGGCAGGGGGTAGGATGGATGTACGAGATCAGGCCTTACAGACCGGGCGATGAAAAAGCAATCGTCGCGGCGTGGCGGGAGAGCATGCCGCGTGATCCGATAACCCCAGAACGGTTCCGGAAGAAGGTGCTCCTTGACGCGAACTTCGATCCGGAAGGGGCGATCGTCGCCACGGACGGGAGCGGGCACGTCGTCGGCTTTATGCTGGCGCTCGTCCGCCGCCTTCCCTTGTACGGCGATGATCTGGAGCCGGATAACGCGTGGATCACTGTTTTTTTCGTTCATCCGGATCATCGCCGGCGGGGCATTGCGTCGCGGATGATGCGGGCCGCCAAAACCTTCGTAACGCAAAAAGGGCGTAAACATCTCTTTTTCGCCTCCTATGCACCAAACTACTTCTTGCCGGGAATCGATGAGGCGGCTTATCCGGAAGGCTACCGGTTTCTGCTCAAGGAAGGTTTCGTCAAGCTGTATTCACCGGTGGCCATGGATCGATCGCTTGTCGGATTCGAAGTTCCCGGCGACGTTCGGGCGCTCATTCGTGCTCGAGAGGCGGAGGGATATGCCTTTTCCCGGGCGGAAGATCGGCATCTCTACCCGCTGATGACGTTCGCCAACACCGTGTTCAATCCCGACTGGGGACGTTCGATCCGGGAAGGCATTTTGCAGGGGCTCCCGCTGGATCAGATCTGGGTCGCTGAATACGAGGGGCGGATCGTCGGCTTTAGCATGCACGGTGGGTACGAGGGGATTCCCGAGCGCTTTGGCCCGTTCGGTGTGGATCCGATGTTTCAAGGCAAGGGTTTGGGCAAAATCTTGCTTTACCTCTGTTTGGAGGGCATGTGCGCCAAAGGGCTGCACGGTGCCTGGTTCCTTTGGACGGGCGAGGAAAGCGCTGCGGGACATTTGTATCGCCAGGCAGGGTTTGTGATCACACGGAAGTTTCACGTGATGAGACACTCGTGGACGAGGTGAGCAGACATGGCAAAGCCGGTACACATTCTCGCGATCGGTGCTCATGCCGGCGATATGGAACTGACTGCCGGAGCGGTCATCGCCAAGTACACGCTGGCGGGCCACCGGGCGACGCTTTTGCATCTGACGCTCGGCGAAAAGGGACATCCGCGCCTGTCGCCGGAAGAGTACAAGAAACAGAAGATTGAGGAAGCGCATCAGGCGGCCGAGATGCTCGGGGCGGATGTCCGCTTTCTGGATTACAAGGATGCAGAGTTACCGGTTGACGATCACATCAAATACGAAGTGGCCGATATCATCCGCGAACTCAAACCCGATATCCTCATCACCCACTGGAAGGGGAGCATCCACAAGGATCATACGAACACCCACCTGATCGTTCAGGATGCCCATTTTTACGCCGGGTTGAAGACGATCGAGCGAAAGCTTCCGGCCCATTACGTCAGTAAGGTGTATTATGCCGACAACTGGGAGGATCCGTATGACTTTGAACCCGAAGTATTTATTGATATCCCTGATGAAGCTTACGAGACGTGGGTAAAGGCGATGAACGCCTATGCCTACGCCCGGGGAGAGACGTCGGGCTTTCCGTTTATCGAATACTATCAGGCGCTCACGGTCGTCAGAGGGGCGCCGGTCGGGTTTAAGCGCGCCCAAGCGTTTGCCGTACCGCGGGGCACGCTCAGGAAACGATTGCCGTTTTTTGAGTAAAGAAATGGCAGAGACGATGCGATGGGACCGCGCCGCCTGCTTAGGCCGGTGCGGTCTTCAATTGCGCTCGGCGTAGGAGGGCTTTAGGAGTGGCTTACGATCTGAACCGCGTGATCCAAGTCATCGAGGACGGACTTTCGGAAGGCATCTTTCCCGGGATTGTCATTCTGATCAAGCGCCGGGGCCGCGTGGTCTTATATGAAGCGTTCGGTTATGCGGAACAAGTGCCCAAGGAGCGCTCGATGGAAAAAACGATGATCTTCGATCTGGCGTCCCTGACGAAAGTGATGGCGACGCTGCCGGCTGTTTTGCGGACCGTCGAACAAGGGAAACTCGGCTTGGAAGATCCGGTTTCGCGCTATGTGTCGGGATGGCTCTCCAAAAATCAGGCCACAGGCGACGAAGTGCATGCACAAAAGGCGGCGGTCACGATCCATCATTTGCTCATCCATACGTCGGGTCTTCCGGCCTGGCGTCCGTACTATCTCGTGGCACGTTCCGGCGAAGCTTATGAAGCCTTGATTGCGGCAGAACCGCTTGCCCATGCGCCGGGCGCTCGCGTCGTCTACAGCGACCTCGGTTTCATTTTGCTCGGCAGAATTCTGGAGCGTATCTGGGACCGACCGTTGGACGAAGTGGCCCGCTTGCTTGTCTTTGATCCGCTCGACCTCAAGGATACGGGTTATCGCCGCCTTTCCCTGCTTCGTGCGTGCGCGGCAGGGGATTCCCAGGTAGGCGATGGTGAAGCCGGTGATGATGAGGCAGGTGCTGTACCGTTCTTACAACGCCCCAGATCACAATTTGTCGCGACGGAACGCATGAACGGCTATGAGCGCCAAGCCGCCGAGTCTTTTGTGGCGCAATTCCCTCAAGAAAGTTCGATGACGGCGCAAGGTGCGGGAGGAGGGCAGTCGGACATTCGCTTTTGCCCGACCTTGGATGATGTCGCCCGGCTCCCCTGGCGGACGGGGACGATCTGCGGCGAGGTGCATGACGGCAACGCCTACTACGGCTTGCACGGGGTAAGCGGGCATGCCGGGCTGTTTTCGACGGCGCAAGATGTGGCCGCGTACTTGTCGATGTGGCGAGACAGAGGGCGAGTCGGACGGCGCAACTTTTTGTCAGAATCGATCGTTCGCTATGCGACGCAAAACCATACGGCTCATTTAAATTCCGCCCGCGCGCTCGGTTTTGAAGCGGCCCCGACGCAGGGGACGCCGGCGTGGGAGGGGGGCTGCTCGGCGGGAACGGCGGCTTCTTCCGGGGCGTTCGGCCACACCGGTTTTACCGGTACGTCGATGTGGTACGATCCGCATACGGACACCGAAGTCGTCGCCTTGACGAATCGCGTTCATCCATATCCGCGGGAAGGCATCGTTCCTTGGCGACGGAAGTTACATGCCGCGGCTTTTGGAAAGTAGGAGGCCATAAACAGGATGAAGCCCGAACGCATCCCGGTCTACGTCGGTGTCGATGGCGGCGGGACGAAGACGCGGGCCGTCGTCGCGAGCGGGAAAGGAAAAGTGCTGCTGGATCTGACCGATGAGGGGGCAAACGTCCATCGCTTTGGTTGGGAACAGGCCACGAAGGTGTTGAGTCGAATCTTCGAGCATATCCGTGGGGCGCTGGGCGATGCGGTTGAATTCCGGGGCGTGTTTCTCGGTTTATCGGGGATGGGGCGTGAGGCGGACCGATCGCGTATGGCGGCTTGGCTCGAATGCGCTTGGCCGGGCGTGCCGACGCGGGTCGATCATGACGCGTTGGTCGCCCTCGCCGCCGCGCGCGGCGGCGAGGCGACGGGGATCGTGCTCATCGCCGGGACGGGCTCGATCGCGTTCGCCTATGACGAGGCCGGCAGGGCTTACCGTGCCGGCGGCTGGGGGTATCTCTTGGGCGATGAAGGAAGCGGATTCGCTCTCGGCAGGCGTGCGCTCGTTCGGGTCGTGCAGAGTTACGACGGGCGCGGCGCGCCGACGGCGTTGACGGATCGCGTGCTCGAACATTTCGAACTGGACGATATCGAAGCGCTGGTTCGCTTTGTTTATCGGACGCCGGACATCCTTCAGCGGATTCCGGAAGTCGCGCCGCTTGTTTTGACCCTGGCCAGGGAGGGCGATGAGGTCGCTCAGGCGATTGTGGCCGAAGCGGTTCAGGCGCTGATCGATCTCGTCGATGCGGTTCAAAAACAAGCGTGTTTTTCGCTCGAGCGCGTGCCGGTCGTGCTTGCCGGTGGGCTGATGCACCTCGATTCACCGCTCCGGGCGCAAGTGCAAGCGGCGCTCGCCGACCGTTACGAGGTGTATCCCGATGTCGTTCCGCCGGTGGTCGGAGCAGTCCTTTTGGCGCGCAGACTTGCCGGTGATGAAGCCGGCAATGAAGCCGGCTCCGCGTTTTTGGATACCCTTCGGCACGACATCGCCGTCGAATCGCACCGGCTGTAAATGAACCGCAGACGAAGAATTTCAAAGGAGCCGATGTTGTGATGACCGATCTGGATCGCCTCGCGACGGAACAGCCGAATCCGAAGTCCGAACGGCTCGACCAGATGACCGCACTTGAGATCGTCACTTTGATGAATGAAGAGGACGCGACCATCGCGGGCGTCATTCAAAAGGCGCTCCCCAATATCGCCCGGGCCGTCGAGCGCATCGTGGAGCAATTTCAACGCGGGGGCCGGCTCATCTACGTCGGGGCGGGAACAAGCGGTCGCCTCGGTGTGCTCGATGCCTCCGAATGCCCGCCGACGTTCGGCACCGATCCGGAGATGGTCGTTGCGGTGTTGGCCGGGGGGGCTCTGGCGATGACGGCGGCGATCGAAGGGGCCGAAGACGACATCGACGCCGGAAGCGATGACCTGATCAATTTGCAAGTCAGCGAGCGGGATGCGGTCGTCGGCATCACCGCCAGCGGCCGAACACCGTACGTCAAACAGGCGCTCATCCACGCGCGCCGCTTGGGCGCGGTGACGATCGCGATCGCCAATAACCGGGGCGCCGAGGTGAGCCGCCTGGTGGACATCGCCATTGAGCTGCCGACCGGTCCGGAAGTGCTCACCGGTTCGACGCGGCTTAAGGCCGGGACGGCGCAAAAAATGGTCCTCAACATGCTGAGCACCGCCTCGATGGTTTTGCTCGGTAAGACGTACAAAAATTTGATGATCGATCTCCGGCCGCTGAACGCCAAGCTCATCGAACGGGCCCGTCGCATGCTGATGATGCTCACCGGCGTTTCTTATGCGGAAGCAGCCCAGGCGCTTTCCGCCGCCGATCGGCAAGTGAAGGTGGCGCTCGTGATGCTCCTCACCGGGATGACCGCCGACGAGGCGCGGGCGCGGCTACGGGATACGGGAGGATTTGTGCGGCCGATCATCGAAGAATGACCGGTGATCGAATGTGGGAGAGGGGGGCGGATGATGCGACGCAGGCGTCTTAAGCCGCTCAAATCCGGCGATACGATCGCCGTGGTCGCCCCGTCAAGTCCGACGGATCCGAAAGCATTGGAACGCGGCGTACGATGGATCGAACGGCTCGGATTGCGCGTTCGACTCTGCCCGTCGGTAGACGCGCGGCGCGGGTATCTGGCCGGGGAGGACGCGCTTCGGGCGGAAGATTTCATGCGCGCGTGGGAAGATCCTGACGTGCGGGCCGTCTGGGCGGCGCGCGGCGGGTATGGCGCCGTACGAATCCTGGACCGGCTCGATGTGGCCCGTCTTCGTCCCCATGCGAAATGGTTGCTCGGTTACTCCGATGTGACGGCGTTGCACGCGTTCGTCGGCCGAACGCTCGGCCTCATCACCCTGCACGCCCCGGTGGTCGAACGCCGCGCGCAAGGCGTCCCACAGGTTCAAGACCGCCTGCTGGCCGATCTATTGTTCGGGCGTGTCCAAACCGGTCCAATGTTGGCGCCTTATGTGGAAGACGATGCCCTTCGCACCCTCTTCAATTCCATGCGCGTCCTTGCCCACGGGAGCGCCGCCGGAGCCCTCGTCGGCGGCAATTTATCGCTGGTTGCCTCCCTCCTTGGGACGCCGTGGGAGGTGGACACCCGGGGCAAAATCTTGTTTCTGGAAGATGTCGGCGAGGCGCCGTACCGGATCGACCGCCTCCTGTGTCAGCTGAAGCTGGCCGGCAAACTGGACGCGGCGGCGGGGATCCTTCTCGGCACGTTTACGGACTGCGAACCGGGTCCGAATCGCCCTTCGCTTTCGCTGGAAGACATTTGGGCGGATTATTTCTCGGGCATGAACAAGCCGGTGGTGATCGGATTTCCGGCCGGCCACAGTTTGCCGAACTTGCCCATCCCGCTGGGGGCACACATCCGGATCGAAACCGATCCGCTGCAGATTCTCCTGGTTGAATCCCTTTATGCTTGACGGCTTTAGAGGAGCGTGATTTTTCGTGCAAACGTTTAAGGCGACGCATCTCGTGTACAGCTTTTCCAAGGACAATCCGGTCTATGACCGCTTGATCCCCGGCGAGGTTTATGCGATCGAAACCGTTGACTGCTACCGCAACCAGTTGGTCGAAGAACATACCGGTGACCCGGTGGTGATGCCGATCAAAGGCATCAATCCGGTGACGGGTCCCTTTTATATCGAAGGGGCAGAGTCCGGAGATACGTTGGCCGTGGACATTCTAGACATTCATGTCGAAGACGTCGGCACGATCTATTTGCGGCCGGGTTCCGCCTTATACGGGAAGATGCTGGCGCATGCGGAAGTCCGACGGATCCCGATCGGGGAGGAGGAAGTGCTGCTTCCCGGTGGTTTTCGCATTCCGAAGGAACCGATGATCGGCGTCATCGGCACGACCCCGGCCGAGGAAGCGGTGTCGACCATCTCGCCCGGGCGTCACGGCGGAAATATGGATACCCGTTTGATCACCGCCGGAAGTCGTTTATACCTTCCCGTATTCGTGGATGGGGCTTTGTTTGCTCTGGGCGATCTTCATGCCGCCATGGGAGACGGAGAATCGGGCTGTTGCGGCGTGGAAGTGGCCGGACGCGTGAAGCTCCGCTTTCAGGTGATCAAAGGCCGTCAAGAACCGTGGCCTTTCCTGGAAACCCGGGAGCGGTGGGTGAGCATCGCTTCGGGCTTGACGTTGGATGAAGCGGCCCGGGAAGCGGGGCTGGCGATGCTGGCGTTTCTCAAAAAGCGGACCAAGGCCTCTTTCCATGACCTCGCTCGTCTGTTGAGCGTGGGAGGGCATTTGCAGATCTCCCAGATCGTCAACGATCTGAAGACCGCGCGGATGGCGGTGGCGAAGATGTCGATGGGAACTCCGGTTGATTTTTGAGCATGACGCACAAAGGAGGGATACACGCATGAGCCGCTACATCCTCGCGCTCGATCAAGGCACGACCAGTTCGCGGGCGATCCTGTTCGATCGGGAAGGCCGCCCGCTGGCGATGAAAAGCCAGGAATTTCGGCAAATTTACCCGCAGCCGGGGTGGGTAGAGCACGATCCGCCGGACATTTGGCAAACGCAGCTCAAGGCGGCGCAGGCGGTATTGAACGAAGCAGGCGTTCGGGCCGAAGACATCGCCGCCATCGGCGTGACCAACCAACGGGAAACGACGCTCCTCTGGGAACGCGAAACGGGAAAGCCGGTCCATCGCGCGATCGTCTGGCAGGATCGCCGGACGGCCGCGATCTGTGACCGTCTGAAGGCGCAAGGGCTTGAACCTGCTGTACGAGCGAAGACGGGGCTTGTGCTCGACCCGTATTTTTCGGCGACGAAACTCACCTGGCTGTTTGAAACGCATCCGGAGCTCAAGGCGCGGGCCGAACGCGGGGAGCTCGCCTTCGGAACGGTTGATACGTGGCTCATCTGGAAGCTTAGCGGCGGGAAGGTGCACGCCACCGATCCGTCGAACGCCTCGCGAACGCTGCTCTTCAATCTCAGGACGCTTACGTGGGACGATGAGCTTCTTGAATGGTTCGGCGTGCCGAAGGCGATCCTACCGGAAGTTCGGCCGTCGAGCGGCATTTTCGGCGACACTTTGCCCGATTGGTTTGGCGCGCCCGTCTCCATTGCCGGCGTCGCCGGCGATCAGCAGGCGGCGCTCTTCGGCCAGGCCGGCTTTCGTCCGGGGATGGCCAAAAACACGTACGGAACGGGCGCTTTTCTCCTCATGAACACCGGAGCGCGCCCGGTGCTGTCGGAAAAAGGGCTTTTGACGACGGTCGCTTGGCGGATCGGCGATCAGGTGTGGTATGCGCTGGAGGGGAGCATTTTCATCGCCGGCGCGGTCGTGCAGTGGCTCAGAGACGAACTGGGGTTGATCGCCCGGGCGGACGAGACGGAGGCGCATGCCCGGGCGGTCGAGGACACCGGCGGGGTTTACCTCGTCCCGGCATTTACCGGTTTGGGAGCGCCGTACTGGGATCCTTACGCCCGGGGGGTGATCGTCGGTCTTACGCGGGGTACCGGCCGGCATCATCTCATTCGGGCGGCTCTGGAATCGATCGCCTATCAGTCGCGGGATGTGCTTGAAATCATGCAAAAAGAAGCGGGTTTGAAGCTCGATGCCTTGCGCGTCGACGGGGGCGCGGCGCAAAACGATTGGCTGATGCAGTTTCAGGCTGATGTGTTGAACGTTGCGGTGGACCGTCCGATCGTCCATGAAACGACGGCTCTCGGAGCCGCTTACTTGGCCGGGCTGGCGGTCGGCTATTGGGAAAGTCTAGAGGAGATCGAGGCGCTGTGGAAGATGGATCGGCGCTTTGAACCGGCAATCACGGAGGAAGAGCGGCAAAAACGCTACAGCGGCTGGCTGAGAGCCGTCGAACGAGCTAAAGGGTGGGCCAGGTAAATGATTCACCGAGCGGTATGGCGCGAACAGGCGTTTCAGCAGCTGCAATCGACGGCGTTTGACCTTCTCGTCATCGGCGGCGGCATCACCGGGATGGGGGTCGCCGCTGAGGCGGCCCGCAGAGGACTTACGGTCGCGCTCGTCGAAGGGCGAGATTTTGCTTCCGGGACGAGCAGCCGCTCCACGAAGCTCATCCACGGCGGTCTCCGCTATCTCAAAGAGCGGCAGTTTCGGCTGGTGCGCGAGTCGGTCGTGGAACGCATGCGCCTCATGAAGATGGCGCCGCACCTCGTCCGGCCGGAGTGGTTCATCTTTCCGGTGTACAAGGGCGATCCTGATCCGCTCTGGATGCTCCACCTGGGCTTGTGGTTATACGATCGTTATGCCGGCCGGGATCTCGGGACGCTCGGCCATCGTCGGCTTCGCTCCGCCGACGTGTTGTCCGAAGAGCCGCTGCTTCGTTCGGAAGGTCTAAAAGGCGCGGCGATGTACGTCGATGCCGTAACCGATGATGCGCGCCTGACGATCGCGGTCATGCGCCAGGCGCGTGCGCAGGGGGCGGTGGTGCTCAACCGGGCGGAAGTGGTCGGTTTTCGGAAGGATGCCGCCGGGAAAATCACCGGCGTCGAGATCGAGGATCGTTTCGGCGACCGCGACGTCATCACCGTTTCTGCACGGAAAGTGCTGAATGCCTCCGGCCCTTGGGCGGATCATGTGCGGCGGCTCGACGATTCGGGTTCTTCGCGGATTTTGTTGCTGACAAAAGGGATTCACATCACCGTGCCGAAAGATAGACTGCCGCTTCGCCATGTCGTCGTCATGCGCGGGACGGACGGGCGGATGATGTTCGCCGTACCGCGAGGGGCATACGTCTATGCCGGTACGACGGATACGGTGTACGACGGAGATCCGGCGCATCCGACGGTCGAAGCGGAAGACGTCCGCTACGTGTTGGCGGCGATCGAGCGGACGTTCCCCGACGTCAAGATCGACGATCAAGATGTCGTCAGCACTTGGGCAGGGATTCGGCCGCTCATTGCGCCCGGAGACGTCAAGAATCCCAGTTCGGTTTCACGGGATTATCAGCTTTTTCGGAGTGCTTCCGGCCTCTTGACCGTCGGAGGTGGGAAACTCACCGCCTACCAGGCCATGGCCAGGCACATCGTCGACGATGTCTTTCCCGAGACGAAGACAAAAGTTCGGGAGGATGGGGCAACCGGGGCGTTGCCGGGCGGGGTGGACCTGCCGAATGAGGCGGCCATTTTAGCGCAAGCGAAGCGGCATGAACTTCCGATGGATCAGGTGAAAACGCTGGTGGCGCATTTTGGCAGCCACTATCAAGACGTTTTGGATCGACTGGCGGAACGCGACGCGGATAAACCGCCGCGTATCCGCGTACTTCGGGCGGTGGCACGGTATACGGTCCAAGAGGAAGCCGCGCTTTCTTTGGAAGATGTTCTGGTGCGGCGTTTTCCGGAGGCGTTGTTCAGCGGCGACAACGGGCTGGATGTGGCGGCCGAGGTCAGCGAAGCACTGGCGGAAGCCCTTGGCCTTTCGGAAGAAGATCGGAAACGGCATTTGTCCGCATATCGCGCGTTTGTTCAATCGATGCATGCTTGGAAGAACGGGCGATGACGGCCGCCCTCGCCCTCATATTTACAGCCGCTTCGAAAGATGATATCTTGATGGCATGAAAGTTGAAAGCCGATTCACAGAAAGAGGCGAAACGATGCGCGTCGCAAACCACATCTACGAGCTGATCGGCGAAACGCCTCTGGTCAAGCTCAATCGGCTCGTCACCACGCGGCACGCGGACATCTACGTCAAGCTGGAGAGCTTCAACCCGAGCGCGAGCGTCAAGGACCGGGCCGCGTATTACATGATCAAGGACGCCGAAGCCCGTGGGCTCATCACGCCGGGAAAAAGCGTCATCATCGAACCGACTTCCGGCAATACGGGGATCGGACTGGCGATGGTCGCGGCGGCCAAGGGCTACCGCTGTATCCTCGTCATGCCGGAAGGGAGCACGATCGAGCGGATCAAGCTGCTTCAGGCGTATGGGGCAGAAGTGGTGCTCACGCCGCAGGAGAAAAAGATGCCCGGCGCGGTGGAAAAAGCGCGCGAACTTGCGGTGCAAATTCCGCACAGCTTTATTCCGATGCAATTCGAAAACCCCGCCAATCCCCAGGCGCACCGGGAAACGACGGCCCGGGAGATCATCGCCCAGGTGGAAAAGCTGGGTCGGAGGTTGGACGGTTTCGTTTCCACGTCCGGCACGGGAGGGACGGTCACCGGTACCGGCGAGGTGCTGAAGTCCGTCTTTCCGGATCTCGTCATCGCCGTCGTCGAGCCGAAGGGCTCACCGGTCCTCTCCGGCGGACAGCCGGGACCGCACAAGCTCGTCGGGACGAGCCCCGGGTTCATTCCGCCGATCCTCAATCGCTCGATTTACGACCACATTTTCCTCGTCGATGACGACGAGGCGTACGAGATCACGCGACGTCTGGCGCGTGAAGAGGGCATCCTGGTCGGCCCGTCATCCGGTGCCGCGGTCTTCGCCGCGCTCAAGCTCGCCGAGCGGCTCGGCCCGGGCAAGCTCGTCGTGAGTATGACCGCCGATACGGGGGAACGATACCTCTCGAGCGACGTTTTTCCGGTATAGTTGTTTTTCCGAAATGCGACCTCCCGTGCTGCGCTTGACGGTCTGGAGGCTTTCATCCATGGATTTCAAAGAACGATCTTGGTACCCGTGGGTCATTTTCGCCATCGTCACCACGGGTACGTTTATGGTCAACGTCGACATGAGCGTCTTGAACGTCGCGCTGCCGACGCTTCAAGCGGCGTTTCAAACATCGCTGGAAACGCTGTCCTGGGTTCTCGTCGGCTACCTGATGATCATCACCGGCGTGCTCCCGATCATCGGCAAATTGTCCGATGTCTACGGGCGCAAGCCGTTTTTCATCGCCGGCGTGCTCATCTTCGGCGGGTTTTCCGCGCTGGCGGCGATCGCGCAGTCGCTTTCGGCGCTCATCGTCTATCGCCTGGCCATGGGCATCGGCAGCGCCCTGATCCAGGCCAACGTCATGTCCATCGTCGCCGACAGCTTTCCGCCGGGGCGTCGCGGTCGCCCGCTGGGGATGATCGGCAGCGTCGTGGCCATCGGGACGATCGTCGGCCCGGCGATCGGCGGATTGTTGCTGCATTACTTCGGTTGGCCGTCGATCTTCTGGTTGAACGTGCCGTTCAGCGTCGCTGCCGCCCTCGGCGCTTTCTTCCTGCTCGAGCGCCGGGTGCCGGAACGGAAGGGCGATCGCCCGATCGACGTCGTCGGCGCGGTCTATTTCATGATTTCCGTCGCCGCGCTCATGCAGTGGATGAACGGTTTAAACCGCTACGCTTTCTTGGATTCCCCGTCTTTGGCCGCCTTCGGCCTCTTCGCCGTCTTTTTCGCACTGTACATCGTCCGGAGCGTGCGGGTTGCGGAGCCGCTCATTCACCTCGCTTTGTTTCGCATCCGGACCTTCGCCGTCGGCAATACGACGGGGCTCGTCTCGTATATTTTGATCGCCGTCCCGCAAATCGTACTGCCCTTTTACCTGCATATCGTTCATGAGCTTACCTCGGACCGCGTCGGGCTCGTCATCGCCGCTCAGGCGGCGGCGATGATTCTCGCCTCCCCCATTTCCGGCTGGATGACGGACCGCCTCGGCACGCGCACCCCGTCGCTCATCGGTCTTGCCCTCGCCGCTTTCGCCCTCCTTTGGCTGGCCGCGATCGGGCAGGACACGCCGGTCAGCATCGCCACCGCGGGCCTCGCCTTCTTCGGCGTCGGCATGGCCTTTTTCCAGGCGCCGAACAACGTCGCCGTGCTGGAGAGCGTGCCGAAGGAGCAGACCGGACTCACCGGCGGCATCATCGCCACCGTGCGCAACTTGGGACGCGTACTCGGCGTCGCGCTGGCCTCGCTGTTGTTCGAGCGCGCCGGGGGCGGTTTAAGCGCCGCGACGGCCATCCGCGGGGTCCGGGTGACGATGCTCACGGCGTTCGGGCTTGCGCTCTTTGCGCTGCTTTTGACGTATTGGGGAGGACGGCAAGGCGAGGCGACCGCCGCCGTGCGGGCCTCCTTGCGCGGACGCTGAAGTTGTGGTACATTGTTGATTGGAGATACTATAGTGACCGCTTGCAAAGAGTGGGCGCGCCCACTCTTCGTTTTTTGCCTTCAAAGTGGCAAAGGAGGCATGGCTTTGAACCGGGAAGCCGTCGAAACGCTTACCGAACGGCTGGTGCTGCCGATTTTGGCGCGGATGGGCCTGGAACTCGTGCACATCGAATTCGTGAAAGAAAGCGGCGCGCGTTTTTTAAGAGTGTACATCGACAAGCCCGGCGGCGTCGGAATCGAGGAATGCAGCAAGGTCAGCGAGGCGCTCGGCCGCGTCCTCGATCAAGAAGATCCGATTCCCGACAGCTATGTCCTGGAAGTCTCTTCGCCGGGCGCCGAGCGCGTGCTCAAAACCGAGCGCGAGTTCTCCTGGGCTGAAGGCAAAATCGTCCGCGTCGAGACGCGCACGCCGCTTGAGGGGACGACCGTTTTTCAGGGGATGCTGCGCTCCGGAGGCGATCCGCTCGTCCTGGAGACGGACATGGGGACGGTGGAGATTCCAAGGTCGGCGGTCAAAATCGCTCGCCGGGCGCTCGTCCGGTGAGCGCACCGACGGCGGCGGGCGAAGGTTGCCGTGAACAAAAACGGCGGTGGTGCGTCGGTGACGGCCGACGGATCGTTGACAGCGCGAGGACGGATCGATGATCGAAGGTCCGTCCGAACATATCGAGAGGGTACGAAGGAGGAGGCGCGATGCGCGTCGATTTTATGAGCGCGATCCACGATCTCGAACGCGAAAAAGGGATTGACAAAGAAGTGCTGCTCGAGGCGATCAGTCAGGCGTTGATCGCGGCGTACAAAAAAAATTACAACACCGCTCAAAACGTCCGCGTCGAAATCGATGAACAGAGCGGCGCCATCCGCGTGCTGGCGCAAAAGACGGTCGTCGAAACGGTCGAAGACCCGCGGCTTCAGATCGACTTGGACGCCGCCCGAAAAATCAATCCGCGCGTCGGCCCGGGGGACGTCGTCGAACACGAAGTGACGCCGAAAGACTTCGGCCGCGTGGCCGCGCAGACGGCGAAAAACGTCGTCACCCAGCGCATCCGCGAAGTCGAGCGGGGGATGATCTATCAAGAATATGTCGATCGCGAAGCCGAGCTCGTCATCGGCACCGTACAGCGCATCGACGCTAAAAATGTGTATGTGGAGCTGAGCAAAACCGAGGGCATCCTGCCGATCAACGAACTTCTCCCCGGCGACGTCGTCACCCCGGGAGAGCGCATCAAGGCCGTCATTACGCGTGTCGAGCGCGGGACGAAGGGCCCGCAGATCATGCTTTCCCGCATTGATCCGCAGTTTTTGCGCCGCCTGTTTGAGCGAGAAGTGCCGGAGATCTACGACGGGACGGTGGAGATCAAGGCCATCGCCCGCGAGGCCGGCGATCGCTCCAAAGTGGCCGTCTACGCCCGCGATCCGAATGTCGATCCGATCGGCGCCTGCGTCGGCCCCAAAGGCGTTCGCGTACAAGCCATCGTCGAAGAGCTCGGCGGCGAGAAGATCGACATCATCCGCTGGTCGAACGATCCCGAAACGTTTGTCGCAAGCGCCCTCTCTCCGGCTAAAGTGACGGCCGTCTACGTGAGCGAAGCGGAGAAGGCGACGCGCGTCGTCGTGCCCGATCACCAGCTGTCTTTGGCCATCGGCAAACGCGGCCAAAACGCCCGCCTGGCAGCGAAGCTCACGGGCTGGAAAATCGACATCAAAAGCGAAAGCCAGATGCGCGAGGCCGGCTTGGAACCGCAAGCGGCGAACGCCCAAGCGGCGCAAAGCGGCGATCGAGCGGGGCCAAACGGTGAGGCGCCGCGCGTGAAGCCGATGTCTCAGGCGCATGTAGACGTTCCGCCGATCGAAGCCGGCAGCGAACGCCGGCTCAGGGAGGGGTGAGCGTGGCGGTCAAGAAAATCCCCATCCGGCGCTGCGTCGCCTGCGGCAACCAGCGCCCGAAGCGCGAACTCGTGCGCGTGGTGCGCACCCCGGAAGGCGAGATCGTCCTCGATCCGACGGGGCGCAAAAACGGCCGGGGTGCCTATGTCTGTCCGGAGCGCAACTGTTTTGAGGTGGCCATCAAAAAAAAGCAATTTCAGCGCGCGTTGGAAGTCGAATTCACGCCGGAAATCGTCGAACGGCTGCGCGCGGCGTGGGAGGCACTCGCCCTTGAGCGATAACCCGTTTTTGTCCACCCTCGGCCTGGCCGCGCGGGCCAGGCGCCTTGTGAGCGGTGAAGAGGCGGTCATCCGGGCGATTCAAAACGGTTCGGCCAAACTCGTCGTCTTGGCTCGCGATGTCGGGCCGAATACTGAAAAAACGATGCGCGACAAGTGCCGACACTACGGGGTGATGGTGATCGTGGGACCCGATCGCGAGACGTTGGGGCGGGCTGTCGGAAAAGAAGCGCGCGTCGTCTTGGCGGTGACGGAAATGGGTTTTGCCCGCCGCATCGCCGAACATCATGAACGGACATACGGAAAGGGCCGAGAGGCACCATGAAGGAGGGGGTGGGCCGATGGCCAAATATCGCGTTTACGAGTACGCCAAGGAGCTCAATATGTCGAGCAAGGAGATCATCACCATACTCAAGCGTCTGGGTCTTCCCGTCAACAACCACATGAGCGTCGTGGACGAGGAAGCACAACAAAAGATCGAGCAGTTTTTCCAAGACATTCGGCGGCGGGCGGCTGAAGAGCGGGCGCGCCGCGAAGCCCAAGAAGCGCAGAAAAAAGCATCACAGTCGGTGACGAGGACAGGTGAAACGGTGAAAAACGAGACAAAAACCATCCAATCGGAAGAAACCGAGGCCAAAAAAACGCCCGGCGGGTCTAGAGGAGAAGGGGAAACGCGCCCCGAACAGGCAGCCGGAGGAGCACAAATCGGGCGTCAGACGACCGGCGCGGACGCTTCTTCGCGTCCCGGTGACGCCGAGCGGCGCGATGATCGTCCGGGCAGACGCCGCGAACGCGGCGGGCGCGGCGGCGGGTCTCGTGCTGGTCGCGACGGCCGCGGGCGCGGCGGCGCGCAGACGGAGGGGCGATCGCCGGCGCGCAGACGGAGGGGCGATCGCCGGCGGCAGGCGGGAACGCGATGGCCGGTGATCGCGACCGCCGCGATCGCGGGCCGAACCAAGGGCCCGGGAGTTCGCCCGGCGGCCGCGGCGGTCACGGCGGAACGGCGGCGAGCGGCGGCGGCCGCGGCGGTCACGGAGGCGGTCGGCGCGGCCGTGGCCTCGTCGTGCCGCCGGCGCCGGTGACCGAGGAAAAGGTGGAGTCGCGCCGGCGGGGACCGAAGAAGGAAAAAGAAAAGGAAATGCCGTTTCTCTCACCGAAGCAGGAAACCAAAAAGCCGGGGAAGAAGTCGGTGCTCAAAGAAAAGCTGCCTTTGGCGGCCGAGCTTGACGACGATTTTACCCCGGTCCGAGCGGGCAAAAAGCGCAACAAGCATCGTAAAATGAAGGACGTCACGTATGCCGAGGACAAAGTGACACCGACGAAGATCGCCATCGAAGATCGCATCAACGTCGCCGAGTTCGCCCGCATGATCGGCAAAGAACCGGCGGAAGTGATCAAGAAGCTGTTTATGCTCGGTATCGTGGCGACGATCAACCAGGACATCGACTTCGACGCGGCGACGCTCATCGCGAACGAATATGGCATTGAGGTCGAGAAAAAGGTCGTCATCAACGAAGTCGAATTCGAGACGATCGAGGAGCAGGACGACCCTGCCGAACTCGTCCCGCGGCCGCCGGTGGTAACGATCATGGGACACGTCGATCACGGGAAGACGACGCTTCTGGATGCCATTCGCCACACGCGCGTGGTGGCCTCGGAGGCCGGCGGCATCACGCAGCATATCGGCGCCTATCAGGTCGACGTAGACGGCCGGAAGATCACCTTCCTCGATACCCCCGGGCACGAAGCGTTTACGGCGATGCGCGCCCGCGGCGCGAAAGTAACGGACATCACCGTCCTCGTCGTGGCCGCCGACGACGGCGTCATGCCGCAGACGGTGGAAGCCATCAACCATGCCAAGGATGCCGGCGTGCCGATCATCGTCGCCGTGAACAAGATCGACAAACCGAGCGCCAACCCCGATCGCGTCAAGCAGGAACTGGCCGAACACGGCCTGATCCCCGAAGCATGGGGCGGCGACACGATCTTCGTGCACGTCTCTGCGCTCAAGGGCCAGGGAATCGACGAACTGTTGGAGATGATCCTGCTCGTCGCCGAGATGAAAGAGCTCAAAGCCAACCCGAACAAACGGGCCCGCGGCACGGTCATCGAAGCGAAGCTCGACCGCGGGCGGGGGCCGGTGGCGACCGTGCTCGTGCAAAACGGCAC
Organism: Hydrogenibacillus sp.; assembly: GCA_014896255.1. Taxonomy (GTDB): domain Bacteria; phylum Bacillota; class Bacilli; order Thermicanales; family DSM-22653; genus Hydrogenibacillus. Next base: position 21,002 of record JADBKT010000011.1, read on the forward strand.
ACTCAAAGTCGGCGACGCGCTCGTCGTCGGAACGGCGTACGGCCACGTCCGCTCCATGCACGATCATCTCGGCGTGCGCATCAAGGAAGCCGGCCCCTCGACGCCGGTGGAGATTACCGGGCTCGACAGCGTTCCGGATGCCGGCGATCAGTTCATGGTCTTTGCGGACGACGCCAAGGCCAAGGCCATCGCCGCCGAGCGGGCGATGAAAAAGCGTGAACAGGAACTCAAGAAAAAACACGTCAGCCTCGACGAGCTGTTCCATCAGATCCAGCAGGGCGAAGTCAAAGAACTCAATCTCATTCTCAAGGCCGACGTGCACGGTTCCGTCGAAGCGCTTAGCGCCTCGATCGAGAAGATCAAAGTGGACGGCGTGCGCGTGCGCATCATCCATACCGGCGTCGGGGCGGTGAACGAGTCCGACGTCATGCTGGCCGCCGCCGCCGGGGCGGTGATCATCGGCTTCAACGTCCGTCCGGACGCCAACGCCAAGGCGACGGCGGAACGGGAGAAGATCGACATTCGCCTGTACAACGTCATCTACAAGGCGATCGAAGAGATCGAAGCGGCGCTCAAAGGCATGCTCGAGCCGGTGTACGAGGAAAAAGTCATCGGCCAGGCGGAAGTGCGCCAGACGTTCCACGCTTCGCGCATCGGCACGATCGCCGGCTGCTACGTGATCGAAGGCAAAATCACGCGCGATGCCCAGGTGCGCCTCATCCGCGACGGTATCGTCGTCTACGAGGGGAAAATCGAGTCCCTCAAGCGCTTCAAAGACGATGCCAAGGAGGTCGCCCAAGGCTATGAATGCGGGCTGACGATCCAAAACTTCAACGACATCAAAGAAGGCGACATCATCGAGGCGTACGTTTTGGAGGCCGTCCCGCAGACTTGAAGCGTCTGAGTGCCGATCGAGTTGGAATTGGAGGGACGCACATGCGCCGTATCCGCCCGCAGCGCATTGCCGAACAGATCAAAAAAGAACTCGGCGTCTTGTTGCAGCAAGAAGTCAAAGATCCGCGCATCGGCTTCGTCACCGTGACCGGCGTCGAAGTGACGCCGGACTACGAGGAAGCCAAGGTGTACGTCTCCATCATGGGCGATGAGGAAGAGCGGGAACAGGCGCTGGAGGGTCTGAAGCGCGCGCAAGGATTTTTGCGCACCGAACTCGGACGACGGATCGAGGTGCGGCATATCCCGGAACTCATCTTCAAACTCGACACCTCGCTCGACTATGGCTTGCGCATCGATCGCCTGCTCTCCGAACTTAAGGGGGCGTCGGAAGAAGCGGGCGGGCACGAAGGCGACCGGTTTTCCGGTGTTGAAGACGGCGATCCGTCTGCCGGAGAGGGCTCGGGGCGGTGGGGCGGCGGATGATCGATTCGCTTGCGGCCGCTTACCGGACGTTGTACGGGTGGCTCATCGCCGACCGCGACGACGTGCTCGTCGTCTCCCACGTCCGCCCGGACGGCGACGCCCTCGGCGCGCAGACGGCGATGCACCGGATCATTCAAAAGCTCGGCCGGCGTTCGGCGATGGTGAACGCCGACCATCCTCCGAAACGTTTTGATTACCTGCCGGGATACGCGGAGATCCACACGGTCGAAGCGTTGATGTCCCGCGGGCCGTATCGTCGGGCGGTGTTCGTCGACTGCGCCGACCGAGCGCGGATCGGCGACGTGGAAGCGCTGCTCTCTTCGGATGCCCGGATCGCGAACATCGACCACCACGCCACGAACGACCGTTACGGAGAGATCAACGTCGTCCGCGCAGAGGCCTCTTCGACGTGCGAAATCGTCTACGATTTCGTCCGCGCCGTAGGCGTCGCCATGGATGAAGCGCTGGCCACCGCTCTTTACACGGGGCTTTTGACCGACACCGGCGGCTTCCGTTATCAGAACACGTCGCCGAAAGTGCTCCACGATGCGGCGGAGCTCGTCGAATGCGGTGCCGAGCCGTATTCCATCGCCGAACAGGCGCTGGAGACGATGAGCCTCCCTCAGCTGCGTCTGCTCGCCCGCGTGCTCGGCGACATCCAACTGTATGCGGGCGGACGCGTGGCGCTCATCGAAGTGACGGCGGAGGCGCTTCGGGAAGCAGGCGCCGAATTGGACGATACGGAAGGACTCGTCCATTATGCGCGCAACATCGAAGGCGTCGAGGTGGCCGTCTTGCTGCGGGAGCAGGACGAAGGCATCAAAGCGAGCTTCCGCTCCCGGCGACGGGTCGACGTGGCCGCCCTCGCCCAAAAGTTCGGCGGCGGCGGGCATGTCCGTGCGGCCGGAGCGACGCTCGCGCCGCCGATGGCCGAAGCCCGCGCGCGCGTCCTGGAAGTGCTCCGTGCGACGTTGTCGAATCCGGAGGAAGGGAAGCGGTGAATCGCCCGATGTCGCCGATCGAAGGCTTTTTCATCGTCGACAAACCGCCCGGCGTCACGTCCCACGACGTCGTCGCGCGCATCCGCCGCTTGCTTCGGCCGCTATACGGGAAGGTGAAAGTCGGCCACGCCGGAACGCTCGATCCGGCGGCGACCGGCGTCCTTCCCGTCGCCGTCGGGCGGGCGACGCGCCTCGTCGACGAACTGCACGCGCTGCCGAAGGCGTATCGCGCCGAGTGGATCGGCGGGACGGCGACGGACACCGACGACGCGACCGGCCGCGTCGTCGAACAGCGCCCGGCGGACGGCCTCTCGCCGGAGTCGGTGCGGCGCGCGTTTCAAGCGTTTGTCGGTGAGATCGCGCAAGTGCCGCCGATGGTCTCGGCGGTGAAAGTCGGCGGTCGGCGGCTGTATGAACGCGCCCGTCGCGGCGAGACGGTCTCCCGAAGCGCGCGTCGCGTGCGCATCTACAGCCTCGACATTCTGGCCATGGACCTTATGCGTCCGGACCCGAGGGTGCATTTTCAGGTACGCTGTTCGGCCGGGACGTACATTCGCACGTTGTGTGCGGACATCGGCCGCGCGCTCGGCGTGCCGGCGCATATGGGACGCCTGGTGCGTACGGATTGCGCCGGGTTTGCCCTCGACCGAGCCGTGACGCCGGAAGCGCTGGAAGCGGCCGCGACATGCGGGACGCTGGAACGACACCTTGTCCCGATGGCCGAAGCGCTCGCCTTCATGCCGGCCGTCACCGTTGATGCGGCGGTTGCCCGGCAAGTCCTAAACGGCCATCCGCTCCCGCCGCCGGACGATCCTAAGCTTCGCGGACTTGCCCCGGGGGCAAAGGTCGCCGTTTACGATCCGTCCGGGGTGCTCTTGGCCGTCTATCGCGTCGCCGACGACGGCGCCGGACGGAACGCCCCGATGCGGGCGGAGTCGCATACGCTGGTAAGCCGAAACGATTCGCCGTCCGATCCGCCGGCGGCGAAGCGAAGCCGTACCGGAGCGGTGTGGGCGCGCGCCGACAAAGTGCTGCGGATAAAGGAGAGATGAGCGTGTATATCGAACGCATTGAACCGCCTTACGCCCCCGAACCTCACGATCGGCCGCCGGTGGCCGCCGCCGTCGGCACGTTCGACGGGCTGCATCGCGGGCATCAGGCGATCATTCGTCGGACGGTGGAAGCGGCCAAGGCGCGACGTGCCGAAGCGGCGGTGATCACCTTTCATCCGCACCCGCGCACGGTGCTCGGCAAGGCGCTCATCTCGACGTATCTCACCCCTCTGGAAGAGAAGATCTTTCTCTTGGAGCGTTACGGCATCGAGCGGCTTTATCTCATCCGTTTTACCCCGGAACTTTCGGCGATGACGCCGGATGATTTTCGCGAAAAGCTGCTTCGGCCCTTGTCCATCGTCCACTTTGTCGTGGGCGACGATTTTCGTTTCGGCCATCGGGCAGCGGGCCGTCCGCACGATCTCGCCGGCCCGGATTCCGGCGTCCGGGTCGACGTCGTTCCGCCGGTGATGGAAGAGGGGGAGAAGATCGGCTCGTCGCGTATCCGCGCGGCGCTCGAACGGGGTGACGTGGCCATGGCGAACCGCCTGCTCGGCCGCCCGTACGTCTTATCCGGCGAGGTCGTGCGCGGCGACGGCCGGGGGCGGACGATTGCCTTTCCGACGGCCAACGTCGCCTTAAGCGCGCCGTATTTCCTTCCCCGCTACGGCGTCTACGGCGTAAGCGCGAATCTCGGCGCCCGGCGCTATCCCGGCGTGATGAACGTCGGCGTCCGACCGACCGTCGGCAAAGACGAGGCGCCGAACGTGGAAGTGCACCTCATCGATTTCGACGGCGATCTTTACGGGGAGAAGCTGCGCGTCGAGCTCTTGTTCCACATTCGCGAGGAGCGCAAATTTCCGGATCTCGAGCACTTGAAGGCGCAGATCGCGGCCGATGTGGCGTTTGCGAAGATGCAGTTCGTATGGTATACTTCAACCGATCATACACAACCCTAGGCGCGGCGCGGCGTTCTCCGGCGCGCGCTGGGCCTACGGGGGTTAGAATCTGAAGGAGGCACGCATCGTGGCGCTCACCCAAGAGAAAAAGCGGGAAATCATCGAAGCGTTTCAGACGCACCCGGGCGATACCGGTTCCCCGGAAGTACAGATCGCCATATTGACCGAAAAGATCAACCAGCTGAACGAACATCTGCGCGTACACGCGAAGGACCACCACTCGCGTCGCGGTCTCCTGAAGATGGTCGGCCATCGTCGGAACCTGCTGAATTACTTGCGCGAGAAAGACGTGGCCCGTTACCGCGCTTTGATCGACAAACTCGGTTTGCGCCGATAAACGGGGTGCGCCCCGTTTTTTTTATCCGATTGAAGGGGGCACGAGCGTTTCATGGCCGTCTATGAACTCGACATCGCCGGTAAAAAGATGTCTTTTGAGATCGGCACATACGCCAAACAGGCGAGCGGCGCCGTGCTCGTCCGCTTCGGCGATACGGCTGTCCTGTGCACGGTGGTCGTGTCCAAGGAACCGAAAGAGCTCGACTTTTTCCCGCTCACGGTGAACTACGAAGAGCGGCTGTATGCGGTCGGGAAAATCCCCGGCGGCTTTATCAAACGCGAAGGACGGCCGAGCGAAAAGGCGATCCTCACCAGCCGGCTCATCGACCGCCCGATCCGCCCGCTCTTTCCCGACGGCTTCCGCAACGAAGTGCAGGTTGTGGCTCTCGTGCTCTCGGTGGACCAAGACTATTCACCCGAGATTGCGGCCATGATCGGCACTTCGATGGCCATCACGATCTCCGAAATTCCGTTCGAAGGGCCGATCGGCGGCGTGAATGTCGGCCGCGTGAACGGCCGCCTGGTCATCAACCCGACGGTCGCGGAAAGCGAACAGAGCGATCTCCACCTCGTCGTCGCCGGGACGAAGGACGCCATCAACATGGTCGAAGCCGGCGCGCGGTTCGTCAAAGAAGAAGACATGCTCGCGGCGATCGCCTTCGGGCACGAGGTCATCAAGGACATCTGCGCTTTCCAGGAGGCTGTCGCTCGGGAAGTCGGGAAGCCCAAAATGGCCGTGCAGCTGTACGCGATCGATGCGGAACTGGAGCAGGCGGTACGCGCCTATGCCACAGACAGGCTCGTCGCCGCCATCCGCACCGTCGACAAGCAGGAGCGCCAGGCGGCGATCGATGCCGTGTCCGAAGAGACGCTCGCCCATTTCGCCGACACTTATACGGAAGAGGCGCAGCAAAAACAGATCCGCGAAGTGCTCGACGCCATCGTCAAAGCCGAAGTGCGCCGGATGATCACCGTGGAGAAGATTCGCCCCGACGGGCGGGCGCTGGACGAGATCCGGCCGATTACGACGGAAGTGGGGCTTTTGCGTCGGACGCACGGTTCGGCGGTCTTTACCCGCGGCCAGACGCAGGTCTTAAGCGTCTGTACGCTCGGTGCCCTGGGCGATGTGCAGATCTTGGACGACCTCGGCCTGGAGCGCGAAAAGCGCTTCATGCACCATTACAATTTTCCGCCGTTCAGCGTCGGCGAAGCGCGGCCGCTTCGGGCCCCCGGGCGGCGGGAGATCGGCCACGGGGCGCTCGGCGAACGGGCGCTGGAGCCGATCATCCCGAGCGAAGAAGAATTTCCGTATACCATCCGCCTGACCTCGGAAGTGCTGGAATCGAACGGGTCGACGTCTCAGGCGAGCATCTGCGCCTCATCGATGGCCCTCATGGACGCCGGCGTGCCGATCAAAGCGCCGGTCGCCGGAGTGGCCATGGGGCTCGTGAAAGACGGCGAACACTACACGATCTTGACGGACATCCAAGGCATCGAAGACCACCTCGGCGACATGGACTTCAAGGTCGCCGGAACAGCGGAAGGCATCACCGCGCTGCAGATGGACATCAAGATCAGCGGCATCACCTTGGAGATCATGCGCGAAGCCCTCGAGCAGGCGCGCCGCGGACGTTTGTTCATCTTGGAGAAAATGAACGAGGCCATCTCGGCGCCGCGCCCGACGCTCTCTCCGTATGCGCCGAAGATCCTCACGCTGAAGATCGATCCGGAGAAAATCCGCGACGTCATCGGACCCGGCGGGCGGGTCATCAACCGCATCATCGAAGAGACGGGGACGAAGATCGACATCGAACAGGACGGCCGCATCTACATCGCCTCGCCCGATCCGGAGATGAACGAGAAGGCGCGTGCGCTCATCGAAAACATCGTCCGCGAAGTCGTCGTCGGGGAGACGTATCTCGGGACGGTGAAGCGGATCGAAAAATTCGGCGCTTTCGTCGAAGTGATGCCGGGCAAAGAAGGGCTCGTGCACATCTCTCAGCTCGCGCCGACGCGCGTCAACCGCGTCGAAGACGTGGTCAAGATCGGCGATTCGATCCTCGTCAAAGTGATCGAAATCGACGAGCACGGCCGGGTGAACTTGTCGCGGAAGGCGGTCATCATGGCCGAAAACGAACAAAAAGACGCCGCCAAGCCGAAAGCCAAACATTAACGCCGCCGGCCGCGCGGCATCGCCCGCGTTGCCGCACCATCGTGCGTCGAACCCCAGCTCTGGGGTTTTTGCGCGTTTTTGAAAGAAAATCTGGAGGGATCGACTTGGTCGAACGCATCGTGCTCGAAAACGGCGCCCGCCTGCTCCTCGAGCGCATCCCGGAAGTGCGCTCCGCTTCGCTCGGCTTGTGGGTGGCCACCGGTTCCCGGGATGAAGCGGAAGACGAGGCGGGGTTTGCGCATTTTGTCGAGCACATGATGTTCAAAGGGACGAAACGGCGCACGGCGCGGGACATCGCGACGGCGTTCGATCGCCTGGGCGGTCAGGTGAACGCCATGACGACGAAGGAGTACACGGCGTATTACGCCAAAGTGCTCGATCGGTTCGTCTTTGATGCCTTTCGGCTCTTGTACGAAATGTTGACCGAATCCGTCTACGCGCCGGAAGAGATCGAAAAGGAAAAAAACGTCATTTTGGAAGAGATGTCCATGGTTGAAGATACGCCGGATGATGTGGTGCACGATCTCGCCGCGCAGGTCGTCTACGGCGATCATCCGCTCGGCCGCCCGGTGCTCGGCCGTCCGGAGGCCGTCGCCGGGCTTTCGCGGGAGGCGCTGCTCGATTTTGTCGACCGCACTTACACGCCCGAGCGCCTCATCGTCACCGTCGCCGGCCGCTTTGCGGATGACACGGTGGACGCAATCCGCGCCGCCGTAGGCGCGCTCCCGCCGCAAAGCGGCGCATCGGAGGCGAATCCCGGCGCGGCGATGACCGATGCGCGGCGGATGAACGCTCGTGCGCGCTTCGCGGCGCACCGTGCCGTGAGGGACGAAGACGGCAGGGCGTGTGCATCGCCGCCGGCCTATGTTGGGGGAGAGCTTCGAAAGACGCGGGAAGACCTCGAACAGGCGCACGTCGTGTACGTCTATCCGGGTCTGGCCTACGACCACGCGGACATTTTCGCCATGGCCGTGTTGAACAACATCGTCGGCGGCTCGATGAGTTCCCGTCTGTTTCAGACGGTGCGCGAAGATGAAGGACTGGTATACAACATTTATTCATATCATACGGCGCATCGCGACAGCGGGTATTTCGCCGTCTACGCCGGGATGCGCCCGGAAAATGCCGTGCGCGTTTATGAACACGTCATCAAGGAGCTTGCGCGTCTTGCGCGCGGCGAGATCCGTGCCGAAGAGTTGGAGGCGGCGAAGATGCAGCTCGTCGCCGGCACGCTCTTTGCCCTGGAGTCGACCGGGGCGCGGATGAGCCGCATGGCCCGTAACGAACTGTATCTCGGACGACACCCGGGCATCGACGACGTGCAAAGGTGGATCGAGGCCGTCACCGTCGACGACGTCGTCCGCCTGGCGACGGCGTTGTTCCACCGTCCCCTCGGTACGGCGCGGATCGAACCGCCGCTTTCGGCGGAACGGCCGTCCGGAAAGCCGTGAAAAGCCTTAGCTCTCAAAGCCAGGAGGGAATCTCCGTGCGTGAACACCACCGGATCGACGTCGGCGTGCGCTGGTTGCGCCCGGACAAATCGCCGGCGGGGCGGCTTCCGTTTTACGCCACCGACGGCGCCGCCGGCCTGGACCTCGCCGCCTGCCTCGATCGGCCGCTCCACATCCGGCCATTTGAACGCGTTCGCGTGCCGACGGGCATCGCCCTCAACATTCCGTCGGCCGACATCGTCGCCCTGATCTTCCCGCGGAGCGGCAACGCCTACCGGAGGGGGCTCACGATGGCCAATGCCGTCGGCGTGATCGACAGCGACTATACCGGGGAGATCGAGGTGCTCCTGACGAACATCGACCCTAAGACGCCGATCGTCATCGAAGACGGCGAGCGCATCGCCCAGCTTTTGTTCATGCCCGTCGTCCGAGCGCGGATGTTTTGGACCGAGGAGGTCAAGGAGACGGCGCGGGGCGCCGGCGGCTTCGGCTCGACGGGCGTGCGCCTTAGATACGGACCGTCGAAGGAAGAAGCATAAACGCCCGTCTTTGGGCATACGTAGAGATTGAGGTTCACCATCGGCGCGAAGCGGGGGATGTACCGTGCGCATGAGCGAGCTCGGCGGCAAGGAGATCATCGACGTCTCGAGCGGCGAGCGTCTGGGGATGATCCACGAGGCCGACCTCGTCGTCCGTCCGGAAGACGGGGCGATCGCCGCCATCCTGCTTCCGGAGCGGCGAGGGTGGTTCCGAAAACCGCGCGGAGAGGTGGCCATCCCGTGGGCGGCGGTGCGCACGATCGGCTCGGAGATGGTCATCGTCGAACTGGCCGCGGCGCGCTTGACTTCGTATTCGTGATCGGTCACCGATTTGGGCGGTGCGACATATCCTGTGGGTGCGGCATGAACGCTGCACCCTTTTTCTTTGTCTTAGGCGGCGGTCATGTCGAGCGGCGCGCATACGCGTTGCCGCCGTGCGATACCATGAACGGTCAGGAAAAAGACGTCCGAATTTGCGTCCGAGGAAGGGAACGCCCATGTTGTTGAGCGGGAAACGGGTGCTCATCGTCGGCGGCGACGCCCGCCAATTGGAGATCGCCCGGACCCTCGTCGAGCGCGACGCGCTCGTGTATCTTGCCGGATACGCCAATCTGCACGCGCCGCTTGCGGGCACGCAGCTCATCGATTGGACGCCGGAGGGGCTGGGACGCTTTCACGCCGTCATCTTACCGGCGAAGGGGATCGGCGAAGACGGAACCGTCGATTCGCTGTTCAATCCCCGCCCTATTGTCATGAACGACGCGCACTTTCGCGCCCTCTTCGGCGCTGTTCTCTACACCGGCATTGCCGGAGCGTATTTGCGGGAACGCGCCGCGCGTTTCGGCCTGCCGCTGGTCGTTCTGTTCGACCGCGACGACGTGGCGATTCTCAACGCCGTTCCGACCGCTGAAGGGGCGATCATGTTCGCCATTCAACATACGGACATCACCCTTCACCAAAGCCATACCGCGGTGGTGGGCTTCGGCCGGGTCGGGATGACGCTCGCTCCGCGTCTTAAAGCGCTGGGCTCGAACGTCACCGTCTTTGCAAGACAGTCGGAAGCCCTCGCCCGGGCCTACGAGATGGGGCTCATCGCCTATGACATCGGCGAACTGAAAAGGCGGATCGGGGACGCAGACGCGGTGTTCAACACCGTCCCCGCCCCCGTCGTCACGGCCGAAGTGATCGCGGCGATGAAACCGAGCGCGTTCATCCTCGATCTCGCCTCGCATCCCGGCGGGACGGATTTTCACTTTGCCGAAAAACGCGGCATCCGCGCCATGCTGGCCCCGTCTTTGCCGGGGTTGGTCGCTCCGAAGACGGCCGGGCGCATTTTGGCCGACGTACTGACCAAGCTCATCGGGGCACAACAACACGAAAACGGCGAAAGGAGCCGATGATGATGAGCGCTCTTTTGCAGGGAAAGACGATCGGGTTCGGCATTACCGGTTCGCACTGCACGTACGCCGAAGTCATGGGGCCGATGGAAGCGCTCCGCCGCGCCGGGGCGCGCGTCATTCCCGTGGCCACGTACACCGTGCTGAACACGGACACGCGCTTCGGGGCCGCCGAAGACTGGATCGCGCGCATCGAAGAAATCACCGGCGAACGCATTTTGTCGACGATCCCGGAGGTGGAGCCGTTCGGGCCGAAAAAAATGTTGGACGCCTTCGTCATTTCGCCGATGACCGGCAACACGCTGGCCAAACTGGCCAACGCCATCACCGATTCGCCGGTGCTCATGGCGGCCAAAGCGACGCTGCGCAACGGCCGCCCGGTCGTCGTCGCCATCTCGACCAACGACGCTCTGGGGCTTAACGCCGCCAACATCGCCAAGCTGCTCGTCGCCCGGAACATCTACTTCGTGCCCTTCGGACAGGACGACCCGTTCGGCAAACCGACTTCACTCGTGGCCAAAATGGATCGGCTCGTGCCGGCCGTCGAGGCAGCGCTCCGCGGAGAGCAGCTTAAGCCGCTTCTCGTTACGGTTGAATGAGCGGATGAAGCGCGGTACAATGGGAGAAAACCAGGGAGAGAGACTGCGAATGGGTTATCGCGTTGCTGTCGTCGGCGCGACCGGCGCCGTCGGTCAAGAGATGATCCGTCAGCTGGAACGTTCCGTCCTTCCGATTGATGAACTCATTCCGATGGCGTCTGCGCGTTCGGCCGGAAAGACCGTCGAATTTCGCGGGCAGGCCGTCGTGGTCCGGGAAGCGACGCCGGAGGCGTTCGCCGGCGTCGATCTCGCGTTGTTCAGCGCCGGCGGTTCGACGAGCCGTGCGCTCGCACGGGAAGCGGTCCGCCGCGGGGCGATCGTCGTCGACAACTCCAGCGCTTTTCGGATGGAGCCCGACGTGCCCCTCGTCGTGCCGGAAGTGAATGCGGAGGCTTTGGCCGAACACAAGGGGCTCATCGCCAACCCGAACTGCTCGACAATTCAGATGGTCGTCGCGCTTCATCCGCTTCGCGTCCGATACGGCATCAAACGCGTCATCGTCAGTACGTACCAAGCCGTCTCCGGCGCCGGCGCGCGCGCGACGGCGGCGCTCCGGGAAGAAAGCGGGAAATGGCTGGCCGGCGAAGGCTATGTGCCGGAGGCGCTGCCGGTGGCGAGCCTTCCGGTCAAGTACCCGATCGCCGACAACGTCATCCCGCAGATCGACCGTTTTGAACCGAACGGCTTTACGTTCGAAGAGATGAAAATGGTACGGGAAACCCAAAAGATCTTCGGCGATCCGTCGATCGAAGTGGCCGCCACGTGCGTCCGCGTGCCGGTCACCGTCGGGCATTCCGAAGCGGTGACGGTCGAATTCGAGCGGCCTCCGGCTTCCCTCGAGGAAGTCGTCGATGCCCTGCGGGCGGCCAAGGGCGTCGTCGTCTGGGACGATCCGACGGCGCAGCGCTATCCGACGCCGATGCTCGTGCGCGGCGAACGAGATGTCTACGTCGGGCGCATCCGCCGTGATCTCGTGCGGGAGAACGTCCTGCACCTGTGGATCGTGGCCGACAATTTGGTCAAAGGGGCGGCCTGGAACGCCGTGGAGATCGCCGAGACGCTCGAGGCGCGCGGGCTTCTTGGGCGCGCTTGACCCTTGATTGGGGAAGCGTCGGTGGTCGCTTGAAGAACAGGAGCGGTCGAGACGATGGGTCGGAAGGCCGAAGGAGTCGATCGATGGAGATCATCGTTCAGAAGTTTGGCGGAACGTCCGTCGCCGATGCGGCGCGCCGCGCGCGGGTCGTCGAGCACATCCGCCGGGAATGGCATGCCGGCTACGGCGTCGTCGTCGTCGTCTCGGCGATGGGCCGCCGCGGCGATCCGTACGCGACGGACACGCTGCTCGATTTGATCGGCGGGGAAAAGACGCACCTTCCGCCCCGCGAGCGGGATCTGATCATTTCCACGGGGGAGATCATCTCCGCTTGCGTGCTCGCCGAAGCGCTCTGGCGGTCGGGAATCCCGAGCACCGTCCTGACCGGTGCGCAGGCCGGGATCATCACCACCGACCGTTTCAACCGCGCGGAGATCTCCGCGCTCCGTCCGGTACGCGTTCAAGAAGCGCTGTCCCGGGGGCACGTCGTCGTCGTTGCCGGTTTTCAAGGCGTGAGCGAAAGCGGTGAGACGACGACGCTCGGGCGCGGCGGAAGCGACACCACCGCCGCGGCGCTCGGCGTGGCCCTGGATGCGCGCCTGATCGACATCTACACCGACGTCGACGGCGTGATGACCGCCGACCCGCGCATCGCCCCCGAGGCGCGGCCGATCCGCGAGATGACGTATGGGGAAGTGGCCAATTACGCCTATCTCGGCGCCAAGGTCATCCATCCGCGGGCCGTCGAACTGGCCATGCAAAAAAATATTCCGATCCGCGTGCGAGGGACGCTGTCCGACGACGCCGGAACGCTCATCACGTCCGCTTCAGAACTCCATCGACCGGGGCGCGTTCGCGAGCGCGTCGTCACCGGCATCGCGCAGACGCCGAACGTCACGCAGATCAAGGTGGAAAGCGCAACCGTCGATCCGCACCTCAGCCGAGACGTGTTCCGGTTGATGGCCGAAAACGACATCAGCGTCGACCTGATCAACGTCTTCCCGCGGGGCGTGGCCTATACCGTGAAAGCCGAAGACGGTCCTCGGGCGAAGGCGCTTTTGGAGGCGCACGGGTTTCAACCGGAGATCACGCCCGGCTGCGCCAAAGTGAGCGTCGTCGGCGCCGGCATGGCCGGTCGGCCGGGGGTGATGGCGACGATCGTCGAAGCGCTCGTCGGCGCCGGGATCCGCATTCTGCAGTCGGCCGATTCGCATACGACGATCTGGGTTCTTGTACGGGAGGCGGAGATGGCCGAGGCGGTGAGGGTGCTGCATCGGCAGTTTCGCTTGGATGCGGAGACGGACGCGGAAAGCGCGATTCGGACCGGAACGGGATCCGAAGGCACCCGCGGGGCCAAAGCGGTTCGTCAAGCGGATGAAGAGCGCGTCCCGGTCGCGGTGCGCGATCCGAAAGGAGCGTACGGGCCGGAAGTCACACGCGAGCGGGACGGCGCATGCAGATCGGAAGGAAAGTGAGGGATGTTCCAATGACTTTCGGCCGTCTCATCACGGCCATGGTGACGCCGTTTAAGCCGGATCTTTCGATCGATTGGGCGGCGGTCGACCGTCTCGTCGATCATCTCATCGCCCACGGCTCGGAAGGCATCGTCGTCGCCGGCACGACCGGCGAGTCTCCGACGCTTTCGCACGAAGAAAAGCTCGCCCTGTTTGAACGGGTCAAGGCGCGGGCGAACGGTCGGGCGCAGGTCATCGCCGGAACGGGGACGAACGACACGGCGACGACGATCGCCCTGACGAAGGAAGCGGAGGCGATCGGCGTCGACGGGGTGATGCTCGTCGTGCCGTACTACAACCGTCCGTCGCAGCGCGGGCTGTTTGAACATTTTCGTGCCGTCGCGAAGGAGACGCGCCTGCCGATTATGCTCTACAACATCCCCAGCCGCACGGGGCAGAACATGACGGCAGAGACGGTCATCGCCTTAAGTGAGATCGAAAATATTGCCGCGGTCAAAGAAGCGAGCGGCGATCTCGTGCAGATGGCGACGATCATCGAGCGCACGCGGCCGGACTTTCAAGTGCTGAGCGGCGACGACAAGATGCTTTTGCCCCTTCTTGCCGTCGGCGGCGACGGCGTGGTGAGCGTCGCCGGGCACATCGTCGGGGATGCGCTCAAGGAACTGATGGACGCCTTTTCAAGCGGCGATCACGCCCGCGCGGCGGCGATCCATCGGCGGTATCTGCCGTTATTCGAGGAGCTGTTTTTCACCGCCAGCCCGGCGCCGGTCAAGGCGGCGCTGGCGATGCTCGGCGTGCCGGTCGGGGGCTTAAGGCTCCCGCTCGTCCCGCTCGACGATCAGGAGCAGGCCCACTTAAAGCGCATCTTGGTGAGCGTTCTGGGCGCGGAGGCCGTGGAGCGCGCCGTATAAAGCCCGCATCATCCATGCCGCGGTACGTTGGCCGCGGCGCCTTTACTTTTTCCGGTCGCCGGGCTATAATAAGCACAAGTGTGGATGGTGCGGCTTCCCTTTTTGTGACGCGCGTGGTGGCGGCAACCGCAACGGTAGGAGGCGTTGCGTTGCCTAGGCTGACTCAAAAGTTGTCAATCCTGGCACTGGGCGGACTCGGGGAGATCGGCAAGAACATGTACGTCGTCCGTTACGGTGACGACATCGTCGTCATCGATGCGGGGCTGAAATTCCCCGAGGATGAAATGCTGGGCGTTGACATCGTGATTCCGGATCTCACGTATCTGGAAGAAAATCGGGATAAGGTGCGCGGCATCGTACTCACCCACGGGCATGAGGACCACATCGGCGCCATCGCTTATGTGCTCAAGCAGCTGAACGTGCCCGTCTACGGCACGCGGCTCACCCTCGGGCTCGTGCAGATCAAGCTCAAGGAAGCGGGGCTTTCCGGACAAGTTCGGCTGCATCCGGTGACCACCGATTCGGTCGTGCGGCTCGGGTCGATCATCGTCTCGTTTTTCCGCGTCAACCACAGCATTCCCGATGCGGTCGGCGTGGCTTTGGAGACGCCGGAAGGGATCGTCGTGCACACCGGCGACTTCAAGTTCGATCAGACGCCGGTCGACGGCCAGCATGCCGACTATCACAAGATGGCCGAACTCGGCCGGCGCGGGGTGCTGGTGCTTCTGTCCGACAGTACGAACGCGGAGCGTCCGGGTTTTACCGGTTCTGAACGCCGGGTCGGGGAAAACTTGAAACGCATTTTTAAGCAGACCCGCTCGCGCATCATCGTGGCGACGTTTGCGTCGAACGTTCACCGTGTCCAACAAATTTTCGAGGCTGCAGAACTCACCGGCCGAAAAGTGGCCATCGTCGGCAGAAGCATGGTGAACGTCGTGAACATCGCCAGAGAGCTCGGTTACCTGAACGTCGACGAAGCGATGCTCATCGACCATGACGAGGTGGCGAAGCTCCCTCCGGAGAAGGTCGTCATCCTTTCCACCGGCAGTCAGGGCGAACCGATGTCCGCTCTGGCGCGCATGGCGCGGAGCGCGCACAAGACGCTCGATATTTTGCCGGGCGACGTCGTCATCCTGTCGGCGACGCCGATCCCGGGCAACGAGCGGTTTGTCGCGCGCACCGTCGATGCGCTCTACCGGCTGGGAGCCGAGGTGATCTACGGCCCGGCGTCGGAGACGGGCGTGCACGTCTCCGGGCACGGCAGCCAGGAAGAGCTCAAGCTCATGCTCAATCTCATCCGCCCGAAATACTTTATCCCGATCCACGGCGAATACCGCATGCTCCGCCGCCATGCGATGCTCGCCGAAGACGTCGGTGTTCCGAAGAACAACATTTATATCCTCGATCTCGGCGACGTCGTCGAGATTTCGGGCGGCGCGGCCCGTCTCGGCCCCAAGGTGAACGCCGGACAAATTCTGATCGACGGGCTCGGGGTCGGCGACGTCGGCAACATTGTGCTGCGCGATCGTAAATTGCTTTCACAAGACGGCATTTTGGTGGTTGTCGTCACGCTCAGCAAGCAAAAAGGGACCATTCTTTCCGGGCCGGACATCATCTCGCGCGGCTTCGTTTACGTGCGCGAATCGGAACCGCTCATGGAAGAAGCGGTGCGTATCGTCACCAACACACTGAACAAGCTGATGACGGAAAACGTCAGCGACTGGTCGTCGCTCAAAAATAACGTCAAAGACACGCTCAGCCGCTTTTTGTACGAGCAGACGCGGCGCCGCCCGATGATCCTTCCCATCATCATGGAGGTGTGACCGACTTCATCGGGCCATCCTTCCCGGAGCCATCGAGAAATGCATGGTTCCGGGCTTTTTTACATCGGGATGCGGTGTTTTGTGCGTGAACGGGGACACTACGGAACGAAGCCGTTCAACACGACGCTCGGAGGAACCGATGAAGCGCACATTCGATCCGGATGCGGGAAAGTCCTTACCGCCGCTTTCGCCGAACGGCGAGCCCCAGGCGCCGCCCGGAGGCGCCCCGCCGGAGGGCGGCGGTCAGGCGGTCCTCGACGCCATTCGCCAGCTCGGTACGGCGAGCGTGCCGAAGGGCGGCGGGCGATTGTATACGCTTTCCATCATCGGGCAGATCGAAGGGCATCTCGCCCTTCCGCCGCAGAACAAGACGACGAAATACGAACACATCATCCCGCAGCTCGTCGCCGCCGAAGAGAGCGACGACGTCGACGGGGTGCTGATCATCTTGAACACCGTCGGCGGGGACGTGGAGGCAGGGCTGGCCATCGCCGAGATGATCGCTTCGCTCAGCAAGCCGACCGTGGCCCTCGTCTTGGGCGGCGGGCACTCGATCGGCGTGCCGATCGCCGTCGCCGCCCGCTACAGCTTCATCGCCGAGACGGCGACGATGACCATCCACCCCATCCGCTTAAACGGCCTCGTCATCGGCGTGCCGCAGACGTTCGAGTACATCGATAAGATGCAGGAGCGGATCATCCGCTTCATCGTCAAGCATTCGCGGATCGAAGAGGCGACGCTCCGCGCGCTCATGTTCAAAACGGGCGAGCTCACCCGCGATGTCGGCACGAACGTCGCCGGCGAAGACGCCGTGCGCTACGGGCTGATCGACGCCTTGGGGGGCTTAAGCGACGCCCTGGAGCGGTTGAAGGCGCTTGTCGCCGAACGCTCCGAACGCCAAGGAGCCGTGCGCCATGCGGGGCGTTCGGCATCGGGTGCGGCGGTGCCGGGCGTTTGCACGCCGGAGCGTGGGACAGAACGGGGCAAGGCGGCGTGCGCGCGCGGGCCGGCCGCTTGCGATTCCGAAGGCATGACGCGGGATGTACGACGGTAAAATGCCAGGCGGTCTGATGTTCGGCAGACAGGGGATGCCGTCGCGCGTCAAGGAAGGGGATGGGCGGTGTACGATGCGCTGTTTCCGCCGGAGGTCGTTTGGGAAGGATTTTGGGCCATGCGCCGCGATACGTTTGTCCTTTCCGACGGCGTGCGCCATCTGGAGGTTCTCCCGCTCGGCGAGGGGCGCTGGCAGATCGTCCGCTATACGAGCCCGTACGTCGAGGAATATTTGAACGCCGCGCTTGCGCCTGGCGTCGTTCTCGTCGTTGAACCGCGCCTCGCCGCCGTCGAACGTTTGGACGGTCTGCGCGAGATCGGCTTGTCTTAAGTTCCGCTCCATGCTGTGATATAATGTAAAAACCAAAGTTCGAGCGTGGAGCGAAGACGATGGCCAGGAAAAGAAGACGCGATCAACGTCGGCTGGTTCACGAATTGAAGCAGGAACTCTGGGCGCTCGTTGCCATCGGTTTGTCGATCTTGGCGCTGAGCGAGACGTGGGGCTTTGCCGGGCGCGCGCTGCGCCTTTTTTTGCGTTTTTTGTTCGGCAATTGGTGGTTCGTCGTCCCGCCGGCGGTCATTCTCACAGCGTTGTACGTCCTCATCCGCCGCCGCATGCCTGCGTTTCGCCATCCGCGGTTGATCGGCCTCGGGGTCCTCTTCGGCGTCCTGTTGTTGTTCTCGCATGTTGAATTGTTTTACCGGCTGTCGGCGGTCGGCATGCTCACCCCGTCGATTCTCCGCGAGACGTTCCATCGCATCGCTTTGGAGGCGGCCGGAGGGACGGCTTTGGCGATCGGCGGCGGAATGATCGGGGCGCTTTTGTTCACCGTGTCTTATTATTTGTTGGGGTTTTACGGCACCGTCATTTTCGGCGGCGTTTTCACCCTGTTCGGCCTCCTCCTCGTCTCCGGGACGTCGCTCCAAGGGCTTTATCGTTCCGCCGTTCGTCGCCTCCGAAGTGCGATCGGCGCCGCGCGCGGCGGTTTTCACGCATTGTTCCGCCGCTTGGGTCGGCTGCTGAAATTGCGTCCATCGCGGCATACCGCGACGGGTTCATCGGGGCCGGAGTCTGAAACGGCGTCCGTCGGCGGAGACGCGGCGCACGACGATCATCCGGCCGTGGCCGGTGCGCGCGCCGTGTGGCCGGAAGGCGACGGTACGCCGGGCGACGAAGGCGTTCAGGGCCGTCTGCCGATTATCTCCGATTTTGTCGAACGCGCTGCGGAAGAACATGCCGAGATCGTCGACCTCCAGGAAATTCCGGAGGCGGGTGACGCGCCCATCGAACTGTCCGGAGAGGCGACCGACGCCGGGACGAACGCCGGATCGGCGCCGAACGACGGTTCGATGCCGGTCGGCGGCACGGTGCCGGGTACCGGGCGCAAGCGCGACAAACCATACACGCTCCCGCCGCTCGTCCTCCTCGACCGCCCGCGCCGGACGTCGCTGAAGGAAAACTGGAACATCGCCGCCAACGCGCAAAAGTTGGAACAGACGCTGAAAAACTTCGGCGTCGGTGCCCGTGTCGTGCACGTGCACCGCGGCCCGGCGGTGACGCGTTACGAGCTTTTGCCCGATGTCGGGGTGAAAGTGAGCCGGATCGTGAGCCTGACCGACGACATCGCCCTGGCCCTGGCCGCTCGGGACATCCGCATCGAGGCGCCGATCCCCGGCAAATCGGCCATCGGCATCGAAGTCCCGAACGACGTCGTCGCCGTCGTCACGCTGCGTGAAGTGCTGGAAAGCCCGGCTTTTCAGCAGTCGACGTCGAAGCTCACGATCGCCCTCGGGCGCGATATCTCCGGCGAGGCGATCATCGCCGATCTGGCCAAAATGCCGCACCTCCTCGTCGCCGGGGCTACCGGGAGCGGCAAGAGCGTAGGGTTGAACGCCATGATCGCCTCGATCCTGTACAAGGCGCGGCCGGACGAGGTGAAATTCGTCATGATCGACCCGAAAATGGTCGAGCTTTCGATTTACAACGATCTGCCGCACATGCTCGCGCCGGTCGTCACCGATCCGCGGAAGGCGTCGATCGTCCTGAAGAAAATCGTCCAGGAGATGGAGATGCGTTATGAGCGGTTTGTCGCCGCTTCTGTCCGGGACATCGAGCGCTACAACGCCGTCGCGGATGCGCCGCTTTCGTACATCGTCGTCATCGTCGACGAGCTCGCCGACCTGATGTTGGTGGCCTCCGGCGACGTCGAAGAGTCGATCGCCCGCCTGGCGCAAAAAGCCCGTGCGGCCGGCATCCACCTCATTCTCGCCACCCAACGCCCGTCGGTCGACGTCATCACCGGCGTGATCAAGGCGAACATCCCTTCGCGCATCGCCTTCGGCGTTTCTTCGCAGGTCGACTCGCGGACGATCCTCGACATGGCCGGCGCGGAAAAGCTCCTCGGCCGGGGCGACATGCTCTACTTGCCGATGGGCGCCGCCAAGGCGACGCGCATTCAGGGCTGCTTCGTCAGCGAGCGGGAGTTGGAGGCGCTGGTCGATTTCATCCGTGCACAGGACCGGCCGCGTTACGTCGAGCACCTTATGGGCGGCGGCGAAGACGACGAAGGGAACGGGCCGGACGTCGAAGATGAACTGTACGAGAAGGCCGTCGCGCTGGTCGTCGAGATGAAGTCCGCCTCCGTCTCGCTCCTGCAGCGGCGCTTTGCCATCGGTTATGCGCGGGCCGCGCGGCTGATCGACCTCATGGAACAAAACGGCATCGTCGGCCCGCACGAAGGCTCCAAGCCGCGCAAGGTGCTCGTCGATCGCCTGCCCGGTCGGCATATCTCCTAGCGTCGATCCGGCGCGGCTCATCCGGTGGGTTCGCGGTCGGCGGGCCAAAGGGGAAATGCTCAACGCCGGCGTGCTGCTCGCTCTCGTCCACTCGCGCGACGCCGCCGAAGGCGTTGGGGAAGACCGATCAGTCGAAGGGCTTGATTTCCGATCATGAGTGCGATGCAAGCGTGTGATCCGCCGATGCCGAAGACGATCCTCATCACCGGAGCCAGCGGCGCCGTCGGCGGCGCCGTCGCCCGTGCGCTCGCCGACTTCGGCGACTTTGTGCTTCAGGGCCGAGACAGGGCGCGCCTTGCGTCTCTTGCGGAAGCGCTCCAAAGCGCTGGCGCCCGAACGCAGCTTTGGACGGTCGATCTCGCCGATCGCCGTGCGCTTGAGGCTGCCGTCGCGAACCTCCCGCCGATCGACGTGTTCGTGCACGCGGCCGGTTTTCCGCTCTACCGGCTGATCGCCGAGACGGATCCCGTCGATTGGGACGCCCTGTTCGACGTCCACGTCCGCAGCGCCTACCTCATCGTACGGCGCATCGTCCCGGGCATGCAGCGCCGCGGGTATGGGCGCATCATCTTCGTGTCTTCCCTTTGGGGGACGGTCGGCGCGGCCGGGGAGGCGGCGTATGCCGCCGCCAAAGGGGCGCAAAACGCCTTCGTCCGCTCTTTGGGCAAGGAACTGGCGCGAAGCGGCATCACGGTGAACGCCGTCGCCCCCGGTGCCCTCGATACGCCGATGGTCGAGAGGCACCTTTCGGAGGCCGAACGAGGCACGCTGATCGAAGCGATCCCCGCCCATCGTCTGGGCGCCCCTGAAGACGTGGCCGGGATCGTCCGCTTTTTGGTGCGGGACGCCGGCGATTACTTGACGGCGCAGGTGATCGGTGTAAACGGCGGTTGGTACTGAAGGACGCATAAGCGACACGCCGCAAGCCATATTAAAGACGAACGCGCTCAAGTCCTGAAAGGGGTGAGACGATGGGGTTGATGAGCGACTTCGATCAGTGGACGTCGTTTTTGCGCGACCGGATTGAACAGGCCGAATCGGCCGGCATGAACCAGCAGACGATCCGGAACGTGGCGCACCAGATCGGTGATTTTCTGGCCCAGTCGGTCGACCCGAAAAACCCGGAGCAGCGCTTGCTCGCCGATTTGTGGAGCGTCGGCAATGAGCAGGAACAGCAGGCGCTGGCGAACATGTTGGTCAAATACGTCAAGCGGCACTGATGCGTCCGGGGACCCGCCCGGCCGCACTCGATCCCAAACGCCTGCCCCCCTCTCGACAAGAGGGGGGTTGCTTTGCGCCTGTTCGGCGAATCGTGTAGAATGAAGACAAAAGGCATGGAGCGATGCCGATGGCCGACGACGCGGTATGGTATTTGGAGTATCATATCGCCCTCGATCGCCCGGGCCTGCTCGGCGACGTGGCTTCGTTGATCGGCATGCTGTCGATCAACATCGTGACCGTGAGCGGAGTCGACCGGCGGCGGCGGGGGATGATCATCGAATGTGCCGATCCGGAGAAAATCGACCTGTTGGCCCGATTTTTGCATGTCATGCCGAACATCACCGTGACCGCCCTTCGGCGTCCGACGCTTTTGGATCGCCTGGCCATCCGCCACGGCAGGTCCATCGAACAGGACGCCCGGGATCGGCGAACCTTCCGTTTTTTGCGCAGTGATTTGGGGATTCTTGTCGATTTTTTGGGAGAAATCTTAAAGATCGACGGTCATCAATTGATCGGCGTCCGCGGCGCGCCGCGCGTAGGGAAGACGGAAGCGGCGGTGGCGGCGTGCGTCTATGCCAACAAGCGCTGGACGGTCATTTCCTCTACGCTCATTCGCCAGACGATGCGTACGGATCTCGCCGCGTACGAGCGGGAAAGCGAAGCCGTCTTTTTGATCGACGCCCTCGTCACGTATTACCGCGGCAGCGAGGAACATCAGGCGTTCGTGCGCGAACTGATGGGCCTCCCGAAGGCGAAGATCATCGAACATCCCGACGTCTTCGTTCATGAGACCGAATATACCTGGAAAGACTTTGATTACATCATCGAAATCCGCAATGCGCCGGATGAGGAGATCACCTATGACCTCATGCAATTGCGCGAACGGATGGGCGATTACTAAGCGCGGGAATACAGCGTCCGTCTTCGGCGCGGGCACGAAACGGCGCTTTTGATCCAGGAAGGCGGTGAAGCGATGTCCGAGCTCGGCGCTCTCTTAAAACGCGCGCGGGAAGAGCGCGGTCTTTCGCTAGAGGCGCTTCAGGAAAAAACGAAAATCCAAAAACGGTATCTGGCCTACATGGAAGCCGGTGAATGGCACAAATTGCCCGGTTCGTTTTACGCGCGCGCGTTTGTCCGCAGCGTGGCGGAGGCGCTGGATTTGGATCCGGCGCGTTTGCTTGAACAATATGCGCACGAACTTCCGGAGGCGGAAGGGGTGCCTCAAGCGGTGCCGCTCCGGCGGGGGGAGACTTTTCCCCGGCCGAATTACTTCGGTCCGTGGGTGGCGCGGCTGCTCCTCGTCGTGTTTTTGCTGTTGGTGGCGATGATCGTGTACTGGTTTTTGACGCAAAACAGCGCCGGACGATCCGATCGGGCGTCGTTGCCTGAGCCGAGCGTGGAAAATCGCCTTTCGCCGTCCAAATCCGTCCCGCCCGTCGGGACCGGTTCGACGACGCCCGCCTCGCCGTCCGGAACCGCTTCGGGTGGCGGTCTGTCCGGGGCGCCGTCCGGCGAATCGACGCCGGGGGACAACGCGGCGTCGCCGACCGAACCCCGGCCGGTGTTGGAATTCAAGGGGGAAGTCGGCAAGACGGGGACTTATGTGTTGAGGAACGCGACGCGGTTCGATCTCACGTTCGTCGCCGCCCGCGGCCGGGTATGGATCGAAGTCCGGACGAAAGCGAAAGACGGCCCCCGGGTTCTTCAAAAGACGATCGAGTCCGGCGAGAAGACCGTGCTTACCGCGGACGAGATCGGCGACGCCGACAAGCTGTACGTGCATTTCGGCGCCACCCGCAACGCCGATGTCGTCATCGGCGAGGAGACGCTTTCTCTCGCCGACAAACCGGACAGCTACTGGCTGGAGATCACGCGCATCCCGCCGACCCGCGGCGCGGGGCCGACGTCACGGTCGTAAAACCGGTGAAGCGGCGATCCGAACGCATGTCGCATCGGCGGCATGCGTTTTTTGACAGATACAGAACGCATTCGGTATACTGATCGGTAGACATGACGTTGGAGGACGAGCGGATGTCTGAAAAGGTCGCCGTGATCACCCTCGGATGCGAGAAAAACCGCGTCGATTCCGACATCATGGCGGAGCTCATCGAGCGACGCGGGTACACGCTCGTCGACGACGCGAAGGAAGCGAGCGTCGTCGTCGTCAATACGTGCGGCTTCATCGACGTCGCCAAAGCGGAATCGGTGGAAGCGATCTTGGAAGCGGCGGAATTGAAAAGAGAAGGGCTGAAATCGCTCATCGTCACCGGCTGCCTCGTCCAACGGTACCAGGAGGTTTTGCTCGAGGAGATTCCGGAGATCGACGGGCTCGTCGGGACGGGCGATTTCCATCGCATCGTGGAAGCCGTAGACCGCGCGCTTCGGGGCGAGAAGCCGGTTTTCATCGGCCATCCGGCGATCAGCTACGAAGCGCTGGCGAGGCGCTTGCCGGTAGGGCCGAGCGCATACGTGAAGATCGCCGAGGGGTGCAACCACCGTTGTACGTTTTGCGCCATCCCGCTCATGCGCGGTCGGTTGCGCTCCAGAAGCGTCGCCTCCGTCGTTCGGGAGGTCGAGGCGCTCGTCGCCCGGGGGGTCAAAGAGGTGTCGCTCATCGCCCAAGATCTCTCGAGTTACGGTTTGGACATCGAGCGGCGCTACCTGCTTCCGGAACTCATCCGCGCCCTCGATGCGATCGACGGCCTGGAATGGGTGAGGCTGCATTATCTTTATCCCGGGGCGTTCACCGACGCGTTGCTCGAGGCGATGGCCACGTCGCGCACCGTCGTGCCGTACGTCGACATCCCGCTGCAGCACAGCGTCGACCGCATTCTCCGGGCGATGAAGCGGCCGCATACCGGCGCCGACATCCGCCGCTTGATCGCGCGCATCCGGGAGGTCATCCCGGATGTGGCCGTCCGTTCGTCGTTCATCGTCGGTTTCCCCGGCGAGACGGAGGCAGATTTTGAGGCGCTGCTCGATTTTTTGAGCGAGGTCGAGTTGGATCGCGTCGGCGTCTTTACGTATTCACCGGAGGAGGGAACGCCTGCGGAGACGCTTCCCGACCAGGTGCCGGACGAGGTGAAAGACGTTCGGGCGAACCGGCTGATCGAGCATCAGCGCGCGATCACGATGAAGAAAAATGCCGCGCGTGTCGGGCGGATCACGTCGGTGCTCATCGAACGCGTGGACCCGGAGAGCGGGATGGCCTACGGCCGAACGCCGTACGATGCGCCGGAGGTGGACGGGGAGATCAGCGTCACCGGTTATGAGGGCCCTCCCGGGACGATCATTCCGGTGCGGGTGACGCACGCGTTCGACTACGATCTGGCGGGCATCGCCGTTTTGCAGGAAGGCGCAGAAGGGATCAAAGGGGCGGTGGGACGGTGAACTGGCCGAACCGCTTGACGCTCCTTCGGCTGCTCATCACGATGGTTCTCATCGCCCTCCTGCAATTCGGGCCGGGGGCGGACGGAGGCGTTCGGGTACGCGACGCGCTGGCCGCGGTGCTTTTTTTGATCGCCGCGCTTTCCGATTGGCTCGACGGGTGGATGGCCCGGCGATACGGACTCGTCACCAATTTCGGCAAATTCCTCGACCCTCTGGTCGATAAAATCCTGGTCATCGGCGTGCTCGTCGTCCTGGTCGAGCTCGGCCGCATTCCGGCCTGGGGCGTCGACCTCATCATCCTTCGCGAATTCGCCGTCTCGGGCTTGAGGATGCTCGCCGCCGCCGAAGGTCGGGTGATCGCCGCCGGTGCCGGAGGAAAACTCAAAACGGCGGTGCAGCTCGCCGCCGTCTTTCTCCTGATCTTGACCCCCGACGGCGGTTTCGGTGCGCTCGCCCGAGGGCTGTTTTGGGTTTCGGTGGCGCTGACCTTCCTGAGCGGCGTGCAGTATTTTTTGCAAAATCGTACGGTGCTCGACACCAAGGGGGTCCGATGATGAGCCGCGCGCCGAGAGGCGAGATCATCGCCGTCGGAACGGAGCTCCTGCTCGGGCAGACCGTCAATACGAACGCCACCTGGTTGTCGCGACGCCTGGCGGAGATCGGCGTCGACGTCTTTTTTCACACGGCGGTCGGCGACAACATCGCCCGCCTGCGCGCGGCGCTCGAAGCGGCGGCGGGACGCAGCGACGTCGTCGTCATCTGCGGCGGGCTCGGTCCGACGGAAGACGATGTGACGCGGGAGGCGCTTGCGCTTCATCTCGGCCGGCCCGTCGTCCGCGATAAAGGGGCGGAGGCGGCCGTCCGGCGTTATTTTGAGCGCGTCGGGCGGCCGATGGCGGCGAACAATCTGCGCCAGGCGGAGGTGCTTTTGGACAGCCGCGCCTATCCGAACGACGTCGGACTGGCCGTCGGTTTTCGGGCAGAAAAGGACGGCGTCGTATACATCGCGCTTCCCGGACCGCCGCATGAGCTTAAGACGATGTTCGACCGCCATGTGGCTCCTGACCTTAAGAGACTTCTTCCGCAGGCGGCACCGCTTGTGCATCGTTATCTCCATTTTGCGGGGATCGGCGAGAGCGCGTTGGCCGCGCGCCTGGACGACGTGATCGGCGCGCAAAGCGATCCGACGATCGCCGTTTACGCCGAGCCCGGCCATGTGCTCGTCCGCCTTACGACGCGCCGGGCGGATGAAAAAGCGGCGGCCGAGGCCTTCTCTTCGCCGATGGAGACGATTATCGGCCGCTTGCGCGAGTATTATTTTGGTGAAGGTGAAGGGTTGACGTTGGCCGAGGCCGTCCTCAAGCGGCTTCAAGCGCGAGGATGGACGCTGGCGGTGGCCGAAAGCTGCACCGGGGGGCTCGTCGCCGATGCGCTCGCCTCCGTCCCTGGAGCGTCCTCGGTCTTCCGCCTCGGCGTCGTTCCTTACCAGACGCCGATGAAGGCGGCCGTGCTCGGGCTTGACGCCGCGGGGCTCTCCGCACACGGCGCGGTGTCTCTCTGGGCGGCGGAGGCCATGGCCCGGGCCGTTCAAGCGATGAGTGCCGCGGAAGTCGGCCTGGCGACGACGTGCGTCGCCGGTCCCGGTTTGCAGGACGACCGCCCGATCGGCGAGGCGTACATCGGCTTGGCCGTCGGTACGCGGAGTTGGGCGACGGCGATGCGCTTTTCCGGCGATCGTTCCTCGATCCGCCGGCACGTCGCCGCCCGGGCGCTGTTTGAACTGTTTCGCGCGCTCGAAGTGCCGGACGAACCGATGCGAGCGCGCGATGAATCCATGACTGAAGAAGGGTGACGCGTATGACCGTATTCCAAGATTTTTCCATCGACCCGGCGATTTTGCGGGCGATTTCCGATATGGGCTTTGAAGAGCCTTCGCCGATTCAGAAAGAAGCGATTCCGAAGATCTTAGAGGGTCTGGACGTCATCGGCCAGGCGCAGACGGGGACCGGCAAGACGGCCGCGTTCGGCATCCCGATCGTCGAGAAAGTGTCGCCGGAACTCGGTGCCGTCCAGGCGCTCGTGCTCACGCCGACGCGCGAGTTGGCCATTCAAGTCTCCGGCGAGATCCGCAAGATCGCCAAGTACAAGCGGGTGCGGACGCTCCCCATCTACGGCGGGCAGTCCATCGGACACCAGATCCGCGCCTTGAAGATGGGCGTGCACGTCGTCATCGGCACGCCGGGGCGGCTCATCGACCATATCGAGCGCGGAACGCTCACGCTCGATCGTGTGCGGATCCTCGTCTTGGACGAAGCCGATGAAATGCTCGACATGGGCTTCATCGACGACATCGAGCGCATTTTACGGGTTTTGCCGGGGGAACGCCAGACGCTGCTCTTCTCGGCGACGATGCCCGAGGAGATCCGCCGTTTGGCCAATCGCTACATGAAACGGCCGGTGATGATCAAGGTGACGCGGGAAGAGGTCACCGCGCCGTCCATCGAACAGGTGTACTACAAGGTGCTGGAAAAAAACAAACTCGATGCCCTTTGCCGCATCCTGGACGCCGAGGAGACGGAGCTCGGGATCATCTTTTGCCGTACGAAACGGGGCGTCGATGAGCTTTCCGAGCAGCTGCAGGCGCGCGGATACCTCGTCGACGCGCTGCACGGCGACCTGTCGCAGGCACAGCGGGACAAGGTGATGGGCGACTTCCGCAGCGGGCGCATCGAGTACTTGATCGCCACCGACGTCGCCGCACGGGGTTTGGACGTCACCAACGTGACGCACGTGATCAACTATGACATCCCTCAAGATCCGGAGTCTTACGTGCATCGCATCGGGCGCACCGGCCGGGCCGGCAAGCACGGGATCGCCATCACGCTGGTGACGCCGCGTGAGATGAAGCAACTCAGGGTCATCGAGCAGCTGACGCGGACGCGCATCCAGCCGCGGGAGCTGCCGACGGTCGAGGAAGCGAACGAGCGGCGGCTTGCGCAGTTCGTCGCCGAAGTCAAGGCGATGGTCGAACAAGGCGATTGGCACCCGCTCGTCGAAGAGGCCGCCGAGTCGCTCATCAGCTCCGTCGATCCGCGGACGCTCGTTCGGGCCCTTGTGCATTACGCGCTGAAAGATGAGCTTACACTGGAGCCGGACTCCGGCTACGATTTCGGCGAGACCGGCGCGGCCGCCGGGATGGTCCGCTTTTTCTTGAACGTCGGAAAGAACATCAACATCACGCCGAAAAAACTGGCCGACGAATTGTCGCAGATCGCCGGCGTGTCGGTGGGCGAGATCGGGCGCATCGACATCTTCGACCGCTTTACGTTCGTCGAAGTGAGCGAGTCGGCGGCACCGTTCGTCTATGAGGCGCTGAAGCAAGGGAAACTTCTCGGCACGCGCGTCTTTGTCGAGCCGGCCAAGCCGAGGAGTCGTCGGTAGCGAGCGGTCGCCGGCGGAAGGAGAACCTTCCGCTCGGCTTGTCTTCGAACGGTGGAGGCAGTACAATCGGGTTACGGATTCAAAAGTTCGTTGCAGGCCCTGATCTCCGGGCAGTCGGCCTGATCAAAGGGGAGATGGATGTGTCGGAGCGAAAGGCGGCGCTGGAGAAGGCGCTCAGCCAGATCGAGCGCCAGTTCGGGAAAGGGTCCATCATGCGCCTCGGCGAGGCCCAGGCGCAGGCGCAAGTATCGGTCGTGCCGAGCGGCTCCATCGCCCTCGACATCGCCCTCGGCGTCGGCGGCTTCCCGCGCGGGCGGATCATCGAGATTTACGGGCCGGAGTCGTCGGGGAAGACGACCGTGGCGCTGCACGCCATCGCCGAAGTGCAAAAGCGCGGCGGCACGGCGGCGTTCATCGACGCCGAGCATGCGCTGGATCCGGTCTATGCGGAAAAGCTCGGCGTGAACATCGACGATCTGTTGATTTCACAGCCCGACACCGGCGAGCAGGCGCTGGAAATCTGCGAGGCGCTGGTCCGCAGCGGCGCGGTCGACATCGTCGTCATCGATTCCGTCGCCGCTCTCGTTCCCAAGGCGGAGATCGAGGGGGAGATGGGCGACGCGCACGTCGGACTCCAGGCGCGGCTCATGTCGCAGGCGCTCCGGAAGCTTTCCGGCGCGATTTCGAAATCGCAGACGATCGCCATTTTCATCAACCAGCTGCGGGAAAAAGTCGGCGTCATGTTCGGCAACCCGGAGACGACGCCGGGAGGACGGGCGCTCAAGTTTTACGCCAGTATCCGGCTCGACGTCCGGCGGGCGGAGACGATCAAGCAGG
Source organism: Hydrogenibacillus sp. (assembly GCA_014896255.1). Lineage (GTDB taxonomy): Bacteria > Bacillota > Bacilli > Thermicanales > DSM-22653 > Hydrogenibacillus. Next base: position 49,926 of record JADBKT010000011.1, read on the forward strand.
GGACGGAGATGATCGGCTCGCGGACGAAGATCAAGGTCGTCAAAAACAAAGTCGCGCCGCCGTTTCGTTCGGCCGACGTGGACATCATCTTCGGCGAGGGCATCTCTCGCGAGGGGGACATCCTCGACCTCGCCGCGCAGCTGGACATCGTCACCAAGAGCGGTTCATGGTACGCCTATGGCGATACGCGCATCGGCCAGGGGCGGGAAAACGCCAAGCAATATTTAAAAGAACATCCCGAGTTGGCCGAGGAGCTCGAGGCGAAGATTCGCGAACGCTTTCAGTTGGCGGGCGGAGGCCGCATCCCGAGCGCGGCGGACGACGAACTGCCGGAGGCGCCGATCGACGAGTTCGTCTAAGCGCCGTATATCGGCATCCCGGGCGCGACGGCGAAGCGCATCTTCCAAGGGCGTGGCAAAGCAGCGCGTGTAACGTACGTTCCAACGGGGAGGCGGGAGACATGTTCGACGGGGCGGACGGCCGAGCGTCCTTACGCATCGAACGCCTCGTGCAGCGCGGGCGGACGGTGGACGTTCACTTGGAGAACGGTGAAGTGCTCTCCGTGGACGAAGAAACCGTCGTCCGCGGCGGGCTTTTGGTCGGCGTCCGGCTTTCCGCCGACGACATCGCCCGCCTTTCCGCCTTAGAGCGCCAGTCGGCGGCGTACCGCCGGGCGCTCTTATTTTTGTCCTATCGGCCGCGGACGATCCGCGAAGTGCGCGTCGATCTGGGGCGCAGGGGCTACGCGGCGGAGGCGGAAGCCGTTATCGCGCGCCTCGTCGCCGAGGGTTACCTCGACGATCGCCGTTTCGCCCAAATGTGGATCGAAGAGCGGAAACGCTCAAGACCGCGCTCCCGCGCCGCCCTTCTCGATGAGCTTGCCGTCCGGGGCGTGCCGCGGGACGTCGCTTTGGCGGCGCTCGGTGACTATACCGAGGCGGACGAGTTCGAGGCCGCGGTTCGCCTCGCCGCGCCGTACTTTCGGCGGGCGCGAGGCGATCTTCGGACTCGAGTGCAAAAGACGCTCGCCTATCTCGGCCGCCACGGGTTCTCCGCGGAAACGGCGTACGCAGCCGTTCGACGGCTTCGAGACGCATCGGACGGCGTCGATGAAGCGGCGGACGACGGCCATTTTTGTTGACATGGTTCTGACCAACCGGTAGAATGAAGGTGTACCCTTCCATAGTGCAAACATGTTTCCCCCTTCGTTCGTCGGGCCCGTCCGCGGAGAGAGAAAACCGCGTCGCCTGCGGCGGCGCCCGGAAGCGAACGGAGGTGTACCATCGGTGATGGAGTGGCTCATCACACTCATCGTCGCCGTCCTCGCCCTCCTCGCCGGGGGGTGGGGCGGTTACCTCCTGCGCCGCCGGATCGAACAGAACACCCTCGGGGCCGCCGAAGCGCGCGCCCGGGCGATCGTCGAGGAAGCGGCGCAGGAAGCGGAGACGTTGAAGAAGGAAAAACTGCTCGAAGCGAAAGAAGAGATCCATCGCCAGCGCTTGGAGCTTGAGCAGGAGCTCAAAGACCGGCGCGGCGAAATACAGCGTTTGGAAGCGCGTCTCCTGCAAAAGGAAGAAACGTTCGACCGCAAGCTGGAGACGTTGGAAGAAAAAGAGCGCGTGTTGAAGCTGAGGGAAGAAGAACTCGCTCGCCGGTTGACGGAAGCCGAGGCGCTGGTCGAAGCGCGAGAGGCGGAACTGGCACGTGTCAGCGGTCTCACGCGCGAGGCGGCGCGGGAGATGATCCTTCGGGCGGCACGGGAAGAAGCGGAACACGACGCCGCCCAGCTCATGAAGTCGATTGAAGAGCGGGCGCGGTTGGACGCCGAGAAGAAGGCGCGGGAAATCATCGCCACGGTGATCCAGCGCTATGCGGCAGACGTCGTCACGGAGACGACGGTGAGCGTGGTTCAACTTCCGAACGACGAAATGAAAGGACGCATCATCGGACGCGAAGGGAGAAACATTCGCACTCTGGAAACGCTGACCGGGATCGACCTGATCATCGACGACACGCCGGAGGCGGTCGTGCTTTCGGGCTTCGATCCGATTCGCCGCGAAATCGCCAAAGTCGCGCTCGAGCGTCTGGTGGCCGACGGCCGCATTCACCCGGCGCGCATCGAAGAGATGGTCGAGCGCGCTCGGCGGGAAGTCGACGAGCGCATCCGCGAATACGGCGAACAGGCGGTGTTCGAACTCGGCATCTACGGTATGCATCCGGATCTGATCAAAATCGTCGGCCGTCTTCATTTCCGCACGAGTTACGGCCAAAACGCCCTGGCGCACGCCAAAGAGGTGGCGCATCTGGCCGGACTTTTGGCGGCCGAGCTCGGCGAAGACGTCATCCTGGCCCGGCGGGCGGGGTTGCTTCACGACATCGGCAAAGCCATCGACCACGAGGTCGACGGCTCCCACGTCGAAGTGGGCATCGAGCTGGCGAAGAAGTACAAGGAGCATCCCGTCGTCATCAACAGTATCGCCTCGCATCACGGAGACGAGCCGCCGAATTCGGTCATCTCGATGATCGTCGCGGCGGCCGATGCGCTCTCCGCAGCCCGGCCCGGCGCGCGGCGAGAGACGCTGGAGGCGTATTTGCGACGCTTAAGACGCCTGGAGGAGATTGCCCAGTCGTTTGAGGGCGTCGAGAAAGCGTTTGCCATCCAGGCCGGCCGCGAAGTGCGCATCATGGTCAAACCGGACACGATCGACGATGCCGGGGCGTTCCGCCTGGCGCGCGAGATCACGAAACGGATCGAACAAGAACTGGACTATCCCGGGCATATTAAAGTGACGGTCATCCGCGAGACGCGGGCGGTGGAATATGCAAAATAACGCTCAGGCGGCCACCCGGCCGCCTTTTTCTTTATCCGCCCGCGGGAACATCTTAAGGGGGTTCATCATGCGCGTATTGTTCATCGGCGACATCGTCGGCCGTCCCGGACGGACGATGCTGGAACGCCACCTTCCTTCGCTCATCGCGGAGCTCCAACCGCATTTCGTCGTGGCCAACGGCGAAAACGCCGCCCACGGCCGGGGCATGACGCGCAACATCGCCGAGCGGTTTTTCGCCCTCGGGGTCGACGTCATCACCATGGGCAACCATACGTGGGACAACCGGGAGATCTTCGAACTGATCGTCGACGAACCCCGCTTGCTCAGACCGCTGAACTACCCTCCGGGGACGGTCGGGAGCGGCTTGACCATCGCCGAAAAGGATGGCCTTCGCCTTGGCGTGGTGAACGTCATGGGCCGTTCGTTTTTGCCGCCCCTTGACGATCCGTTTCGGACACTCGATCAGGCCTTACAGGTGTTCGGTGAAACGGGCGTGCGGCACATTTTGGTCGACGTGCACGCCGAGGCCACGGCGGAAAAACAAGCCCTCGGCTGGTACTTGGACGGTCGGGCGTCGGCCGTCGTCGGCACGCACACGCACGTGCAGACCGCCGATGCACGCATTTTGCCGAACGGGACGGCGTACATCACCGACGTCGGCATGACCGGCCCGATGAACGGCGTTTTGGGGATGGACCGGGAGGGGGTGCTGGCCCGCTTTTTGACCCAGCTGCCGCATCGCTTTGAAGTGCTGAACGATGGGCCGCGAGAGCTTTCTTACGTCTTCGTCGACCTGGACGACGACGGGCGTGCCACATGCATCCGTCGGGGGCGGCTCGTCGAAGACGCCGCCGCGGAAGGGACATTCGTTCCGGCGCAGGATGCGGGCGATGACGCATCGGTGTCGTAAGACGGCGGTCGCAAGCGGCGTTCGACACAAATCGGATCGAAAAAAAGGAATTGTTTCCCTCCGCGGAGAATATGGTACACCAGCGCCATTGTTATGGAAGGGTAGGGAGAAGGATGGACGTCTTAAAAGTGTCGGCCAAGTCGAACCCGAATTCTGTCGCCGGGGCGCTTGCAGGTGTCATCCGTGAAAAAGGGAAAGCCGAGCTGCAGGCGATCGGCGCCGGCGCGCTCAATCAAGCGATCAAGGCGGTGGCCATCGCCCGGGGATTCATCGCTCCGAGCGGCATCGATTTGATCTGCATCCCCGCCTTTACAGACATCATCATCGACGGCGAACAGCGCACCGCCATCCGCCTGATCGTCGAACCGAGATGACGGCCTGATCGTCGAGCCACGGGAACGCGGCCTGTTGACAGGCCTTTCTTTTTGTGACGGGGGGATCCGCATGCGTTTTGCCGATGCTCATGTCGACGTTTTGTATCAGCTCTGGCGCGCCGGGGAAATTGCCGCCCTGGCCGATCGGCAGATGCCCGCGCCGAGGGCGCTGTTTGAGGAACAGATCGCAAATGATCTGCCCGGCGTCGCGCTCCCGATGCACGTCACGCGCCCGAAGCTTGCGCAAGGGGCGGTGAAGCTCCTCTTCACGGCGGTATTCGTGCCGCCTGCGGCGCATGACCGATCGACCGCCGCCGCGCTTCAGATGATCGATCTGTTCTACACCGCCATCGCCGGTTGCGATCTTATGCCCGTGCGTACGGCGGCGGAGTTCGAGCGCGCGGAGCGCGAAGGAAAGACGGCCCTCGTCCTGACGTTGGAAGGGGCGGAGCCGGTCGGTCGCGACCTTTCGCGGCTTCGAACGTTTGCCCGGCTCGGCGTGCGCCTCGTCGGTCCGACGCACAATCCGGCGAATGCCGTCGCCGACGGCGTCGGGGAAGCGCGAGGCGGGGGACTTACGGCTTTCGGCGCGGCGTTCATCGATGAACTCGCCCGCCTCGGCCTCGGCCTCGACGTCGCCCACCTCGGGGAGCGGGCTTTCTGGCAGGCCCTGGAACACTATCCGCATCCGATCGTCGCCACCCACGCCAACGCCAAGGCGGTTTACGACCATCGCCGCAATTTGTCCGACGACCAGATCCGCGCCCTTGCCCGAAGCGGCGGGCTCATCGGGGTGACGTTCGTGCCGGCGTTTTTGACCGACCGGCATCCGGCGACGATCGATGATTTATTGTTGCACATTGAGCACATCCTAAGCCTGGTGGGGGAAGACCATCTCGCCATCGGATCGGATTTCGACGGCATCGAGGAGACGCCGGCGGAACTGCCGCACATCGGCGCGCTGCCGGTGCTCTTCGACGCGCTCGCCAAGCGGTATCCGGCGCGCGTCGTAGACAAAATCAGTTATGACAACTGGGCCCGCTATCTCCGGCGGTTGCTCATCGCTTTCGATCATCGCCCATTTTGAAGGAAGGGCGCTCTTGAACGCGTTTTTTGAAACGCTTTTTTGACAGGCGGAAAGATAAGCCTTTTCGTTTGCCGACAAACGTGGTACACTAAAGCTGTAAAGGGAAACAATCGGGTATGCCCCGTGCCAACATTAAAGGAGTGACGTCGCATGGTCGACCAGCTATCGTGGAAAGTCGGCGGCCAGCAAGGGGAAGGCATCGAGAAGCCGGGCGACTTGTTCGCCACGGCCCTCAACCGCCTCGGGTATTATCTGTACGGTTATCGCCATTTTTCTTCGCGGATCAAGGGGGGGCACACGAACAACAAAATCCGCGTCAGCATCCGCCCGGTGCGCGCGCTGTCGGATGACCTCGACATCCTCGTCGCCTTTGACCAGGAGACGATCGATCTGAACGCCCGCGAACTGCGGAAGGGCGGCGTGGTCATCGCCGACGCCAAATGGAACCCGCGCCTGCCGGAAGGCGTCGGCGACGTGCGTTTGATTTCCGTGCCGTTTACGTCCATCGCCCAGGAGCTCGGCTCGACGCTGATGAAAAACATGGTCGCCGTCGGGGCGACGGTGGGCCTGATGGACCTTCCCGTCGAGCCGTTCCAGGAAGTCGTCACCGAACTGTGGGGGCGCAAAGGGGCGACGGTCGTCGAGAAGAACATGCAGGCCATCGCCCGCGGCGCGGAATTCGTCCGCCGGGAGCTCGGCGGACCGCTGGATGAATTCAGGCTCGCTCCGGCGGACGGCAAGCGGCGGCTCTTTATGATCGGCAATGAAGCGCTTGCGCTCGGCGCGATCGCCGCCGGCGCGCGGTTCATGGCCGCTTACCCGATCACCCCGGCATCGGAGATCATGGAGTACTTGATCAAAGTGCTGCCGCAATTCGGCGGGACGGTCATCCAGACGGAAGACGAGATCGCCGCGGTGACCATGGCCATCGGCGCGAACTACGGCGGTGCCCGCGCCTTTACGGCATCGGCCGGCCCGGGGCTGTCGCTCATGACGGAGGCCATCGGCCTGGCCGGGATGACCGAGACGCCGGTCGTCATCGTCGATACGCAGCGCGGCGGGCCGAGCACGGGGCTCCCGACGAAGCAAGAGCAGAGCGACATCAACGCCATGATCTACAGCACGCACGGCGAGATCCCGAAGATCGTCATCGCCCCCTCGACGGTGGAGGAATGTTTTTACGACATGGCCGAGGCGTTCAACCTCGCCGAGGAATATCAGGTGCCGGTCATCGTGCTGACCGACCTGGCGCTTTCCCTCGGCAAGCAGACCGTCGAACCGCTCGATTATGACCGGGTGGAGATTCGCCGCGGCAAGTACCTGGGCGATACGGAGCTTCCGGAACGCGAGCGGCTCGATCTGTTCAAGCGCTATGAACTCACCGCAGACGGCGTCTCGCCGCGGCCGATCCCCGGACAAAAATACGGCATCCATCACGTCACCGGCGTCGAGCACAACGAAGTCGGCCGGCCGAGCGAAGGGGCGGCGAACCGCAAGCAGATGATGGACAAACGCCTGCGGAAGCTCCAAGGTTTCCGCCTGAAAAACCCGATCAACGTCCACGCCCCGCATGAAGCGCCGGACGTCCTGTTCGTCGGCATCAATTCCTCTGAAGGCGTGATCCGCGAGGCGATCGAGCGCCTCGAGGCGGAAGGCGTCAAGGCGAACCACATTCAGATCCGCCAGGTGCACCCGTTCCCGGCGGACGACGTCCGACCGTACGTCGAGCGCGCCGAGCAGGTGATCGTCGTCGAGCAGAACGCCACCGCCCAGCTCGCGCATCTCCTCATCCTCCACGTGGGATATCGTGAAAAAATCCACAACATCTTAAAATATGACGGCAATCCGTTCCTGCCCAGGGAAATTTTCGAACAGGCCAAGGGCTTGCTCAAGACAAAGGAGCTGATCTGACATGACGGAGCTTAAGGTCACGTTCAAAGAGTTCCGCAACGACGTGGCCCCGAACTGGTGCCCGGGCTGCGGCGACTTTGCGGTGCTCGCGGCGATGCAGCGGGCGTTTGCGAATTTGGGTCTTACGCCCGAGCAGGTCGCCGTCGTCTCCGGCATCGGCTGCTCCGGGCGTATCTCGGGCTATATCCATACGTACGGTTTCCACGGTACGCACGGCCGCGCTCTGGCGCTGGCCCAGGGCCTTAAGATCGCCAACCGCGATCTCGTCGTCGTCGCCTCCGGCGGCGACGGCGACGGCTACGCCATCGGCATGAACCACACCATCCACGCCATCCGCCGCAACATCGACCTTACCTACATCGTCATGGACAACCAGATTTACGGTCTCACCAAAGGGCAGACGTCGCCGCGCAGCCAGATGGGCTTTCAGACGAAGAGCACGCCGAAAGGCTCCATCGAATCGCCGCTCGCCCCGCTGCAGATGGCCCTCGCCGCCGGCGCGACGTTCGTCGCTCAAGGCTTCTCGAGCGACGTGAACCAGCTGGTCGCCATCATCGAGGCGGGCATCCGGCATCCGGGCTTTGCCATGATCAACGTGTTCTCGCCGTGCGTGACGTTCAACAAGATCAACACGTACGACTGGTTCCGGGAACACGTCGTCCCCGTGGAGACGATCGAGGGCTACGACCCGCACGACCGGAACAAGGCCATGCAGGCGCTCATGGAGACGGACGGCATGCTCACCGGCATCATCTATCAGGATCCCGACTCGGTGAGTTATGAAGACCGCATCCCGGGCTTTCAAAAGACGCCGCTCGTCAAGCAGCCGCTCAAGCTCGAGCGGGCGGAATTTGAGGCACTCGTGGCGGAATTCATGTGAACAAGCGTCCGACGCACAAGCGGCAACCGGCCGCAGCCGTCAGCAAGCCGACGGTTGCGGCTTTTTTTGTAAGGATGAGGCCGATCAGCGCGATCTTCCCTTGCGTTAGAGCTTGGCATCGGCTTTCCAGAAGTGTACAATCGAACCATCGAAAGCCGATCGAAGCGTGATGACGGAGGCGGCGGGAGGGTGAAGATGGCGCGGCGGATCACGGTACAAGAGGCCCGGGCGCGAGCCGATGCGGCGACCTTCGGGTATTCGGGGAGCGACGCCTTCGAGCCGCTGGACGGCATTCTGGGGCAGGCGCGGGCGGTGGAAGCGCTCGCCTTCGGCCTCGACATCGCGGCGGAAGGGTTTCACGTCTTCGTCGTCGGCGCCCCGGGGACCGGGCGTACGACGGCGGTGCAGTCGTTTTTGGAACGATTGGCGAAGGATCGCCCGACGCCGCCGGATGTGTGTTATGTCCACAACTTTCGGGATCCGTCGGCGCCGAAGGCGCTCTTGTTGCCCGCCGGACGCGGCCGCGACTTGAAGGCGCACATGCTGGAGATCGTCGAGACGATCCAGCGGGAGCTTCCGCGCGCCTTCGAACACGAGTCGTACCAAGCGGCGCGGCAGAGCGTCGTCAACCGTATCGAGGCCGAACGGCGCAAGCTCATTCAAGCGATGACCCAAGAGGCGGAGGCGCAAGGCTTTTTCGTGGAGATGATTCCGCAAGGCGTCTTTTTGATCCCCATGCGGGACGGACAGCCGCTCAAGGACGAGGCGTTTGCCAGGCTTCCGGAAGCCGAGCAGCGGGCGATCATCGAACGGCGGGATGCGGTGGAAGCGCACGTCGGGCAGGCGATGCGGGAGCTTCGGATGCTTGAGCGGAGAGCGCAAGAAGCGCTCCGGGAACTCGACCGCACCCATGCCGAGCGCGTTCTCGACTTGTGGATGGCACCGATGTTCGAAGCGTTTGCGGACTTTCCGGACGTGCTCATGTATGTTCGCGAAGCCCGGGAAGACATGCTCGATCAATTGCCGCTTTTTCTCGGCGGATCCGCCAAAGGCGCGGGCCATAAGGCACCGCAGGCCGCCGGCGGGGTGCGCGACGATCCCCTGCGCCGCTATGCGGTAAACGTCCTCATCGACCGGAGCGGTGAACAAGGGGCGCCGGTCGTCGTCGAACGTCATCCGACGTTTCCGAATTTGATCGGGCGCATCGAGCGCGAGGCGGTGTTCGGCGCGCTCGTCACGGATTTTACGTTGCTCCGCGCCGGGTCGTTGCTTCGGGCCAACGGCGGGTACTTGATCCTGCCCGTACCGGAGCTCCTCCGCGCGCCGTTCGCTTGGGACGGCCTGAAGCGCGCGCTTCGAGCGATGCGCGTGGTGATCGAAGACATGGGCGAACATTACGGCGCGCTGACGGCGAAGGCGCTCCGTCCGGAGCCGATCCCGCTCGATCTGAAAGTCGTCTTGATCGGCGATCCGTTGCATTACTACTTGCTGTACCACAATGACCCGGACGTCCGCGAATTGTTCAAAGTGAAGGCGGAGTTCGCCACGACGATGCCGCGCACGCCGGAGAGCGAGCGGCAGTACGCCTCCTTTTTCCGCACGTTGGCGGAAAAAGAGCGGCTGCGCCACCTCGACGCCTCGGCCATGGCCAAGCTCGTGGAACACGGCGCGCGCCTGGCCGACGATCAGACGAAGCTGGCCACGCGCTTTGCGGAGATCGCCGACGTCGTCCGCGAAGCGGATCATTACGCCCGCCGCGAAGGCGCGGACTATATCGGCGCGGCGCACATCCGCCGGGCGCTTGAGGCCCGTCACGCCCGCGCGAGTCTCATCAAAGAGCGGATCCTTGAGCTGTACACGCGCGACGTGCTTCAGGTCGACGTCGTGGGACAGGCCGTCGGGCAGGTGAACGGGCTGGCCGTCGTCATGCAAGGAGAACTCGCCTTTGGGCTCCCGAAGCGCATCACGGCGACGGTGTCCGCCGGGCGCGAGGGGATCATCGACATCGAACGGGAAGCGCGCCTCGGCGGGCGCATCCACACGAAGGGCGTGCTCATCCTCGGCGGATACTTGCGGGCGCAGTACGCCCGGGAAGCGCCGTTCCCGCTGGCGGCGCACCTCGTTTTTGAGCAGAGCTACGAAGGCGTCGACGGCGACAGCGCCTCCAGCGCCGAACTGTACGCGCTGCTTTCGGCGCTGGCGGACGTGCCGCTGCGGCAGGATCTCGCCGTCACCGGGGCGGTCAACCAAAAAGGCGAGGTGCAGGCCGTCGGCGGGGTGAACGAGAAGATCGAAGGCTTTTTCGACGTCTGCCGGCAAAAGGGGCTCACGGGCACGCAGGGCGTGCTCATCCCGGCGGCGAACGCCCGTAATTTGATGCTCCGGGAAGACGTCGTCGAGGCCATCGCCGAAGGACGTTTCCATGTCTATCTCGTCTCGACGATCGACGAAGGGATCGAGCTTTTGACCGGGCTTTCGCCCGGGGCACGCGGGGAGGACGGCGGGTTCCCGCCGGATTCGGTGCACGGCCGCGTCGCGGAGAAACTCCGCGCCTTCCAGGCGCAGCTCCGGGGGACGGGCGTTCCGCCGGCCGTACGGGCGCCGGAGGGGGCGTCGGAGGCGGAAGGGCCGCGGCCGCCGCATCCCGAACCGCGGCCGTAGCGCCCCCGCGTTCATCAAGCGATCTTGGCGCCGCTCCGGCGCATCGTCGAAAAGGATGATAAAATAAACGGCAAAAGTGAGTAAGCGGTGGTGTATGCGCTTGTATGCGCTTTACCTCGTTGAAGACGATGCCCAGCTCGCCGCGCTGATGGCGGAGGCGCTCGCGCGCTACGGCTTTCGTGTGCATCAGGCGGCAGGCGATGATTTTTGGCGGCTCGCGGAAGCGGTGGATGAGGTAAAGCCCCATCTGATTCTCCTGGACATCAACCTGCCGGCGTACGACGGTTTTTACTGGGCGCGGCGCATTCGCGCGGTGACCAAAGCGCCGATGCTGTTCATCTCCGCCCGCGGGGAGCCGATCGATCAGGTGCGCGCGCTGGAAAACGGCGGAGATGATTACATCGTGAAGCCGTTTCACATGGACGTGCTCGTGGCCAAGGTGTACGCCTTACTCCGCCGGGCGTACGGGGAGCTGGCCGACGCGCGGGACAGGTTGCCGACGTACGCGGGGCTCGTCGCCGATATGACGGAGCAGGCGCTCGTCTACGGCGAGCGGCGCGTCTTTTTGTCGCCGACGGAGATGCGGTTGATGAGGAAGCTGATCGAAGCAAAGGGAAAGCCGGTCAGCCGGGAAGAGCTGCTCATCGCCGCTTGGGACGAGGCGTCGTTCGTCGACGACAATACGCTTACGGTGAACATCACGCGGCTCCGGCAGAAGCTCAAGGCGCTCGGGCTCGAAGAAGCGATCGTCACCGTGCGCGGTGTCGGCTATCGGCTGGAGGTTTGACGCGATGCGAACGTTTGTTGAGCTTCTCGGCGATCTAAGGCGGTATGCCGTCGACCGTTGGCGCTTCTTCGTGCCGGCGTTTTTCGGGTTTTTAAGCGCCGTTTTGGTGTTCGTTCTGGCCGGTCTCCTCGACGGGCACCCCTATCTTCTCCGGGATGCGTTGTACGCCTTTTTTCTGGCGGTGCTTTTTTGGACGATCGGCCTCATCTGGGACGCTTATCCGCGAAATGCCTTCTTGCGCCTGCTGAAAGCGCACATGACGGAGGACGTGGCGGAAGCCGAACGGATCGATCGACCGCCGCCGGAGTCGGCACCGACGCGCGATCTGGAAACGTTCCTGGCGGTGCTTCGGGCGTACGATGCCGCCTGGCGCAAAAAGCACGCCGAGACGGCGGACAAGGTGTTGTTCTACACCGCCTTCGGGACGCGTTTCGTCCACCAGATGAAGACGCCGATCTCCGCGCTGACTTTGCTCATCGAGGCCGCGAACCGTGCGGCCGCAGACGGGCGGCTCGAGGCGATGTGGCCGGAGATGCGGCGGTCGTTTGAAGCGGAGGTGGGCCGGATGGAAGGGCTTACGCAGCAGATGCTCAACACCGTGCGCCTGGAGGACATCGCCCGGGATCTTGCGCTCGAGCGCTTTTCGCTCGTCGATGCGGTACGCGATGTGGTGAATGCCTATAAGCACGAATGGGTGATCCGACGGATTTACCCGAGTTTTGACGTGGCGGGTCGCTCGGAGGACTACCTCGTCCACACCGATCGCAAGTGGCTACGGCTCATCGTCGAGCAGATCGTGAAGAATGCGCTGCAGTACGGGCGCAAGGGAATGCTGGATGAACACGGGCCACATGATGAAGCGCCGGATAGCGCTTCGGCGACGTTTATCGTCCGATTTCGGCGGGACCGGGCGGCGGATCTCCTCGTCGTCGCGTTCGTCGACGAGGGCTACGGGATGCCGAAGGAAGACGTCTCCCGGGCGTTTGAGCCGTTTTTCACCGGGACGATGGGCCGGCGCGTGGCGACGGCGACGGGCATCGGCTTGTACCTCGCCCGGGAAGCGGCGAAGCGGATCGGCGCGCACCTTAGGCTCATGTCCGAGCCCGGCGCGGGAACGACGGTCGAACTCATCTTCCCGCGCGCGGCGTATTTTGAGCCGCATGATCGGAATCGAGCGACTGGATAGATCGGCCGGGGCGGTGTCCGTCCATCTGGGCCGCAAGGTCGTCGGTTCCAAAGCGATGCGTCGGCTCTCGATCGTTGCCGGTCTCGTCTTAATCGGGTTTGCGCTTTGGTTTGGCGTTCAAGCGCTGCGCCTGTTGTTCGGTTGAAGAGATACTATACTCCAGAAGGTGACGAACGTGAACGGACACGGCGAACCGAAACGCGCATTTCTCATCGCCCTGGAGACGTCCGGCAGCGCGGCCGGCGGTTGGACGGCGGAAGAATCGCTCGATGAGCTGGATCATCTGGTGCGCACCGCCGGTGCCGTCGCCGTCGGACGGGACGTCCAACGGCGGCCGAAAGCCGATCCGGCGACCTACATCGGCCGGGGCAAGGCGGAAGAACTTCGAGAACTTTTCCGGCGCGGCGCGTTCGACATGCTCGTCGTCGACGATGAGCTGACGCCGGTACAGCAGAGGAACTTGGAAGCGGTGATCGAGAGCCCGATCATCGACCGCACGACGGTCATTCTCGACATCTTCGCAGAGCGCGCCCGCACGCGCGAGGCCAAGCTGCAGGTCGAGCTGGCACAGCTTAAGTATCGTCTGTCGCGCATGACCGGAAAAGGCATCGAACTTTCCAGGCTGGCCGGGGGCATCGGTACGCGGGGTCCCGGCGAGTCGAAGCTGGAAGTCGATCGGCGTCGCATTCACGACCGGATGCGCGCTCTGGAGCGGGAATTGTCGGAAGTGAAGGTGCACCGTCGTCGGATCCGTGCCGAACGCGCCCGGCGTGCCTTGCCGGTCGTCGCCCTCACCGGCTATACGAATGCCGGAAAATCGACGCTGCACCGCGTTCTCTCCGGTTCCGACGTGCTCGTGGAAGATCGCCTGTTTGCTACTCTCGACGCCACGGCGCGGCGGGTTGCGCCGAAGGATGGGGAACCGTACCTGCTCGTGGATACGGTCGGATTCATCCGCAAACTTCCGACCCAGCTCGTCGCCGCCTTCCGCTCGACGCTGGAGGAGGTGGCGGAGGCCGATCTTGTTCTCCACGTCGTTGACGCATCACATCCGCGTCACGAAGAGCAGATGGAAGTCGTGGAACAGGTGCTCGGGGAAATCGGCGCCCAAGACAAGCCGACATGGATCGTGTACAACAAGATCGATCGGCTGGGCGGAACGCCTACGGGCGGCGACGCGCCATTCGAATCCGGTCGTCCGTCGCCGAAAGAGCAGGCGCTTCCGGCCTCATCGCATCGCCCTCCGGTCGATTGGGGTCCCGTACTCTTTCCCGGCCGGGCGGGGAACAGCATCGCCGTCTCCGCCGCCCTCGGCTGGAACATCGATGCGCTTCAGCACGCCATTCAGGCGGCGCTCGCGAGGCGGCGGGAGATCGTGGAAGCGGTGATCCCTTTCGAACAGACGGCTTGGGTGTCCTGGGCGCACGAACAAGGCTGGGTTCTTCGGGAAGAGCCTCGGGAAGACGGGACGTACATCCTGGTGGAACTGGAAAAAAGTCTTGCCGCCAAGTTGCGCCGGGCCGTGCAAGCATAGAGGAATCAACCTTACAAAACTGTAAGCTTACCGGGCGCTTTTGTCACCTTTGGACAAGGCGCTTTTTGTGTTGATCGATTAGACTGAAGGGCGGAAAATATGAGGAGGTCGATGGAGTTGGCGTTGCTTCAGGTCGAACATGTGCAAAAGATTTATCAACCAAAAGGCGGGGCGGTGCACAAGGCGCTCGACGGGGTGAGCTTTGAGGTCGAGGAAGGCTCCTTCGTTGCGATCATGGGTCCGTCGGGGAGCGGGAAGACGACGCTGCTCAACCTCATCGCCGGGCTGGACCGACCGACCGGCGGTTCGGTGGTCATCGGCCGGCAGCGCATCGAAGGGTTGGATGAAGATGTGCTTGCCGATTTTCGACGGAAAGCGATCGGCTTTGTGTTTCAAGACTTTAATTTGCTCGATCCGCTGACCGTCGAGGAGAACGTGATCTTGCCGCTGACATTGGAGAAAAAGGTCGGACGGGACGCGTTGAACCGGGTCCACGATGTGCTCAAGCGGCTCGGGTTGTACGATAAACGGCATCGCTTCCCGTATGAGCTTTCCGGCGGGGAAAAGCAGCGGGTGGCCATCGCGCGGGCGATCGTGCACCGCCCGCTCCTCATCCTCGCCGACGAACCGACGGGGAACCTCGATTCGGCGATGAGCCGGGTGATCTTGGAGACGTTTGGAGAGCTGAACCGGACGATGAACATCACCGTCTTGATGGTGACGCACGATCCGTTTGCGGCGAGCTACGCTGAGCGCGTGCTGTTGCTCAAAGACGGGCGGCTGTACGCCGAGCTTGTGCGCGGCGACGGGCGGACGGGGCTTTATCAAAAGATCATCGACGCGCTTTCATCGTTGGAAGGAACCGTGGCGTCCCGATAGGTCGGCTCGGAATATGACGGTCAGGGGTGAACGGCGATGACGTGGCAGGCGCTTTGGCGCCGGATGATGTTGCGGAATCTGAAGATGTATGTCGGCTATTTGCTCACGGCGGCGTTTGCGGTGATGATGTTTTATCTCTTTCAGTCGCTCGGGATGTCGCTTTCCGGAGAGTTTTTGACGTATCGACGGGGCAATTTTTTGCTCGGAGTGCTCTACGTGACGCAAGGCGTCATTTACGTGTTTGCGGTTTTTTTTGTATTTTATTTTCACCGCCTGCTCATTCAGGCGGAAAGCCAGGCGCTCGGGCTCTTGGCGACGTTCGGCATGGCGAGGAGTGCGCGGCGGCGGCTCGTGATGCTGGAGAGCGGCTTTTTGGGCGCGCTCGCGCTCTTCTTCGGGCTTTTGGCCGGCATCGTCTTTGAACCGCTGTTCATGCTGGCATCCAGCGTTCTCTTGCGGTTGCCGGAACGGGTGCCGTATGCGTTTCACCTTGCGGCGCTGTTGCGTACCCTCGTGTTTTTCATCGCGCTGTTTGCCGTCGAGGGATGGATGGCCGCACGGTGGGCGACGCGCCGCTGGCCGAAGCAGCTTTTTGCCGCGGGGCATGCGGTCGAGACCGTGAGGCGACCGTCGTGGGGAAAGGGGCTTTTGGGCTTCGGGTTGCTCGGGGCGGCGTACGGGCTGGCCGCGGTGGTGCATCCGGAGCTGTTTCGCCGGGCGGATGCCGCGGGGATGATGACGTTTGGGTCGCCGACCTTTTTGCTTTGGTTCGGGCTGATGGGCGTGATGCTTGTTTTGGCGATGGCGGGAAGTTTCTTCGTCCTCGCCGAAGGGTTGCGCCTTTGGGTCAGGCGGCGTCGTTCCGGGCGCGGCATGGGGGCGGCGACGCTCCTTACACGGGCACGGCTTTCCGCCGCGCTCCGTTCCCACGCCGGCTCGGGCACGGCGATCGCGACGCTCTTGGCCGTAGTGCTCGCGGCGACGGGCATGCTCGCTTCGATTCAGATGATGATGCTCTTGACGACGGTCTACGAGAGTCCGATCGTCGTTCAAATGGCCGCCGAAGAGGGAGACGAGGCCGCGCATGGGGCGCTCGATCGGGTGGAAACGCGCTTTCGGGAGGCGCTTGAGGCGGCCGGGTATGATCTCAGGCCGACGGTCCCCCTGCGCCTGCTTACGGGGACGGTGCCGCTCGACGGGTGGACCACGGCCGACGAGATGGATCGCGTGGCCGGGCGATTCATCTATGGGATCGACGTGATCGGGCGAAGCGATTATGAGGCGCTCACGTCGGCGATCGAACAGACGGTGCCGCTCCTTAACGGCAAGTATCCGAAGGTGCCGGCGTTGGGGCCCGGGGAGGCGTTTGCCGTGCGGACGTTTACCGATCCGAAAGGATTCGAGAACCTCCCGCAAACGGCGTGGCCGAAACAGACGGGCGAATATACGGTCCGTTGGATACAGGCGCAGGACGTGATCGACCGGGAGATGGGCGGCGACAAGGCGTTCGATCTCGAGTCGGTGCCGTCGATGAAGGTGCGCCTGATCGGGGCGGCGCCGACGCCGGCGCGGCTCATGAACCTTTCCCGATTCTGGATCCCGAGCGCGACGGTGTTCGTCGTTTCCGACGAGACGTTTGAGGCGATGGCGGCACAGGCGGATCGGCCCGGCGTCCGTTTTGAAGGGCGGGCGCTGTTTTACCCGCGCTGGCAGGGCAGCCACCCGCTCATAAACCGCCTCGTCGCCGAAGTTGATCCGCCCGGCGGTTCGGTGCGCGCCGGCGAAATCGATGTGACGACGCTTCCCGATGGCTATGCCGAGCGCTACCGATACGCCGGCTCCATCCTCTTCGCCATGGCGCTCGTCTCGCTTCTCTTTGCGTTGGCGAGCGGGGCGACGATTTACTTCAAGGTGCGCGAGCGCGCGCGAAGCGATGCGCGGCAGATTTCGACGCTCAGGCGCCTCGGCGCGAACCGCGGGACCGTCTTTCGCGCGATGCGCCGCGAGATGGCCGTATACCTTTTTGCGCCGCTTGCGCTCGCCTTGCTTCACGCGGGTTTTGCGCTTACGGATTGGCGCGCGCTGCTTATCCTGACGGGACTCGATCAGTATCGGGAAGCGGGACCGATCGTCTGGAAAGCGTATGCCGCGGTGGCGGCGGTCATGTTGTTCCTGTATGCGTGCTTCGGCTGGGCGGTCAGCGCGGGTTATGCTCGGTCGTTGTGGCGGAAGGGCTGGGAGCGGTCGTGAAGGTTGGGCAGGAAGACGCCGCGCAAAAATGGGCCGATCGGGCCCGTGGGCGGAGCGATGCAGGTGGCGTTCGTCTCCGTCGTCTCCGCCGGAGCGGGCAAGGTGGAGACGGCAACGTCAGGATTAAAGTGGAATGGTTTACGGGGGATACCGTGCACATGAAACCGAAAGAATGGGACAAACTACCGCCTGAGGGGGTGAATGGCATGAGCGCGATGAATATGAATCAAAACATGCATCCGAACCGGTTCGCCTTGCACGAGACGCTGGAAGTGCATGAACTGTTGGCCGCCAAAAACGTCCATACGACGAAAGCAACGGCCATGAAGGGGATGGTTACGGATCAGCGCTTGGGCGCGCTCCTTCAAAGCGCGATCGATGCCGACAAACGCCACATCCAGGACCTTCAGGGGCTGCTTTCGCGGGCCAGGGCGTCCGTGCTGCAGTAAGGCTAAGCAAACCGTTTCTGCCTCCGGCAACGTTCTTCGGTCTGTCCACGAGTTGGAGCCTATGAGCGTCGATCAAGAGGTGATGCAGAGTGAACCCGATGTCCGAGATGACTCCAAAGTCCCCTGGTGCGCAGGCGATGACGGATCCGGTGATCGCCGCCGATCTTTTGATTTCGGCGAAGGCGAACGTCCGCAGCTACGCGTACGCGCTTGCGGAAGCGGCGTCGCCGGAGGTTCGCAATGTCCTCCGCCGGCACCTGCAGGATGCGATCAACTTGCACGAGCAGGTGACGAACTATATGATAGAGAAAAATTTGTACAAGGCATACGATGTGCCGGCGCAAATCCAGGCGGACTTGCAAAACGCCCAAACCGCGTTGAATCTCCGGTAAGCCGACTGAAATCCGCACTCCGTCCGAAAACCGCTTCCCACGCTGAAAATGCGACCGTACACCGACGTACGGCCGCATTTTGGCGTTGGGGTGTCGGGGGGACCAAACCCATAAAAAAAAACGCGGGAAAAGTTCCCGCGATTCAACGCTCGGCTCCTCTCACCAAAAGCGTACCGATTTATTGTCTTCATTCCACTTGTAGTCGACGTCGAGCGCTTTGGCCACCTGAGCGATGGGAAGCATCGTCCGGCCGTTCACGAGTTTGGCCGGCGCATCCAACGGTTGCTCCACACCGCCTACGGTCATCGTTTTGGCGTCTATTTTGACGACGATGGTCCGGTCGCCTTTTTTGATCGTCACCGTCTTCGTCTTACCGTCCCACTGAACGTTGGCGTCCGGGACGCCCAGCGCCGTGGCGGCGTATTTCAACGGAATGTACGTCCGGTTCTGCTCGATGAACGGCGCCACTTCCATCGTCCGGCTCTCGCCGCCGACGGTGAACGTCTGGCTTCCGACCCGGAAGACGATGATCGGCGATATCTTTCCGGCAAAATCGCGCGCGACGTGCATGTCCGAAGTCGGGATATATCCGGAGCGGACGACGAGGCCGTTCGGCCCCTGAACCGCCGGGTCGTTCAGCATGAAATCCAAAAAGGCGGCGACGACGCCGTCGGGCTTACCTTTCGTGTACATGTGTTGATAAGCCCACACTTTGTAACGGTTGGTGACGACGTTTTCCTTGGTCGGCGCGACGCCGTCGATCTTCAGCGCCTTGACGCTGCCGTCCAAATAGGAAAGCGCCAGATACCCGATCGCCCCGGGCGTTTCGGCGACGATCTTTTTCACCGTTCCGGAAGAGTCTTCTTCGATGCCGGAGGCTTCTTCTTTGCCGTCCAGGGCGTATTTTTTGAACGTGGCGCGCGTTCCGGAGCTGGCCGGGCGGTTGACGAGCACGATCTGCTGGTTCGCGCCGCCGACGTCTTTCCAGTTTTTAATTTTCCCGGTGAAAATGTCGATGAGCTGCTGCTTGCTCAAGTTGTCCACGCCGACGCCGGGGTTCGCCACGGCGGCCATCGCCACGACGGCCACTTGATGGTCGACGAGGTCTTTGGCCTGCTCCGGCTTCAATTTTTCTTCGGCATAAAGGTCGGAGTTTCCGATGTCGACGGCGCCTTGGGCCACCTGCGATAACCCCGTTCCGCTGCCGCCTCCCTGCACGGTGATCATGACTTTCGGGTATTTTTTCATGAACAGATTGGCGGCTTCTTCGACGAGGGGCTGCATGGCGGTCGACCCCGAAAGCGTGATCTTGCCGCTCAACTCGGCCGCCGCCTTGACCGTCGCGCTCGGCGCTTGGGCGACCGCTTCCGCCGCGCCGGCCAGATACGCCGCCAAGAGAAAGGCGGCGAGTACGAGGTGCGTCAAAGGGGAAAACTTCATCGACCCCTACCTCCGCTCTGTGGATGATTGGTTTTGATGGTATTCGTCCCTATTGTACAAGTCGAATGTAAACGAAAGATGAAGGTTGGGTTAAGAATATGTAAATATTCGGTTGAAGTTTGGTTAAGCTGTCCATCGGCAAAGTCGTTGATAACGACCTTCCGACAGAAGCAACGGCATCGGCGATGTAAAGTCCTCCCAGTCCGAGGATCACCAAGGCGGTCCCCAATCTTAAGGGGGAGTGAGTTGTCGGCCCGGCGGCGGTGTGATAAACTGGCGAGGGAATCGCTCAAGGGGATCGGCTGCGCGGCGGTTTTGGAGAGAAAGCGCTTTCATTGTTGCGGACAAAAAAAGTGCCGTCGAAAGACTTCGGTGGGAGAGATGCCGGATGAAGTACCGTTCCGTCTTCGACATCATCGGCCCGATCATGATCGGACCGTCAAGTTCGCATACGGCCGGTGCCGTGCGCATCGGCAAGGTGGCCCGGGCGCTTCACGGCGCGGTGCCGACTCGGGCGGAGGTGACGTTTTACGGTTCGTTTGCCGAGACGTACCGCGGGCACGGCACGGATGTGGCGATCGCGGCGGGCATTCTCGATTTTGACACGTATGATCCGCGCATCCGGGATGCGCTCAAGATCGCCGCGCAAGAGGGCGTCGAGATCGAATTTTTGATCGGTGACGACGTGCCGGAACATCCGAACACGGCCCGTGTCCGTTTGATGACGGAGGGGACGATGACCGAACTGGTGGGCGTGTCCATCGGCGGCGGGAAAGTGGAGATCGTCGAGATCGCCGGATTTCCGATCCGCTTAAGCGGTGATCTGCCGACGATCATCGTCCGCCACGTGGACCGGTACGGGATGATCGCCAAGGTCGCTCAGGTGCTCGCCGATCACCGCATCAACATCGCCGCCATGCACGTTGCCCGCAAATCGCGCGGAGCTGAAGCGCTGATGACGATCGAAGTGGATGAATCGCCGTCGAATGATGTGCTCGAGGCGGTACGCGTCATTGACGGCATCACGTCCGCGACGCGGTTGACGTTGTAAGGGAGGGGAAGGCGGTGTTGTTTCGGACGATTGAGGAACTCGTCCGGCTCGCCGAGCGGGAAGGGGCGACCATCGCCGAGGTCATGATCGCGCAGGAAATGGCCGTCACGGGGCGTTCCCGGGAGGATATCCGCTCGCAGATGGGCGAGCAACTGGACGTCATGGAGGCGGCGGTGCGGCGCGGTACCGAGGAGGAGGTGCGCTCCAACAGCGGGCTCGTCGATGGAGATGCGCGGCGCTTGATGGCCTATATCGCGCGCGGCGAGACGCTCGCCGGGGCGGATATCTTGCGCGCGGCGGCCATGGCCATGGCGACGAACGAGGTGAACGCCGCCATGGGGCTCATCTGCGCTACGCCGACGGCGGGGGCGGCCGGCGTCGTGCCGGGGGTGCTTTTTGCCCATGCGCCGCGGCTCGGGAAAACGCGCGAAGCCATGATCGACTTTTTGTTCGCCGCCGGGGCTTTTGGCTACTGCATCGCCAACAACGCCTTTATCTCCGGTGCGGCCGGCGGCTGCCAGGCGGAAGTCGGTTCGGCGACGGCGATGGCCGCCGGGGCGCTTACGGAGATGGCCGGCGGGACGCCCAGGCAGGCAGCACATGCGTTTGCCATCGCCCTCAAAAACGTGCTCGGGCTCGTCTGCGATCCGGTCGCCGGCCTGGTGGAAGTACCGTGCGTGAAGCGCAACGCGATGGGCGCCGCGCTGGCCACGGTGGCGGCAGACATGGCGCTTTCGGGGATCGAAAGCCGCATTCCGCCGGATGAAGTCGTGCAGGCGATGTACCGCATCGGCCGGATGATGCCGGCGACGCTCAGAGAGACGGCCCTTGGGGGGCTCGCGGCGACGCCGACGGGGCTTGCGATCAAGGAGCGCGTCTTTGGAGGTAAAGCGTTGACGGCGAATCAGGGACGAAGCGATTCGCGCGGACACTGAAAACGCGACCGAACACAAGCGCGAACCGCTTAGGGCGTATCCGATCGGGTGCGCCCTTGATTGTTTGACATCAAAATGATATCATATCGATATCCAAGATGTATGAGCTGGAGGGATTGGCGATGCAAGAGCAGCGTGCGTGGAGAGCGGACGGCTTTGTAGGGCTTTTGGTTGTGCTGGCGCTCATCGTCGGCGGGGCGTGGTTTTTGAAGCGGGGGATCCCTTTGTCTCCCTCAAGCATCGTGACGGGGGTCTTTTTGATTGCCGTCGGCCTTGTTCTCTCCCTCGGCCTGTTCGTCGTCCAGCCGAACAATGCCGTCGTGCTCGTCTTTTTCGGGAAATACGTCGGCAGTGTGCGAGAACCGGGGTTTTACTTGAGCATCCCGTTCACCGTCCGTAAAACGGTCACCTTAAGGGTGCGCAACTTCAACAGCGCGAAGCTCAAGGTGAACGATCAGCAGGGAAATCCCATCGAGATCGCCGGCGTGATCGTCTTTCGGGTGGTCGATTCGGCGAAAGCGCTGTTTGAGGTGGACAACCACGAGCAATTCGTCGAGATTCAGAGCGAGGCGGCCATCCGGCATATTGCAAGTTTGTATCCGTATGACCTTTTCGAGGCAGAAGGGTTTACGCTCCGAGGCAATACGGAGGAGATTGCCGCCGAGCTGAAGAAGGATCTGCAGCAGAGGCTCGCCGTCGCCGGCGTGGAAGTGATGGATGCGCGGCTCACGCACCTGGCCTATGCGCCGGAGATCGCCGCGGCCATGCTGCAACGGCAGCAGGCGTCGGCCATTCTGGCCGCGCGGCAGAAGATCGTGGAAGGCGCCGTCGGCATGGTGCAGATGGCGATCCGTCAGCTGGAGGCGCAGGGGATCGTGGAGTTGGACGACGAGCGCAAAGCCAATATGGTGAACAACCTCATGGTCGCCATCGTCTCGGAACGGGGCGCGCAACCGGTGCTCAATGCGGGCACGCTATATTGAGCGGCCCGGCTTCGTTTGGGTGTACACGATGGCCAAGAAGAAGCAGTTTCCGCTGCGCCTGGATCCGGATCTCTACAAGGCGATCGAACAATGGGCGAACGATGAATTCCGGAGCGTGAACGGGCAGATCGAGTATCTGCTCAAGCAATGCCTGATCAAGGCGGGGCGGTGGAAGGCCGGGCAACCGTTGGAGGGCGGGAAGGATGTTGATGCTTGATAACGTCGATGCCGACGACCGCGGGCGGACCGCGTTGAAAGGCATTCGACTTTCGCTCGGGTCCGGATTGCACGTCGTTCTGGGGCCGAACGGGGCGGGAAAGACGACCTTTATGATTTCTTGGGGCGGGAGGCCGAGTTGATTCCGATGCCGCCTAAAACCGCCGGTACGTTAGCCACTTCCCGCGCCAGGTGACGACCGCCCAGTCGGCGCCGTCCCGGCGTTCTTTTTGAAGGTCAAGCATCATGTCCACGGCGCTGATGATGCCGTCGCCGAATTGTTCGTGAGCGACGTTCTTGAGCGGAGGCCCATAGAGCAGCACAATCTCGTACAGGCGGTAGATGAACGGGTCCGTCGGCGGCCACGGTTGCTGGGGCGCGCGGAAGGGCACGCGCTCAAAGGCGGCGGCCGCTTCCTTCGGCAGCTTGAGCAGGCGGACGAGCGCCGCCGCCTCGTCCGGGGTCGCTGCGCCGTAACCGTAGACGAGCATCGCCGCGCCCACGGAGGTACGGCCGACCGCTTGGCCGACCTCTTCCCAGGAGAGCCCGTATTCCGCTTTTGCCCGGAGCGCCAGCCGCGCCGCTTCGCGCTTGTTCATCGCCATCCCCCCACTTGTGTGTGTGGGGAACATATGCGCCGCCTGCGGTCCTTATGCCTGTGGCGTTTATGCCTTGAATCACTTGTTGAAGCGCTTGGCCGCCGTGAGCCGTTTCGGTTATCCCCCGGCGCGCATGGTCTTTACGCGATAGGCGCTGAGCACGGCATCCAAACGTTCGGCATCCGGCGCTTCAAAGTCGAGAACGACGACGTCGATCGACCACTCGGCGGTCAGCTTGAGCATGCGGGTCTCGCGGACGATGATGCGCGCGCCGTCGTCGCGGCAGTATCGTTCGAAAGGGCCGTCGGAAGAAGCCGGACAAGGCGTAAATCCGAGCTCGGCCAGATATCCGCGATGCATATCCAACGTCATCCCGCGAAATTCGAGGCGGACCTGCGCCATCGTCGACGAGGCCAAGGCGCGCCTCGGCATGCACGGACAGCGCACGATCCTCTTTATCGACGAAATCCACCGCTTCAATAAAGCGCAGCAGGATGCGCTCCTTCCGCACGTCGAGGACGGGACGGTCATCCTCATCGGGGCGACGACGGAAAATCCGTTTTTCGAAGTGAATCAGGCGCTCCTCTCGCGTTCGCTCATCTTTCCCGTGCATCCCCTTTCGGAAGCGGACTTAAGGGCGATCGCCGAACGCGCCCTTCGTTCGGCAAAGGGGCTCGGCGCGCTCAAGGTCGAGATCGACGACGATGCCCTTTTGCACCTTATCCGCTACAGTGAAGGCGATGCCCGGCGGCTTTTGAACGCTCTGGAGCTCGCCGCCTATTCGACGCCGCCGGGGGAAGACGGCGTGATCCGCGTGACGGCGGACGTCGCCCAGGAGTCGATCCAGCGGCGCGCCGTGCGATATGACCAGAGCGGGGACAACCACTACGACACGATCTCGGCGTTCATCAAATCCATCCGCGGGAGCGACCCCGACGCCGCGCTGTACTGGCTGGCGCGGATGCTCGACGCCGGGGAAGATCCGCTGTTCATCGCCCGGCGCATTGTCATCGCCGCTTCCGAGGACGTCGGCAACGCCGCGCCGGAGGCGCTTCCCCTGGCGATGGCCGCCTATCAAGCGGTGGAGCGCATCGGGATGCCCGAAGGGCGCATCCCGCTCGCGCAAGCGACGGCGTATCTGGCCATGGCGCCGAAATCGAACGCCAGCTACCGGGCGATCAACGCTTATCTGCGGGAGGTGCGGGAACACGGCCACCAGCCGGTGCCGGCGCACCTGCGCGACGCGCATTACAAAGGCGCGGAAAGGCTCGGGCACGGCGTCGGGTATCTGTACCCGCACGATTATCCCGATCATTTTGTGCCTCAACAGTACCTCCCGGAAGGGGTGCCGCGCTTGTTCGAACCGACGGACCAAGGTCGGGAGGCGGAGCTCGGAGTGCGTCTGAAGCGCCTTTGGAGCTGTGCCCTTCCGAACGATCATGCAAATTCCGCCGGTGGACTTGCGCCTGAACAGGCTTGATTTCTTTTTCAGAATCGGTTATGATGATTTTCAACAACGATCGACAGTCATTTTCGACCGATGGCCGATGAACGGGAGCACGGTGAAAAGTGCGCATTCAGAGAGAGGGCGTCTGAGGCTGGAAGCGCCCTTATGCAGCGTTCACCGGGAAACGCTCGGGAGGTCTGCGGGCGAACGGCAGAGGCGCCGCAAGGTTGAACGACTTCGCCGAGTCGGGCGGCTTGGCGGGCGCACGCGCTCAGTAGTCCGCAGCGTATGGCCGGCGTTAACGGCAGGAGCGGGAATGCCCCGCAGCGCGTTGTGTCGTGCTGCGTCGCGCCGGGCGTTCCAATGAGGGTGGCACCGCGGGAGCAATCTCTCGTCCCTGACCGATGGGCGTTGGGGGCGGGAGATTTTTCATTTTCAGGGACGTTTCAAGAAAAAGTGAAGGCGGGGAAAGGCGATGCCGTATCAGGTACCCCGCGGCACGGTCGACGTGCTGCCGGAGGAGGCGCGCCGCTGGCAGGCGGTGGAAGACGTCTTTCGCGACGTCTGTCGGCGGTTCGGCTACGGAGAGATCCGTACGCCGATCTTCGAGCAGACGGAATTGTTCGCGCGGTCCGTCGGCGAGACGACGGACATCGTGCAAAAGGAAATGTATACCTTTACCGATCGGGGCGGCCGCTCGCTCACCTTGCGGCCGGAAGGGACGGCGCCGGTCGTGCGCGCCTACATCGAGCATAAGCTGTACGCCTCGCCGGATCTGCCGGTCAAGCTGTGCTACCTGGGGCCGATGTTTCGCTACGAGCGGCCGCAATCGGGCCGGCAGCGGCAGTTTCACCAGTTCGGCGTGGAGGCGATCGGCTCCGATACGCCGGTGCTCGACGCGGAAGTGATCGCCCTCGGCTGGACCTTTTTGCGCACGCTCGGCTTGCACGACGTGACGCTCACCCTAAACAGCGTCGGTTGCCCGGTCTGCCGGCCGGCGTACCGCGCGGCGCTCGTCGATTATGTTCGTCCACATCGCGAGGAACTGTGCGAAGACTGTCGCTCGCGCCTGGATCAAAACCCGCTCCGCATCCTGGACTGCAAGATCGACGGCGATACGCCGCTCGTCGAAGCCGCGCCGAAGATCACGGAGCACTTGTGCGATGCATGCCGCGACCATCATGCGGCGCTCAAGACGGAACTGACCCGACTCGGCATTCCGTTCGTCGAAGACGCGCATCTCGTCCGGGGACTCGATTATTACACGCGGACCGTGTTCGAGTTCGTCGCCGAAGGGCTTGGCGCACAAAATACGGTGCTCGCCGGCGGACGCTACAACGGCCTGGTCAAGGAACTCGGCGGACCGGATCAGCCGGGGATCGGCTTTGCCCTCGGCGTCGAACGGCTGCTCCTTTTGCTTAAGGCGCAGGGCGCGAGTCTCGGGACGCATCCGGAACTTCAGGCATTCGTCATCGCCTTCGGCGCCGGCGAAGCGCGAAAGCTGCCGCTCCTCATGCGCCTCCGGGAAGCGGGCGTATGCGCCGATGCGGATTACAGCGGCCGGGGAATAAAAGCCCAGCTCAAGGCGGCCAACCGCCGCGGCGCGCGCTATGCGCTGATCGTCGGCGATGACGAGGCGCAGACCGGGACGGTGACGGTGAAGGATCTCGTCGCCGGCGGCCAACAGACCGTATCCGAAGCCGAGCTGGTGAACGCGATGCGTGACTTCTTGCGGCCATGACCGAAGGCGTCGGGCGGAGACGATCATGCATGAACGAACGATGATGACGAAAGGACGGTCAAAGATGGCGGAAGCAATGATGCGGACACATGAAGCCGGGGGGCTTCGCGTCGAACACGCCGGAAAGACGGTCGTCCTAAGCGGCTGGGTGCATCGCCGCCGCGATCTCGGGGGGCTCATCTTCATCGATCTGCGCGATCGAAGCGGCATCGTACAGGTCGTCGTCTATCCCGATCAGGCGGAGGCGTTTCGCGTCGCGGAGACCGTGCGCAGCGAATATGTCGTCACCATCCGGGGCACGGTAAAAAAGCGCAGTCCGGAGACGGTCAATCCCAAGCTCGCCACGGGGGAGATCGAAGTCGCGGCGGAAGCGATCGCCGTCGAAAATACGGCGAAGACGTTGCCGTTTGTGCTGGCGGACGACGACGCGGTCGATGAATCGATCCGCCTCAAATACCGTTACCTCGATCTGCGCCGCCTGGGCATGCAGGAGACATTCCGCTTGCGTCACCAGGCGACCAAAATCGTGCGCGACTTTTTGTCCGCCCACGGCTTCATCGAAGTCGAAACGCCGATGCTCACGAAGAGCACGCCGGAAGGGGCACGGGACTTTATCGTGCCGAGCCGCTTGAAGCCGGGCGCCTTCTATGCGCTCGCACAGTCGCCGCAGATCTACAAACAGTTGCTCATGATCGCCGGTTTTGAGCGCTACTTCCAGATCGCCCGCTGCTTCCGCGACGAGGACTTACGCGCCGACCGGCAGCCGGAATTCACGCAGATCGACATCGAGATGAGTTTTATGCCGCTCGGCGAATTTCAAGACCTGATCGAGGCGATGATCTGCGAGCTGTTCGAACGGACGCGCGGCATCCGCCTTGAACGCCCCTTTCTCCGGCTGACCTACGCGGAAGCGATGGACCGCTACGGCTCGGACAAGCCGGATCTGCGCTACGGCTTGGAGATCGTCGACGTCGGCGAGGCCGTGCGGGGAACGGAGTTCCAGGTGTTCGGCCGTGCCCTTCAGACCGGCGGCGTGGTGCGGGCGATCAACGCCAAGGGAGCGGCCGAAAAGCTTTCGCGCAAAGACATCGCCGCCCTGGAAGAGACGGCGAAGACGTTCGGCGCGAAAGGCCTCGCCTGGCTCAAGCTCGACGCGGACGGCGTGAGCGGACCGATCGCCAGGTTTTTCCAAGGAGAAGCCCTTCGCCCGCTGGCCGAACGGACGGAGGCGGAGGTGGGGGACATCCTCCTGTTCGTCGCCGACCAGCTTCCGGTGGCCCGCGAAGCGCTCGGAGCGGTTCGCCGGGCGTTGGCCGAGCGGCTCGGCTTCATCGAAGAAGGCGCATATCGGATCTTGTGGGTGACCGACTTCCCGCTTCTGGATTACGATCCGACGGAAAAGCGCTACGTCGCGCGGCATCACCCGTTTACGCGGCCGAAAGCGGAGGATTGGGAGAAGCTGGAGAGCGATCCGCTGGCCGTCCGGGCGGAAAGTTATGATCTCGTGCTGAACGGCTATGAGATCGGCGGCGGAAGTCTCCGCATCTACCGCAAGGAAGATCAGGAGCGCATGTTCCGTAGGCTCGGCTTAAGCGATGAAGAAGTCGCCGAGAAGTTCGGCTTCTTCATCGACGCTTTGGAATACGGCGCACCGCCGCACGGCGGGATCGCCCTCGGCTTGGACCGGATCGTGGCGCTTCTTGCGGGCAAGACGAATCTGCGGGATGTGATCGCCTTCCCCAAGACCCAAAGCGGTACCGACCTGATGATGGACGCTCCGAGCCGCGTCCGGGCCGAGCAGCTTGTTGAACTCGGCATCTCCGTTCGCGGGGGCGGTGCCTGATCGGCGAAAAATCAGCGGCGAAAATCTTGTCTTTTGCACAAAGCTGTGTTATCATAGGGGCACAACCGATCCTGATGTGTGCGTGTAACCCAAGTGTTTTGGAACCTAACACCAGACACGAGGGAGCCTCATATTGCGCCGGCGAACGCTAGGCCGTAACCAGCGGAAAGCGCTTCCCGGCGCTGCGGGCACCCACCTGCGAGAGCGCAGGTTCAAAACCGCGGTTCACGGCACGTCGGGACAACCGCAAAACGGTGTTGAGCAGCCGATCGGCTGCTCATTTGTGCTTTTTGCGTTTTTTACACCCGTTGTGGTTCGAAAAAATGTATTTACATACTGCGCCATAAGCGGTATAGTTTTTAATGAGGACGGGATCGATCGAACTCTCCTTAGGACATGCCGGCTCAAAAAGATGCGTGATCATGTGTTGAAGTCGATCCATCGTTGAAGTCGATTTGAACGTTGACGGGGACAGGCGCGTGCGTCGGGGAGTCGACGTCTTCCAGCGTAACGGTGGCGATCGCGGCGCATACTAATCCTCAGGAAAGAGGTACGCCGTGATGCGGGTCGGATCGGGCATCTCGGGTGCCGACCAGGCGTTGGCAGACGTCGACTTCCCTTTGGGTTCCGCCGCCGTGAAGGCACCGGCGCGCGACGTCATCCGCGATGTTTATTGTGCCCGCTTTTCGGCAACGATGAACAGTGATTTTAGGAATTCAAAGGAAGGGAAGCCCGATGTCGATCGTCTGCCCAAACTGCAAAGGAAAAAACATCGGTAAAATCGGCACGAACCAATATTTTTGCTGGGATTGCCTGATCGAACTCAGCGTCAAAGGCGACCATCTTTCCGTGTACGAGATCGAAGAAGACGGGACGCTCAGTTCGCTCGACGATCTGTTCAGTGAAGAGGAGATGCGCATCGAGCCGGCGGCCGGGAGTTCTGCATGAAAGGGGCGAAATGATGCGTAACAACGCCTACGGGCTCGTCCTCTTGGGCGGCGCGATGGCCATCATCGGGGCGCTCATGGCGCAAAATGAAGCTCGCCGTCGATATGGCTTCCTGACGCCCTTGGTGCGTTGGTTTCGCGGTTGGCGCCTGAGCCAATGGATGCAGCAAGGACGACGGTTGATCGGAGCCTAACGGGACTCAAACGGTCCGGTCGACATCCGTCGATGGACGCCGATCGATCCACGACCGATCGGCCAATGACGATCTCGCCGCCCCCGCATTCCCCCCGTGAGGGGGGCTTTTTTTGTATTCGCATGACATCCTTCGCGCGGTTGCACACTACACCGGTGAGGTGACGCGCCGTGTTCAAGGATGGACGCGCGGTGATGTGGCTCGTTTGGTTGCTCGGCATACTCAGCGCGTTTTGGCTTTGGGAACACGTCGGCGGCTGGCTTTACCGCCTGCTCGTCTTTTTTGGACGGCTGCTCATGCCGTTTTGGATCGCCTTGATTTTCGCCTACTTGCTCAACCCCTTCGTCGCCCGCCTGGAACGTTTGGGGCTGGGGCGCACGTCGGCGCTTAGGATCGTCTTTGCGTTGTTCGTGTTGGGGGGCGGGACGGCGGTATACGCGTCGGCGCCGGCAGTGGCGGAACAAGTCCAGGTCTTCGAACGCGCGCTGCCTCAGGTGTTCGACACGCTTTCGGCGGAATTGCAATCGCTGGAGCGCCGCTTTGACGGCTGGCCGGAAGGCGTTCGCCGAGGACTGGACAAGTTGCGGCAGATGGGCAATCGCATGATGGAGCGCGGCGTCGTGCATCTGACGACGCTCACCGACGATGCGTTTGAATGGCTGATGACGGTCAGCCTGTCGCCGTTCATCGCGTATTATCTGCTGAAAGACAGCCGGGGCTTTATGGAGGCCATCGCGCATTTTTTTCCCCGCCGAAGACGGCCGGCGATGGTCCGGATGCTTTTGGACATCGACCGCGATATCGGGGACTATGTCGGCGGTCAGCTGTTCATTTCGCTCATTCTCGGCGCGCTGACGTTCGTCGGATACCTGTTGATCGGTTTTCCGTATGCGTTCGTGTTTGCCGTGATCTCCATGTTCACGAACTTGATTCCGTTCATCGGGCCTTTTCTCGGCGCCTTTCCGGCCATCGTCGTGGCGTTTACGGTCAGCTGGAAGCTCGTGCTGTGGACCCTTCTCGTCAATGTCGTCGCGCAGTTTGTTGAAAACAACCTGCTCTCGCCGCTGGTGACGGGTCGGGCGACGGAGATGCATCCGCTCGTCGTCATCTTCGTCGTCATGCTCGGCGGGGAGCTCGCCGGCATTCTCGGGATGGTGTTTGCCGTACCTGTGGCCGTCATCATGCGCGGGATCGCGCGACACGTGCTGGCCTTTTGGACGGAAGAGGAAAACGAAGGCGATGTAAGCGACTCAGTAGAGAGGCAAGTGGTGCGCTTTTAAGTAGGCGGTTTTGACGTCGATCAGCTTTTGGATCGCGGCGTTCGGCGCGCCATGGACGGACGCGAGGACGGACTGCGCCAGGCGGAGGTCTTTGAGCGTCAGCAACGGGTAGTCTTGAAGGCCGAACTGCCCGTCGACGAGGTAGGCGTAGTGGAGGTCTCCGTCGGCGTTCGGCCAGCCGTCGACGGTGTCTTCGATCGCCTTGAGCATGCGCTCGGCGGCGGCGCGGTATCGGGGCTCGCCGGTGCGCTCGGCGATCCGATAGAGAAAATTCATTTCGGTAAGCAAATGGTTCAAGGACGTATGCGTTTTTGCCTGCGGCGCATCGGGATGGCCGTAGTCGTAAACGAGCGTCCCCCCGGACGGGGTCGCAAAGTGGTGCCGGGCGGCAAAATCGACGAGAAAATCGGCGTATCGCCGGGCGGCCTGAAGGAAGACGTCGTCGCCGAAGGCCTTGAATCCGGCAAGCAAAAACAGGGCGGCGTCCGTGCTCCAGCGGGTGTCGTAGTAACCGGCGTCGATGCCGTAGTCGCGCTTCAGCCATTCGGAACGCGTGGTGATCGGCCAATACCCGGCGTCATTTTGCGTTGTCACGGCGTTGTCCAAGGCCATCAAGGCAAAGTCGGCAAAAAGGCGCCCGCCGGTGTTGACGTGAATCCATTTTTCGCCGACGTGCTGGGCCGGATTGACATAGAAACAGCGCGGGCACGACGGCGAATATCCTTCCGGGGTGATATACCGCGGACCGTCCAAAGTCCATTTACGGGCGCGGTCGAAATCGGCGACGCGCACGAGCTCGACGGTCTCCGGATCCGCCTTGTCCCAATCGATGAGCGGAGCCTCGGAAAACAACCCCCACCACTCGACGAGCTGACCGGAATGAACGGGCAACGTGAACGTAAGACCTTTCTCCGTCGGTGCGAGCGCCGGGCTTAAATCTCGGCGTTCTTCCAAGACGCCGTTGTCGCGCAGGGCATAGACTTCGACGGCGCTCAAAAACGCGGAGGCCGGGTTCCGTACCGGTTGATCCGTCGATGTCCGCCTTTCGGGCGGTCGGGGAAGATCGGGCGCTATCGATGGGATGCCGGTCGGCGCGTCTGCTCTGTCGAGCCAGACGGCGGCGAGGGGTAGCGCTTGCTGAACGTCCAGCCGCTCGGGGTCCGAAAAACGCGAGCGGGTCAGGTCGGCGCCGTCCGGATAGACGACGTGACGCATCGTATAGGGCGATGCGAGGAAGATCGGAAGGGTGACGGTATATGATCCGCTCTCGGATGGGGTAAAGCGCATGAGCATGCCGCGATCGCCGTTTTGGAACGACCATTCGACCCAGGTGATTGCGCCGAACCGTTCGCCGTCAGACGTTAATTCATATATATCGACCGATTTGGAGCCGGAGCGGTATTCGACCGTTTGGCTGTTTTGCAAGTCGACGGCGAACCCCTTCGAAAGGGTAAAAGGAGGTTTCACCCTTTCGTCGCCTGAGGGACCGGTATCGAGATCGCGGATTCCCCATCCGATGGTCAGTGCGGGCAGTAAAAAGACGAGAATGCATCCCGCGATGGTCCATGCCTTGCGTACGGTCTTCGAACGGCGGCGTTTCGGGCGTATGAGGTGAGGCGTAGGGTCATGGCGTTGGTGTTTCGTCCCGGTCATGGCGCGACTCCTTAGCGTCCCTTGTTGATGCTTCACGTGTCTTAGTATACACTGTCGTCATCCGGGTTGCGAACGGAGGACGCTCACGCCGCGGCTTGCTCGACCTCTGCGATCGATGGGTAATGATGTCGGTCGACGGCGATGTCCGCGGAGGAAGCTTGAGCGACGAACGCCGGAGCGCGGGGTGAGATTGTGCGCAGCGTTTGCATTCTGTCTGGCGGAAACGCGTCGCGGATGGGGCGCAATAAGGCCTTTCTTCCGATCGGCGGAAAACCGAACATCGAGCGCCTCGTCGAAACGTTGGCCCCTTATTTTTCGGACGTCTGCCTTGTGACCAACGAACCGGAAACGTATGCCTATCTCGGCATTCCGATGGACCGGGATGTGTATCCGGGCTTGGGTCCTCTCGCGGGCGTGCATGCCGGCCTCCTTTTGGCCCGTGCGCCCGTCGTGTTCGTGGTGGCCAATGATATGCCGTTTGTTACTCCGGAGGTGGCCCTCCGCTTGATCGAACTGAGTGAAGGATATGACGCGGCGGTTCCCGTTGTGTCAGGAAAGGCGCAACCCCTTTGTGCCGTCTACAAAAAGGATATGGCCTCGCAATTTGAGGCGGCTTTGCGGGCAGGGAAGCGAAGGGTGATCGACGCTTATGAACACATGCATGTTCGCTTGGTGACCGAAAAAGAACTCCGCCTCTCTTCCCTTGAAGCCAATCGTCTATTTTTCAACATGAATACGCCTGAGGAATACGAACAAGCGCTCAAATGGACATCAGCCCCCGGCCTTTCGGAATCCAGGTGAAATGAACGGCGATGCTTGTCCGTCGTCATTAAATGGATTAAGCTAAAAATGATTCGGACATGCGGGAGGGAGGAATTTGGACATCAACACAGGCAAACGCCCTTATTCGCCGTCTGTTCTTGTGTTGTTCGCGCTTTGGCTCTTTTCCGTGATCATTTTACCGTTGGCGGGGTGCGGCCAAACGGCCACGCCTGCCGCACCATTGTCGACGGATGTGATTTTGGCCACCACGACGAGCACGCAAGATACGGGCTTGTTGGACGATCTTATACCCATCTTCGAAGCGCAATCGGGCTACAAGGTCAAGCCGGTGGCCGTCGGGACGGGGCAGGCGCTGGCGATGGGAGAGCGCGGTGAGGCGGATGTCCTTCTCACCCACGCGCCGGATGCGGAAAAACCGCTCGTTGATTCCGGTGCGGTGATCAACTACCGGCTCGTCATGCATAATGACTTCATCATCGTCGGCCCTGCGGATGATCCGGCCGGCGTCAAAAAAGCGGCCGGCCTGGAAGACGCTTTCCGGGCGATTGCCGCAAGCGGCGCGCCGTTTGTTTCTCGGGGGGACGATTCCGGAACGCACAAGAAGGAATTGAGCTTATGGAAAGCGGCCGGTGCAGTCCCCAAAGGGCAACCCTGGTACACGGAAAGCGGCACGGGCATGGGGCAGACGCTTACCATCGCCAATGAAAAACAGGCGTATACGTTGACGGACCGGGGGACGTATCTCGCTTACATGGACAAGCTGGATCTTCGGACCGTCCGAGAGGGAGACGCGGCGCTTTTGAACATCTACCACGTCATGCAGGTCAATCCTGAAAAATTTCCCAAAGTGAACGCGAAAGGCGCCGAGGCGTTCGTCGAATTCATGGTCGCGCCGGAGACACAAAAGCGCATCGGTGCGTTCGGCGTCGAGCGGTATGGTTCGCCGCTCTTTATCCCCGATGCCGGGAGCGATGAAAGCGAATTGGGCGGCTGATGCGCATTGCAACTGCTCTGGGAAGGGCTGAAAGAATCGATTGTTTTGCTGTTCTCCGGCGATCGGGAAATGCTTGAGATCTTTTGGCTCTCTTTGAAGGTGGCCGCATCGGCGATGGCCTTCGGTGCGGCGCTCGGCCTGCCGCTAGGGGTGTTTCTCGGCGTGAGCAATTTTCGCGGTCGGCAGGCGCTGCTCAGCCTGGCCAATGCGAGCATGGGGCTTCCTCCGACCGTGGTGGGGTTGTGGGTGGCCCTTTTTCTCTGGCGCAGCGGACCTCTGGGCGATCTTCGGCTCATCTACACGCCGTGGGCGATCATCGTCGCCGAAGTGATCCTGACGACGCCGATTCTCGTCGCCCTGACCGCGGCGGCGACCCAAGCCAAGCGGGAGAACCTGCATGAATTTTTGATGTCCCTCGGGGTCAATCGTTTTCAATACGTCAGGCTGCTTCTGCGGGAAATCCGCGTGTCCCTCTTGGCGGCGATCATCGCCGGTTTCGGCCGCGTTTTTTCGGAGGTGGGGGCGGCGATGATGGTCGGCGGCAACATCAAAGGCGAGACGCGGACGCTCACCACCGCGATCGTCTTGGAAGTCTCGAAAGGGGCGTTTGACCGAGCACTGGCGTTAAGCTTTATCCTGCTCGCCGTGTCGCTCTCGATTACGGCACTGCTTACGCATGTGCAGCAGCGGTTCGGGTGAGGGCGGAAGATCGGCATGAAGAGGAGAAGGGATTAGAGGTGTGCGAACGGTGGAGCGGACGCAGGATTCGCTGACGCCGGGAGAATGGCTGGTCGAAGCGCGAAAGATCGCCGTCGAACGCGCGGGGCGGTTGGTGGTTCGGGACGTGGACGTCACGCTGAAGCACGGGGAACGGTTGGGGATCGCCGGGCCGAACGGGTCGGGGAAAAGCACGCTGCTTAAGGTTTTGGCCTTGCTCCTTCGACCGTCGAGGGGGTCGGTGCGGGTGCTCGGCGTCTCCGGGGGAGGGCGGGTACCCGTGCACATCCGCCGGCAGATGGCGGTCGTGTTTCAAGAACCTTATCCCCTGGTCGGGAGCGTCCTCGACAATGTGGCCCTTCCGCTTCGCTTGCGGGGGATCTCCCGGCCGGAGGCAAAGCGTCGAGCGGGGGTGTGGTTGGAACGATTTTCTCTCCGGCACCTCGCCGAGCAACCGGCGCGGACGCTTTCCGGCGGGGAACAAGCGCGGATGCAACTGGCGCGGGCTTTTGCCGCCGAGCCGCGCGTCCTGTTTCTCGATGAACCGTTTGCCGCGGTGGACGCCACTTCGCGCGCGCCCCTCAAAGCGTTGCTCGACGACATTTTCGCGGAACAAAAGATCACGGTAATTCTCATCAGCCATGATTTTCAGGATCTTCTCCACCTCACGCACCGCACAATGGTCCTGTTGGACGGGCGTGTCGCGGCGGTCGGAGAGACGGCTTTTTTGCGCGAACGATCTCCGGTGGTCCAAGCGCTTTTCCCGTGAGAAGAACGATGGCCGCTTACGATTCGCGATTCCCCGGCCGGAATATGGTATAGTGTGCGTATGAAGGGGTCTAGACGAAGGGGGTTGGGCTGGCCGTGGATTTTTTCCGCGTCCTTTCCGTGGCGGAAGTCCATCGTCTGATCGCCGAAATTCCGCGTCCTGCGCTTGCGGTGGAGAACGTCCCCCTTTCGGAAGCCCGGGGCCGCGTGCTCGCTTCGCCGGTCGTCGCGCCGGAAGACGTTCCGGGGTTTTCGCGTTCGACCGTCGACGGCTATGCGGTCCGTGCCCGGGAGACGTTCGGCGCCGGGGAATCGCTCCCCGCCCTTCTCGATGTGGTCGGAGAAGTGCCGATGGGACGCCCTCCGGATCGCCCGCTTCGGGAGGGAGAGGCGATGTACATCCCGACCGGCGGGATGCTTCCGGATGGGGCGGATGCGGTGGTGAAGGTGGAGCACGTTGAAGCGATGGATTCTCTGCTCAATGTCTACCGCCCGGTCTCTCCCGGACAGAACGTCATCTTTCGCGGTGAGGACGCTTTGGCCGGGGAACCCGTATTGGCCCAAGGGACGGTTTTAAGGCCGTACGAGCTGGCGTTTCTGGCTTCTCTGGGGATCAGCCGGGTAGACGTTTACGCTCCGTTGTCCGTGTACCTTTTTTCTACCGGGGACGAACTTGTGCCGTATGAGACGAAAACCCTTCGCCTCGGACAGGTTCGCGATACGAACGCTTTGGCGCTCCGCCTCATGGTCGAGGAAGCGGGGGCACGGGCGTCGATGGGCGGGATCATTCCGGATGAGGAGGGCGCGTTCGTCCGTGCCGTCGAAGACGGCCTGCATCGGAGCGCGCTTGTGATTCTGTCCGGCGGCAGTTCGGTCGGGGTCCGGGATCTGACGCTGAAAGTCTTGGAGGAGCGCTTTCAGGCGGACATATTGTTTCATGGGATTTCGCTCCACCCAGGAAAACCGACCTTGCTTGCCCGCGTCGGTGAACGCTACGTCCTCGGCCTTCCCGGCAATCCTGCGTCGGCGCTCGTCGTCTTTTTCCTCTTCGGCTTACCGCTTCTGGCCCGTCTGGCCGGGGAAAAACGGTATGAGCCGACGTATCTGAAGGCGCGCACCAAACGCCCGATCGCTTCGGTGGCGGGACGGACGGATTATTATCGCGTCCGGCTTCATTGGGAGGAAGGAGCGTGGTGGGCCGAGCCCGTCCTCGGGAAATCCGGTCTTTTGTTCACCCTTGTGGGCAGTGACGGGCTCATGGAAATCCCTGCCGAGAAGGAAGGGCTGCTCATCGGTGAAGAGGGCAAAGTCTATCTCTTGGATCGGCGCCGGGCGATGTCGCCTCCGCTGCGTCTTGCGCGGGACGGGCGCCTTACGATGCGGTCCGATCGAGAGGAGGCATGACGATGGGGCGTCGCCTGTTTCTGGATGAAGAACCGCTGGATGACGTTCAATCGAGGTGGCTCGCGCAGGTTCGACTGCCGGTTCGTACGGAGCGCATTCCGACCGTCGAAGCGACGGGACGGGTGGCGGCGGAAGACGTCTACGCGCAGGTGTCCATGCCGAATTACAACGCGTCGGCGATGGACGGCTTTGCGGTGAAGGCAGAGGCGACGTTTTATGCCACGGAAACGCGGCCGGTGCGGCTTAAAATCGGCGAACATGCCGCCGTGGTCGATACCGGTGATCCCTTGCCCGAAGGGTTTGACGCTGTGGTGCCGGTGGAGCATGTGCATCTGATCGGTGAAGAAGCCATCGAGCTCGTATCGCCGGTCGCTCCGTGGCAAAACGTCCGGCCCATCGGAGAAGATGTGGTCGTCGGCGAGATGATCCTGCCGGCTTACCGGCGGATTCGGCCCTATGATGTCGGGGCGATGCTCGCCGGTGGGGTGACGGAAGTGACGGTGTTGAAACCGCCGCGTTTTGCCGTCTTGCCGACCGGCGATGAACTCGTGCCCGCCAAGGCGGACGTAAAGATCGGGGAGATCATCGAATTTAACGGCGCCATGCTCAAAGGGGCGATCGAATCCTGGGGCGGGGAAGCGGAGATTTTTCCCGTCACCCCCGATGATCCGGAAAAGCTACGGTCGCGTTTTCAAGAAGCGCTATTAAGCTTTGATGTCGTCATTTTGAACGCCGGATCTTCTGCCGGGCGAGACGACTACAGCGCCAATGTTCTGGCCTCTTTTGGCCGGCTGCTGGCCCATGGCGTGGCCACCCGGCCGGGGAAGCCGGTGGTCCTGGCGGTGGCGGGGGACGGCCGGCCGCTTTTGGGCATTCCGGGCTACCCGGTCTCGGCCTATCTCGCCGTCGAATGGTTTGTGAAGCCGCTCTTGGACCGGTATTATGGCGAGGGCGTCCCGCCGCGACCGAAGATCCGAGCCGTCCTGGGGCGCCGCCTCGTCTCGTCCTTGGGCCGCGATGAATTTGTACGCGTCACGGTGGGCCGCGTAGGCGAGCGCTATGTCGTGCAGCCGCTCTCCCGAGGCGCCGGGGTGACGATGTCTTTGGTCCGGGCCGATGGGCTCCTGGTCATCCCCCGGGAAGCGGAAGGGTACGAACAGGGGACGACGGTCGACGTGGAGCTGTTCAAGCCGCAGGAAGCGATTGACCGCACCATCGTGCTCGCCGGAAGCCACGACTTTGCGCTTGACCTCCTGCGGGCGCACCTCAGGCGCCGGCATGCGGCGTACGATCTGTCTTCTTCGCACGTCGGGAGCACGGCGGGGCTCGCCGCCGTCGCCCGGGAGGAAGCGCACGGGGCGGGCGTGCATCTGCTCGATCCCGAGACGGGGGAGTATAACGTTCCTTATGTCCGGCGGCATGTGCCGGTGCCGACGGTGTTGGTGCGACTGGCCAAGCGGGTTCAAGGCTGGATCGTGGCGAAGGGGAACCCGAAAAACATCCGCTCCGTCGAAGACATCGCCCAGCCCGGGATCCGGTACGTGAACCGCCAGCGCGGGTCCGGGACGCGGGTGCTGTTCGATCACCTGTTGCGCCAGGCGGGTCTCTTGCGGGACGCCGTATACGGATATGATCGAGAGGTGGTCACGCACCTTGCGGTGGCCATCGCCATCAAAGAGGGAACGGCCGACGTCGGGCTCGGGATTTTCGCCGCGGCCCGGGCTTTTGACCTGGATTTTGTTCCGGTCGCGGAGGAAGCGTATGATCTTTTGCTCCTCCGAAGCTTTTACGAGAGTCCGCTCGGCCGCGTTTTTCTCGAGGTGCTCCGAAACGACGCTTTCCTTGGCGAACTTCATCGGTTCGGCGGTTACCGGGTCGATGAGGCGGGCACAGTCCTCTACGAGCACGACGGAGGTGGATGACGTGCGGGTCAAACTGTTCGCCAACTTCCGCGATATTTGTGGGACGAAGGTGATCGAGGTGGAGCCTGAGGGCTCCCGGGTTCGCGACCTGCTCGGCGCGCTTTCTGCCCGGCATCCGGCGATGCGCGAGGAACTGTTTCAGCCGGACGGATCGTTGCGCCCGTTCGTGCAGATCTTGATTAACGGACGCAACATCGCCTTTGCCCGAGGTCTCGACACGGAGGTCGAAGAAGGCGACGAGATCGCCCTTTTTCCGCCGGTGGCCGGCGGGTAAAGCCGGTTGTCCGGTTCAAGGCAAAAGCCCCCGCCACGAAAAACGGGGGCTTTTGCGCGGGTGCCTGCGCTTAAGCGCTGACGATGCCGAGCTCCCGAAGCTTTTCGTCGGTCACGACGCCGTCGCGCCAGCCGCGTACGCGGTAGTACTCGTCGAGCATTTCCTCGAGGTGGCTCACCGCTCCGGCGCTGTGGCCCGTGCCCGGCTCTTTGAGAAAACGCTCCGGCAGAAGGTCGTCCTCGCGGCGGTTGAAGCCGGCCAGGTTGTTGTAGTACCGTTCGAGGTTGTAGATGCGCTCGCCGGCTTTGAGCACGTCTTCGGCAGTCATCGGGATCCCGGTCATCGTTGAATATTGTTCGGCGTAATGCTCGACGTTCTCGGCAAACGACGAGAACTTGCAGATGTCCATCGAATCGGAAAAAGCATGGAGATCCTGGAAGGTTTTCAGCAAGGCGCCCTTCCCTTGCACCGCCAGCCGGTCGACCGGCTCGGGAATGCCCATGATCTCGGCGGCGACGGTGTAACCCCGGAGGTGGCAGGCGCCGCGGTTGCTCGTCGCGTACCCGAGGCCGATGCCTTGGATGCCGCGCGGATCGTACGCCGGGATGGACTGACCCTTGACCGACATCGACAACTCCGGCGCGCCGATCTCCCGGGCGAAGCGCGCCGGCCCTTCCGCGAGCTTTGCACCGAGGCCCCGCCGGTGAGCGATGTCTTCGATCAACGCGATCATTCGGTCGGCATCGCCAAAGCGGACGGTTTCATTGATCAAGCCGCGTTCGGCCGCTTCCATGGCGACGGAGAGGGCGTGGCCGACTTCGATCGTATCGATGCCGTAGTCGTTGCAGCGGTCGATCATATAGGCGATCGCTTCGGCATCAAACAAACCGCAGTTCGCGCCGAGCGACCATCCGGATTCGTATTCGAAGCTTTCCGTGCGCGTCTTGTATTTGCCGCTTTTGACTTCCACTTCTTTTTTGCAGGCGACCGGGCAAGCGTGGCACGTGTTGTCGGCCACGAGCAGCGTCCGATTGACCGTCTCGCCGCTGTGCCCTTCCGCGCGATCGTCGTAGGTGAACTTCGAATTCATCGTCGGAAGTGCGCCGACTTCGTTGATGATGTTCGTCAGGACGTTCGTTCCGTACACCGACAGGCCGCCTTTTTTGGGGGCGGTGACGGGGCTTTCGACGATCGCCTTGAGTGCTTTCTGCGTGGCCTTACGGAAGGACGCCTGATCGGCCGGTTCGGGCATGTTCCCCTTTTGTGAAGCTTTAATGACGATCGCTTTGAGTCGTTTCGATCCGGCCACGGCACCCGTCCCGCCGCGCCCGGCCGCCCGGTCGTGTTCGTTGATGAATCCGGCGTAGCGGACAAGGTTCTCGCCGGCGGGTCCGATGGCCATCACGCTTAAGTCTTCTTCGCCGTGGCGCTCTTTCAGCCGGGCGATCGTCGCGCGCACGCCCAGCCCCCACAGGTCGCCGGCGTCGCGCAGTTCGGCTTTGCCGTTTTCGATATACAGATAGACGGGGCTGTCGCTCCTTCCTTTGATCAAAATGTTGTCGAAGCCCGCCCATTTGAGCCGCGCCGCCGTCCAGCCGCCCATGTGGGAATCGGTCACCGTTCCCGTGAGCGGGGACTTGGTGACGACGGCGAGGCGCCCGCTCATCGGGGCCAGCGATCCGGTGACCGGACCGGTCATGATGCACAGCAAGTTGTCCGGAGAAAGCGGTTCCACCTGCGGCCCATTGTCGAAGACGTACTTTACGCCCAGCCCACGTCCGCCGATGTAGAGGCGCGCCAGCGACGCGTCCAGCGGACGAACGACGATGCGGGCGCTGGTCAAGTCGACGACCAGTTCGCGGTGGGTAAATCCTCCGAGTGTCATCGTCTTCCCTCCCGAAATCTGATAATTTGTGCTTCACGGATTATCGAAACCGTTCCGCAACTCATAGACAAATATCCCGTCGGAGGAGCGCCCGGAAGGTGCCCCAGCCGCCGTCGGCGATGTGCCGGGCAAGGCGGTCGTTCTTCAGCATCCCGGCGACGTTCAGATCTTCGAGCGCGATCACGGCGTGCGTGTGGACCGGCCTTCTTTTCTCGTAGATCTCCTTCCACCGGGCGAGTCCCCAAGCGCCTCCAGCGCCTTTTTGGCCCGGCGTCTCGCGGAACGCTTGCCGTACAATCTTGCGGCAAGGGAGGTCAGGACTTCGGTCATCTCGCGTTCAAGATCATCGTCGATTTCTTTTTCTTCGACCACAAGAATCTTTCGCCCCTGCGCCAGTAGCGCGGCTTCGATGAATTCAAAGCCGAAGCGGGAGAGCCGGTCCCGGTGTTCGACGACAATCGTCGTGACGTTCGGGTCGGAGAGCAGCTTGATGAGCTCCCTCCGCCTGCCGTTCAAACCGGAACCGATCTCCTGGACCGTCTTTCCGACCGAAAGGCCTTGGGCATTCGCAAACTCTAAAAGCCTCACCACCTGCCGCTTAAGATCGGCCTTCTGGTCGGAAGACGACACCCGGGCGTAGAGGGCGACGATGCCGACTTTCGGCGCTTCGGGTTCGTGGACGAGGATCGTGCCCGAGGGGGTGATTTCGAACGGCACGGGCATTTTGCCTTCCCGAACCCAGCGCCACGCCGTCTTGTAGGTGATGCCGCGTTTTTTGGCCCATTCGCTGAGTTTCATGGGTACATTTTACCTGAAATATGGATGAGGGTCAAACGTATTTTTAGCTGTCGGCGGCCCCTTGACACGCCGTGATCCGACCCGTATAATCGACAGCAAGAAAAGGAGCAGAGATCGAAACGAAAGCGTCTATGCCAACGCGATGACGGATCGAAGTAGGCGCGGGTTCGTCGACGAGAGAGGGCATCCTCGGCTGGAAGATGCCTCGATGGGCGCGCCGAAAGCCAATCCGGAGCGCAGGTGAACACCCGGACTGCAGGAAGATGGGGGCAGAAGAAGTCCGGCCGTATAAGCCTGCCGGCGGCGGCCGTTATCCGCCGTGGAGAGTTGGCCTTGTCGATCGATGCACGACGAGAGGCGGCGTGAGCTCGATCGACGGGCAAACAGGGTGGTACCGCGAGCACTGCCGCTCGTCCCTGGGGGACGGGCGGTTTTTTGATGTGACGACGCCTGACGACGCCGTGATGTCGATGATCGACGCCCCGGCTTCACGGTGGCGTTCATACGGATTGAAGGGGGATGTCGATGAAAGGTCAAGAGATTCGTGAAAAATTTCTCGCCTTTTTCGAGCAAAAAGGGCATACGATTATCCCGCCGGCGTCGCTCATCCCGATCGACGATCCGAGCCTACTTTGGATCAATTCCGGCGTGGCGACGCTCAAAAAGTACTTCGACGGGCGGGAGGTGCCCCCGAACCCACGGCTCGTCAACGTTCAAAAGTCGATACGCACCAACGACATCGAAAACGTGGGCAAAACCGCCCGGCATCATACCCTTTTTGAAATGCTGGG
This sequence comes from Hydrogenibacillus sp., assembly GCA_014896255.1. Taxonomy (GTDB): domain Bacteria; phylum Bacillota; class Bacilli; order Thermicanales; family DSM-22653; genus Hydrogenibacillus. Next base: position 92,722 of record JADBKT010000011.1, read on the forward strand.
CAACTTCTCCATCGGCGATTATTTCAAGCGCGAAGCGATTCTTTGGGCATGGGAGTTTCTCACTGAGCGGCGGTGGATCGGTTTTGACCCGGACCGCTTGAGCGTGACCATCCATCCGGAAGACGATGAGGCGTACGAGATCTGGCGCCGGGAGATAGGGCTTCCGGATGCGCGCATTATCCGCCTGGAAGGGAATTTTTGGGACATCGGCGAGGGGCCGTCGGGGCCGAACAGCGAGATCTTTTACGACCGGGGGCCGGCCTACGGCGATGATCCGAACGATCCGGAGCTGTACCCCGGCGGGGAGAACGAGCGCTACCTGGAGATCTGGAACCTCGTCTTCTCGCAGTTCAACCACAATCCGGACGGAACGTATACTCCCCTGCCGAGCAAGAACATCGACACCGGGATGGGACTGGAGCGCATGGCGTCGATCCTCCAAGACGGGGAGACAAACTTCGACACCGATCTCTTCTTGCCGATCATCCGCTTGACGGAGTCCCTCTCCGGCGTTCAGTACCGAAGCGCCCGGGAGACGGACATCGCCTTTCGTGTCGTTGCCGATCACATCCGGGCGCTCGCCTTTGCCGTCGGCGACGGGGCTCTGCCGTCGAACGAAGGGCGCGGGTACGTTCTCCGACGCCTTTTGCGCCGGGCGGTGCGTTACGGGCGCAAGCTCGGCTTCGACCGCCCGTTCTTGTACCGTCTCGTACCGGCCGTCGGCGAAATCATGGGTGCCTTTTATCCGGAGATCCCGTCCCGGGAGGCGCACATCGCCGATGTCGTCCGGCGTGAGGAAGAGCGCTTCTACGAGCGGCTCGATGAAGGGATGCGTCTGATCGAAGAGACCATTGCCAAGGCGAAGCGTGAGGGGCGGGCGATGATCACCGGTGAAGAGGCGTTCGTCCTGTACGATACGTACGGCTTCCCGCTGGATCTCACGGAAGATATGGCCACCGAACACGGTCTTGCCGTCGATCGCGAGGGGTTCGAGCAGGCGATGGCAAAGCAGCGCGAGCGGGCGCGCTCGGCCCGCGGGGCGGTCGACTCCATGCAGGTGCAGGGCGGTGAACTGCGCGATTTTGTCGCTGAAAGCCGTTTCGTCGGATATGAGCGGCTGATCGTGCCGGATGCGCGGGTGATCGGGTTGTTCGTCGACGGCCGCCGGGTGGAATCGCTCGCCGCCGGTGAGGAAGGGCTCGTCTTTCTCGACGTGACGCCGTTCTACGCGGAGAGCGGGGGGCAGATCGCCGACCGGGGCGTCCTCGTTGCGGCGAGCGAGGGCGATGCGCCGGAGGGAGTACGGGGATCGGCGCGCGATACGTTCCGGGCCGAAGTGCTCGACGTGACGAAGGCGCCGCACGGTCAGCACGCGCATCGCGTTCGCGTCGTACGGGGAACGCTCCGCGTCGGCGATGTCGTGCGCGCCGAGGTCGATGCCGCGGATCGGGCCGACGTGATCAAAAACCATACCGCAACCCACCTCCTGCATCAGGCGCTGCGCGACGTTCTCGGCCCGCACGTCTCCCAGGCCGGTTCGCTCGTCGCCCCGGATCGGCTGCGCTTTGACTTCTCGCACTACGGGCCGCTTGCGCCGAGTGAAGTGGAGCGGATCGAACGCATCGTGAACGAGAAGATCTGGCAGGCCATCCCCGTCGAATGGTTTTACAAGCCGCTCGATGAAGCCAAGGCGATGGGGGCCATGGCGCTGTTCGGCGAAAAATACGGCGAAATCGTCCGCGTCGTTCGGGTCGGCGACTACAGCCTGGAGCTCTGCGGCGGCTGCCACGTCACGAACACGCTGGAGATTGGCCTGTTTAAGATTACCGGCGAAAGCGGCATCGGGGCCGGCGTCCGGCGCATCGAGGCCGTGACCGGGCGATATGCTTACGCGTACGTGACCGAACTGCTCAAGATCCTTGCCGCGGCCGCCGAATCGCTCAAGGCACAGCCCGTCGAAGTGCCGGCGAAGCTCGAGGGCCTGAAGGAAATGCTGCGCGACAAGGAGCGCGAAAATGAACGGCTCAAGGACAAGCTGGCGCGTTACGAGGCGCTTGAGCTTTGGGATCAAGCGCGTAAGATCGGCGAGATGACCGTCCTTACGGCGCGCGTGGACGTTCCGGACATGGATGCGCTGCGCAAGCTCCTCGATGAGCTCAAAGCGAGCACAACCGGTCAGAGCGGTGCGGTGATCGTGCTCGGGGCGGAAAGCGGCGGACGGGCGTTGTTTGCGGCGAGCGTCTCTTCCGACCTCGTGCAAAAAGGAATTCATGCCGGTCAGCTGCTCAAAAAAGTGGCCGCCATTGCCGGCGGGAGCGGCGGCGGGCGTCCGGAGATGGCCCAGGCGGGCGGCCGTCACGCGGAAAAGCTGGACGAGGCGCTTCAGGCCGTCTTTACTTTCCTCGGATGACGATGTATGATACGGGTAAGTGGGGAAACGGATGGGAGGATGTGCCGTGGATTCGATGGACCAGACGCGCAAGTTTGATGCGCCGGGGGCTTCTCAAGAGCTTTCGCCGCGCGACGTCTTGGTGCATGTCTACACGGCTTTGGAAGAAAAAGGCTACGACCCCATCCAGCAACTCGTCGGTTATCTCATTTCCGGGGAACCGGCGTATATTCCGCGCCACAACAATGCGCGGGGGATCATCCGCAAGGTGCCGCGTGACGATTTGATCGAGATGCTGCTTCGGTATTACCTGGAACGGGAATTCAAGGGGCAGGAGCGCGAGTGAGCGCCCTCCCCTACATATTTTTTTGCGTGGGGGATCAGGCTATTTGGTGAGGATCATGGGCCTCGACGTCGGCATCAAGACGATCGGCGTGGCGCTTTCCGATCCGCTCGGGCTGACCGCCCAGGCGCTTGAGACCATCCGTCGCACCGACGGCCGGGAGTTCGACCGTTTGGCGGAGATCGTCGCCCGATACGATGTCCAAGCCGTCGTTGTCGGCCTGCCGAAACACATGGACAATACCCTCGGCGAAATGGCTGAGGTGGCTCGAGCCGTCGGGCGCCATGTCGAACGCCGCTTGGGCTTGCCCGTGACGTATTGGGACGAGCGGCTTTCGACGTTCTCCGCCGAACGCGTCCTGATCGAAGCGGACGTGAGTCGGCGGCGGCGCAAGGGCGTGGTAGACGCTTTGGCCGCCCAGTTTATTTTGCAACATTATCTCGACGCCCGACGGGCGCAAGGAGGTTTTTCCGATGGCCGATCATAAGCACGAGCACGATCATGAACACCATGACCACGATCATGCGCATCATCACGACCATGATCATGACCACGAGCCGGAACTGGACGACTTTGACGACAACGTCATCTACATCGCCGACGAGGACGGCACCGAACAGGCTTACGAGATTCTGACGCAGATCGACGACGAAGACTCGGGCAAGCACTACATCCTCGTCGCCGCCCTCGACGGCGCCGAGGAGGAAGGAGAAGACGAAAGCGAAGAGGTGCTCGCCTTCCGCTATGAAGAGGACGAAGAGGGGATGACGCTCTACCCGATCGAGACGGATGAAGAGTGGGCGCTCGTCGAAGAGGCGTTCCAGACGTTGGTGGACGAAGGCGAAGTATGACAGAACGTCGGGCGGGCGACCGCCCGCTTTTTGTGAGGTGCGGAAAGGAGAGACAGGCTTGCGGGGGTGGAGATGGCTTGCGGCTGCGCTCCTTATGCTTTTGGCCGCCGCTTCAGGCGGCGCCTGGGCGGTGCGGGAGGCGCTGGCGCCGCTTCCGCCGGGACCGGAAGTCGAAGTGACGATCCCGCCGGGTTCGCTCGTGCGGGACATCGGTCAAGCGTTGGAGACGGCGGGGATCGTCAAGCGCGCAGATGTGTTCAACTTTTACGTCCGTTGGAAGTACCGGGAGGAAAGCAAACATTTTCAAGCAGGTGTGTACCGACTGCATCCGGGAATGACGATCGACGAAGTGGTGCAGAAGATTGTAAGCGGCGACGTGTACCGCGAAACGGTCACGTTTACCGTGCCGGAAGGATTCACCGTGGAGCAGATCGCCGACCGTTTGGCGAAAGAAGGCCTCGTCGAGCGGGAAGCGTTTTTGCGCGAGGTCAACGAAGGCGATTTCGATTTCCGATATTTTCAATACATCCCGGCTGCTCCGGACCGCAAATTTCGCTTGGAAGGGTATTTGTTTCCGGACACGTACACCGTCGAAAAAGGCGCGACCGCCCACGACATCATCCAGCGCATGCTGACGCGTTTTGAATCCGTATTTTCCGAGGAATGGCGTAAACAGGCGGCGACGCTCGGACTGACGATGGATCAGGCGGTGACGCTCGCCTCCATCGTGGAGCGCGAAGCGGTGCTCGACGAAGAGCGTCCGCGCATCGCCGGCGTGTTTTACAATCGCCTGCAGGCAAAATGGCGTCTGGAGTCGTGTGCGACGGTGGAGTACGTGCTCGATGAGCATAAAGAGCGCTTGACGCTTCAAGATCTGGCCGTCGAAGATCCATACAACACGTATCTGCACGACGGGCTTCCGCCGGGCCCGATCGCCAATCCCGGGAAAAAATCTCTGGAAGCGGTGCTATGGCCGGAGAAACACGATTACTTTTTCTTCGTCGCCAAAAACGACGGAAGCGGCGGGCATTACTTCAGCAAGACGTATGAAGAACACCTCAAACACAACGCCAAAAGCAGCGGCAGTTTTTAATCTTTATCCAAGTCATTCCGAAGTATAATGAAACACGCGATTTCACGACCTAATCGGGCGGACGGCGAGTCGCCCTTTTAGGTCTTTTTTTAACGTGTTTTCTTGGTGCTGCAGTTTGGCGTTGCGCTTGACAGATTCGATCATCCCCCATAGAATAAAAACGAACGGTTCTTATTTGTATTGGTTTGGCCGGCCGTCGGCCGGGTTGCCCTCCGGTTCAATGGGGCATGCGCACGGAGAGGAGGGGTGCGGATTGGCTGCGTTTGATCCGTCGAACGTCGTCTTGGAGGCGGAAGGCGTCTCGTTTCGATATGAGTCGCAATATGTTTTGAAGCGCGTGTCGCTGACGTTGCATCGCGGCGAATTGCTCGGCCTGGTTGGACCGAACGGGTCGGGGAAATCGACGTTGCTCAAGGTGATGCTCGGGCTGCTTCCGCTTGCGGAAGGAACGGTGCGCTGGTTCGGCGTGCCGCTGAACCGGTTTCGCGATTGGGCGCGCATCGGCTATGTGTCGCAAAAGGCGGCGAGCTTCAATGTCGGTTTTCCGGTCACGGTGGAAGAAGTCGTCCGCATGGGGCTTATCGCTCGCCTGGGGATCTTTCGCCGTCCCGGAAAAAAGGAGACGGAAAAAGTGCTGGAGGCACTCGAATTCGTCGGCATGGCGGATTTTCGACGTCGGAACATCGGCGCGCTCTCCGGCGGTCAGCAGCAGCGGGTATTCATCGCCCGGGCGCTCGTGGGCGACCCGGAAGTGCTCATTCTCGATGAACCGACGGTCGGCGTGGACAGGCATTCGGAAGTGCGTTTCTATGCGCTTCTGGAGAAAATGCACAAGGAGCGGGGGCTTTCGATCGTGCTCGTTTCGCACGATCTCGGCGTCGTCTCGGAAAAGATGGACACCATCGTCTGCATCAATCACGAACTGTTCTACCACGGCAGCGCCAGCGGCTTTCGGGCGGCGTGCGACGAAATCGTCGCCCGCGCTTACGGGCAGGAGATGAAAATCATCACCCACGCCCACGACCCGGGGGAGGAGGCGATATACCGGTGATCGGATCGCTCGCGCAGTTTTGGGCGGCGGTGAGCGCTTATCCTTTTTTGCGAAATGCGCTCATCGCCGGGCTCATCACCGGCATCGTGGCGCCGCTCATCGGTTCGTTCGTTGTCGTGCGGCGGCTGTCGATCATCGCCGATGCGTTGGCCCACGTAATGCTGTCCGGCGTGGCGTTGGGCTATTTGCTCGGATCGACGAGCCGCGTGTTCGCCGCCGTCCCGCCGATCTATTACGGGACCGCCGTCGCCCTCGTCGCGGCTCTTTTGATCGAGCGGCTCAGAACGATGTACCGCTCGTATTCGGAGCTGGCCGTCCCGATCATCATGTCCGCCGGCGTCGGCCTGTCCATCGTGCTCATCGGCCTGGCCCGCGGGTTGAACGTCGATTTGGTGGGTCTTTTGTTCGGCAACATCTTGTCGGTGACGCAGGCGGATCTCCTGCGCATCGTCGTCGCGGCGCTGATCGTGGCGGTGACGATTGCGCTTCTTTATAAGGAATTGTTGTATTTGTCGTTTGACGATGAGGCTGCGCGTCTTTCGGGCGTTCCGGCGAAGACGATCAATTTCATCTTCAGTGCGCTCATTGCGCTGGTCATCAGCGTGTCCATGCAGATCGTCGGGACGCTGCTCATCTCGGCATTGATCACGTTGCCCGTCGCCGCCGCGTTGCGTCTGGCGAAAAGCTTCCGCGCCCTCCTCACGCTCGGCGTCGTGTTCGCCGAGACGAGCGTGCTGGTCGGTATGGCCGCCGCATACACGTTTGATCTGGCGACCGGTGGGACCATCGTGCTGGTCGCGATCTTGATCCTGCTCGCCGTGCTCGTATGGCAAAAGCGCTTACGAGCATGAGGGGATGTCTCCAGGGACGGGGCAATCCACGGGTGAAAGGAAGGATTCGTGATGACGGTCGAAGAAGCACTCCAGGTGCTCAAGGACCACGGCTACAAATACACCGGCAAACGGGAGGCGCTCATCCGCATCCTGGCCCGCGAAAACCGGTACTTGACGGCAAAGGAAGCGCTGGATCAGATGCTCGGCGATTATCCGGACTTGAGCTTTGACACGATCTACCGCAATCTCGCGCTTTTCCACGAACTCGGCATCGTGCAGATGACGGAGATCGACGGTGAACGGCGTTATCGCATGCGCTGCCCGATCGCCGTTCATCACCATCATCTGATCTGCCTGTCCTGCGGAGCCACCCAGGAGATCCATGCCTGTCCGCTGAACGCGATGTGGGGGGAGCCCGATGATTTTGTGATCGTCGACCACAAGTTCGAAGTGTACGGCTACTGCCGGTCGTGCGCCGAGTCGGCGTCGGTGCGCTGAGTAAAGGAGGCCAACGAAGATGGTTCCGTTCAGACGGAGATTCGGTCTGTTCATGGTGTTCCTCGGGGCGACGCTCGCTTCGGTCGGGTGCGGCGGCACCGCCGGCAAGGCGCCGGGTCCCGGTGCCGGCAAGGGCTTGCCCACGGCGGAAAGACCGGCGGAAGGTCAGGTCATCCGCGCCGTGGCGACGATTTTTCCGATCTATGATCTCGTCCGCCAGATCGGCGGGGATGCGGTCGCGGTCGCGCAGCTCGTGCCGCCCGGCGCCGAACCGCATGCGTTTGAACCGAGCCCGAGCGATATCCGAAAGATCAGCGATGCCGACGTGTTCTTTTATGTCGGCGCGGGCTTTGAACGCTGGCTGGACAACGTGCGCGACAACATCGACGCGGACCGTACGATGCTCGTCGATGTGAGCCAGGGCATCGATCTTCTCTCCGGCCATGCGCATGACCACGGCGATGAACACGGCGACGGGCACGCGGAAGATCATGCCCGCGCGGCGACGGTTGATCCGCACATTTGGCTGAGCATCGCCAACGTCAAAACCATCGGGCAGACGATCGCAAAAGCGCTGTCGGAGCGCGATCCGGGGCACGGCGCCGATTTTCAAGCGAATTACGATCGGCTTGTCCAGGCGCTGGACGCCCTCGATCGGGATTTCCGCGAAGGACTGAAAGAGGCCAAGACGAAGCGGTTCATCGTCGCGCATCAGGCGTTCGGCTACCTCGCCCGCGACTACGGCCTCGAACAACGGGCGATCAGCGGGTTGAGCCCCGAGGCGGAGCCGACGCCCAAAGAGATGATCGAGATCATCAATGAAATCAAAGCGGAAAACATTCGCTACATCGGATTCGAGTCGCTCAACGAAAGCCCCGTGGCCAAGCAAATCCAAAGGGAGACGGGGGCGATAGCCGTAGAACTTTCGCCGATCGAAAACGTATCGAAAGAAGCGTTCGCCGACGGCATTCACTATCAGGATCTCTTGAAGCGCAACTTCGATACGCTTCTCATCATGCTCGAAGCTCGACCGGCGCCGTAAGGCGCCTTCTTTTTTTTAATCCATTTGGAAGTGTCTAAAGTCATCAAGCCCATATTGCTTCATTTTTCGGTATATCGTCGATCGCGAGCGGTTCAATCGTCGAGCCACCTCGCTGACGTTTCCGTTCACTTTTTCCAGCCAATAAGCGATCAGTTTGCGCTCTTCCCGTTCGATCGGATCGGAAAGCGTTTCCAATTTTCCCGATCGATGTCCTGCATGGATTGGCTCGCGCAAATAATGCGGCAAATCATTCATTGTGATCGTCCTATCACTTGAAAAAATGACCGCATGTTCTACGACGTTTTGCAGTTCTCTGACATTTCCCGGCCATGGATATTGCTGAAAACGGCGAATGACGTCCGGGGCGAACGACTCGGCGGGTTTTCCGTACTGCGTGGAGAAGGTCGATAAAAAGTGCTCGGCGATGGCCATGACGTCCGAATCGCGGTCGCGCAGAGGCGGCAACGACAACTCGACGACGTTCAGGCGATAAAAAAGGTCCAGGCGGAACGCGCCTTGAGCGATGCGTTGGGTGAGATCGTGGTTGGTGGCGGCGATGATCCGTACATCGACGGTTTGGGCCTGCGACGCGCCGAGGCGCACGATTTTCTTTTCCTGCAGGACTCTGAGCAAGTACACCTGAAGGTCTAAAGGCATATCTCCGATTTCATCGAGGAACAACGTGCCGCCTTGCGCTTCTTCAAATTTGCCTTTTTTCCCTTTGGGATGCGCGCCGGTGAAGGCGCCGGGTTCGTAGCCGAACAGTTCGCTGGCGATCAGTTCGCGGGGCAAGGCGGCGATGTTCACGGCGATAAACGGTTGATGGCGGCGCATGCTGGCTTCATGGATCGCTTTCGCAAAAAGTTCCTTTCCGGTTCCGCTTTCGCCGGTGATCAAAATCGGGACATTGGTCGAGGCGACGATCTTGGCGCGTTGGATCGCGGTGTGAATGGCCGGCGATGTGCCGATGATTTTTTCCCAAGGATGGTTCGCTGTCGCGGATGGAGAAGCGTGAGCCTGCGTGCGACGTGAACGGGAGCGTTGACGCAGGACGACAAGAAACCCGACGCGTTCATTTTTCCAGATCAACGCGGTGGCCGTGGCTTCATGACCCGTCTCGCACAACTCAAATGTCATTTCGGTGTCGGTGCAGGCCAACAGAGCTTCGCGGATCATCGCATAGATCGAGCGGTGCGGCACATGGCGTTGGACCGCGTGAAGGCAAGCTTGAGCTTCCGGGCTTTCGGCGATCAGCTGAAAAGTGCCGTCGAACAGCAGGATGGGATCGCGGGGCCAGCGCTTGCGAGCTTTCATATATTCTTCATATAAAAGTTTCTTTAAATTATCAGATACGCGACTGTACTCTTTTTGGATGTGCATGGCGATCATTTTGGCGGTGCTTAAGGTGTGGGGTTGTGCGTATTCATAGGGTGCCGTCAAGTCCACGATGCCGAGGATTTGGCCGGAATGCGGGTCGGTGACCGGGGCGGCGGAGCAGACCCAGTCATGGGCGCCTTGGGCAAAATGCTCATATGAAAAGATTTGAATCGGTTTTTGCATGTAGAGCGATGTGCCGATGGCGTTCGTCCCGGCCGATTGCTCGCTCCAGTCCGCGCCGAGGACAAACTGCATCTCTTCTGCTTTTTGGATGATCGGGCGCTCTCCTTGAAGATAGACGATCCGTCCGTTGGCGTCGGTCAATGTCAAGAGGTGTTTCGTTATTTTGATTTGGTCGAAAACGTGTTCCAAAACGGGGATCGCCGTCAAAAAAAACTCCGATCGCTTTCGCCATTCGATCACTTCATCGATCGCATGTAAAAACCGGGCTTTCTTTTGCTCGGGTTGGATGCCGAACGATTGGCTGCGTTTCCATGATTCAAGGACGGACGGCCGCAATCCGGGCACGACGCGGCGATCGGTGACATACGCTGCCCAAGCGTGCTCCAGGACTTGTTTTTTGTCCTGAATTTCGAGCGGTGATACAATGGCCAGCTCTTCTCCCATATTCCCACATCCCTTGTCGTGGTTTGCGGATACGAGCAGCATCAGATGTATTATAAGTCAAACGACATGAGAATTCAAATACACATATCGAAAAAAGCTTGTATCGATTGCGAAACACCGTTGTATCATTATTGGACACCGCGTAAAGCCCCGGGCAGGCGTGCCGGCGTTGTGTCGGGATCATCGACGTTGGCACGCTTTTTGCTTTGTCATGGGATGAGCGGATACCGCTCGCGCATCCATGGCAAAGGAGGTTTGAAGACGATGAGCCGCATTCAGGTGCTGGGCATCGACGCCGGCGGGACGATGACGGACACCTTTTTCGTGGACACG
>JADBKT010000012.1 GCA_014896255.1 Hydrogenibacillus sp.
TCATAAAAGCCGGTCGCCGGGACGATCAACCGCCGTCTTACGAGCAGCCGGCGAAAATACGGCTTTTCCTGCACCGACTCCCGCCGCACGTTGATGATCGGCGCAGCGGGTCGCCATTTGAGCCGAAGCCCCCAGCGCAACGCGCCCAATCTTCGTCCGCCCGCCGCTCCCGGTGCCACGGCGACGACCGGCGTCGACGGGGCGATGTTGTACCGCGGGCGCATCGCGCTTGATCCGGCCGCATCGGAGCCGACGACCGCCTGATACCGCTCGGCGAGCGCCCTTATGTCCGCATCCAAGACGAATCGACCGCACACCGTCCATCCCTCTTCCGTCCGCTTACGCTCCGTTTCTGCTCCTCGCAAGCGCCGCCGAAAGAAGCGCCGGGAGACGCTCCGCTTCCAGATCGACCAGCTCGACCTTGCCGATCTCGCTGAGCAGCGCAAAGCGAACGCGCGCGCCGCGATTTTTTTTGTCGTACTGCATCCGGGCGACGATGGCGGGGAGATCGCCGAGCGATGGCGGCGCCGTCGGAAGCTCAAAAGCGCGCACCGCCCGCCGCACCGTTTCCAAGAGCGCCGGCGGCGCAAACCCCAGCTCGACCGCGAGCGCCGTCTCCCAGACGAGTCCGACGGCCACCGCCTCGCCGTGCAAAAGGCTCCCGTACCCTTCCGTCGCCTCCAACGCATGCGCCACCGTATGTCCGACATTCAGCCGCTCCCGCACCCCGCGCGTCTCCCGCGCATCGGCGGCGACGACCGCCGCCTTCACGGCGATCCCCCGGTAGAGCGCCTCTTGCGTCACGTCGGGCTCCACGTTCAAGAGCGCCCGATGCACCGACACGACCCAATCGACCATTTCCGGCGAATCGATGAGCGCGTGTTTCACGAGCTCCGCCAGCCCGGCGCGCACCTCCCGCGGCGTAAGCGTCCTGAGCGTCGATACATCGTACAGGACGGCCCGCGGCGGGTAGAAAGCGCCGATCGCGTTTTTCGCCTTGGGGTGATTGACCGCCACCTTCCCCCCGACGCTGGAGTCATGGGCGAGGACGGTCGTCGGCAGCTGCACGTAGTCGATCCCCCGCATGTATGTCGCCGCCGCAAAGCCGCCCAAGTCGCCCACGACGCCGCCGCCGAGCGCCAGAAGAACGCCCCTTCGATCGATCCCCGCTTCCAGCATCGCCCCCACGACCGCTTCCAAGACGGCGAGCGACTTGGCCGCCTCCCCGCTCGGCACGGCGTACAGTCCGACGCGATAACCGTCCGCCTTGAGCGTCTGCGTCAGCGCCTCCCCGTACAGCGGACGCACGGCCGCATCGGTGAGCACAAAAAGCGGCCGATCGCGGCCGATGCCAAGTCCCTCCAGCCGGGAACCGAGCCGCCGAAGCAGCCCGTCGCCGACGACGACAGGATATGTTAGGCCCTCATAGGACACGGTCAACGTCCGGGCCCCACCGTCCAGACCGTTATGCTTCTCACCGCAGGTCTTCTCGCCTGGCATCCGACAGCCTCCTTCTGCGCCCCTTCGACCGGCGTCCGATCGGTTTAAAAATTAAAAATCCCGCGCATACGCCCGATGGGCATCGACTGCCTGCTTCAGCGCCGCCATCCGATCGGCGGGGAACGCCTCCAAAAGCGCCCGGGCGACTTCAAACGCGACGACGTACTCGGCGACGACCGCCGCCGCCGGCACGGCCGTCGTGTCGGAACGCTCCACGGACGCCTCAAACGGCTCCTTCGTCACCAGATCGACGCTCCGAAGCGGCTTGTAAAGCGTCGGAATGGGCTTCATCGCCGCCCGGACGACGATCGGCATGCCCGTCGTCATCCCGCCTTCAAACCCGCCGGCGCGGTTCGTCATCCGGTAGAAACCGCGTCCCGGGGCATGGAAAATCTCGTCGTGCGCCGCCGAACCGAAAACGCGCGCCGCCTCAAAGCCGAGGCCGAATTCGACCCCTTTGATCGCCTGAATGCTCATCACCGCCTGGGCGAGCCGCGCATCCAGCTTCCGGTCCCACTGCACATGGCTGCCTAAGCCCACCGGCACGCCGACGGCGACGACCTCGATCACCCCGCCGACCGTGTCGCCCGCCGCCTTGGCCCGATCGACCGTCGCCATCATCGCCTGCTCCTTCGCCGGGTCGAACGTCCGGACCGGCGAGGCTTCCGTCCGCTCCAAAAGACGCGCCGCCGCCTCCCGCCATAAGCGCAGGACGGCCTCCTGATCCATCGCCGCGCCTTCTTGCGCCAACGCCGCCCAGACGTCCGCCCACGGGTCGCCCTCCGCCGTCACGCCGCCGAGCGCCCGCACATAGCCGACGACATCGATCCCGACCTCCTGAAGCAGCCGCTTGGCCACCGCCCCCACGGCGACGCGCATCGCCGTCTCCCGGGCGCTGGAACGCTCCAGCACGTCGCGCACGTCGCGATGGCCGTACTTGATCGCCCCGCTTAAATCCGCATGCCCCGGCCGCGGCCGCGTCCGGCGGCGCATCCCGAGCTCCGGATCGTCCACCGGCTCCGCGCTCATCACGTGTTGCCAGCTTTGGTGATCGCGGTTTTCGATCAAAAGGGCGATCGGCGCCCCGGTCGTATGCCCGTGCCGCACGCCGCCCAAGAACTGCACCTGATCCCGTTCGATCATCATGCGCTTGCCGCGGCCGTATCCTTTTTGCCGCCGCGCGAGCGCCGCGTCGATGTCTTCGGCGACCAGCCGAAGACCGCTCGGCACCCCTTCGACAATACCGACGAGGGCCCGTCCGTGCGACTCCCCTGCCGTCAGGTAACGCACCGATGCCCACCTCCCGTTCCACGTCGCCCGTTCCGCTCACGATTTCCGGCGATAGACGAACGGATACGCCTGTTCGAGGCCGTACTGTTCCGGATGAAATATTTGTTCCGTTCCCCCGACGAACAAATACCCGCCGGGGCGGAGCACGCCCGCCAGTGAACGGTATAAATGCTTTTTTCCCTCGTCCGTAAAATAAATGGCCACATTGCGGTTCACGATCAAATCAAACGGCCCCTTCGGATACGGATCGCGCAGCAAATCATGACGCATAAAATGTACCATGCTGACCAGTTCTTCCGCGACCCGAAACGCGTCTCCATCCGGAACGAAATACCGCGCGCGATAATCAGCAGGCACCGACTGCACGCTTTTGGCCGAATAGCGCGCCGCACGCGCCATTTGAAGCGCCGGCTCGTCGATGTCCGTGGCCAACAGCCAAACGCCTGCAAGCGCGCGGCGCGCGTGAAGGAGCATGGCGAGCGTGTACGGTTCTTCGCCCGTCGAACATGCCGCGCTCCAGAGCTTTAAGTGCGGAAGGCGGGCGAGTTCGGCGAGCACATGGCGGTCGAGCTCCGCCCAGAGCTCCGGGTTGCGAAAAAATTCCGAGACATTGATCGTCACCCGATCGATGAACTCCGTCCGGAGCCGTTCATCTTCAACGATCGCCCGAAAATACGCCCCATAATCGTCAAACCCGCGGCGGCGCATGAGCGTCGCAATACGCCGCATCATCTGCGGCGCTTTATAAAAACGCAAATCCAAACCCAACGCGTCCCGAACATCGGACACAAAACGCGCATAGGACATCTCGTCGGCCAAAGACACGCCAAAACCTCTCCCTTTCGTGATCCACCGCTTCGTAGACCAAATGGGCCGAGATCGCCCGAATAGCGCAAAGCGCCCGCTTCGCGGGCGGGCGCCTCCGCTTCGAATAAAGCCGCGACGCGAATTTATATCCAAGCATCGACGTCGCGTTCATAGGCGATGAGTTCGTCTTCGCCGAACCAGAGCGCGATTTCCCGAGCCGCACTCTCCGGCGAATCCGAACCGTGGATCACGTTTTTGTCGATGGAAAGCGCCAGATCTCCGCGTATCGTCCCGGGCGCGGCATCTTTCGGGTTGGTCTTGCCCATCATCTCCCGGACGACGCCGATCGCGTTCGGCCCTTCCAACACGAACGCGAATACCGGCGCAGACGTGATGAACGTCACAAGGTCACGGAAAAACGGCCGCTCGCGGTGCTCGGCGTAGTGCGCTTCCGCCAGAGACGTCGATACCTGCATGAGCTTTGCGCCGACGATTCTAAGACCCCGGCGTTCAAAGCGAGCGACGATCTCTCCGATGAGCCCCCGCTGGACGCCGTCCGGCTTGACCATCACAAACGTGCGTTCCAACCGCGTAAACCTCCTCGCATGCAGTCACCAACAGTTTATCATTAGAACTTCCGTTTTTCAATAAACGACACCAGCGCTTCCAAATACCGCGTCGCCTCGAAATCCGAAAGTCCAAAGAGCGCCGCCTTGGCGCGGGCGACATAACGCTCCGCCACCTTACGCGTGCGGTCGAAGGCCCCGCTGTCGGCGATGAGCCGGATCAACTCCGGCATCCGCCGCTCGGTCTCCCGTCGCAGGAGGGCTTCGATGAGCGTCTGTCGCGTCGCCTCAGGAGCGCAGCGCAAAGCGAAAATCGTCGGCAGCGTCACGTGGCCCTGGCTGAGGTCGCTCCCCGACGGCTTGCCGAGCTCTTCCGGCGTCCCCGTAAAATCGAGCAGATCGTCCGTCACCTGAAACGCCATTCCGGAATAAAACGCATATCGCCGGAGCCGTTCCTGCACCCCCTCCGGCGCCCCGGCGACGCGCGCCCCGAGGTAGGCGCTGATCTCCATCAAGAGCGCCGTTTTGCGCCGGATGCGGCGAAAATACCGGCGAAACGACACATCCGGGCGATACAGGTCGGCCTGTTGCGCGATCTCCCCGCGGCTCATCTCGTGCATGGCGCGGGCAAGCACGCGGTGCAGGACGACGTCGGAAAACGCCCCGAGCTCCGAAAGCGCCCGGGCGAACAAATAATCCCCCGTGTAGACCGCCACCTGATCGTTCCAGCGGGCGCGCACCGTCTTTTGGCCGCGGCGAAGTTCGGCCTGATCGACGACGTCGTCGTGCACGAGCGTCGCCATATGGATCAGCTCGATCGCCGCCGCCAGGCGCACGAGCTCGGCCTCCACCTTCGGACCGACGGCGCCGAAGCGCCCGGAGATCAGCACCACGAGCGGCCGCAGGCGCTTCCCGCCGGCGTACAGCAGGTGTCGCGCCGCTTCATCGAGCAGCGGGCTTTCCGCGATGAGCAGCGCATCCAAGCGATCCTCCACTTGTCCCAACGCCTCTTGAAAATCCTCATACACATCGACGATCTGCATGGTCTACCGTTCGGCCCCCACCGCAAGCCCGACCGTGACCGGCGGCTCGAGAATCTCGATTTCCGGCATCTGCGGCAAAAAACGATGTTCCGCCGCATAGGCGAAGTAGCGCTTCAGACCCTCCCGCTGCGGGTGATCGAGTTCATGGCTGAGCCCTTCAAAATAGCGGTACCACTCGGCGTCCGTGCCCCCGAGGCGCGCTTTGGCCGCCTCGACGAGCGGCCGCGGATCGTGGCGGGTGCGCCACTTGCTGTGGATAAAAGCCCGATGGACGGCCCACACGAGCTCCTCATGCGCGGCGACGGCTTCCCGCCGGACGCCCCAGACGGCAAACGTCATCCATGCCCCCGTGTACGTCCGCCACAGCTCGCCGAGATCATACGCGTAATAACGGCGGCCGTTCCGGTGAGCGACGATCGCCTCGTCGCCGATCATCAGGGCCACGTCCGCCGAAGCGAGCATCGCCGGAAGGTTCGGCTCGACCGTCTCATACGTCGGCTGAAGATGCATAAACGTCTCCAAAATGATCTTCGCCAAGTGCACGCTCGTCGCCGAGCGGTTCGTGAGCGCCACATGCGGCGCCCGATACGTATGCAGCGGCCGGTGGGCAAAGAGAAAGATCGAGCCGACCGGCCCATAGGCGCTGACCGAAAGCGACGGCAAAAGCACGTATCGATCCGGATCCAAACCGTAAGCGAACGACGACATCGGTCCGATGTCCACTTGTCCCTCGCGCATCAAGCGGTTCAGCTCCGCCGGCGTCGAACGGACGATGCGCACCGCTAAAGGGGCGCCAGGCCAAAGGGCGTCCGGATCAAAATAAAAAAAGACCGGCAACGTATTCATGTAATCGATGTGACCGATGGTGAGCACCGGATCTCCCCTTCCCGCAGAGTCTCACTGGCCCGGTCGATCTTTCGCTTTCTCGCCGCCCCATCACCCTCGGCGGACGACAAGGGCTATGACCGTTCCTCCCGCCAGCGCGGATAAAGCCCGTGGTCCGTCACGCCGAGCGCATCGAGCGCCCGCCCGACGATGAAATCGACCACGTCATCGATCGACTCAGGACGCGGATAGAACGCCGGCATGGCCGGGACGATGCGCACCCCGAGCCGGGCAAGCTTCAGCATATTTTCCAAATGAATCGCCGAAAGGGGCGTCTCCCGCGGCACGAGAACGAGCCGGCGGCCTTCTTTGAGCGTCGCGTCGGCCGAGCGGACGATCAAATTGTCGGCCGTCCCGTGGGCCACCGCCGCGAGCGTGTTCATCGAACAGGGGATGATGAGCATCCCGTCGTGCGCAAACGTGCCGCTCGCCGTCCGCGCCCCGATATCCCGCACATCGTACGTGATGAGCCTGCCGCGTTCGCGCTCGTCGCGCGTGCATCGATCTTCCGCATCGGACGCATCGCGGAACAGATGACCCGGAAGCGCGCGCACACCGCCGGGAAAACGCAAGTCCTCCTCCTCCTCGGCCACGCGCAGCGCCCCGTCGCTCATCATCGCGTGAACCTCGTGCCCGATTTGAAGCAGCGTCTCGATCGCCCGGAGGCCGAAGCGGATGCCGCTCGCCCCGGTCAGCGCCACCACAAAGCGCCGCCTCATCCGCGACCCGCCCCGCCGGCCAACAGCGTATAGACGGACAAAAGCGTCCATACGAACACGACGACCGAAAGGACGCCGTTCATCGTAAAAAAGGCCAGATTCAACCGGCTCATGTCGTGCGGCGACAAAATGGCGTGCTCATACCCCAAAATCACCGCCGCCGCCAACACCCCCAGGCCGAACGGCCAGCCGAGACGCATCGTCCACCAGAGGCCCAGGAGAAACACGATCGTCAGCCCATGAAACCCTCGGGCGATCCAGAGCGATCGTGCGAGGCCGAAACGCGCCGGGATGGAGTATAACCCGTGCCGGCGGTCGAACTCCAGATCTTGCGTTGCGTAAATCACGTCGAACCCGGCGATCCAAAACACCACCGCCAAAAACAACCACCACGCCGCTTGCGCATCCAACCGTCCGGTCGCCGCCACCCAGCCGCCGAGCGGCGCCAGCGCGTCCGTCACCCCGAGAATGAGGTGCGAAAGCCACGTGAAGCGCTTCGTATACGAGTAAAACACGAGAAAAAAGACCGCGATCGGAAGGAGCTTCACCGCCAACGGATTCAACATATAGGCGCTTAAGAACAAGAGCCCGAACGATAAAACGATATAAAGCCACACTTCCGCGCCGGAGATGCGCCCGCTTACGAGCGGCCGGTCTTTCGTCCGCGGATTGAGCGCGTCGATCGCCCGGTCGATCACACGATTCAACGACATCGCCGCCGTTCGGGCCCCGACCATGGCCATCGTCGTCCAAAACCAAAGCGCAATCGACGGCCAAGTCCCGTACGCATCGACGTGCCCGAGCACAAGGCCCATATAGGCGAACGGCAAGGCAAAAATCGTATGTTCGAACTTGATCATTTCCAAAAAGACACGCAGCTTGTGCATTCCATCCCCCTGCTTTCCGGCGTTCGCCCGCCTTCGGTTCGCGCCTCCGGCGGCCAAAGCCCGCGCGACGCTTCCCGCGGCGCTCTCGGTGATGAGCAAAAGCCGCTTCGCGGCACCGCGGATACGCCGTCGACCCTGGCGTTCAAACCGGTTTTCGCCCCAGATGAATCGCGGCGATCCCTCCGGTGAGCAGCTTCACTTGCACGTCGACGAGCCCGGCGCGGCGAAAACGGTCGGCCAACGCCCGGTGATCGGGAAACGTTTTCAACGATTCCGGAAGCCAACGATATTCCTCGTAACGCCTCGCCACAAGACGCCCCAGAAGCGGGAGCACATGCTCGAAATACGCATAATACAACTCGCGGAAGACAGGGACCACCGGCTTCGACAGCTCCAACGAGACGACGAGCCCGCCCGGCCGGACGACGCGGGTCATCTCTTGGAGCGTCCGATCGATGTCCGGTACGTTCCGCAGCGCAAACCCGATCGTCGCATAATCGAATACGCCATCGGCAAACGGCAACGCCGTCGCGTCACCCTCGACCCAATCGACGTCCTCGAACCCCCGGCGGCGAGCCTTCTCGCGCGCCAGCGCGAGCATCTTCGGTGAAAAATCGACGCCCACCACGCGCCCCTTCGGACCGACCGCCCGGCGCACGGCAAGCGCCAGATCCCCCGTGCCGGAAGCCACGTCCAGCGCCGAGGCGCCGGGGCGAACCCGCATCATCGCCAGCATCTTCCGCCGCCAATGCTTGTGAACGCCGAACGAAAGCAGCGTGTTCATCAGATCATACCGCGGCGCGATGGCTTCGAACACCCGATAGACGAACGTCCGCTTGTCTTCGGCAACCGGCTTCACGGCTGCGGCAAACGGACGATCCAGCCCATCCGGACGATCCGTCCGCCCGTTCAACCCTACGACCCCTCTCCCAACGCCGGCTCCGGCGCCTCGAACAATTTCGGCAGCCCCTTGGCGAGGGCGCGCACCGCCAGGCGCGTGCCTTCGTCGAACGCCGTCCTGACGAGCCCCTCGAAGTCTTCGCCGAGCCGCGCCCCGAGGCCTCTTAAGCGGACTTCTTGCCGCGCCCGCGGCTCCCGTTCTTGCCGCGCAAAAAGCAGCGCGTAACTCACGGCCGGCACGATCAGCGGACGGATCGGCGCGTTCGGCCGCGTCAGGGCCAACGGCAGCTCCGCATGGATGGCCACGTCGAGCTCAAAGGCCCGCTCCGCGTCCGATTCGCCCAGTCCGACGAGACTATAACGCAGCGCCTTGGCCGCATGAATCCGCTCCAAAGCGGCCGCAAACCGCCCGATCATCGCTACCTGACCGCCCTCTGCCAGCACGCGGACATAACGGCTGCTCAGCGCGTCGCCATACAGCACGCGAAGCGCTCCGTCAAGCGCGACGCGCTCGGTGTCCGCCAGCGCGTCATGCAGCCACAACCCCCACTCGATGAACAACGCAGCTTGTCCGACGACGACAAGCTCCTCCGACCGATACCCGCTCCCCTTCATCGCCGCATACATCAGGCCTACCCTCCACTCCGGAATCTCCGGAAGCGGAAGATCTTTCGGCCAATCGGCGCGAATCGCCTGCCGGGCGATCCGCACCCACTCGACGATCTCTTGTTCCAAAAGCATCCGCAACCCTCATTCCAAAAAGAACAACCTGCTCCCACCAGTATAGCATAAACGCACACGCCGGGGACAAGCCGGCCCTGGCGCCGCTTTCCGTCTTCGCCTCGATGCGCCGCTTTCTAGGAATCGGCTCCCCAGGTGATCTCCGCCTCCGGCCCGAGCAGCCCTTCCAGCGCGCGTCGGTCGAGCGGACCGTCCGGAATGCGGGGAAGCCGCTTCGGCCGCGGGACGACGATCGCCAACCGGACGATGTCCCCGCCGGCGTGCCGCTCGAGCACCCTCAACCACAGTTCCTCGGCCTCCGTTCGGCGAAAGACGGCATCATAGACGTTCAGCGCATCCCGCACCAAGCGGGGCTCCGGCGTCCTCGACGGGTAGATGAGGTCGACGTCGATCCGCTCGTGCGCATAGGTCACGTGCGACAAGCGCCCTTCCAGCGGCGTCGAATCGAGCGCCGCCACGAGTCGGACGGCCCCGTCCGGCACCCGGAACGTCGGCGCACGGTCGCTTTCATACGGCATCGGCGCAAGACGCGCCCAGACGATCCAGAACATCATGAGAAAAAACCATAGCGCCGTTAAAAACCTCAAGCGACCGGGCACCCGTCTTGCGCCGACCGCCCGACGCCCACCCTCGGTCGCCGGATCTCCATTCGCCGGCCCTCGTCGCACGACCGTCGCACCGCCCTTCGGCTCAGGCTTCTTTACCACCGTATGCCGTAGGCGGCTCGCTATGCATCACGGTTGCGGATCACTCATCTTCATCCGTGTGGATCGTGCCCACCGCGGTGTAGATGACGGCCCGGCCGCGGACCTTGATCGCCGACGTGTGTTCAGTGAATTGGGCGATCATCACTTCATTTTTATCCAGCTTTTCCGTGTGGTGAAAGCGGGTGCTCTCCCCGCGCGTAAGCCCGATCACGTGTACGCCGTTCTCTTTCGCCTTGATGACCACATACTCCCGCGCCGTCCATTCCGACGCCGTTCTCGGCCGATCGTCCATCGGCATGCCCTCCCGTCAGGAAAACGTCCCGGTAATGAGCGCCATCGCCTCCGCACGCGCCTTCGCATCGTGGGCGAATACCCCACGCACGGCCGACGTCACGGTCTTCGAGCCGGGTTTTTTGACGCCGCGCATCGCCATGCACAGATGTTCGGCCTCGATCACGACAATCGCCCCGTGCGCCTCAAGATGCTTCATGATCCCATCGGCGATCTGGGCCGTCATGCGCTCCTGCAGTTGCGGCCGTTTGGCCACCGTCTCCACGGCCCGGGCGAGTTTGCTCAAGCCCACCACCCGACCTTCGCGCGGGATATACCCGACGTGTGCCTTCCCGAAAAAGGGGACCAGATGATGTTCACACATCGAATAAAACGGAATGTCCTTGACGATGACGATTTCCTCGTGGCTTTCACTGAATATGGCCGAAAAATGTTTGCCCGGATCCTCTCCCAAGCCGGAAAAAATCTCTTCGTACATGCGCGCCACGCGCTCAGGGGTATCCTTTAGCCCTTCGCGATCCGGATC
Source organism: Hydrogenibacillus sp. (assembly GCA_014896255.1). Taxonomy (GTDB): domain Bacteria; phylum Bacillota; class Bacilli; order Thermicanales; family DSM-22653; genus Hydrogenibacillus. Next base: position 10,863 of record JADBKT010000012.1, read on the forward strand.
TTCACCGATCGCCTCAAGGATCAGGCGCACGGCATAGGCCACCTTCTCGTGATCGACCGCCATCTTGATGCCTCCTTTATGCCCAAAGTATAACAGGTTTGGAACATAAAAAAAAACACCGCCATGCGGTGTGTCGGATCACGGCCGACGATGCTCCCCTGCCCCGACGGCTCACAGCAAGATGGCGATCAGGCCGCCGGAACCTTCATTGATGATGCGCGTCAGCGTCTCTTTGAGCTTGTATCGGGCCTGATCCGGCATCATATGCAGCTTCGCCTGAATGCCCTCGTTGACGATGGCGTACAGCGTGCGTCCGAAGATCTCCGTCTCCCAGATCGCGTGCGGGTTTTTTTCAAAGTCCTGCATGAGAAAACGGGCGAGCTCTTCGCTCTGTTTTTCCGTGCCGATGATCGGCGAAAATTCCGACTCCACTTCCACCCGGATCATGTGGATCGACGGCGCCTTGGCCTTGAGACTCACGCCGAAGCGAGGCCCTTGGCGGATGATCTCCGGCTCTTCGAGCTCCATTTCCTCGATGCGCGGCGGAGCGATGCCGTAGCCCGTCGCCCGCACCATCTCGATGGCCGACGCAAAGTGCTCATACTCTTTCCTGGCGTGGGCGAACTCGATGAGCATCTCGAGCAAATCGTCCTTGCCGCGGATTTCCCGCTCCACAATCTCATTGACGATCTGTTCGTACAACGCGTCGGACGCGTCCAGATCGATCTCCGCGATCCCCTGACCCATATGCATCTCCGCCAACCGTGCATCATGGATGAACGGATAATCTTCAAAACGGCCGACGAGCCGTTCCACGTCGCGCAACCGCTCGACGGTGTCGACCGTCTCTTCCACCGCCGTTTCGAATTGCCGCCGGAGCCAGTGGTCGCTCGAGAGCACCATCACCCAGCTCGGCAGATTGACTTTCACTTCGCGCACCGGAAACTCATACAGCGCCTCGCGCAGCACATCCATCACGTCCGACTCCGTCATCGTCGCCACCGAAAGCGGGAGCACCGGAACGTCATACCGTTCGACGAGTTCGGTCCGAAGCCCTTCCGTCCTGGGGTCATGCGGCCGGACGGTATTGAGGACGACGATGAACGGCTTGCCGACGGCTTTAAGCTCTTCGATCACCCGCGCTTCCGCCTCGACGTACGCCGCCCGCGGAATCTCCCCGATCGACCCGTCGGTGGTGACCACGATCCCGATGGTCGAATGGTCCTGAATGACCTTGCGCGTACCGATCTCCGCCGCCTCTTGAAACGGGATCGCATCCTCATACCACGGCGTGTGGACGAGCCGTGGACCGTTTTCATCTTCATAGCCCCGCGCTTCGGGAATCGGATAGCCGACGCAATCGACCAGCCGCACGGAGACCGAAAGACCTTCGTCCACGTCGATCTCCACCGCCTGGTTGGGCACGAACTTCGGCTCGGTGGTCATGATCTGGCGCCCCGCGGCGCTCTGCGGCAGTTCGTCGATCGAGCGCTCCCGGTCTTCCGGATACGGGATGCGCGGGATGACGACGTGCTCCATGAACCGCTTGATGAACGTCGATTTGCCCGTCCGCACCGGCCCGACGACGCCGAGGTAGACGTCCCCGCCCGTCCGCTCGGCGATATCCCGCAACACTTCAAAGCGCTCCACGGCATTCCCTCCTCGTGACAACCTTCACCGCCCAATGGGCTTGGATATCACCAATATATGTGTGCCGCAGGCGCCTATGCCTCATTTTGGAGACGAATCTTCGGAATCGCCGAGCCGGACTTCGGGTTCCTCCCCGTGCCAGACAAGCGGCACGGAAGCCACCGGCACAAACAGCGTCCGATCGATGAACAGCCGCCGGGCATCGCCGTCCCCGTCGACGGCGCGCCCTTCCGCCGTCACCGCCTGGCGGAGGAGCGCGAGATCGAGCAGATAATCGACGAACACCCGCCCTTTCGGCGTCATGAGAAGCGATAGGGCGTGGCCGCTGTAGGGCGATGTGAGCACCGGTTCGTTGAGCGCGAGCGAGGCATAGTCGATCGTAAGCTCCGAGGGGCCTTTCGCTTCTCCGCTCGGCAACCGCCCGTTGACCTCGACATACGCTTGCACCGCCCGCTGTACGCGCTCCACGGCGCTTAAAATCCTAAGATCGGCCAAGCGCACCGCAAAACCGTCGCCAACGGGCACCGCCATGTAGCGATAGACGCCGCCGCGCTCAAAAGCGCTCGAGGGAATCGGGTTCAGCCAATCGGGATAAAGCGCGCTCATGTCGATCGGCGCGCCTTCGATCGGATCGATCGCCTTCTCGGGCCGCGCGACCGGCAGGATGCCCTGCCGCTCGACATACGCTTGCACCGCCCGCTCGACCGTCGTCACGTCCCGCCAAAGATCCCCTTCGCTCGTCGTCCGCGCATTCGGATAGAGACATCCGCCGAGGACGAACAGCACCAAAAAAGCGACCGGCACGCCAAGGCGCTCCAACCGCATCCGGCGGCCCAAGCGCGCCATACGCATCAAACGGGCCAAACCGCCACCCCCGTCCGCCCGGTTCAAAAAAACAGCGCCCGCACGGCCAGCAAGAACGCCGGAAACAACATGGCGAACGAAAATGCCACCACGACGCGCCGCGGCCACCCGGAAAGTCGTGTCCGAGCCCACGTGACGAGAAAATTGGCCACGAACAACAGCGCGATGGCCAAAACCGCATCCAGCATCATGCTCACCTCTACCGCCCATTGTACACGACGCAGGGCCAAAGGCGAAGCGCTTCGGACAACGATCGTGCATATGTTAAAAGCACACGCCATGCCGACAAAGTGAGGTGCGCACCATGCGTCCGAAAAAAACGGCGGCCGGCGCCGAACCCCCATCGGAAAGCGACGCGAAAAGCGCGCTCGTCGAGCAACTCAAACCGCTCAAAAACACCGTCGGGCAGCTCAGCGGCTCCCTCCGCAAGATCGAACAGTCACTGGAGACGGTGCTGTCGATCTTCGCTTTGATCGAACAAATGGGCGGCATCGGCAAGATGAACGCGCTTCTTCAAGAGTTTTCCGGCGCCCGCGGCACCGGGACGCCGCTGGAGCGGATCAAGCGGATCGTCCGCCTGCTGGAAAACATGGATTATCAAAAGGTCCATCAATGGTTGGACCATCCGATCGTTCATAAACTGCTCAGCGTTCAGCCGAGCCAAGCCGAAGAGAACAAAGCGGACGACCAAAGCCGCTTCGGTAGGCGAAAAAAATGACGGCGCATCATTTTTTCGCGCCGTCTTTGCCTTTTTTGCCGCCATCGGCAGACTGGGCCTTTTTGGATTGCAACAGCTTTTGAATCGACTCCAGCCCGGTAAAGGGATGTTTTTGTATATATTGCATGATTTCTTCTTCTTTTTCCGGCGTCAGCTTCATGCCGATGATGGTCGCCAGCTGGCGCACGAGCGCGCGCATTTTCGTTTCGTTCGTTTGATCGCCTTCCTGAATGCCCTTCGCCACATTCGCCAGCGCTTGACCGTCGACCGGTTTATTGGCGATCTGGTTGATCAGGTCGAACAGCTGACCGAGGTTCATCGCCCTGCCTCCTCACGTTTGGACCCTCGGTTCAGCATATGCGGCGACGGCGGCGGCCGTGTAGGCGGAGACTTCACCTTGAATCGCATTCGCTCGCGCCTTCGATCGTGCGGCGGATCGTACGCCTGAAGTTATGGGTTGCCGTTTGCCGGCGCGCCCGTCCGGGCGCGGCGGCCGACCCAGGCGGAAAGGAGAAAGTCGGCCCCTTCCTCCGTCGGTTCTCGGGCGAGCAGGTCTTCCACCGCTTGTCGAGGCGTCTTCCCCTCGAACAGAACGAGGTACAGCTCCCGGGTGATCGGCATGCTCACCCCGTGCAACCCGGCGAGCGCATACGCCGCTTCTGTCGTCTTCACCCCTTCGACGACCATGCCGATGCGTTTCAGCACTTCCGGAAGCGGCAGCCCTTCGCCGAGCATCCGCCCGGCACGCCGGTTACGGCTGTGACGGCTCGTCGCCGTGACGATCAGATCGCCGATTCCGGCAAGCCCGGCGAACGTGAGCGGGTGCGCCCCGAGATGCACGCCGAGGCGGGCGATCTCATGCAGCCCGCGGGTGATGAGCGCCGCTTTGGCGTTGTCGCCGTAACCGAGGCCGTCGGAAAGGCCCGCACCGAGGGCGATGATGTTTTTGAGCGCTCCGGCGATCTCGACGCCGACAAGATCGTCGTTCGTATAGACGCGGAACGACGGCGCAAAAAACACGCTTTGCGCCGCTTCCGCCGCCTGCCGGGCTCCGGCGACGACGACCGTCGTCGGGAGGTTTCGGGCCACGTCTTCGGCGTGCGACGGCCCGGAGAGGGCGACGATGCGCGAGGCAATCTCGGTCGGAAGCACATCGGCGAGCACTTCCGACATGCGTTTCAAGCTTCCCGACTCCAGTCCCTTGGCGGCATGCACGATGAGCGCCGAGGAAGACAGATGGGGCGCCGCCCCTTGAGCGACCTTTCGCATCGCCTGAGAAGGGACGACGAACACGACGACGTCCGCGTCTTTCAAGGCCGCTTTCAGAGATGGCGTCAGATCAAAGGCCGGCAAGCGCACGCCCGGAAGATAGCGGACGTTTTCCCGCCGTTCGGCGATCTCTGCGATGTGCGCCGGATCGCGGCCCCAGAGCACGACGTCGTGTCCGTTGTCATAAAGACGTAAGGCGAGCGCCGTGCCGAAGCTCCCGGCGCCGAGTACGGCCACACGCCGGGCATGCCCTGCAGACGGCTCGAGCCGAGCCGCTCTTCCATGCGACTCTCGCTCGTCCCGTTCTTGCCGCGCACGTCGATCGCGCCCCTCGTGCCGCGCGATCGGCCCCTCATCCCCGGACCCTCGCCCGTTTGCCGTCATCATCGCGTTGTTCGCCGTCATCGTCATCGTTTTAACCGCGCCGTCTTCGAGGCGCGCACGACAAAACGGAGAGGCGTCCCGATCAAGGGGAAAGCCTGCCGGAATTGGTTTTCCAGATACCGTTCGTACGAAAAGTGCAGCCGTTCGGGATCATTCACGAACAAGGCGATCGTCGGCGGCTTGGTGCCCACCTGCGTCGCGTATTTGATCCGAAGCGGCGTCCCGGCGTGCGACGGCGGCGGGTTTAAGGCCAGCGCCTCGCCGAGCACTTCGTTCAGCCGGGCGGTCGACAGGCGAAGCGCATGGTTGTCGGCGACATGGCGGGCGAGATCGAGCAGTTTCACGAGGCGCTGCTTTGTCTTGGCCGATACCATCTCCACCGGCGCATAGGCGATGAAGGCGAGCTCCTCGCGAATCGTCTTGACCATCCGGTCATACGTCTTATCGTCTTTCGCCACCAGATCCCACTTATTGACGACGAGGACGATGCCCCGCCCGGCCTTCTCCGCCTCGCCGGCGATGTGCTTGTCTTGTTCGACGACGCCCTCGGCGGCGTCGAGGACGACGAACACCACGTCCGCCCGGCGGATGGCCAGCTTGGCCCGAAGGACGCTGTATTTTTCCGCCCGCTCGTATACCCGGCCGCGCCGGCGGATGCCCGCCGTATCGATCAAGACATAGGGCGTGCCGTCGTAGACGAACGACGTGTCCACCGCATCCCGCGTCGTCCCGGCGACGGGACTGACGATCGCCCGTTCTTCGCCGACGAGCGCGTTCAAGATCGACGACTTGCCGACGTTCGGCCGCCCGACGATGGCGATGGAGACGGCTTCCGGCGCCTCTCTCTCCGGCGTCTCCGCCGGCAAATGGCTGAGCACGGCGTCCATCGCGTCTTCGATGCCGGTGCCGTGCGCCGCAGAGACGGCGTATGGCTCGCCAAGGCCCATCGCAAAAAATTCATAACGCCGTTCGACGTGCTTCGGATGATCGAGTTTGTTTACCGCGAGCACGATCGGTTTGCCCGATCGTCGAAGCAGCTCGGCGACCTCTTCGTCTGCGGCGGTCGGCCCGCTTTGGCCGTCGACGACGAACAGGATCACGTCCGCCTCGTCGATCGCCAGCTCCGCCTGCGCGCGGACGTTTTTGGCGATTTCATCTTCCGGATACGGTTCGATGCCGCCGGTGTCGATGACCACAAACCGGCGGTTCGTCCATTCGATTTCTCGGTACAGCCGGTCGCGGGTAATCCCCGGTCGGTCGTCGACGATCGACCACCGTTCTCCCACCAACCGGTTGAACAGCGTCGATTTGCCGACGTTCGGCCGCCCGACGATGGCGACGATCGGCATCCTCAAGGTCAACACCTCTCTCCGACATTCTACCATCGCCGGTTCAGGCGGTCAAAAACGCGGCACAAAACCCATCCGCTCCGCCCTTTATCGTTTCCGCTCCGTCCGGGAGATGTCCATCATGGGCGCGACGGTCGGTGTTGGCTCGACGTCCTGCGTCTTGGCGGGTCTCGCGCGTCGCCGACGCCTGAAACGATGGCGCATCGTGCGTCGTTGCTTTAAGCGCCGACGCGCAAGGCGCCGCCATATTCCGCTACAGAGCCGCTCGAGTTCCACGAGCGTGGTGCGCCAGCCGACCGTCGCCCAGATGAAGAAAAGGAAACGCGAACCTTCGGCAATGCCCGACGGAAAAACGGGAAGATCGACGGCCTCCGCATAGACGGCATGAAGACCGTGGACCGCCCCTTTCGTGATCAGCCAGACGACGGTGGAAAGCGCCCACGCCTCGGCCGCATCGCGGCCGAGCAGCGCCGTGAAAAGCGCCGTCGCCGCCCAGGGGAGGAGCGGTTCGGGCAACAGATACAGCGCCGGGGCATCGACCAGCACGGCCAGCACGGCGGTCGTGCCGGCGGCGCCGAGCAAGGCGCGGGCCAAACCGGCAAACGGATCGTTCGAAAAGTCCGGGGCCAGGCGAACCGCCCCCCACAAGAGCACGATGTCAGACAACGCGCCGGCTTTTGTCCACCCGGCGCCGAGGGCGAAAAGCTTTCCGCCGACGCCGAAAAACCAGAGGCCGGCGGGAAGATATTCGGCGCGAAGAGTACGCCCATCCGGCGGTACACGCCTCGTCGGTCGAAGCCATCCGCCCCGCCACAAAGCGAAAAAGACGATGAACATCAGCCATGCCTTGCCGTCGATGAACACGCGCGGATCGCCTCCGGCAATGCAGTATGGCCAAAGGCGTACGCAAAAAACCCTCCGGAACGCTTGGCGTTCCGGAGGGTTCAAGACGTTTTGCGCCGCTTACTTCCACTCGTCCGGCCAATCGTCGCCGACGAGATCGCCGATCGTCACCCCGAGCCCGCCTGGCTTTTCGTCTTCCGAAGCGGTCTCGCGGGCGTCTTTGCGCACCGGCGCCTCGTCGACTTCCCGCATGCTTAAGCTGACGCGCTTTTCTTCGGGGATGAAGTCGAGCACTTTGACCCGCACAACCTGTCCCGGCTCGACGACTTCGCTCGGCGTGGCCACCCGCCGGCGGGCGAGTTGGGAGATGTGCACCAACCCTTCGACACCGGGCAAAAGCTCGACAAAAGCGCCGAAGGACGCCAGCCGGCGGACGATGCCTTCCCGCACCTCGCCGATCTTGATCTCTTCCTTCGCCCGCTCCCACGGGCTCGGACCGGCCTCCTTGAGGCTCAAGCTGATGCGCTCCCGTTCGGGATCGATGCGCAACACCTTGACCTTGACGACGTCGCCGATGTTCAAAACTTCGCTCGGATGCGCGACGTGATCCCACGAGAGCTCCGAGATGTGCACGAGGCCGTCGGCGCCCCCGAGGTCGATGAAGGCGCCGAAGTCGGCAAACCGCGCCACCCGGCCCTCGACGATGTCGCCGGGTTTGAGCCGCTCGAACAGTTCCGATTTCTTCGTTTCGGCCTCCTCCTCCAACACCGCGCGATGCGAGAGGATGACCCGATTCTGCTCACGGTCGAGTTCAAGCACTTTGACCTTCAGCGTCTTCCCTTTGTAGTCGCTGAAGTCTTCCACGAACGACGTCGAGACCTGCGAAGCGGGGATGAAGCCGCGGAGCCCGACGTCGGCGACGAGCCCGCCTTTGACGACGTCGAAGATTTTCGCCTCAAACGCCTCGCCGCGTTCCAAATGCGCGCCGAGGCGCGCCCAGGCCTCATCGGCGTCGACCATGCGCTTGGAGACGACGAGCTCTTCCTTTTCGTCGTTGACCTTTTTGACTTGCACGCGCACTTCGTCGCCGACGGAAAGCACGTCGGAAATTTTCTCGATATGCAGCGCCGATACTTCGCTGATCGGCAGAATGGCCTCATATTTGTAGCCGACGTCGACGAGCGCCTGCTTGTCCTCGATCTTCACGACTTTCCCGGTCAGACGGTCGCCGACTTGCGGGAACGCGAGATCGCCTTGCGCCATGACTTCATGTTCTTCCATCATCGACAAATCCTCCTTAAGGCCGGAGCGCTCCTTCAAGCCCTTCCAGCACCATTGATTCCCACGGCCTTCCCTGAGGCGGCGCCTATCCGGGAAGGTTGGCGACGCTTCGATCGGCGCGCGCCAAGGCCACGATCCGATCGACGGTCTCCTCGATCGACATCTCCGTCGTGTCGAGTTCTACGGCATCCGGGGCCTTGGCGAGCGGTGCCGTCTCACGCGTCATGTCGGTCCGGTCGCGGGCCTCGAGTTCCTCGCGCACCGCATCCAACGTGACGGCATACCCCTCGGCTTTCAGCTCCTCATACCTTCTTCGGGCCCGTTCCTCGAGCGCCGCGGTCAAGAAGATCTTGAGCGACGCGTCGGGAAAGACGACCGTGCCGATGTCCCGGCCGTCCATGACCACCTCCTGTCCTTCCGCCATCGCCCGCAGTCGGGATACGACGGCGGCGCGGACGCGCGGATGCCGAGCCACTTCAGAGACGACGGCACCGACTTCCGGATGGCGGATGGACGCCGTGACATCCTGGCCGTCGAGCAGAACCTGCGTAACTCCACCTGAGCCGTTCACCTCGATCGCCGTCTCCGCGAGAAGCCGTTCCAGCGCCCCCTCATCGTCCGTCGAGACGCCGCGCCGAAGCGCCTTGTAAGCGATCGCGCGGTACAGCGCTCCGGTGTCGATGTACCGCGCGCCGAGCTTTTCGGCGACGCGCCGAGCGATCGTACTTTTCCCCGCACCAGCCGGACCGTCTATGGCGATTGCCCGCACCGTTCACCACTCCATGAGGATGCGAAAATAAGAAAAAGCAGGGCAGGTCCTGCTTTGATCGAGGAGCTTATGTACGTTCCCCACCGCACGCCGCATTGCGTAACCCTTGCCCTTATCCAATTCTCGATTCATCAACCTCATTATACCACGACCGCATCTCAAACTCAACGACATCTACATCAACCCTTTTTCCTTCAGCTGGAGCTGCCGATCAAAGGCGAAGCGGACGAGCAACTGCTCGTCGGAAGGTGTGAGTTCCGTAAACTTCACCGAAGCGAACAGCACCTCCGGCTTGGCGTCGTCGTTCCACAGACGGACCACTTCCCCCGCCGCGATCACCTGCCGAGTGTCCCCGTTTCGAAACGCAAGCGCCACATACAGCTTGAGCGCATCGCCCCGAAGCAACCGCATGCCCTTCGGCACGATGAACGACAGGCCGCCGGCGCTGATGTCGTGCGTCCTCAGGACGAAACGACGACCGCTTAAGTCCACGACCGCAAGCGGCAGAAGGGCCGGTACGCGCAAGTGGCTCCGGCGCTGCGTCCGTTCGATCGCCTCAGGATCCGGGCGGTACAGACGAACGAGCGGGATGCCTCTTCGTTCCGTTCCGAACACCGTCGTCCGAAAACGATAGGCGACGCCGAGCGCATCGACGAAAAAAACGTTGAGCGTTCGGCCGCGTGGCCAATGATGAATGATGCGCCCTTCCCGAACGTCGAGCGGCAATTCGATCCACAGCGACGATTCGTCATAATCGGCGATTCTGCTTTGATACGCGGCTTCCGGTCGTTCCGGATCTTCCAACGTAATGGCTTGCCCGATGGTCAGCTGCATGCTGCGGTGTCTCCTCGCCCTCGATCATGCGTATTGCGTCCCAAGATCGCAGATCCTTTTTTCTTATTCTACGGCCCGTCATGGATAATTTCAACATTTTCCTCGATTCCCGTGTCGGCATTGAGGAATATGCGATAACGGCTCTGTCCGAGCGTCCCGGTATAGGCGTACGTCAGGACCTCCTGACCCGTCTCGCCGACGATGAGCGCCGTCTCCTGCGCTTCCACGCGGAACGTCGGATCCAAATGCCGCTTGGCCGCCTCGATCGACAGCTTGGGCGTCGGATTGGCCCGCGGCCGATGAAAGAGCACGAAGTCGGTCTGATTGAGCCCGACGACGGAGCCGTCATCCAGCGCCACGTTCACCACGATCGCATCAGGATAAAGAACGATGCCCCGCTCCACCGGCACGTATGTCAGTACGGCGTTCCCGCCGTAGACCTCCCGTCGGATCAACCGGAGTTCCGGATACGAACGACGGCGAAACGCCCGCTCGGCGCGCACCGCCGCTTGATCGAGCGAATAGCGGGCTTCGCCCACTTCTCGCGTGTTCATCCACCACAGCACGCGTCCGTCCGCCGTAAGCTCGACGAGCGTGCGCGCGCCTTTTTGCGCCCCTTCCGGCCTCGCGTCGATGGACACGTCGTAGAGCGGCGCTTCGTCTTGGACGACGACGACGTCCGCTTTCGCGGTTTTCGGCGCGCCGACCGCCTGCCGGGCGATGTCCGCCGCCTTATGTTCATCGATCGGCTTTCGTACGGCGTCGGCGAGCCGCCGAAGCTCGGCCTCCCGACGGCTCATCCCCGAAACGGGCAAGGCCCCCATATCGAGCTTCATGTAGGTTTTCGACCGCTCACCGAGCGCCTCGATGCCGTCGACGATCCCTTGATCTTGCGCAAGGTGCGCTTCCGCCAGCGCCTGTTCGACGTCCATCCAGCGCAATTTCTTGGCGTAGATGTCGGCTTGCATTTTTTGTAAATGCGCTTGAATGTCCCCGCTCGCCCGGTAAAGCTCGGCCATCGTCCGGCGTTCTTCCGCCGTCACCGGCGATCGGTGAACGTCGCGGCGGATGATCTGATAGGCAAAATCGCCGATACGCTCCAAAAATTGTTCCGTCTCCGCAAGCGGCAGAAGCGACAGCGGCAGCGCGCCGGCGGCGTTTTGCGCCGCGCTCGAAAGCCGCCAGACGGTCGAGAGCGTCGCCGTCTGCGGCCCCGCGCCGTTCGTGGCGATCGCTTTGCCGAGCGCGTCGTTCAGCTCGTCGACATACCGGACGAGATCGGCGAAATGCCGCTGATATTCGTTTTCCGCTTTGATGAGCAGCGCGTTTTTTTCTTGCGATTCTCGATAACCCCAGTAGGCGACGACGATGAAAAGCGCCACGAGCGTCGCCGCCGTCCACCATGTTGACCGGCGCATGCGATTCCCCCCTGGCGGCTAGTGTTTGCCGCCTTGAAGCGCCGTATACCCGTCCCCGCGCACACGCCGATATCAAAAACGCGCGCCAGTCAAAGCGCCCGTTCAGATGACCGACGTCTCCAGCGGGGTGATCGTAAAGTCGTCCGTATTGCCGCAAACGCACTGGACGAAGCCCGTTTCGATTTCGCCGTTCTTGCTCCGGCGCCCGCGCAGGATGTAAACTTCGCCGCAGCGATTACAGCGAATGCGCACTTTTTCCCGCCGCACGCGCACGCCCTCCTCTGGTTTCGCTTCGCGTTCTTCCATCTTCTCCACTCCTCCCGGTTTTCATGCGCCGTCACGTGCCATGACGCGGTTTCACGGAAAAATTTGCCGAAAAAAAAGAGGCTTTCGCCGCAGGGGTTCCATGATGCGAAGCCTCTTTTGCCGGAGCATTACACCCAACCGCGATACCGCGACGCTTCGGCCGTTTTGCGCACGCCGACCATGTACGCCGCCAGGCGCATGTCCACGCCCCGGCTTTCGGCCATCGCCACGACGTTGCTGAACGCCCTGACGAGCACCTGCTCGAGTTTCGCCAGCACTTCTTCCTCGGACCAGTAGTATCCTTGGTTGTTCTGCACCCATTCGAAGTACGAGACCGTCACCCCGCCGGCGCTCGCCAGCACGTCCGGCACGATGAACACGCCGCGCTCCGTGAGGATCCGCGTCGCCTCCCGCGTCGTCGGCCCGTTCGCCGCTTCGACGATGATCTTCGCCTGGATGTTCGGCGCGTTCTCCGCCGTGATCTGGTTTTCCACCGCCGCCGGCACCAGAATGTCACACGGAAGTTGCAAAAGCTCCCGGTTGGTGATCGTGTTCTTAAACAGCCGCGTCACGGTGCCGAATGAATCGCGCTTCTCGAGCAGGGCGTCGATGTCGAGACCTTCCGGGTCGTACAGGCCGCCGTAGACGTCGGAGATGCCGACGACCTTCGCTCCGGCGTCGTGCATGAACTTGGCGAGATAGCTCCCGGCGTTGCCGAAGCCCTGCACGACGACCCGCGCCCCGGCGAGCGGGATGCCGAGCTTCTTCGCCGCCTCGCGGATCATGATCGTCACGCCGCGCGCCGTCGCCGTCTCCCGCACATGGGAGCCGCCCAGGACGATCGGCTTGCCGGTGATGAAACCCGGCGAGTCGTGTTCCCGGATGCGGCTGTATTCATCGAGCATCCAAGCCATGATCTGCGAGTTGGTGGCGATGTCCGGCGCGGGGATGTCCTTCGTCGGGCCGACGATCTGGCTGATCGCCCGCACGTAGCCGCGGCTTAGGCGCTCCAGCTCGCGGAACGAGAGCTCCGTCGGATTGACGACGATGCCGCCCTTGGCGCCGCCGTACGGCAGATCGACGATGCCGGCTTTGAGGGTCATCCAAATGGAAAGCGCTTTAACTTCATCCTCGGTGACGTCCGGATGAAAGCGCACGCCGCCTTTCGTCGGGCCGACGGCGTCGTTGTGCTGGGCCCGATAGCCCGTAAAGACCCGCACGCTGCCGTCGTCCATGCGCACCGGGATGCGCACGGTCAAAAAGCGCACGGGTTCTTTCAACAGCTCATACATCGCCTCGGGATAGCCGAGCTTTTGAAGCGCCTCCTTGATGATCGCCTGCGTCGAGGCGAGCAGATTCATGTCCTCTTTCGCGCTCCGCTGGCCGTCCGCCTTGTCGGTGTGCGCCGCATCCACCGAACGGCCGGATTCGATCATCGTTCCGTCACCGCCTATGTTCATTTCGTCACCAAGTATACACCTTTTATGAAGCCTTGCAAGTAGGCACGACTTGCACGGTCACGAAAAGGCCCCCCTTCGGCGTCAAAACACGGCAGAGGAGGCCGGTTTCAAGCCGAAGACGGGGCGAAAGGAATAACGCTCAGATGCCGAATCGCTCGGCGAGCACCGCCAGAGCGCGTTCAGGGATGATCTTCCGCCCGTATTCTTCCAGGACGTGGACGGTGATCGGCGCGATCTCTCCGTATTCGGCGAGCACCGCGACGAGCATCCGGAACGCTTCGTCGCCGATCTTGAGCGGTTCAAAATAGAGGACATAATGCCCCTTATAGTGATACAGCCGACCGCCGTCGCCGACGTACGCGCGAATGCGCGGCGCGACCGCGAGCACGTCTTCAAAGTCGCGAAACGCGCAGGCGATATCGTCGCGCTCTTCCAACGTCACCTCGAGTTCGATCGTCTCGCCGTCGAGGCCGGCCTCTTCGTCGACGTCTTCCTGGGAAGCCTTCGTCACGACGATGACCATCCCCTGCGAGGGCAGAGCGAACACTTCGACGGCCACCGGACCGTTGACCTCAAAGCCGACTTCATAGTACGCCTGTTCCATCATATCGTTAAACAATTCGTGGACTTTCGGCAGATCTTTCCACAAATCGTCCTTGTCGATGTTGCGTTCCGTAAGATCGTCAAACGTCAAGAAGAAGCGCACTTTATCCGGGGTGAGCCGCTCAATGCGCATCTCTGTCTCCCTCCTTATTCCCCGTCGACCGCACGCCGCCTGAGGCGAGTGCATCCGGCATTCCGCCAAAACGGCCGATCGAACGGAACCCCCTACTTGCCGAGCGTCCCCATGCGTCTCCATCGAGCGTCGGGAAAGACCCGGCAGGTCGAACGCCCGAGACGCGGCGCGCGAGGCGCCGAGATACGCCTAGACGTTGCCGATGTTATTATACCAAGGTCAGGCGATCGATGACAACCTCTCCGCAAAAAAAGCGTTTGCTCCGTCATCGCCGCCCATCGTCCGTCGCTTGGTCCCGGTCGGGCAAGGATTGCAAAAAATCCGGCAACCATCGGCCAAATCCAAAAGCGGCCGCAAGCGGCCGCTTTGGGTGAAACCGAAGAGAGCCGATCGTTTGGCGTCGGTCGCTTTGTCCGCTAGACCTCGGTTTCCGCCTCCGCCTTGATCTGCGCCTGCGCTTGCTGAAGATTGACGTTGCGCGCCGGGGCGAACGTCGAGATGGCGTGCTTGAAGACGAGCTGCTGCCGTCCTTCCGTCTCGATGATGACCGTGAAATTATCGAAAGCGCGAATGAGCCCCCGCAACTGAAAACCGTTGATGAGGTAGACGGTTACCGGGATATTCTCCTTCCGGAGCGTGTTCAAAAACGCATCCTGGATATTGACCGAGCCTTTCATGTCGGGCGTAGCCTCCTCTATTCTTTCTCTCTTTGAATACATTCACCGCGTTGGGCGAGATATCCTTCCACGCGGGCGAAAATTTTTTCGCGCGAACGCGGCCGCGCCTCGTCGTCCCAAGCATACCATTCGATTTCCGGAAGACGGCGGAACCACGTGAATTGCCGTTTGGCGTATTGCCGGGTGCGTTTTTTGAGCGCCTCGACCGCCGTCTGAAGCGGCACTTCACCGCGCACGACGGGGAGGAGTTCTTTATACCCGAGCGCCTGAAAAGCCGTCGCCTCCGGCGGAACGCCGCGCTCGACGAGGCGGCGGACTTCATCCGCAAGGCCGGCCTCGATCTGCGCGTCGACGCGCTCCTCGATGCGCCGATACAGCGCGTCGCGGCGCATCGATAGGCCGATCATGAGGAGATCAAAAGGACTTTCGCGCCGCTCTGCCGGGGCATTGGGAAGCGACTCCCGAACGCCGCCGTCGAGCTTTTCGATGGCCCGAACGACGCGGCGCACGTCGCCCGGCGGAATACGCGCGGCGACGTCCGGCGCGCGCGCGTGGAGCGCCTGCCAGAGCGCCTCGCGGCCGCTTTTGCGCGCCTCCGTAAGGAGCGCCCGGCGGCCGATGGGATCGACGAAAGCGGCGGGAAAGCGGTAGTGCGGATAGTAGACGACGGCGTTCACGTACAGGCCCGTCCCGCCGACCAAAAACGGCACTTTTCCGCGCGCTTGAATGTCGGCGATGACCCTGAGCGCTTCCGCCTGATAGCGGGCTACGGAATACGGCTCTACCGGGTCGACGACGTCGATCAGGTGATGCGGCACGCGGGCGCGTTCTTCCGGCGACGCCTTCGCCGTGCCGATGTCCATGCCGCGATAGACCTGCATCGAATCGGCGGAGACAATTTCCCCGCAGAACCGCTCGGCGAGCGTGAGGGAGAGCGCCGTTTTGCCGACGGCCGTGGGGCCGACGACGGCGATCAGCACCCCGCGCGGCGCGGTCATCGGCGATCCTCCTTCAAAACGGTCCGTCCCCCGCGAACGCGCGTCGCATCGAGGCGACCGTAGGTAAATGAGGCGCGACGCGGATGGACTTCGAGGCCGAAACGCCGAAACACGTCACTCCCCGGCCGCTCCTTGACGATGACGGCACGGCGCGCGACGCGGCAGGCGGCGTCGAACGCCGCATCGCTGAGCGGCGCCCGGTCGCCGAAATGGTGAATTTCGGGCGTGGCGTCGACGGCGCGGCCGACGGGCCGGCGGAACATCGGATCGAAGAAGACGACGTCGAACGAGCCTGGAGGCGTTTTTGGCAACAGCTCCGCATGATCTCCGTGGACGAGGCGAATGCGGCGCATCGCGGCGCGCACCGCCCCATCGACGCCGTCGAACGTTTTTAAGCCGTGGTCGACGAGGATGTATAACACTCGGCTCTTCTCGACGGCCATGACCTCGCCTTCCGGGCCGACGACGAACGCGGCGACGAGGGCATCGTGGGCCATCCCGGCGGTCGCGTCGAAGACGCGATCTCCCGGCCGAAGTCTGGCAAATTCCACCATAAGGTCAGTGTTGCCGTTCATCAACCGCTTTATACGTACCACGGCCGTGCCCGGGTGATAGCGATAGACCGTCCCGCCGGAATCATACAATGCGAGACCGTTCTGGCCGTAGACGAAAAGCAAGCCTGCCCCCGCCTCGCGCATCAGCGCCCGGATCGACATCCGCCGCCTGGGGAGCCAGGTGAGACCATATCGCGCGGCGATCGCCCGGGCGTCGCGGAGGCGCTCCCGATCGGCGTCCAGCGCAGCAGTCATAAACAGCGTCATGTCGTCCCCCAGCGATTCAGCTTTCGCGCTGTTTCATTCCTTAGCGCCGTTTGAACCATGCCGCCACCGTCTCCGGCATCAGCTGCACGATGACCGGCCGACCGTGCGGACAGGTGTACGGCTTTTGGGCCTTCGAAAGCGCTTCGAGAAGTTGTTGCATCGACGCCGCGGAAAGGCGTTCGTTCGCTTTAACCGCGCCCTTGCATGCCTTGGTCTTGAGCGCCTCATCCTGTAGCCGAACGAGCGTCTCGAGCGTCGGTTCGGCGCCGCCGGCGACGGCCAGGGCGAGCTCGTGCGCGACGGCTTTGTCCATCCATATGGGCAACTCGTGAAGCTCGACCGTGCCGCCGGAGGCGCGCTCCAAACGTAAGCCGAGCGCCTGAAGCGCTTGGCGAACGTCTAAGAGCCGCTCCGCTTCAACCGTAGAAAGCGGGAGCGGGATGGGCGGAAGCAACAAAACGGTATCCGCCGACGTCTGCCGGCGCGCTTCGTCGATGAGCCGCTCATAGCGGATGCGCTCCTCGGCGGCGTGCTGATCGACGACGTACAGGCCGTCTTCCCCTTCGGCCAAGATATAGGAATCGAACAGCTGGACGATGGGCACCAGCTTCGGGAACGCGCCCGGATCGGAGAAACGTTCGGGCGCAAAGAGGGAATCCGTGGCTTCCGGCGGGGTGAAGGTGCGAAGCAGCGCTTCCGTCGCCTGTCGTATGCCGTCCTGCGCGCGCCGATCATACGGCACGTGCGTTTCCTGGGGCTTCGAAACGCGGTGCGTTTTGGCGACGTAACGCTCCGACGGATCGAACAGGCGATCTGCCGTTTTTGAGGGCGTATCGAAAGGACGCGGATGCGCTCCCACGCGAAATCCCTCCGGTGCCGACGGGATCTTCAACGCCGGCAGGGACGCCGCTTTCGTCGGATGCCCCGTCACCGGCGGTTTCCCCGGTTCTGACGGATGCGTCGGCACCGACGAGTCCGTCGCTTTCGCCGGATGCTCAGCCGCGGCCTGATGCGCCGGGCGTTCCGATGTCCGCGACGGCGCCGGCACCGCAGGAATGAGCCGGACGCGTTCCAGTGCGCGCAACACCGCCCGGCGGACAAGGGCGAAGACCGCCTGTTCCTCCGAAAAGCGGACTTCCCACTTCGCGGGATGCACGTTGACGTCGACGAGCGCCGGATCCATCGACAAGAATACGAACACATACGGGTATACGCCGCGCATGAGACGCGTGTCGTACGCGTCGAGGACGACTTTTTGCAGAAGCGGCGCGCGTACCGCCCGGCCGTTTACGAAAAAATACATCGGTTTGTGGCGCCGCGCCGTCTCCGGTCGCCCGATCAAACCATGGGCGGACACCTCACCGGCCTGATCCTCAAAGGGAATGAGCGCCTCGGCGATATCCGCCCCGAAGAGCTGAAGCACGGTGTTCAAGAGCTGTCCGTCCCCCGTCGTCCACAGCCGCTCCCGGCCGTCAAGGGCGAGACGGAAGGCGACGTCGGGACGGGCCAGCGCTTCGCGCACGACGGTGTCTTCGATGTGCCGTTCTTCGGTTTTGAGCGACTTGAGGAACTTCAGCCGGGCCGGCGTGTTGAAAAACAGATCGCGCACTTCGACCGCCGTGCCGAATCCCCCTTCCGTCACCTCGGCGACGCCGAGCGCGCCGCCTTCGACGGTCAAAGCGTAGGCGCCGGACGCCGAGCGCGGCCGGCTGCGGATCGTCACGCGGGCCACGGAGGCGATGCTCGGCAAAGCCTCGCCGCGAAAACCGAGCGTTTGGATGCGCCATAGATCGCGGGCCCGGGCGATTTTGCTCGTCGCATGGCGCTCGAACGCCCGCGGGAGGTCCTCCGGCTCGATCCCCTCGCCGTCGTCGACGACGGTCATACGCTTCAGGCCGGCTTCCCAGACATCGACCGTCACCGAACGGGCACCGGCATCGAGCGCGTTTTCGACGAGCTCCTTGACGACCGACGCCGGCCGCTCGACGACTTCTCCGGCGGCGATCTGGTTGGCGATCTCCGGTGCAAGCAGGCGGATTTTGCCCATCGCGCCGCCTCCTCTCGGCTTGTTCCGATGCACGGCCGTCCGCACGCGCGTCGTGCGGTCACCCGACGACCGAATGATGAAGGACGGGCTTCGCATCGGCAGGCACTACGGCCGCTTGTCGGACGCTTGCTGCAGACGTTCGCGCCACGCTCGCAGCCGATCAAAGGCCGCAAGCGGCGTCAAGCGGTTTAAGTCGAGGGCCGCAAGTTCAGCGAGGATCGCCTGCCCCGTCGCGTTCACCCCGTCTTTTGCCGGCTCTTCGGCGTGAGCAAATAGCGTCGGCTGTTCCGTCAGTTCACGTTGGGCGTAGCGGCGGACGAGCGCCCTGGCGCGACGGACAATGCGCTCCGGAAGCCCCGCTCGCGCGGCGACGTCGATCCCGTACGAACGCGACGTCGAACCCGGTTTGAGGCGATGGGTGAAGACGATCGCGTCATCTTTGAACTCCACGCCCATGTGCGCGTTGACGAGACGCGGCAGGCGCTCCTCGAGCGCCGCCAGTTCGTGATAATGCGTCGAGATGAGCGTCTTCGCCCGGAGTGCATCGTGGATGTATTCGATGACCGCCTGGGCGATGGCCATCCCGTCTTCGGTCGACGTGCCGCGACCGAGTTCATCGATGATGAGCAGGCTGCGCGGCGTTGCTTCCGTCACCGCCAGGCGCACTTCCTTCATCTCGACCATAAACGTGCTCTCTCCCTCGATGAGGTCGTCCGCCGCGCCCATGCGCGTGAAAATGCGGTCGACCGGCGACAGTTCGGCCTCGTCGGCAGGCACGAAACTGCCGATTTGAAAGAGAATTTGAGACAGCGCCACCTGGCGCATGAGCGTGCTTTTGCCGGCCATGTTCGGCCCGGTAAGAAGCAAGATTTGCCGATGTTCGTCCAAGACGACGTCGTTTTTCACAAAGCGCCCTTCCGGCAATGCGGCCTCCACCACCGGATGTCGGCTGCCTTTGAGCCGAAGCCGCCCGTCGGCGGCGATCTTCGGTTCAGCGTATCGCCTACGGACGGCGAGTTCGGCGAGCGCCGCCGTCACGTCGAGCTCCGCCAAAGCGTCGGCCAGCGCGTGGAACGCGTTCTTTCGGGCGTTCAATCGTTCGACGAGGGCCGCATAGAGCACACGCTCCCGGGCGCCGAGCGCCTCCGCGCTCTCCGTATACGCCGCCTCCCACGCCTTGAGCGCCTCCGTCACATACCGTTCGACGCCGGCGAGCGTCTGGCGGCGGACATAATCGTCCGGGACGCGGTTCAGATGCACCTTGGTCACTTCGATATAATGCCCGAACACCTTGTTGTATCCGATCTTCAGCGATCGAATGCCGGTGCGCTCCCGCTCCTTGGCCTCGTAGCGCCTAAGCCAGTCCGTGCCGTCTTCGACGATCGCCCGAAGTCCGTCCAATTCGGCATCATAGCCGCGGCGGAAAAACCGGCCGTCGCCGGGCGTAGGCGGCGGATCGTCGGCAAGCGCCCGGTGAAGCTCATCATGCATGGCGATAAACGGCGCCTCATCGATCGCCAGAAGCGCGCCGACCGCAAGCGGCGGATCCGCCACCGCGCCGAGCAAATCTTTCAGCCGGAGCGCTTCGGCCAACGTCGCCCGCAGGCGCACGAGATCGCCCCCGCTCGGCGTACCGAGGGCGATGCGGGCGAGAATCCGCTCCAGGTCGTACATCCGTTCGAGCGCTTCCCGGACGCGCGTCCGCAAAAGCCCTTCGCGGACCATCAAGCGCACCCCGGCGAGCCGTTCGGCAATCGCTTCGGGGTCGGCAAACGGGCGCTCCAGACGGCGGGCCAGGCGCCTTCTGCCCATCGGCGTCTCCGTAAGATCGACTACGGAAAACAGCGTCCCCGACGCCTCGCCGCTTAGCTGCCGGCGGAACAGCTCCAAGTTGCGCCGCGTGTACGGATCGAGCACCATATGGCGTTCCCGCGAGTACGGCCGAAACGGCCGGAGCGTCGCAAAAAGCGGCGGATAGACGCGTCGGATGTAGCGGATGAGCGCTAAGGCGGCCTCGCGCGCCGCCGGCGGGACGTCTTGGAGCGCCTCCTTAAGCCCGGCGTCATTCAAAGCGCCCGTCATCGCCGCGGCCGCCTCGCTCGGCGCCGCATCGCCGGGCGAAGGCGCCGTCAGATCCGCCGTGCCATCCGCCGCCGAACGGGCATTTCGCGTCTCATCCGGCACCGTCGGATCGTCCGGCGTCGGCCGAAGCGGCGTCACATGCGCGCCGGTGTGGGAGCGGATGAGCGCCTTAAGCCCCTCCGGAAAGTCGGCCGGGACGAGCACTTCCTTGGCCCGATAGGCGATGAGCTCCTCGACGAGTTCCAGAGGGGTGCGGAGCGACTCGGCGAGTACTGTGCACTCGCCGGTCGTCACGTCGACGAATGCCGTGCCGTACGCCCCTTCCGCGCCGAAGGCCGCCGCCAGAAAGCGGTGCTCGTCGTCCAAGAGGCCCTCTTCAATGACCGTGCCGGGGGTGATGATGCGCACCACTTCGCGCCGCACGAGCCCCTTGGTCGCCTTCGGATCTTCCGCCTGCTCGCAGATCGCCACTTTGTATCCGTGATCCAAAAGCGTCTTGATGTATCCTTCTGCCGCGTGGTACGGCACCCCGCACATCGGGACACGTTCCTGGCCTCCGTCTCGACTCGTCAGCGTAAGCCCCAAAACCCGATGGGCGACGTGCGCATCATCGAAAAACAGCTCGTAAAAATCGCCGAGGCGAAAAAAAAGGAGCGCATCGGGGACGCTTCGGCGGATCTCCAGGTATTGTTGAAACATCGGCGTCAGTCCGTCCGTCATCGCCTTCACCAAGGCCATTATACCACAGCATTCCATCCCGTCCACGCCGCCATGATGTCCTGCCGTTCCACCCACCGCCAGCCGGACTGAAGGCGTTCGACAAGCGCGTGAATCGCGCGCAGCAGACGACGCCGCGCAGGATCGCCTTCGAACGGGCCGTCTCCGGCGACCATCCGCGAAAGACGCGCCAAAGCCGCCGCGGCCGCCGGGCAGACACGCGCATCGTCGCCGGTGTAGTAAGCGTAGACGACCTCCGGATCGCGGGCGGCGACGATCGGGAGGACGGCGGCATGCCGGGCCACTGCGGCGAACAGGAGGATGGCCCCCTCGAGCAACGACGGTTCGACGAGCAGGCTGGGCAACGTCCGATATTCAAAACCGCCGTGCCGTTTCACGCGCACGTCGCCCAAAAAACCGTACTTCGGCCGGCGAACGCGTCCGGATCTGTCTTCCAGGCAAAATAACGGCAATGCCAGGTATTCGTCCCATGCACGGAGGAGTTGATGGTTCAGCGGAATACCGGATACATGAAAATGCGCGCCCAATGTCATGCGCCCGACGGGGGCTGCGCCGGCCCAAAACTGAACATCGCCGCGATACGCCTCTCGCACCGTGCGGTGCGCCCGCTCGAGGAGCGCGCCGATCGCCCGGAACAACATCGCTTCATCGACGGCGGCCGACGGGCGCAGTTCGGCGATCGGGCGGATCACCCGCCGGCGGTCGGTTGTGCTAACGGCCTGCCGGTCCGTGCCGATCGGGCCGCGGTACGAAAAAAAATGCGAGGCCGGGAGAATTTTCCCCGGCCCACTGACGATCAGCCATTCCACATCGGCGCCCAGACGGATCGTTCCGTCCTTTGCGTCACCACGACCCGTCGGACGGAAGGCGGTCGCGCCGTCGTGCTCCGGTTCGACCTTCTGAATCACGCCGCGAAGGCCGGCATCCCAAAGCACGACGCGGGCACCATCCATCCCCAGGGCGTACATCGCGCGCCAGGCGGTTTCCACGAGGCGCCGGAGGCGCTTTTCCGGTATCGCGGGGCGGATGAGTCCGTCGGCTGCGGTCGTAGCATGCCCGCCGTGGAGCGGTCTGACCCAGAGCACCGTCCGCTCGTGAAGCGCCACCTCCAACGCGCGATGCGGCAACGCGCCCGGAGCCTGCCGTTTTAGATCGATCGTCTGCGGAATCCCCGCCGCCTTGAGCAGGGACGGCGCCTCTATCGTCGTGGCCGTATACGACGTCATTTCAAGTCCTCGATGATGATTTCATCTTCGACGTCATACAGCTCCTCGTCCTTGTCGTCAAAGTCATCGTCGTCGCACTTCGGCGCGACGTACACGCACAGTTTCGTCTCACCGATGATCTCGGTGCTGAACGCCTTCTCCACGACGACGCGCGCGCCGCCGCCTTGCACCTTGGCCTCGATCGCGTTCGGCGCCTCGGTCGCACGCGTGCGCACTTCAAACGCGCCGCCGATCACTTCGCTGTCCTGATCGATGAGCGGGATGCGCTCGACATACTGGACCGTCTCTTTGGCCACTTCCGTTTTCGTGTTGTCGTCATACGAATACCAGACGTCGATGTCGTATGATCCGTTGACTTCGACCTCATCCCCGACTTTTTGCGAGGTGAACGTATGGTTTATGACCCAACATCCGAGGATGCTCGTCGGCACGTGCGGCGTCGCGATCTGGTGGACCGCCTGGCTCATGCGGCTCCCCTTGGCGACGACGGCCTTGGTGATGATCTGGCGGGCGACGAGACCGGCATCGCTCATTGCCATCGCTTTCCCTCCCTCCTGCACAGTCGATACATTTCTATGCGGGGCAAGTGTCCGGGGTGATCAAAAAACGGGCCCACAACGTGGACCCGTTCATAAAGAAGAAAACCGTACGATACGGGCAGAAGCGGTGAGGAAAACGTCCCGCTCGACGGGTTAGGCCTCCCTTTCTCGTTCCGCCAGCTCGGCTTCGAGCGCCGCCACGTCGTCCGCCGACATGCGCCCCGATTCGCCGGACAGGATATGTCCGCCGCTTTCGATGACGATGCGGTCGGTCACTTCGTTGGCGATGGTCGTCGTGACAAGCTTCAGGAGATCGTTCACGTCCGCTTGCGCCGATTTGAACTCCTGCACGAGCGGGATGGCGTCGAGTTCCGCTTCGAGCGCGCGGATCTCCGCCTCGACTTGTTCCAGGTAAGCGCGTTTGCCGAGGTGCTCGGCGTTGACCGCCTCTTTTTGCTTGCGTTTGATCGCCGCGATGAGCGCCGAGACGCGGCCGTTCGCCTTGATCTTCTGTTCCGCGAGCTGATAGAAGCGCACCTCTTCCGATCGGGCGATGTAATCGGCGAGTTCCCGCGCTTTGGCGAGAATGTCCTGCCGCGATTTGAGCGGAAAACGCGGCTTCGGATGACGCTGTTGTTCGTCCATCTCCTTAAGCTCCTTTGCCGTCGCCTGCCTGGGCCGCATCACCGTCGCCCGGCGATCCGATCCGACGGACCGCTTTAGACGACCGCCCGTTCGCCGACGCCGATGAGTTCCCCGTAGAGCGTCCACGTCTTCGCTTCGGTAATCTTCACCCGGGCAAAGCGACCGACGAGCGCACGGTCGCCGACGAAGTGGACGATCTTGTTCGCCCGCGTGCGGCCCGTGAGCACGCGGGCGTCCTTTTTGCTCGTCCCCTCCACAAGCACCTCGAGCGTCCGACCGACGAGCGATGCCTGCTTGGCGTAAGCGATGCGGGCGATCGTCTCGTTCAGCTGCTCAAGGCGGGCCTTTTTCACCGAAAGCGGCGTATCGTCTTTCATCTTCGCCGCCGGCGTCCCCTCCCGCGGGGAAAAGATAAACGTAAACGCCGCGTCGTAACCGACGGTCTCGGCCAGGGAAAGCGTGGCCTCGAAGTCCTCCTCCGTCTCTCCCGGGAAGCCGACGATGAAGTCCGTCGTGAACGAGACGTTCGGAATGCGCGCGCGCATCCGTTCGACGAGATCGAGGTACATCTCCCGCGTGTATTTGCGGTTCATCCGCTTTAAGATGCGATCGCTGCCGGATTGCACCGGCAGGTGGATGTGCTCGAGGAGGTTCCCGCCGAGGGCGAGGGCCTCGATCGCCGCATCGTCGAAGTCGCGCGGGTGGCTGGTCGTAAAGCGCACCCACGGTATATCGATCGCGTGCACATCGCGCAAGAGGTCGGCGAACGTATACCGCCGGCTCCGAAAGTCCTTCCCGTAGGCGTTCACGTTCTGACCGAGCAGCGTCACTTCCTTGTAACCCTGGCGGGCAAGATCGCGGATTTCGGCGAGGATCTCCTCCGGCGGCCGGCTGCGCTCTTTGCCGCGCGTGTACGGCACGATGCAGTACGTGCAAAACTCATCGCAGCCGTAGGCGATGTTCACCCACGCCTTGATGCCGCCCTGGCGGCGCTTCGGCAGATGCTCGACGATCTCGCCTTCCATGTTCCACACTTCGACGACCATCTCTTTGGACATAAGCGCCTCCTGGATGAGATGGGGCAGGCGGTGGATGTTGTGCGTGCCGAAGACGAGATCGACGTGCGGATAGGACTGCAAGATGCGCGCGACGACGCCCTCCTCCTGCGCCATGCAGCCGGCCATGCCGAGGAGAAGATTCGGTTTTTCCAGCTTGAGCGCCTTCAGCCGGCCGAGCTCGCCGTAGACCTTGTCCTCGGCGTTTTCGCGGATGGCGCACGTGTTGAAGAGGATGAGGTCCGCTTCCGCCTCTTCCTCCGTCGGCGTATAGCCCATGAGCTCGAGGATTCCGGCCATCGTCTCGGAGTCGTGGGCGTTCATCTGGCAGCCCCAGGTGTAAATGAGGTATTTCTTCCCTACGCCGAGCTTGCCAAGCGACTCCGGAAGGCTCGCGTCGAAGTACACGACGCCGGCCTCATTCCGGCTGCGCTTGCGGCCGAGGCTTGCCGCCGGCGCCGAGCGCACGATCGCGCCGCGGGAGATGCCCTTCACGCGGACGATCGTCTTGCCGTCGGCGTCCAAGGTCACGTCCAGCGGCAGCTTGGCCATGGCGGGCGAAACCGGCGCGGATTTTAAGTCCGTTCGGTTCCCCTGGTTCATCGTGATCACTCCCTTCCAAGCTCTTCGGCCATTATAGCACACGTCCCACGGATCTTAGACATTCGGCGGCATACATGCGCCGATTCGGCGCGAAGGGCCGTTGTCAACTCTTTCTAATTTTGATAAGATCAGTACAAAAGGCACAAAATGATTTTAGAGGAGAGCGGATCAGGTGGTTCCGGTGAAGATGCGCGAGCGATGCCTCCGTTGGCCGGTCGCGGTCGTGGTGACGGCGTTGTTCATCGCCGGCTGTGCGCCCTCTGAAACGGCAAAGAGCAATCTGTTCGATCTCGCGGACGTCGAGATCGGAGACCCGGTGGCGGGTCTTAAAGTGGTGGACATCCGCGCCCAGACGGCGGACGGGACGCCCGACCCCACCGATGCGACGGTGGTTTTCGAGGGCCAAGTGACCGTGACGGGCACCGTCGTGCATCATCCGGAAGACGATGCATTTCTCGGGAATTTGATCTGTATGATGGAACTGGACGAGGCCTCGGAACGAAAGTTGCCGCGCATGCGCGGAGACCAACGGGACGTGTGGTTCTGTTTCAACAACACGGAAGAAGCACGTCGCGCGCTGTTGGCGCAGCCCGGAACAGGCCGGGCCACGGTAGTCATCGACGACTACACGATTCAACATCGTCCGACCGAGGTCTGGAACAGCGCCACGCTCGTGCGCGTCGTCTCGTTCGACTGGACGCGCCCTTGAGCGATGCGCTATTGCCGGATGAGCCGCGCCGAATTGCCCAGGATGGCGACATCCGGGACGGACTGCAGTGCCGCGGCGAGAACCGGCGGCAAAAGCCCCACTGCGGCCAGCGCGAGCCCGACGGCGCTGTAGGCGACGGTAAAGCCCAAATTGCCTCGGATCACCCGCACGGTCCGCCGGGCGATGCGAAACGCCTCCGGAATGAGCCGCCAATCGTCGCGCAAAAGTACGACATGCGCCGCCTCGGAAGCGATGGCCGTCCCCGCCTCGCCCATGGCGATGCCGACGTCGGCCTGCGCGAGGGCCGGGGCGTCGTTCACCCCGTCGCCGACCATCGCCACCCGCCGCCCTTCGGCCTGGTACGCCTTCACGATGCGGATCTTCTCTTCCGGAAGAAGACCCGCCCGGTAGGCCACCCCAAGCCGCGCGGCGAGCGCGCGCGCCGCCGCTTCGTGGTCGCCGGTCAAGATGACGATCTCGCTTACGCCGAGCGCGCGCACCGCGGACAGCGCCTCCGGCACCTCCGGACGCATGCCGTCGGCGGCCGCCAAAAGCCCCGCCGGTTCGCCGTCGACGGCGACATACAGAAGCGCCTTGCCCTCGCCGGCGAGCCGCGCCGCCGCCGTTTGCAGAACGCCCGACGCTCCCTTCAGGTCCGCCCGGTCCAGCACCCACCGCGCGCTCCCGACGATGATCTCACGACCGCCCACGCGCGCCCGCACGCCCCGGCCGGGCAGCGCTTCAAACGCTTCCGGCTCCGGCACGACAAGCCCGCGCGAGCGGGCGGCCTGCACCGCCGCCTGCGCCAAAGGATGCTCCGAGTAGCGCTCGGCGGCGGCGGCCAGGGCGAGGAGTTCCGCTTCCGAGCGGCCGTCCAGCGGGACGACGTCGGTGATCTCCGGCCGCCCGAAGGTGAGCGTCCCGGTCTTGTCGACGAGGAGGACATCGGCGCGGCCGAGCGCCTCGATCGCCCTCCCCCCTTTGACCACGACGCCGCGACGGGCCGCCGCCCCGACACCAGCGAGCACGGCGACCGGCGTCGCCAGCGCAAACGCGCACGAACAGGCGACGACGAGCACGGCGACGGCGGCGGTTGCGTTGCCGCTTAGGGCATAAGTCAAAAGCGCGATGAGGGCCACGACCGGCAGATAAAGGGCGGAAAAGCGGTCGGCCAGGCGCCCCATCGTGCCGCGGCTGGCCTCCGCCTCTTCGACGAGGCGGACGATGCGCCCGTAGGTCGTCTCCCGGCCGACCGCCCGCGCGCGCACCTTGAGCGCGCCATCCAAAACGAGCGCCGCGGCAAACACCCGGCTGCCCGGCGCGACCTCGACCGGCAGCGATTCCCCGGTGATCGGCGCCTGATTCACCGTCGCCTGCCCCTGGATGACCTCGCCGTCGACGGGAATCGCCTCTCCAGGACGAACCACGGTGACCTCGCCGGGGTGGACATCGTCGACATCCACCTCCATCTCGACCCCGCCCCGTTCGACGCGCGCCCGCCGCGGGGCCTGCTCGAGCAACAGCTTGAGCGCGGCGCGGCCCTGTTCGGCCGTCAAACGTTCGATGGCCTCCCCCACGCGCATAAAGAAGGCGACGATCGCCGCCGTCGCCCATTCCCCGACGGCGAGCGCGGCCAACGCGCCGACGGTCATGAGCGTGTGCGACGTGACCTGCCGGCGAAGCGCCGCGCGCGCGACGTTCCGGAAGACGGGATAGCCGAGCGCGGCGACGAGCATCACGCCGAGGGGATAGGGCACCCGCGCCGTCACCCGTTCGAAGAAGCCCAGCCATTCGCCGATCACGACGACGAAGAGAACGATGCCGAAGACGGCGCCGAGCGCGGTCCAAAGCGTCCGCGTGAGCGCCGCCGAGACGTTTTCTTTTGCGGTCGCCGGAGGATCCTGAGCAGGCCTCTCGACCGCATACCCGGCCGCCCGCACCGCCCGGGCGATGTCTTCGAAGCTCACCCGCTTCGGGTCGATCTCGACGGCCGCCTTTTCCGTCGACAAGAACACCTGGACACGCGCGACGCCGCTCAGGCGCCTCACCGCCGCCTCGACGTGCCGCGCGCAGTCGGCGCAATCCATGCCGCGGATGGTCAGTTCAAGCGTTCGCGACGTCGACTCCGCCATGTCCTTCCCTCCCCGCCGCCGCGCGGCTCTCTGCTTCGTCGTAATTGGGGCAGGACGCCACGCCGTGCGCCGTCTCTTCAAGCAACGCTTCGGCCCATTGCAAAAGCCGTTCGATCCGCTCGTCGCTCAGCCGGTACACGGCATGGCGACCCCGCGGCTCGCGCCTCACAAGCCCGCAGTCGCGTAGACATCCCAAGTGATTCGACACGTTGGGCTGGCTCAACCCCGTCGCTTCGACGATTTCGCCGACAGTGAGCGCGCGCCCGCGGAGCGCTTCCAAGATGCGTAGGCGCGAGCGGTCGGCAAAGCCGCGGAAGAGCTTCGCTTTGATTGCGAGATGCCGCTCGTCGAACGCGTACATCGAAGCCTCCATAGAACAAACCTCCCGAGGCAATATTATATCAGCATCCTATGATATATCAATACCTTGCGTAAATTTTTCTTGTGTAAAATGCCTCGATCGTGTAACATCATAATTGACCATCCATCGATCGCGTCCAAACGACCTTTCGGGAGGAGAGCGCATGCTGAACGAGGCCATCACCGGCGGTTTCGAAGTGTTTAAGAAGCGGTTCGGCACATTGTTTCTCGCGTGGCTGTTGTACTCGATTTTGACGTTTCTTCCGACGTTCCTGGTCTCCCGCTACGAAACGGCGGCGTACGGCGAGAATGCTTTGCCGGTGTATTCCAACCTCGTGAGCGCATTGGTCAGCTCCATTTTGCTCGGCGGATTCCTCTATGTCTATCTGCAGGCGAGCCGCGGCAACCCGGTGCACGCGACCGAAGTCTTATCGTTTCCGCTTTATTTTTGGAAATACTTGCTGGCCGGCACCATCTATACCCTCATCATCAGCCTTGGGTTGCTGCTGCTCCTCATTCCCGGCATCTTCTTGGCCGTCCGCCTGGGCTTTTGGCCCTACGCCATCGCCGACGGACGAGGTGTGCTGGAAAGCCTGTCCTACAGTTGGAACTTGACGAAAGGCCATTTCTGGAGTCTGTTGGGCCTGTACCTGTTGGCGGTCGTCATCATTCTGATCGGTGTTCTGCTGCTTGTGATCGGCGTCATCCCCGCCACGATTTTGGTTTACGCGATGACCGCCCAGTATTACGTGTTGCTTCAGAAAGCCCGACCGTCGCCGTGAGTTTTAAGAACCGCTTTCGAGACGGCGATCACCTTACGCCTGATGCTTCATGCCTCATGCTTCGGCCACATCCGAGACAGGATGTGGCTTTTTCGTCATACGCAATCCAAACACGCTTGCGTTCTTTCCGAAAAACGAATATTATACTTCCTGGCTTGATGAATGTTCGTGATTGGAGGGGCTATCGCATGAAAACCTGGCGCGAACATTTTGATCTGAACGCCCGAGGGACGACGCTGTCCCGAGAAGTGCTGGCCGGCGTGACCACATTTCTCACCATGGTCTACATCGTCGTCGTGAACCCGATCATCTTGAGCCAGGCCGGCGTGCCGTTTCAGCAAGTGTTTATGGCCACGATCATCGCGGCGATCATCGGGACGCTGTGGATGGGCCTCTTTGCCAACTACCCGATCGCCATCGCCCCGGGGATGGGGATGAACGCGTACTTCGCCTTCGCCGTCGTCGGAACGAGCGGCGTGCCGTACGACGTCGCCTTCGGTGCGGTGTTCATCGCCGGCGTCTTATTTCTCATCTTATCGCTCACCCGCTTCCGGGAGGCGCTCATCCGCGCCATTCCGGACAACTTGAAGCACGGCATCACCGCGGGCATCGGGCTGTTCATCTCCTTCATCGGCCTGCGCTTGACCGGCATCGTGACCAAACACCCGGACAACCTCGTGGCCCTCGGCGATCTGCGGGCGCCGACGACGGCGCTTGCGCTCGTCGGACTTTTGATCACCGTCCTTCTCTTTGTCCTGCGGGTTCCCGGCGCGCTGTTCTTCGGCATGGTCTTCACCGGTGCGATCGCCTACGCTTTGGGAATGCTCCGTTTTGACCAAGGCTTGATGTCCATGCCGACCATGCCGGAGTGGCTCGTCTTCCACAGCCCGCTTCAGGCGTTTGCGGACATGGTGCATTACGGGCTGTATGCCGTCGTCTTTTCCTTTTTGATCGTGACGCTTTTCGATACGACGGGGACGATGATCGCCGTCGCCGAACAGGCCGGCCTCCTGCGCAACGGGATGATGCCCCGTGTCAAGCAAGCCCTCCTCGCCGACTCCGTCGCCACGACGATCGGGGCCATGCTCGGGACGAGTCCGACGAGCGCCTACATCGAATCGTCGACGGGCGTCGCCGCCGGCGGCCGGACGGGGCTTACGGCCGTCGTCGTGGCGGTTTTGTTTGCCTTAAGCGCCTTTTTCGCCCCGACCGTCTCCGCCGTGGCCGGCCTCTCGGCCATCACCGCGCCGGCGCTCATTGTCGTCGGCAGCCTTATGATGCAAAGCCTTCGGCGGAGGTGGGCTTCGACCAGAACGGGAAGCCGATCACCAGCCCTTCGGGGATCAACAGCAGAAGGGCCATCGTCAAAAGCGCGATCCGCAAGCGGCTCCGCATCGCGCGACGACTTCGCCCCGACGTTAGACGACCGAAAAGCGCACGCCATGCGTCCATCTCTCAAGACACTCCTCAACCGTTTACGGACACCTTGCCTTCAATTTTAACGCATCACGCATTTTAACGCATCATCGCGCTCCCTTCCGCCAGTAAAGCGCCCGCCAACACGACGACGACCGGCGGCACGCGCCAGACGTGGAGAAGCAAATACAGCACACTGACGATCACCACATCGATGGCCGAAGCGACCGTGTGCGTCCACAGCGGATCATACAGCGCGGCAAACAACAGACCGACGACGGCGGCACCCGCTCCTCGAAGCGCCGCGCGCGCCGGACGTGAGCGCCGTACCGCCGACCAGAACGGCAGCACCCCGACAATGAGGAGCGCCCCCGGCAAAAAGATGGCCAAAAGCGCAACGATCGCTCCCGGAAGGCCGGCGATGAGCTGCCCCAGAAAGCCGGCAAACGCAAAAAGCGGCCCCGGAATCGCTTGCGCCAGCCCGTAGCCGGCGAGAAAATCGTCGGTGCGCACCCATCCCGTGGGGACGACCTCCCGTTCCAAGAGCGGCAACACGACGTGACCGCCGCCGAAGACGAGGGAACCGACGCGGTAGAAGCGATTGAACAAAGGGAGAAACGTTTCCGGCAAAAGCGGCGCCAGGGCCGACGCCAGGCGAGTTTCCAATAAAGGCATAAGCAGCAAGAGCGCAAAAAAGAAGAGCAAGGCGATGATTCCGGTTCGCCGGCCGATGCCGACGGAAAAGGCCGCAGGCCCCTCCTCGGGAAGGTCTTTGCGGTATCGAATGAAGGCGATCAAGGCGGCGAGCACGATGATCACCGCTTGACTGCCGGCCGCCGGCCACAGAAGCGAAAGCGCCGCGGACAAGACGGCGATCGTCGCGCGCGGGCGATCCGGTGCGAGCCTTCCGGCCATGGTGTAGACGGCCTGGGCGACGACGGCCGCGGCCACAAGCTTAAGACCGTGCAGCCACGCTGCCCCGGAGAAGGATATGTCACGGATATAAGCCGCAAAAACGATCATCACCCAGGCGGACGGCAGGGTAAAACCGATCCAGGCAAGAAGCCCGCCGATCATCCCCCCGCGGGCGATGCCGATGGCCATCCCCACCTGACTGCTGGCCGGCCCCGGCAAAAACTGGGCCAATGCGACGAGATCGGCATATGCGGCATCGTCCAGCCATTTCTTGCGTTCCACGTAAGTGCGGTGAAAATAACCGAGATGGGCCGTCGGTCCGCCGAACGACGTAAGGCCGAGGCCGACGGCCGTACGAAAGATCTCCCACC
>JADBKT010000013.1 GCA_014896255.1 Hydrogenibacillus sp.
GCCATAGACGGTCAGGATGAGCTTCGGCTGCGACGGAACATCTTCGATCTTTTTTCGCAAATTGCTCACGTGCGTGTCGAGCACGCGATCGTAGCCGATATAGGCATCGCCGAGGATTTCCAGAAGCTGCATGCGGGTAAACACCTTTTTCGGATGGCGGGCGAGTGTTTCCAATAATTTGAATTCCGTCGGCGTCAAGGCGATCGTGCGGTCGTTCTTGTAAACTTCCAAGCGATCCGGATAGATGACAAGCGGCCCGGCGCGAAGCACCTCTTCATCGGCTGCGCCCTGCGCCATGGAAGCGGCATCGGTGCGCGCGCCGCCGGGGACGTCTGAAACCGCGCCGGCGTCCCCTGAAGTTTCTCCCGATCGGCGGTCGCGTTTCGATACGCGGCGCAAGACGACACGGACGCGCGCCGCCAGCTCTCGCAGGCTGAACGGTTTGACCAGGTAATCGTCGGCGCCGAGTTCCAGACCGAGGACCTTGTCCGCTTCCTCCGCTTTGGCGGTGAGCATGATGACGGGGATGTCGTCGGTCTTCCGGAGCGCGCGCAGGATGTCGAAGCCGTTTTGTCCCGGCATGAGAACATCGAGCACGATGAGATCCGGGCGCTCGGCAAGAGCCGCCTGAAGCGCCTCATTCCCGTCGGTGAGACCGACGGCCCGAAAGCCTTCTGCGCGCAAATAATCGACGATCATATCGACAAGTTTCGGTTCATCGTCGACGACGAGAATCTTGTACACCGCTTTTCCGCCCTCCCAAACCTACGCCAATCTCAACGTACGCAAGATTCGGGTTTGGAACAGTCATGTTCCGCATTGAATTTCTTGGCGGCCGGCCGCATGTTCGCGCATCGGCCCGTTGACGGTCCCCGGCATCTCCCGGATGCCGAGACCGTCGAACCGCTCGGCACTTCGTATTTGCAGTCGTGGCAGGCGCGGGTCGAATCGTCTTCATCACGGATCGCCGCCCACGCCAGGGTTTCCTTGAACCGGCCGATAAGCGACCGGTTGTTCATCGCCCGGCGCATTTTCTTGCCGATCCCGCCGCCGTGCGGCGCGTAATCGTCCACGAACACCGCGTCATACTCCCGGTACAGCCGGTTGGCCAGCATGTGGATGATCGCGCGGTCCTGCGGTTCCTCCCCATCATCATAAACCAAAATGCCGCCATGGAAAAACGTTGCAAAGAACAACACCGTACTGACGATGGGGACAAAAAAGCGCCCGACGAGGGCGCGTGGAGGTGGGCATAGGCCCCATTCCGATCATGCCTTAACAATACGGCGTCGACGAATATCTGCCCGTGTTCATCGCGCATTACTTTCGCCACCCATCGAACGCGTTCGGCTTACGAAAACGGTATTCAAGCGGCGCCACCGCCGTCTTTTCGATAAACACCCCGTCCTCCGCGGATTCACCGCTTCCTCCCGCAG
This sequence comes from Hydrogenibacillus sp., assembly GCA_014896255.1. Lineage (GTDB taxonomy): Bacteria > Bacillota > Bacilli > Thermicanales > DSM-22653 > Hydrogenibacillus. The sequence continues at coordinate 1,437 of JADBKT010000013.1, forward strand.
GCAGCTCCCTTTCGGGATTTTCGGCTGTCGTCGCCCTGCTCGCGAACCCATGTCGCACCCACCCCTTTCCTTGTGTTCGGCCCTTCCGTCTCCCGGACGTCACGGGAGACGTACTATGGCCTCGGCTGACTCCTGCCGGTAAAACCGCGCCTTTCGACACGGGTTATCCGGTAACCGGGCGTACCCGGCAGGCCTCCCCGGGCAAGAGCGCTGTCTTTCCTTCCATCTACCCGTCCCATTTACTGCCTATGCCCTTCGGCGGCAAGGATTTTGTCTTGTTGTGCAGACTCGTCCAAGCACGGACAGCCTCATATGGGGTTCCTGTTCGTCGGTCCGGAGGTTTGCCGCCGGCTTCCTTCAGACTCCGCCTCGCGGCGGACGCCCTTGCCTTAAGCTAACGGCTACTGCCGCCTTCGCCGTTCGGGACTTTCACCCTATAGACAGCGCCCATGCCGGGTGCATACAAAAAGACGGACCCGAACAGGCCCGTCTTTTTTTGCGTTTCCAGATTGTGTTATACTTTCCTTTGACGGCGGTCGGCTCCGCAAGGGGATCACGGCTCACCCCCATCCCCGAAAGGAAGGGGGTGAGCGCATGACGACGTTCGAGACGCTTTCACTGATGATTGCGTTCGCGACGCTCGTTGTGCTGATCATCAATAACAAGAACAAAAAATGATCCCCTTGCGCAACGCCCAGAAGCATCAGGGGATCATTCCCGTGTGCTGACGGGGTGAGCCGTATCCCCATTGGGGGAAACCGTCGTCAAGGCCGTGGAGTCCCCATCTCCACGGCTTATTTTATGCTTATCACTATAGTGATTATACCACGTTGTCCACGAAACATCAATGATGAATCCGGCGGTCGGCGTCGTCAGCGGAAAAAGGGCATATCCAAGCGCGGCGGAGACGACGAGGCCGAGAGCGGCGGAGAAGAAGTCCATCACCGGAGTGCCGACCGCTTTCGCCGACATGTTTAAAAGTTTCCAGCGTGTCGTAAAGCCGTCTTCGGTGATCTCTTCCGTGCGTCCGTCGCTTTCCGTGAAGAAATATCGCATTCGGTACTCCAATCCGTCCTCCGTCTCCGACAGCGGATCGTACGTGACGAAAATTTTGCGCGCGTACTCTTGCATGGGCCTCGCCCGCCTCCTTCTGACCGCCAAAGACAGGTCGGGCATTGTCCATGAGCGCCCGATCACCGTATTCGTCGAGCAGCCGGATGCGAGGCTCGGGAAAGAACACGAACTGCGGCGTGGCGATGTCGCGTGACGCTTCCGATACCGTTCATTCTCGCGCCATTCCGCCGCATAGACGTACGTGCCGAAAAACGTGTCCGCTCGGATCAGAAACCATTGATCGGGATATTTTTTTCGGTCTCTTTGAAGAACGGGTCGTTCAGCACCCGGTCGGCGCCGATGAGGAGTGCCGCCGGTAAAAAACAGGAAAAGCGCCGTTCGAACCGTGCAAAAAATCGTCGGACCGACGGGGCAAGGGGCAACGCCTCTTTCGGCAAGAAGAGTCCCGCCTCGATGCCCATGGCGCGCCACGAAGGGGTTTCAATGACGACGTCGCACATCGCTTTCGCCTCTTTCATGATCCATCCGATTTGATTTAAAAAGCTCAAGGCAGGAGCGGGCTGACGCCGCGCACGCCCAGGCCGTGCTCATACACCAACTGACCGCCTGTGCCGCCACAAAGAAAATCCAGAGCAAGCCCAGCAAAGCGACCATCCGACCACCAGTTTTGTCGATGATATCTTTGCCCTTGCGCCGTCCGTGTAGCGCCAAACCGCCATCGCGATCAGCGCCAGCGTTCCGGATGGCCGAGATTGATGCGGCTCGATCACAGGCGCAAGGGTGCTCTCTTCATAAGGGCAGTGGGCGACGATTCCAGTCACGACGGCCACCGGTGACGCGATCGTCGCCAAGACAAAAAGAACCCTCCATCTCTTGTAAGGAGGCGCTTAAGGCCGACGAGCGCCATCGTAAAGAGCAAAAATAAGACAATAGGAAATGACCACCATTGGATGAAGATCTTGCGTTAATGTAAAAAGAAAATCAAACATGCTTCTTCTTCTCCCTTGGAATGGATTGGTGAAAAGAGCAGAGGACACCCGTCGCCGATCGGCGACGGGCGGGACGGGAAACGCGAATGCGCCATGCATGAACGGGTCGATTTGTGCATTCAGGCGGTTACGCTTCCTGACCGGCCTTCGGCTTCGTCCATTCGCCGCGTTTTCCTTCGTGCAAAGGCGGCACGCGGTCGACCATCGTCTCAACGCGCTGCTTGAACTTCGCGAGCGCTTGATCCGCTTGTTCCTGCGTCATCTTCCCCGACTGCACCCGCTCGTCGAGCTTTTGCTTCACCGCGTCGGTGAGGCGGGCGATGAGATCCGCCTTGGCGATGCCGTGGGCCTCGGCGATCTGGGCGAGCGACTTGCCGTTTTTCAGTTCATTTTGGAGCTCATCCGGCTGAAGGCCCAGCATGTTCGAAAGATCCTGCCCGACGGCCAGCGGACCAAAGCCGCCCCGGCCAGGGCCAGGTCCAAACGGATGTCCGGCCTTGCCCTGCGAAAACTCTTTCCCCGCCTCGGACGGGGCCTTTTCGATCCTCTGCGGGAGGGCGTTCCGATACTGCTCCAAAAGGGCGTCGGCCCGCGCCTGATCGATCTTCCCGCTTTGGACGAGCCGGTCGAGCGCTTCCTTCTTCGCCTCGACCAGCCGGTCGATGAGCGTCGCCTCGTCGACGCCGTGGGCTTTGGCGATGTCGGCCAGCGACTTTCCTTGTTCGCGTTCGGCCCGAAGCTCATCCGCGGTGATGCCGAGGGCTTCGGTGATCGCGCCGTCTCCTTTGCCGAATCCCCTGCCGAGCCCATGGGCAAACGCGGGAACGGCCACGACCAACATGACCGCCAGCGCCAGCACCGCACCGACCCATGTTTTCTTCATCCGTACCAGCCTCCTGACGTTCGTCATCCCTTCAGCCGGCGGTTTCCCGTCCCTTGTTATCTTACCAATGCAGTGTTAAAAACTTCTTGAGATCGTCTTAAGAAAATCTTAAGATTAACGCATCACCTTCCGGAGAAAATGCGCTACAATGGAAAAGAACGGCCCAATGACAAACACGAAGACATGCGAACATGATTGAAAAGAGGGATGAACGTGCGCGTTTACTGGAACGGAAGCATCAAGCCTTTGGAAGACGTCCGCATCTCCCCGCTCGACCGCGGCTACCTGTTCGGCGACGGCGTCTATGAGGTCATCCGCATTTACGGCGGCCGTCTCTTCGCCGCCGAACGGCATTGGGCGCGCCTCGCGCGGAGCCTCCGCGAGCTTTCGATCGCTCCCGAGCCGGAAGCCGAAGGATTGGAGCAAGCGATCATGACGCTCATCCATGAAGAGGGCATCCACGACGGCATCGCCTACGTACAAGTCACACGCGGTGAAGCGCCCAGGACGCATGCGTTCCCCAACCCGGCGCCGTGGCCGAACGTCCTCGCCTATGTTCAGCCGTACCCGCGTCCGGAGGCGATCATGCGCGGCGGCCGGGCCGTCCTCGTGCCGGACATCCGCTGGCACCGGGTGGACATCAAGACGGTGAACCTCCTCGGCAACGTCCTCGCCAAACAGCGCGCCCAGGAAGCCGGCGCCGATGAGGCCATTCTCCACCGCGGCGAGATCGTGACGGAAGGCAGCGCCTCCAACGTCTTCATCGTCCGAGGCGGCATCGTCTTTACGCATCCGGCGACGACGGCCATCTTAAACGGCATCACCCGCCAATTGGTGTTGGAATTGCTTCAGGCGCAGGGCGTACCGGTGGTCGAGCGCCCGTTTACCGTCGAGGCGCTCTGGGCGGCCGACGAAGTGTGGATTACGAGCACGACGGCGGAAGTAACGCCGATCGTCGAGATCGATCGTGTCCCGATCGCCTCCGGGCGGATCGGCCCGGTAACCTCCCTCGTGCGCGATGCGTTCATGGCCGCGGTCGCCCGTTAGCACCGCCGCGATGTTTTCGACCCAATCGTTTTCCTGGAGGCGATCGGGTTGCGCATCGGTCAAGAGTACTTGGAGGAATCCAACAGCATCGCCGTGATCGTCAAACATAATTCGGTCATTGAAGCCATCGAGCGGCAAATGTACCACTACGCTTATCATGTCGGGCAAATCGTTTACATCGCCAAGCAAATCAAAGCGCATGAGTGGCAGACGTTGACGTTCCCCAGAAAAAAACCTAAGCTCGGCGACCGAACGGCACCATAGCGCCGGAGACTAGGCGCGCAAGGGATCCGACTTTTTGAACGTCCACTCCGGATTCGTGTATTTTTCCGCCGCGAGCCGCTGGGCCAGCGCCTGTTCTTCGGCGGTGAGCGATCCGGGGACGAATTCGACGCCCAGCGCCTGGCCAAACCCGAAGAGCATCGCGTCGCGGACCTCTTCCAGCGTGACCGGCCGCCCGAGCGCCGCCTCGATGCTTGTCGCCGTCGCGTGAAAACGGGCGATCGCCCGCGCCCGCGCTTCCGATGAGGGAAAATAAAACAACCGAAACATCGTCTCGACATCGTACGATAGCGGCAGCGACCCATGCTGCAAGAGCACGCCGCCTCTCCGCGTCTGCGCGCTCCCTGCCGCCTTTTTCCCGCCGATGACGAGTTCATATGCCCCCGGAGTGTCAAAACAGACGGGGGTGTTTTCTTTGCTCTCCGGCGCATCGGACGCGCTGTTGAGCGTCGCGTCGAAAATGCCGAGGCGATGATAGCCGCGCTTGAGCCCTTCGGTCAGGCGACGAAACGCGGCCATCAACCCTTTGGGCATGCGCGCGTCGTCCTCTCGGACAACGACGCTGTAAGTCAGTTCGCGATCGTGAAAGACGGTGCGCCCGCCGCTCGGCCGGCGTACGAGACCGACACCGAGCGCGCGTACGGCATGAAGATCGACGGACGTCGCCGCATCTTGATGCATGCCCAAAGAAAGCGCGCTCGGCCGCCAAGTGTAGAAGCGAAGCGTCGGCGGAATCCTCCGTTCGCCGAGCAACATCATCATCGCTTCATCGAGGGCCATATGAAAAGCGGGATCGCCCTCCCACGTTTCCACATATCGCCAAATGCGCTCCATCGGCTTCATCGAATTCCGCCCCCCGAATCGCCTCATCCGCCAAAAACCTTCATCCTCCGATGGCCCCGACGAGCGTCGCCGCCAGCACTGCCCCGAGGACGACGAGGATGAGATGCCATCGCCACCAGGCGAAAAGCACGGCGACGGCCGCACCGGCGACGGATGAAGCCGGCGATCCCGTCGACGTGAGTACGCCGGGAAAGATAAGCGCGCCTAAGATGGCAAACGGAAGATACTTCAAAAAACGTCGGACAAACGGCGAATATGCCGCCGGTCGCCAAAAAAACGGGAGCATCCGGGGAAGGTATGTAACGGCCGCCATACCGAGAACGATCCAGAAGGCTTCAGACATCCGCGCATGCCCCCTTCCCCGAGACTTTCGAGAGGATGATCTTTCGATGTTCGCCTTATCGTTCCGCCTTATCGTTCGTGCGTCGCCGCACCGTCCTGGACGGCTTCTTCCGCGCGTTCTTCCCGATCGAGCAAGGCGGCGGCCAAAGAGACAATGATCGCCGTGATGACGATGCCCATCCCCGGGCCGAGCAACGGCGCAAAACCGCTGTTTAGGAGCATCGCCAGGACGGCGACGATGAGCCCCGTGCGGGAAGTCCGGGCGTTCGGAACGAGCAAGCCGATGAACATCGCATAAAGCGCAATTCCCATCCCCGCCTGCAGGCTCGAGGGCAGCCATTCGCCCGTCAGATACCCGAGGGCGCTTCCGGCGACCCACGAGGCGTAAGCGACGAACTCGAGGGTCAGCAAGTAAGACGTCTCCAGTGGCCCCGGGCGAAACGAAGCGACGGAAAACGACTCGTCCGTCACGCCGAACGCCACGATCGCCCGAAGAAGCGCCCGCGGTTCCCTGAGGCGCGCGGAAAGCGCGGTGCTCATGAGGAGGAGGCGCAAGTTTAAAAAAAACGTCAAGGCGATGATGCTCGCCGCTCCCGCTTGCGCGCCGATGAGCGAGACGCCTAAAAATTGACTCGCCCCGGCATAGACCGCCATCGACATGAACACCGTGATGAACAGCGTCAGTCCCGCCGACTTGGCCAAAAGACCATAGGCTATGGCGATGGGCACATAACCGATCGCGATCGGCAGCGCATTCATGGCCCCTTGCACGATTGGATGGCGGTGAAGCGTCTCTTGCCACGTCCCCTTCGACCGGCGTTCTTCCAAACAAACCCCTCCGAAACGACATTCGCCGCATGAACATGATCCGTTCACTCGGCCAGTGCCGCCGCGCTCCGCGCTTTTTGCCCTTTCAACCGCTCGGTGACGACCAAATCCAGATGCATCGCCTTTAGGACATCGAGCGCCGAACCCGACGCCACGGACCGAACGCGCATCTCCGGCAACGGTCCACCGGCGTTCCGTTGACCATCCGGAACATCGACGAGCGCCCGAACAAACGCCCGCTGAAAGATCCGAGCAGCGGCCAACAAATCGATCGGACATAACTCCGCAAGCGCGACCATGACCTCCGGCCGAACGATCGGCCGCTCACCGAACGTGAAGCGGTAAAACGACCGGGCGACTTTGGCGCGGGCAGCGCCGGTGCCTTCGACCAGCACAAACGCCTGGATCTGAACGGCTCCCCGCGTCCGGCGCTGGGCCAACCCGGCGAATTTCTTCCCTCCGACGGAAAGATCGTATCGGCCGGGACAAAAGGAACCGCGCACTTCACCGATGCCGACCATAAGGCCAAGCGGCTTAAGCGCCGAGCGGACGTGCTCCGCCATCCAGGCGAACGAACCGTCCATCGAGCGAAAGGGCCCCGTCTCCGGCACAACGACGGTGACGTTCAGTACGCCTTCATCGATGGCCACCGCACGCCCTCCGGAGGAACGGACAAAGACGTCGACGCCTTCGGCATAAAGTCGTGCCGCCGCTCTTTTGGCCCCCTGAAGCCGCGCATCTTGCATCCCGAGGACCAGCGTCTTCGACGCCGTCCAAAAGTACACGACCGCCGGATCTCCTGCGGCCACCCGCTCCGCCAGAAGATCACCGACGGCAAAGGCCCAGGCGACTTCAGGGACGCGATAACGCGCCAATGGATCCCTCATGCCGTTATTGTAACACAAGATCCGTCAATCGGCTGAAGGTCGATAGACAAGCACGGGCTGCCGTGCGGCGAGCGCTTCATCCAGGCGGCCGACCGGCGTCGTGTGCGGCGCCGAGCGGACGAGATGCGGATTTTCTTCCGCTTCTTTGGCGATGGCGCGCATCGCCTCGATGAACGCATCGAGCGTCTCTTTACTTTCCGTCTCCGTCGGCTCGATCATCAGGGCCTCGTCGACGATGAGCGGGAAGTAAATCGTCGGCGGGTGGAACCCATAATCCATCAGCCGCTTGGCGATGTCCGACGTGCGCACGCCGTAGGCTTTTTGGCGGCGGCCGGAGAGGACAAATTCATGCTTGCAGATCCGGTCGTACGGCAACGCGTAGACGTCTTTCAGCCGATGCATGACGTAATTGGCGGCCAGCACGGCGTCTTCCGCCACCCGCCTCAAGCCTTCGGCACCGAGCGAGCGGATATAGGCATAAGCCCGGAGGAGAACGCCAAAACTCCCCGCAAAGCCCCGAACGCGGCCGATCGATCGCGGCAGGTCCGTATCGAGCCGGTAGCGTACCGCCCGCTCGGCGGCATCGCCGTCGCCGTCGCGCTCCAGCGCATGTTCCCGAACCGCCCGGACGATAGGCACGGGCAAAAACGGCGCCAGATGCGCTTTAACCCCAACCGGACCGGCGCCGGGCCCGCCGCCGCCGTGCGGCGTGGAAAACGTCTTATGGACGTTTACGTGGACGACATCAAAGCCCATGTCTCCGGGGCGGCTTTTGCCGAGGATGGCGTTCAGGTTCGCCCCGTCGTAGTAAACGAGCGCGCCGACATCGTGCACGGCCCGGACGATCTCCACGATGTCCGTCTCAAAGAGGCCGAGCGTGTTCGGGTTGGTGAGCATGAGCGCCGCCACGTGCTCATCGAGTGCCGCTTTAAGCGCCTCGAGATCGACCGATCCGCGCTCGTCGCTCGGGATGCTCACCGCCTGAAACCCGGCCATCGCCGCGCTCGCCGGGTTCGTCCCGTGCGCCGAATCGGGGACGACGACCTTCGTCCGCCGCTCTCCTCGGGAGCGGAAATAGGCGGCAATGATCTTTAAGCCCACGAGTTCTCCGTGCGAGCCGGCGGCCGGCGCGAGGGAGACCTCGTCCATCCCGGTGATCGCCTTGAGCGCTTCCTGCAGGCGATACATCACTTCCAGCGCCCCCTGCACCGTCTCTTCCGGCGCCAGCGGATGAACGTCCCGAAACCCTTCCAGGCGGGCGATCGTCTCATGCACTTTCGGATTGTACTTCATCGTACAAGAACCGAGCGGGTAAAAGCCCGTGTCCACGCCGTAATTGCGCGTAGACAATGCCGTATAGTGACGGACGAGTTCCGGTTCCGACACTTCCGGAAGGAGCGGCGCCTTCCGGCGCAGACGGTCCTTGCCCACCGCGGCCTCGAGGTCGACCGGCGGGACGTCGAGCGGCGGGACGTCGTACGCACGCTTCCCCGACCGGGAACGCTCAAAAATGAGCGGCACTTCCTGAACCGGCGCCAACGTTCTCATCCTCATCGTGCACCTCCCACACGGGCCAGCCGCTCGACGAAGGCGTCGATCTCCGCTTTGCTTCGCACCTCTGTCACGGCGACGAGCAGCTTCGTTCGATAGGCCTCACCGAGAGCGCCGAGCGCATATCCGGCCAAAAAGCCCGAAGACAAGAGTTCACGAACGACGGCGTCCGCCGGCCCCTTGAGTTCAAGCACGAACTCATTGAAGAACGGCACCGGATAGGCACGGCGAAAGGGCGTGTTGACCTCAATCGCCTGAAGCGCATAATGCGCCTTGTGCACATTCTGTTCGGCGATCGTCCTGAGCCCCTCCGGCCCGAACGCGCTCATCGCCACCGCCGAGGCCAGCGCCATGAGCGCCTGGTTGGTCGTGACGTTGGACGTCGCTTTCTCACGGCGGATATGCTGCTCCCGCGTCTGCAGCGTGAGCACATACCCGCGGCGACCGGCGGCGTCTTTCGTTTCGCCGACGATGCGCCCCGGAATTTTGCGCATGAAGGCCTTTTTCGTGGTGAAAAAGCCGGCGTACGGCCCGCCGAACGAAAGCGGGATCCCGATCGGCTGCATATCCCCGACGACGATGTCCGCCCCGTATGACCCGGGCGGTTCCAAGAGCGCCATGGCCAGCGGATTGGCGGAGACGATGAACAGCGCTCCGCTCCCTCGAACGATCTCCTGAACCGCCTCGAGCGGTTCAAGCGCGCCGAAGAAGTTCGGATATTGCACGACGACAGCCGCCGTGTCCGCATCGACGGCCGCCCGCAGCCGATCGACATCGGTCAGGCCGCCGTCCGCCGGCACGGTGACGACCTCGATGCCGTCCGCGATGTCACGGACGTACGTCTCGACGACGGAGCGGGCATGCGGATGAAGGGCGAAGCTCATGACGATCTTCCGCCGTCCGCTCTCCCGGAGCGCGAGCAACACCGCCTCCGCGAGCGCCGTCGGCCCGTCGTACAGCGACGCGTTGGCCACTTCCATGCCGGTGAGCGAGGCGATCATCGTCTGGAACTCGAAGATCGCCTGCAGGTTGCCTTGCGAAAGCTCCGGCTGATACGGCGTATACGCCGTGTAAAATTCCGCGCGGCCGATGATGTGGTCGACGACGCTCGGAATGTAATGCTCATACGCGCCGGCGCCGAGAAACGAGACGAGCTCCCGCGTCGTACGGTTTTTCGCCGCCAGGCGGCGCATCTCGCGCATCAACTCGGCTTCCGACAGCACCGGCTCGAGCGCAAGCGGCGTCTTTAAGCGGACCGCCTCCGGAATGTCGGCAAAGAGCGCGTCGATCGAATCCGCCCCGATCGCTTGGAGCATCGCCCGGCGATCGTCTTCGGTGAGCGGCAAGTAACGGTGCATCCGACGTCTTCCCTTCTCCATCATTTCTTTCGGTCACGGCGGTAAAACGGAAGCGGGACGACCCTCGCGGGAAAGCGCCGCCCGCGGACGTCGACGTGGAGCGTCGAGGCGCCGCCCGCACGAGCGGCATCGACGAGCGCCATGGCGATCGGACGGCCGAGCGTCGGCGACGGTGCCCCGCTCGTCACCACACCGACCGGCACGTCATCCGCCGCGTCGGCATACACCGCATACCCGCCCCGCGCCGGCGCGCGGCCGTCGAGCACGAGGCCGACCAGTCGGCGCGGAATGCCGGCGTCTTTTTGCCGCTTCAGGGCCGCCTGCCCGATGAACGGCACCGCCTTGTCCCAATGGACAAACGCCTCAAGCCCGGCTTCCAGAGGGCTGATCGCATCCGAGAGTTCATGCCCGTAGAGCGGCAGCCCCGCCTCCAGACGCAGCGTATCGCGGGCTCCCAGCCCGCAAGGGACAAGCCCGGCCGAAGCGCCGTGCGCAAGGAGCGCCGTCCACACCGCCGGCGCTTCATCGGCGTCGATGAACAGCTCATATCCGTCTTCCCCCGTATACCCGGTTCGTGAGGCGATCATGACCGGCGCACCGGCAAGCGTCACGTTCTCCACAAAACGAAACGGCCCAAGCGCCGAAAGCCGCGCTTGATCCGTTTCCCCCGCCAAAGCGCGCACCATCTCCGACGCCTTCGGACCTTGGACGGCGAGGAGCGCGACGCCGGGCGACAGATCATCGACGTCCAGAGCATACCCTTCCCGCGCTCGGACGGTCATCGTCCAGGCGAGCACGCGGCCGGTGTTGGCAGCGTTCGGCACGAGCAAAAATTCGTCGTTTCCCAAACGATACACGAGCATGTCGTCCAGCGTTCCGCCGTCTTCATGCAGCATGAACGTGTACTTCGCCGCCCCCACGGCGATGCGCTCCACATCGACCGTCAACAGGCGGTTCAGCAACGCGACCGCATCCCGCCCGGCCACGCGCACCTCGCCCATGTGCGAGACGTCGAACATCCCGGCCGCCGTGCGTACCGCCTGATGTTCGGCGATGATCCCGGTGAACTGAAGCGGCATGACGTACCCGCCGAACTCGGTCAATTTCGCCTGATCCTTATACAACGGATACAGCGGCGTATGACGACTTTCCGCCACCGAAACCCCCTCCCCTCCGAGTGCACATCCGTTCCGTCACACAAAAAAACAGACTGAGCCCCTGAAAGCCCACTCTGTTCACTGACCTGAGCGATTCCCCCGCGTTCGGAGTTGCGCCTTCGGTGGCGCCGCTAAGACACAGCCGTGCCTGCGGCGCGCTCTCCAGAGGTGCGTCAGGCACGGGATCCTTTGGCCTGAGAGTTTCACCGCCGTCTGGCGGCTTGCTCCTTCGGCGCCGGATGATGCGCCATCCGGTCTCTCTCCCGCCCGTCATCCGCCGGCCTGTTTGAATCCCCGATGGGCACCGAATGGATCCCGCGCGGCCCCACCATACTAACGATATCCCAACAACATCCTAACCAGAATTCCGACATTCCGCAAGGGGAAGGAGGACGCCGGATGGAACTCGTCGTCCGCTTCGACCATGCGCTCATGGAGCGCTTCTTGGACGCTCATCGCCACGACGGTCCATGGGATCGCTGGTCGTCGTTTCTCCTCGCCCGTGAAGCCCGCGCTTTGGGCAAACTTGAGACTCCCGACCGACTGATGGCCCTAGCCGCGCTCCCCACCCTCCGGCTCTACCCGCATCAGATCGAAACCGCCCAAAAGGTCATTCTGGAAATGCACGGCCGGGCGCTTTTGGCCGACGAGGTCGGCCTCGGGAAGACGATCGAAGCGGGGCTCATCTTCAAAGAATATCTGATTCGCGGCCTGGTCAAAAAAGCGCTCATCCTCGTTCCCTCCTCGCTCGCCCTGCAGTGGCAGCGGGAGCTCTGGCAAAAATTTCAAATCCCGGCGGCGATCGTCAAGAAAGCGCACATGTGGGAAACGCACGACATCGTCATCGCTTCCCTCGATCTCGCCAAACGCGAGCCGCACAAAAGCGCCGTACTCAAGCAAACGTACGATCTCATCATCGTCGATGAAGCGCACAAACTGAAAAACCCCCGTACCGCCAACCACCAGTTCGTCAAGGCGATCACCAAAAAGTTTTGTCTCCTGCTCACCGCCACCCCGGTGCAAAACGAGATCAAAGAACTGTACAACATCATCAGCCTCCTCTCCCCCGGCCACCTGGGCACGGAAGACGATTTCAGCCGCACGTACGTCGCCGGACGCCGCGCGGTGAAAAACGCCGAAGCCTTAAAAAGCGCGCTCCGCTTGGTCATGATCCGCAACCGCCGCAAAGAAAGCGCCGTCGAGCTTCCCGAACGACACGTCGTCACTGTCCCCATCCGCCTCTCGCGAGAAGAACGCCGCTTCTACGACGCGGTGTCGAATTTCATCGTCCGTGAATATACCCGTAGGGGAATACACTACGGTTTTGCCCTCATCACCTTGAAGCGGGAACTCACCTCCAGCCGGGATGCGGTCTACAAGAGCCTCATTCGGTTGTATGAAAAACTGCCCCAAGACGCCCCGCTCGCCGCCGAGATCGCCGAGCTCGCCCGCCTCGGCCGGGAGATCCGTACGCACAGCAAGCTGAAGGCGCTGATCGAACTGATCCGCGAGATCGACGGCAAAATCGTCGTCTTCACCGAATTTCACGGGACGCTGTTCTTCCTGCAAAAAGCGCTCGGCGAAGCGGGCATCACCTCCGTCCTCTACCGCGGCGGTTACGGGCAGAACAAGAAAGACTGGATGCGCGAACTGTTCGAAACGAAAGCGCAGGTGCTTTTGGCCACCGACGCCGGCGGTGAAGGCATCAACCTGCAGTTTGCCCATCACCTCATCAACTACGACCTGCCGTGGAACCCGCTCAAGCTCGAGCAGCGCATCGGCCGCGTGCACCGCATCGGCCAGAAGCACGACGTGTTCATCTACAACTTTGCCACCGAAGCGACGATCGAAGAGGCGATCCTAAAACTCCTCTATGAAAAAATCGCCCTCTTCGAAGACACCATCGGCGCACTGGAGAACGTCCTCGAGCGATTGCCGAAAGGGCTTTCCCTGGAAAGACATCTTGCCGACATCTTCATCCGTGCGACGAGCGAACACGAAATGCGCATGCGGCTCGGAAACGTCGTCGAGGCGCTGCGCAAACTCAAACACGAAGAAGAAAAACACCTGCTCGTCGGCGATACGATCGATCCGCCGGGCATCGCCGAAAGTCCGAGCGGATCAATCGCTACAAATCCGGACGCATAAAGAGGTGATGCGCAATGAGGCGGACGACGTCGTTCGATGCCCGAAGGCGCAACGCGCGGCTGATGGCGTTCGCCGAAATATTTTTCAACGAACGCCGATCGACCATTCTCGAACGCGGCGATGCCCATCTCATCGTCGAACTGTCGCGGGAAGCCGACGAGGCGCTGCGCTACCGGCCGTTTTACTGGACATACGTCGATGCGGCGCGCCTAACGCCTTCGCCGCTGATCAAAACATACCGCTTTCCGGGCCTTGCGTCCACGAAGACGCCGCCTTTCATGGACATGCGCGAGGAGGTGCTCACCTTCGGCGCCCCGAGGGTGCGCCGCATGCTCGAGGCGGCCATCGATTTCGGGCGGCTTTCGCGCGCCTACGAAACCGATCCGTCCGACGCGGCCGCAACCGAACGGGCTTCGTCCAAAACGGCCGCCCCGCCCGCCGGACCGGCAGAAGAGCCGCCGGCAAGCGCCGCGTCGGCGGTGACGTACGCCCTCGAACCGTGGCTCTACCTGTCCTACACCGTCGCCTATACGTCCGAACTTCGCTGGGAGCGGTTCGTCACCTACGGCGTGCGCCTCACGGATCTGCGATTGGAACGGGACTTCGACCGCATCCTCGACGCACGCACCTGGACATCGAGCGTTCCGCCGTATCGTCCGCTTCTTCCGCCGCTGTTCAGCGTAAAAAGCGCCGTGGAAATCGCGGAGTCGCGCTTGCGGGACGAACTTGCGCGCGAAGACCGCCGCTGGGTTGAATCGCGCATCGCCCAGGGCGAACGGGAAAAAGCCAAAATCGAACGCTATTATGCGGCGCTGTTCGAGACGCTCCGCACCGAGCGCACCACGCCACAGCAACGCACCGGAGGCACGCGCCGAACGCGGCGGAAAAAGACGCCGACGATCGACCTCCGTGCGCTGGAAAACGAAAAAAGACGGCGGATCGCCGAAATCGAATGGCAATACACGCCGTCGATCGACGTCACGTTGACGCAGATCGCGCTGCTCTACCTGCGACAAGAGCAAGCACGTTTTGCGCCGCGGTTCTGATACGCTAGGGCAGACGCATGCCGAGGGCTCGTCCACCTGTCGCCGGACCTCAAGCGCCGATACGCTTTGAGTACCCGAGCAGGTCGGACGCCCATACGGACGAAAGGAGGACATGCGTTTGCCCTCTCGAAGGCCAAAGAGCCTTTCGTGGCGCGGATGGCTCTCCGTCGCGATCGCTTCATTGGTCCTCTCGCTCGAGGACGTCACCTGGCCCCTAACAACGCCATCGATCGCTCCGCTCGTCTCGTCCAAGCGCGTCGTCTTTTCGCCCCTCGCGGGGGACGAGTCGAACCGTCCGCCCGCTTTGCCGCGCGAAACGCTGCCGGACGTTATCGCCTCGGTGCGCACGGCGGGAGAACGCTGGCACTCGACGCTCAGCGCCGATCCCGCATTCCAATCCCTTCGAGCGGCGGATGATCTGTCCGTCGAACCGTTGGACACAGGCGGCGCGCTCTGGCGGGTGCTCTTCACGCAAGCGGCCTCACCCGTCGGTTACTTGATCGTCTGTGCAGCGAAAGACGGCGATCTGCGCCTCATGGAGTACGGCGTGGGCGGCATCCCCCTCTTTGACCGACGCTTGCTTCCGGACCCGACGGACACGGCGAACATCGACAGGCCACGACCGGTCTATCGCGGCATTGCTTCGGCGTTCGTCACCCCCGGCGAAGGGCGCCAGGCGACGGAAGCCAAAACCGGCGAGCCGCTTCCCTCAACGGCGCTCACGCCCGGCCCGTCGGATCCTCATGCCGGCATCTGTGAGTGTGGGGCGCTGCAAAAGGCGACCGTCACGCCTGACGCGCGCCTCGTGCGCATCGCCGTTAGGCCATATCGCCCCGAAGATGAAGCCGTGCCCGTCGCTGCCGTGATCCGCGGCAGTACCCCGCTGAAGGCGGCGGAAGCGCTTTTCAGCCCGGATCAGACGTTTCTCGTCCTATCCAAGCGCCCGTGGACGGATGACGTTAACGTCCTCCGCAACGTGCTCGGCGCCCACCGTTTTTCAGGGGGCGAAACGTACGTCGCCGTCGCCGAGGAAGGGCTCCGGTTTCTCCCGCTCCTCGCGGACGTCTCCGGCAATACGGCCGGATCCCACGTTCCCCGCCATCCCTCGTGGGCGCTTTGGCTTGATGATCTTCGGGCGGTGCATCCGCTCCCACCAGAGCGCGATTGAAAGCGGCAAGAGTCCGAATAATTCCGCAAGCACAATGTTCATCGGGCGTCTTTTCGTCTGCCCCTTCTCCCGATCACGGCGCGCTCTCGGCGCATCCACATAGCGCACCACTTCGCGGGTCATCACAAACAGCCATTCGTTCATCGTCCGTCACCGCCTGACGTGACTTTCTCCATCCGTCGTCAGGCATAGTGTAAACCAAACGCCGCCTTCTTAATCCCGTTTTTCGACATCTTCACGAAGCGCCCCCACGATCCGCTCCGCAGCCTCCCGCGGCGCGTATCGCACCGTCGACAGGGCGCAATGCGCCGTCTCCCGGTACAGCCGATGGCGAAGGCGGTACAGTTCGACGAGATTCCGATCGTTTTGGCGAGACCAAAGCGGCCGCGACGGGTCGTCTCCGATACGGCGCCGAATCTCCGAAAGCGGGGCGAACAGATGAACGACCAGCCCCGTCTCCCGGAGCCGCCGCCGATTATCCGGATCGATGACGATCCCGCCGCCGGTCGATACGACGAGCGGCAGCGCCGAAGACGCAAGCGCAAAGAGGAGCGATCGTTCCTCCCGTCGAAAGGCTTCTTCGCCGTAACGGGAAAAATATTCCGCGATCGACATCCCCAACCGATCGATGAGCAAACGGTCGGTGTCCACCCACGCGCGCCCGAGCCGCTCGGCCAAGACGGGGCCGACGGTACTTTTGCCGCTGCCCATAAAACCGATCAAATACACATGATGATGCACCCTGCGGCTCCTTTCCCATCGGTGTCAGCGATCATCGGCGGACGGTCCCAACGACGCGAACTTGCGCTGGAGGGCCGACGCGACGATCGGCGGCACAAGATCATCGACCTTCCCGCCGTAGCGGGCCACCTCTTTGACGATGCTCGAGCTCAAAAACGAATATTCCTTGCTCGTCATCATGAAAAACGTCTCGATCGTCGGGTCTAAATTCTTGTTGATGAGCGCCATCTGCATTTCATATTCAAAATCGGTCACCGCGCGCAGACCCTTAATGATTGTTTTTGCACCGCGACGCTTCATGTAGTCGACGAGCAAACCGGAAAACGCGTCGACCTCGACGTTGGGCCAAGGTTCGGTCGCTTCTTTGAGCAACGCCACGCGCTCATCGATCGAAAACAGCGGCTGCTTGCTGCGATTGACCAGGACGGCGACAATGACGCGGTCGAATATCTTACGGCTGCGCTCCACGATGTCCAGATGCCCGTACGTGACGGGATCAAAACTCCCCGGGTAGACGGCGATGGTCATCTTTGCGCCCGACGCCCGCCGGGCTTCCCTCCTTCCTGTCAACCATCATCCTCGATATCGAAAAATCACCACATGCGCCGTCCCGAAGCTTCGCGCCTTCCAAAGCTGAAAGCGCGCGTCCGACGGTCCCATGAACGGCCCGCCCCGCTCCACGCAGATGACGGCTTCCGATCGAAAAACACCGGCCGCGGCGTAGACGCCGAGCAATTCGACCAGGGCGGAATCCGGAAATTCATACGGCGGATCGAAGAAAACCAAATCGGCGGCGACGCCGCGGCGGACGAGGCGCCCCGCCGCGCGCACGGCGTCGTGGACGACGACCACGGCGCGCGACTCAGCGCCGAGCGCGCGGATGTTCTCCCATAACACCGCCGCCGCCCGCGGATCCCGTTCGATGAACACGGCCCTCTCCTTTCCCCGGGAGAGCGCTTCCAAGCCGAGCGCCCCGCTTCCGGCGAACGCGTCCAGCGTAAGCCCCCCGGAAAAATATGGGCCGATCATGTCGAACAACGCCTCTTTGACGCGATCCAACGTCGGGCGCGTTTGACGCCCGGAAAGGGCCTTCAGGCGACGCCCGCGCCACTGCCCCGCAATAATGCGCATTTTTTGCCCTCCATGTTGTGGCATGGATGGGTATAATTCCCCGTTTGCCCGTCCATCCTATAGACAGCGGCAACGAGCTTGCCGCCAACCGAGGGAGTCGACTTCGTTTCCCCTAAGCTCTTCCTCCGGTTTCTCCTCTCCCAACTGGAGCATCGCCGCCAAAGCGCGCGATGCTCATTTTTTTTGCCTAGTCGGGCGCCACCGGCTGCCGCAGCAGGCCGGCCGCCAAACGGAGAAGCGCCGCCGGCAACGATTCGCTTCGATCGCCTGCGTCCGACGGATCGGCGGGCAGCATTTCCGAACCGGACGGCGCCGTCGTCTCCGGCGATCCGGCCAGAATCCGGCGGGCGACGTCTGCCGCGTCGCGATGCGCATAGGCCAGGATGGTCCGATCGTGCGGGGACGTGAGGTCGGCCAGACGGAATTCCGGCAAACCGCTTTGTTTGATCCCGAACAAATCTCCGGGACCGCGCAGCTCGAGATCCTTCTCGGCGATGACGAAGCCGTCGCGCGTCTCGCGGAGCGTCGACAGGCGCTCCCTGGCGGCTTCCGAGCGGGCATCGGAGACGAGGATGCAGTAGCTCTTCTCCGCCCCGCGTCCGACGCGGCCACGCAGCTGATGGAGCGTCGACAAACCGAACCGGTCGGCGTCGTAGACCACCATCACCGTCGCGTTGGGCACATCGACGCCGACTTCGACGACCGTCGTGGACACGAGCACGTCCAGCGCTCCACGGACAAAGTCGTTCATCACGGCGTCCTTATCTTTCCCCGGCAACCTTCCGTGCAAAAGACCGACGCGGCGCTTCGGCAGCGCGGCTTTCAGCCGTTCATAAAGCGCCATCGCGTTTTCAAAATCGACCTTCTCCGACGCTTCGATGAGCGGTGCAATGACGTACGCCTGCCGACCGGCCTCCAGTTCCCGTTCGATCAGCGCCAGGACGGAAGCAAAGTGCGACGGGGTCGTCCACAACGTCTCGAGTTCACCGCGCCCTTTGGGCAGTTCATCGATCGTGGAGACGTCCAGATCGCCGAAGAGGGCGATGGCCAGCGTGCGGGGGATGGGCGTCGCGGTCATGAGCAAAATGTCGACGCCCTCTCCTTTTTCATGCAGCAGGCGACGCTGTTCGACGCCGAATCGGTGCTGCTCGTCGATGACCACCAGTCCGAGGCGGGAAAAGGCGACGTCTTCCACAAGCAGCGCGTGGGTGCCGATCACGATGTCGAGCCGGCCGTCGGCCAGCCTTTCCGTGAGCGCGCGGCGGGCGGAAGCCGGCGTGCGCCCGGTGAGGAGACCGATGTCCACGTCGAGCGGGAGCAGACGCCGCAGCGTTCGGGCGTGCTGCAGCGCGAGAACTTCCGTCGGCACCATGAGCGCCCCCTGATAACCGGCCGTCGCCGCGGCATAAAGCGCCAGAGCGGCGACGACGGTCTTCCCCGAGCCGACATCGCCCTGGAGAAGGCGGTACATCGCCTGAGGCGCGGAAAGATCGCGCAGGATGTCCTCAAGCGCCCGGCGCTGCGCCGCCGTCAACGTAAAGGGCAGCGCCGATACGGCGGTCCGAAGCCGCGCCGCATCGATCTTCTTCGCCACCCCTGACGCGCGCGCGCGGCGCGCCCTGCGGAGCAGCATCAACTTGAGCTGGAATAAAAACAGCTCCTCGTAGACCAGCCGCCGCTTGGCCAGCGCCACATCGCGCGCTTCCTGCGGCGCGTGCATCCGCCGGATCGCCTCTTTGCGCTCAAGGAGACGCCAGCGGCGGATGAGCGAAGCCGGAAGGATTTCCTCGATCGTAAGCTCGGGGTGGTTGATGAGCCGCTCGACGAACTGCCGGTACGTCTTCGGCGAAAGTCCGGCGACCGCCGGATAGACGGGCGTCAACCCTTCGGGGACTAACGCCGGCGCCACTTCCGTCCGTTGAGCGACGAGCGTTTTGCGCCGGACGTCGTAGCTGCCGTACACCCAAAGCGGCGTACCCGGGGTGAGACGATCTTTGAGATACGGCTGATTGAACCACACGACCGTAAGCGTCACGCCGTCCACTTCCAAACGGGCGCTCAACCGCGATTTTTTCGGCGCATAGTACTTCAGCACCGGGGCGCCGGAGAGAATGCCGTACAGCGCCGCCGGGCCGTCCGCGGTGAGCGCGTCCGGGCGGCGGGGACGGTCGTCCTCGTAGCGCAGCGGAAAACGAAAAAGCAGATCCTCTACCGTCTCGATGCCCGCCTGCTTGAGCGCCTGTCGCTGTTTGGTCGTCAAGCTCAGCGCTTGATCGATGGGCGAACTCAGTCGCAAAAGCCCCACACCCCTGCTTCACGCGAGTGCCGGCACGACCGCGCAGGCCAACGCCGCCTCGCCGAAAATCTGCGCGGTGACGGCGCCGAGCGGCGCGTATTCGACCGTTTTGGGACTGAGCGCCGCTTCGAGGCGTTCACCAAGGCGCTTTGGCCACCCGTCCGCCGAAACGCCGATCGTCTTCGGCGAAGCCACGGCAAGATGCATCGCCTCTCCCGCGCCCGGACCCTGCACCAGACAATCGCGAACACAGGAAACGACATCCGTTTCGGCCAGGCCGTCGGCCAGCGTATAGACGGCACCGCTTTCATCGAGCGTCTTAACGGCCCATGCGCGCTTGGATCGAAACGCCCGCGGCTTTTCGGGGCGTACGACACACAGCCGTGCCCCGGCGAGCAACGCTGGAAGCGCCGTCATGAGCGCCGCCTTCGTCCAGCACGCCGCCGCCCGCTCGGCGACCTCGCGCACGACGAGACCGAGCGCCGACGAAGCCAGGCGGGTATCCACGACGACGATGTCGCGCCCGAGAACCTCTCGCGCGATGAACGCCGCCTGCGAAGCGCCGCCGAGCGCTTCCGGAGCATGCAGGGCCAAAAGCGTGCATTCGGGGAACGCGGACATGACGCGCGCGTATCGGTCGACCAAATAAGACGCGGTGAACGGGCCTTCGTCGGCCGTGATGACGCCGAGCCGAAGCCGCTCGATCACCTCCGGCGCCAGATCGGCCGCCGCGTCGGTCAACACGACGACGTGTGGCATCGCCCTGCTCGCCCCTTTCGAGCGGTTCATTCGACGGACAAGATCAAGGGATAAATCGGTTGCGCACCTTCATGCGCTTCATATTCCACATCCGGATGATCCGTCTCCACCGCTTGCCGTAACGCCTCCCGCCACGACGGGTCGGCCCCTTCTCCCCAGTAGGCGGTGACGACGGACGCGCCCCCATCGACGGTGCGCGAAAGCGCCTGGCGCGCGACATCGATGAGCGCCGCCCCGTGGGCGACGATTTCGCCTCCGGACACGGCGATCCACGCGCCGGACTTGATGAACTGACCTCCGTGTTCCGTGTCGCGCACGGCCGTCGTGAGCTGTATCGTCCTGACCGCTTGCGCCGCGCTTTTCATTTTCTCGACGTTGTCTTCCGGAGCGGCTTCGGGATGAAAAGCGATGGCCGCGGCGATCCCGGAGGGAATGCTGTCCGTCGGGACGACGATCACCGCCGATTCGGAGAGCGACGCCGCCTGCTTTGCGGCTAAGATGATGTTGGCGTTGTTCGGCAAAAGAAAGACGGTCTCGGCGTACGCCCGGCGAACGGCGGCGAGGAGTTCCTCCGTGCTCGGGTTCATCGTCTGCCCGCCTTCGACGATCACGCTCACCCCGAGGCTCTGAAACAGGCGGTGAAATCCGCTGCCGGACGCGACGGCGACGATGGCCTGCTTGGCCTTCGGTATCTCATCCGCGACGTCTTGCGCCGCATCCTCGCCCGCAGGCGCCGCATCCCGGGCGCGCTTCCGGATGTTTCGGAGCTGTTCGCGCATGTTGTCGATCTTGATCCGCTTGAGTTCACCGAATTCCTGGGCGAACGCGAGCACCGCGCCGGGATTTTCGGTGTGCACGTGCACTTTGACCAGATCGTCGTCGGCGATCGCCAAAAGCGAGTCGCCGAAGCGCGTCATCCGCGCCCGGAACGCGGCGAGATCGAACGACGACTGCGCCTCCGGGCGAAGAGCGATGATCACTTCCGTACAGTACCCGTAGCGGATGTCCTCCGGGCGCATGCCGGCCATCGCCTGGAAATCGTGCTCCGCGGCATCGGTCGAGTCCTTCGGCGACATCTCGGCCCACGCCCGACTCTCGCCCGCATCCGCGCCCGCCGCACCTTCCGCCTTGCGCGCCGCGCGGTACAATCCTTCAAAGATCAAGATCAGTCCATATCCGCCGGCATCGACCACGCCGGCCTGCTTGAGCACCGCCAGCAACTCCGGAGTACGCTCCAAAGCCGAACGCGCCGCCTGAAGCCACGCCTCCAACACGACGATGAACGGATCGCCGTGCGCCCCGCGCTTGTGTGCCCTGGCGGACCGAACCGCATTCTTCGCCGCTTCGCGGGCCACGGTGAGCATCGTCCCTTCGACCGGCTTGAGCACCGCCTGATAGGCCGTTCGCACGCCGGCCTGAAGGGCCTCGGCGAACGAAAGCGCATCGACGGTCACCGCCTTTTCCACATGCAGCGCAAAACCGCGAAAAAGCTGCGATAATATCACGCCCGAATTGCCGCGGGCACCCATCAACACGCCGCGGGAAAACGCCTTGGCGACCGCGCCCGCCGCGTCCGGACCGACCTCCTGTGCCGCCCGTACGCCGCTTTCCAAGGTCAACGACATATTCGTCCCCGTGTCGCCGTCGGGGACCGGAAAGACGTTCAACCGATCGACAAGATGTTTATTGGCTTTCAGATATTCACTCCCGGCGGAAAGCCACGCCAAGAGTTCTTGACCATCCAATACGCGCGCGTCCACAGAGCGACCTCCTTAAAAAGTTCACGACCCGTCATCCAAAGGGCTAAGGGCAAAGCGCCACGAGATTTCGGCAGGGTGTCGCCCGCCTACCCCTATACCTCCGTCAAAGGCGAACCCCGTTGACATACACGTCGATCTTCCGGGGCGCGACGCCGACCGAACGCGCTATGGCGTAATGAACGCGTTCCTGTACATTACGTGCGACCTCCGAAATTTTCGTTCCGTAGCGCACGACGACATAGATGGTCAGATCGATGTTTCCCTCCTCGATCCAGACTTCAATGCCGCGTTTCGTCGGTTCCCGGCCGAGCCATTCGCCGACGCCTTCGATCCACGGGGCGCGCGCGGCCATTCCAATAATGCCGAACACTTCTTGAGCTTCGGTTCCGGCGATTCGCGCGATCACATCCGGCGACACGAAAACCGTGCCGAGTCCCGTTTGCATTCGCCACATGGTGCACTTGCCCCTTTCTACGCCGTCCAGACGACGCCGATCGGCAGAAACACACTTTGTTTTGTACTATAAGGGTTCAGCGAAAGAAATTCAAATTGAAAAACCGTCTGGGGTGTGCTATCATTCCACCGAAGGAGGGAACGCGAATGTCGCGCAAGTGCCAGGTGACCGGGAAAAAGCCGGGTTTCGGCAACAAACGCAGCCACTCCATGCGCGCCAGTCGCCGCCGCTTTGGGGTCAACGTTCAAAAAGTGCGCATCCTCGTCGACGGCAAGCCGAAACGCGTCTATGTGAGCGCCAAGGCGCTGAAATCGGGCAAAGTGCAGCGCGTATAACAAAAAAGCACCCGGCGGGTGCTTTTTACTTTGCATCATTTGTTTTGTTTCCCGGCTTTTTCTTCACGACGACACGCCTCTTCCCTTCACCGCCGAATAGATTCATCACGTACCGGATGAACGCGCCGAGCGGACGCGGCAACTTGATCGTATAAAAACGCACCGTGTCTCCCCCTTTACGCCTTCATATAAAGCCAATAACCGAACGCCGTGAGCCCGATTCCGAGGAGCGCCGGCCACACCCACGTCGGCAGGGTGCGGATGAGGAGGAGCACCCCCAGCGCGGCGGCGGCAACGCCGAGCGCGCGCCGGAACGCCGAGCGCGGTCGGTACATGGGAAAAATGCCGCCCACCTCCCTGACCGAGTCCGAATACGGGCTTTACTTCCAATGTATTTGTCGGGCGCGCCCCTTATGTCCGCCGCAGGGAAAAAACGCCGCGTCCGATCTTGACAGCCGGCCGTCCCCATGCTATGTTAAGCCTAAAAGCATGAGCCAAAGACGATGAAGAAGACGGGTTCGGACATGTTGTCGCCCAGCGAGCCGGGGAGGGTGCAAGCCCGGTCGACGAAGCCGAGATCCCGAGCGCTTCGGAGTCGGTCCCCGAACGCGTCGCCGTCGCGAAGCCTTCGCCGGTATCGTTTCTGCCGAACGACCGCCGGCGTTGACAAAAAGCGCGCCGGACGGGCGCCAGTAGGCGGACGACGGGTCATCCGTTATCGTCGGCGTGACGCCAGTGAGGCAGCTTTCGGCTGCGAAGAAGGGTGGTACCGCGGGAACGACCTCTCGCCCCTTACCCATGTAAGGGACGGGAGGTTTTTTGCTATCCCCATTCAGCGTTCCACATGTTTACGCGCCACACAAAGAAACGCGCAAAGGAGCGGAGGGAACCCATGCTTAAAGACCAATTTTTCCTGCGCATTCCCGGCCCGACGCCAATCCCGCCGAGCGTCGAACGGGCGATGAGCCGGCCGATGATCGGCCATCGCGATCAATCCATGGACGAGCTGATCAGCGGGCTCATCCCGCGTCTCAAACCGCTGTTCGGCACCCGCGGCGCGGTCTACGTCCTCGCCGGAAGCGGCACGCTCGCGCTGGAGACGGCGATCGTGAACGTCACGAACGCCGAAGATGCCGTTTTGCATCTGGTGACCGGCGCGTTCGGCGAGCGTTTTTACCGCATCGCCTTAGGCCAAGGTCGTCGTGCGATCGCCCACCACATCGAGTGGGGGCAGGCGATCGACCCCGATGACGTCCGCCGCCTGCTCCGCGAACATCCGGACGTCCGTGCCGTCGTCGCCACGCACAGCGAGACGTCGACCGGCGTCTTAAACCCCATCGCCGACATCGCCCGCATCGTCCGCGAACATTCGGACGCGCTGTTCATCGTCGATGCGGTCTCCAGCCTCGGCGGCACGCCGGTGGAGATGGACGCCTGGGGCGTCGACGCCGTGGCCACCGGCTCTCAAAAAGCGCTCATGTCCCCGCCGGGGCTGGCCATCGTCGCCCTCGGCGAACGGGCCCAAAAGGCGCGGGACCACATCGCCGCACCGCGCTTTTATACGGATCTCCGGCAGTACGAAAAAAGCCTCGCCGAATCCACCGTCCCCTTCACCCCGGCGGTCAACCTCCTTTTCGCCCTTGACCAGGCGCTCGAGCTGATCCATTCCGAAGGGCTCCCGAACGTTTTCGCCAGGCATTTGCGCATGCGCGACATGACCCGCGCCGCACTCAAAGCGCTCGGCATTCCGCTTCTCGCCGACGATGAAGTCGCTTCGCCGACGGTGACCGCCATAAAACCGACGCGTTTTACGCCCAAAGCGCTCCGGGAAGCGGTGCGCCGCGAATTCGGCGTCGTTTTCGCCGCCGGTCAAGGGAAGATCGCAAATGACATTTTCCGCATCGGTCACATGGGTTACATGTCGGAAGCCGATGTCTTGCAATACCTCGCCGCCCTCGAAGTGGCCGCAAAGCGCCTCGATCCGGAGATCTCCCTCGGAGCGGGCATCCGCGCGGCGATGGAGGTGGCGCTCGGATGACCTACCGCATCGTCATCGCCGATCCACTCTCCGACGAAGGTCTCATGCCCCTTAAGGCGGCCGACGACGTCGAACTCATCCGCATCGACGGCGCCGATGAAGCGGCCCGACGCGCCGCCCTGTCCGAAGCGGACGCCCTCATCGTCCGATCGCAGACGAAGGTTACGCGTGCGCTCCTCGGCACCATGCCCAACCTCAAGGTCATCGGCCGCGCCGGCGTCGGCGTGGACAACATCGACCTCGAGGCGGCCACCGAGCGCGGCGTGATCGTCCTAAACGCTCCATATGGGAACATGATCGCCGCCGCCGAACACACCATGGCCATGATGCTCGCCTTGGTCCGCCACATTCCGCGTGCCCACCAATCGCTCACCGCCGGAGCGTGGAACCGCGGCGCATTCATCGGCATCGAACTGGCCGGCAAAACGCTCGGCGTCATCGGCCTCGGCCGCATCGGCCAAGAAGTGGCCAAACGCGCCAAAGCGTTCGACATGACGGTCATCGCCTACGACCCGTACCTCACCGAAGCGCGCGCCAAAGCGCTCGGCGTCGAAAAAGTCTCCATGCCCGAGCTTTTCGCCCGCGCCGATCTCATCACCCTACACACGCCGCTCACCGAAGAGACGCGCAACATCCTTGACGCCGAAGCGTTCCGGCAGATGAAAGACGGCGTGCGCATCGTAAACTGCGCCCGCGGCGGGCTGATCGACGAAGCGGCGCTGTACGACGCCCTTCAAAGCGGCAAAGTTTCCGGCGCGGCGCTGGACGTCTTTGCCGTCGAACCGCCGCATCAAAGCCCGCTCCTCGATCTCCCGAACGTCGTCGTCACTCCGCACCTCGGGGCGAGCACCGTCGAAGCCCAAGAACTCGTCGCCCGCGACGTGGCCCTGGAAGTATTGAACGTCCTCCGCGGCCGGCCGTTCAAAAACAGCGTCAACTTCCCTGCCTTGTCTCCGGACGTCTACACCCGGCTCAAAGACGATCTTACGCTCGCCGAGACGCTCGGACGTTTCGTCGGCGCGCTCATCGATCGGGCGCCGACGCGCCTTTCGATCACCTTTGCCGGCGCCTATCCTGCCGAAGACGAAGGCGCGCTCACCCGCGCCGTCGTGCAAAGCTTCCTCAAACGACAGCTGGACATTCACGTCAACTTCGTCAACGCCCTCTACCTGGCCAAACAACGTCGGCTCGACATCACCACCGAAATCGCCCATAAGAGCGAAGGATTCGAAAAACTGCTGCTCGTCACCGTCGTCGATGAGACCGGCGCCGCCGTCTCTGCCGCCGGCACCGTGTTGAACGGTTTGGGTCCGCGAATCGTCAAAGTCGACGGCTTTTCCGTCGACGTCGTGCCGCGCGGGCACATCCTCTACATCCACCATCACGATCGGCCGGGCGTCATCGGCCGTGTCGGGACGCTGCTCGGACAGTACGGCATCAACATTGCGACCATGCAAGTCAGCCGGCGCGATGAAGGCGGACGGGCGATCATGATGCTCACCGTCGACCACATGCCCGGTGCGGACGTGTTGAACGCGCTCATCGGCCTGGACGATATCGACCGCGTGCAGGCGATCATGCTGTAGCTCCGTCTCGCGCGCGGGCGATGCTTACGGCATCGCCTCACACGCGCCATCTCACCCCCCAGTGTCGCCGGGCGTCCGCGAGCCGGCGGCGCACGCGCGGATCGCCGCCGTCGCTTCATCGACCGTAAGCCCGGAAAGCGCCTGCACCCCATACCCGACAAGCGCGATGAGTCGCCCTCCGATGACCGGATAAACCCCGTGCCATTCGCCGACGAGACGGTAACCGCGGTGCGCCGCGTCATAACGCAGGAACAGGATGTACTCTCCTTCTGCATATGGCCCCGGATACCGGGCGCTTTGCGGATCATCGACCGGCGGCGACGGTTCGAGCCCTTCGGTGACGAGCACCCTAGCGCCGTCCATCCGGCCGCTGATCCGTCGACGGGAAGTCAAAACCTGCCGGTACCGATAGAGCCGTCGCCGACCGATCATCTGCCCCGTCGGCTCGCGGGCCTGGACCTTGCCCACGGTTGCCAGAACGATACTGTCGGCACGTCGGGTGAGGGACAAAAGTTCCGGATCACAGGCCAACGTCTCGCCCCCTTCCGCCAAGCCGCTTACGCGATGGACGATCGACGCATGCGATGGACGATCGACCGCGCTGTACCAAACGCGCTGCCGCTTCGGCAGCGCGTTCTTTTCGTCCGCTCAACCTTCCCGCGACTCTTCCAGATGCATCTGGACATACGAGGGCACGCGCGGCGCGATGTACGTCACCGGCTCGTCGAAGACGACGTAGTCGAGGTTCACCATGAGGAGTAAGTAACGTCTGCCGGTTTCCGGATCGCTCACGATGATGTGATCGCGCCCGGCGGTCTGGATCACGCCGCGCACGACTTGGGCGTTCCATTCTCGGTTGTTCTCATACGTCAAGTAAAACGTCGCCATCTTTCCCCGGTTGAAGCGCAAGATATTTTCGACGTAAGATTGCTCGTTGAGCATTTGCTCTTCCGTCTGCGGAACGCCGGGAATGAATGCGCCGCCCGGCATCGTCGGAAAGGTCGGTGACGTCGGAAACGTCGGCATCGGAGCGAAACCGGAATAATAAGGATACACGGGAGTCGTCCCATACCCGTAATGTGGGTACACCTGCGGCCGAACCGATGTCGCCCCGGCTCCCGAATGCGACGGTGCGATCGGCGGCGGCGCCGCTTCCGTTTGGCTTGGATGCGTCTTGCCTCCGATGTCTTTCGTTGTCGCGCTCCAATGTCCGCCCCAAAAAGCCGGTTCCGCGCTCACCCCGAACTCCGAATTCCACGGCCACCAAAACGACGACGACTCATACGGCATCATCCGTAGAATCTCCCCCTTCTTCTCATGATGATGATGATTCCGGCGGCATCTCCGCCCTACCAACGGTAGACGCCCGGACACGTCGATGCCGTCGGATGATAAAAACAGTGCGATTTGTAACGACCGGCGTTCCATTGATCGAACCATTGCGGCGGACAACCGCCGGTAAACGGCTTGAAAAACCACAACGAAAACGTCGCCGGACGGTATCGTTCGCCGCGAATCACCTTCCGCGCCAGACGGATTTCACCCGAGCGCGCCCGTTGATAAAAGTATCCCTTCTGCACCGCTTCAAAGCCTCCGGGGCTTTGAAAAATCACCTGGCGCAACGTACGGATGAACTTAAAATCGAGACAGTCGGCCCGCACACGGTTGACGGCGACATTGCCGACCATGAGCATGCCGAGCTTGCCCTCAGATTCCGCCTCGGCCCGAATCAGCCGGGCCAGAAGCTGAATCTCATCCCACGTCGCTCGAACGACACCCATCTTCCCCCCTCCTCGCCGATCGCTCGTTACCACCGTATGACGCATTCCGGCGGATGGGAACTTGCCCACGGCACAAGGCCCGCCCAATTTCGGCGCGCCGTGCACGCCGTTCGGATTCGTGGTAGAATGGGTCGATAGAAAAAGGAGTGGCAACGATGACCGATGAACCCCATGCACCGTTTCCATGGCTCGCTGTCGAGGGGCCGATCGGCGTCGGCAAGACGACGCTCGCCCGGCTCGTCGCCGAGCGACTGGGCCGAAGGCTGCTCCTGGAGACGGTCGACGACCACCCGTTTTTGGCTGCCTTTTACCGAGATCCGGCGCGATGGGCGCTGAAGACGGAAGTCTTTTTCCTGCTCGACCGTCTCGAGCAATTCGATGCCGTACTGGAATCCCCCTCATCCCGCGGTCTGGTCAGCGATTTTCATTGGCGAAAATCGCTTCTCTTCGCCCGCACGACGCTCACGGGTACTGCCCGTAAACGCTATCATGCGCTTTTTGACGCGCTCACGACGCACCTTCCGGAACCGGACGCCGTCGTCTACCTGCGGGCTTCCGTGCCGACGTTGATAAAACGCATTCAAAAGCGCGGTCGGCCTTACGAGTCGACGATCGATCCGCAGTACTTGGCCGCCCTCTCCGAAGCGTATGATCGGTTTTTTGCCGCTCCTCGGCCGAACGCGCCGAGTGCCTCTCGCGTCCTCATCATCGACACCGACGACCTCGACATCGTCGACGACCAAGCGGCCCGAATGCGCCTGCTCGCCGAGATTGAACGGGTCGCATCCTCCTCGATCCTCCCGGACGACGAGCGCCCGCAGGCGTAACGATCTTCATCCGTTGATAAGGAGTCTAAAAGCCGTGCACCATAACGACGGACCGCTCATCGCCATCGCCGGCATGGTCGGCGTCGGCAAGACGACGCTGGCGCGCCATATCGCCGAACGGCTCGGCTTCAGGCTGTCTCTGGAAAAGGTCGACAACAACCCGTTTCTGGAGGACTATTATCGCGATTTTTCCCGCTGGAGCTTTCATCTGCAAATCTATTTCCTCGCCGAACGCTTTAAAGAACACCGGCGCATTCAAGAAACACATGTCGGATATGTGCAAGATCGGACCATCTATGAAGACGTGGAGATCTTCGCCCGCCTGCAGTACGAGCGCGGCGCGATGAGCACGCGGGAGTACGCGACATACGTCGGTTTGTTTGAAGCGATGACGACATTTCCGTACTTTAAGCCGCCCCACCTCGTCATCTGTTTGCGCGGGAATTTTGAACAGATCTTACAACGCATCCACCGCCGGGGTCGACCGATGGAACTCGCCGCCCCGATCGACTACTGGCGATCGCTTTACGAGCGCTATGAACGGTGGATCGATGCCTTCGACAAGGCCAAGGCGATCGTCGTCGACATCGACGCCTACGACGTTTACGCGCCGGAAGGCACCGAAGACCTCCTTCAGCGCATCCGACAGGCGCTTGCCGCACAAGGCACCGCCTGAGCACGATCGTCCGACGGCACGCCAAAGCGCCCTCCGCTTCTTTGGAGGGCGCTTCCGTTTTTTGCGCCGCGTCGGACGACGCCGTCGGCGCATATCGTATGAGCCGCCAAACGCTGCGACGGCAGCACGTCGAAAAAGGCTTGCAGAAAGGAGATTGCGGATGGAATACCTCGAGCTCATCGCCTTGCTCGGCATCGACGACGCACACCCCGGCGGCGCCGCGGCCTCGGAAGAAATGCTCGCCGCCATGCAGAGCGTCGCCGGTCTTTCCCCCGGGGCCCGCGTGCTCGACGTCGGATGCGGAACCGGCGCCTCTGCCGTCCGGCTCGCCCGGGCGGGTTACGACGTCACCGCCGTCGATCGCGATCCGCGAATGGTCGAGCGTACCAAGCTCCGCCTCTCGGGAAACAAGCTTACGGCGGACGTCCGCCAAGCCGATACCCGGTGCCTGCCCTTTCCCGACGGGTCATTCGACGTCGTCTGGGTCGAATCGGTGGCGCTCTTCGTCTCCGATCACGCGCTTCGCGAATGGCATCGGGTGCTCCGCCCCGACGGCTTCGTCTTCGACCACGAACTCGTCGCACACACCACCATGCCTCCGGACCTGTTCAAGTCCTTTCGCCGTTTTTACGGCATCTCCCGAGCGTTCGACGAGCTCGGCTGGATCCAAGCTTTCGAGAACGCCGGTTTCCGGCCGGTCGAAATCGTACGCCGCTTCACGCTCGATGATTGGTTGAAGGCGCCGCCGATGCCGACATTCTTTGAAGAAGGTACGCCCGTACCGGCGCCCGCTGCAGAAGGATACGAGGCGGAAACATCCGGCGACGAACTGTTCGCCGACATCCCCGGACTCGTCGAGGCGCTTCAGGCGCACGACGCGTTGACGTGGGAGGCGCTGCCGCACCTTCGGACGGCCTTCATCCGGGCCTGCAGGCGATAAACCAAACGTACAAGAATGCAACATGCGCTCAGATCGACCGCAACCAGCGCGACAAAATGAACAGAAGCCAGATTTTGCGCGCGTGATCGGCCGCGCCGCTGTCTTGCTCATCGGCCAAACGAAAAAGCGCGCCGGCATCGAAGTACGCCCCGGCTTCGCTCGCCAAGAAGTCTTCGACCAACCGTCGGGCTTGGCCGTCCCTGAGCCACGCCCGAAGCGGCACCGGAAAGCCGAGCTTCCGGCGTTTTAAGGCCGTTTCCGGCACAACGTCGCGGAACGCGTAGCGCAAAAGGCGCTTGGTCTCTCGGGCATCGACGTTCAACGCGCTCGGAATCCGCCGGGCGACTTCGTACACCTCCGGGTCCAAAAAGGGCATGGCGAGCGCCAGGCGGTGCGCCGCCGTCATCCGCTGGCCCTTGGCCAAAATGTCGTTCGGCATCCAGTACATGAGATCGATCCACTGCATGTAATGGATCGCGTCCTCCAGCGGAGGCGGCGGCGTCTGGCGGTGCATCCAGTCCACCGGATCGTCCAAGGCGCTGAAACGGTCGCGGTACGCCGGGTGGATGTAGCCGACGAGCGCCGCCGCATGCCCCGGAAAAATATGCGCACCCCCGACGTAGCGCCGCCGCACGTCCGTAAACGCCCGAAACAGATAATTTTGCCCGTAAAAAGGCGGCAGCGCGCGAATCCACTGCTCGAGCTTGCAGCGCATCTTCGGAGAAAATACCGCCGAAAGCCGCTGGGCGGGCCGCAGCGCGAACACCTCTTGATAAACGCGATACCCGCCGAACAGTTCGTCCGCCCCCTCGCCGGAGAAGACGACATCCACCGTCTCCGCCGCCGCCTCGGAAAGCAAGTACAAGGCGACGGCCGAAGGGTCCGCGAGCGGTTCATTCTGCACGCGCACAAAGGTGTCTACCGTCGCCATAAACGTCTCCCGATCGACCTTCCGGGAAGCATGCACCGTGCCAAGGAACTTGGCACTCGCTTCCGCCGCCGGGCATTCGTCACGCTCGCCGGGAAAACAGAGCGAAAACGTCCGAACCGGAATTCGCGCCTTGAGGAGGGCGGCCACGATCGTCGAATCGAGCCCGCTCGACAAAAACGAACCGACCGCGCGTTCTCCGCCGAGCTCTTCGAGCCGTCGATCGATCGCCGACTCCAGCGATTGTCGGATCGTTCGCGCCCAATCGTCGACGGATTTCCCTTCTTCCACGACAAAAGAGGGCATAAAATATCGTTCCAGAGTGACCATCCCGGGTTTTGCCGTGAGCAGCTCTCCGGCCGGAAGCTTATAGATGCCCGTGATCATCGTCCGCGGAGCCGGTATATATTGCAGCGTCAAATACAGCCGTAAACTTTGTAAATCGATGTCGCGTCTCCCGAGCCAACCGACAAGCGTCGCCACGTCGGTCGAAAAAGCGATCCGTCGGTCGTCGTAAGCGTAATAAATCGAGCGCACGCCCCACGGGTCGCGCACCGCGGTGATCGCCTGCCGTTTTTCATCCCAGAACACGGCGACATACGCGCCGAACATCTCGGACAGGGCCGCGTTCCCCAAGCGCGCATACAGCGCCCAAAACAGATCGGCGTCATGCTCCGGCGGCGTTTCGCCCAAGGCTTTGAGACGCGCGCGCAGCGCGGCACGATGTTCCAACGTCCCGTCGAAAACAAAAAACGACGGGCGAGCCTCCGACGGGCGGCTATCGGTTGAAGACGGCTCTTTAGCCCCAATCGGAAAAAAGTCGGCAAAATCCACGACCAGCGGGAATTGCGGGATGGTCAACGTCATCGTCGCGCCTCACTTTACCTTCGAAGTCGGATTGGGTGTCGTTCGATGATGATGCTCCAGTTCTTTGACCTGCCGCATCGATCGCCCGCGGGAGTGCGGATCGATGAGCACGGAAAACGGCTTGACGTCGATGTTTTTCCGTTCCAAAAAGCGCACCAAGTAGCGGTGATCCTGCCGCGGTGTGGCGCGAATATACCCCTCGATGATCGTCCCCGTATCGATCTCCGAGAGCCCTCGGTTGAGGGCCAATTCGGCGATCTTGGCGGCGATCGCCTCTTTGGCCGCATCGCGAAACAGCTTCGGCACCGGCGTGACGAGCTCGTTCAGCAGCGCTTTGCCGTCTTCCGTCCACAACGGCAGGCTCTGTTCGATCAGCATCCGGCGCCGGTCGAGTTCGGACAACCCGTCGGCCTTCGGCATCGACTGCAGAAACTTACGGAACATGAAGTACCCGCCGGTCCCGATGAAGGCGATCAAGAACAGCGACCAAAGGAAAACGGCCCATTGCACGAGACCGTCCATCCGCCGTCCCACCTGACCCTTCCTTGTTTTTGAAAGCGATAAATGCGCGCTTCCGTTTTGATCATCGCCGGCGTCGCCGGCCTGAACGCGCGAAGGTCAAACGGCCGGATCATAAAAGCGGCGCGGATAGATTTGATGCCCGATCGCTTCTTACCACAACGTGCCCACCACGAGCGTGCCCACCTCTTCCGGAGCCTTATACTTCATACGCCATTGTACAACAAGTCGGCGCCGTTTCCCAGCGGGCTCAATCGCTTCATGGACAAGCGCCGAACACATGATACAATAAGAAAGATGACCATACATATTTGACACAACGAAGGGAGTTTCCGCCATCATGACCGATCTTGACCATCGAGCCGTCCGCGTTCGTTTTGCGCCGAGCCCGACCGGAGCATTGCACATCGGCGGACTCAGGACGGCGCTGTTCAACTGGTTGTTTGCCCGCCGACACGGCGGAAGCGTAGTGCTCCGCATCGACGACACCGACCGTGAACGCTCCAGTGAAACTTACCTCCGGCAAATCTTAGACGGATTTCGATGGCTCGGCGTGACGTTCGACGAAGGGATCGAAGAAGGTGGGCCGTACGGCCCTTATCGCCAATCGGAACGCATGCCGATTTATCGCCAAGCTCTTCAAAGACTTCTCGACGACGGGAAAGCCTATCCGTGCTATTGTACGCCGGAAGAGCTGGATGCTTCCCGCAAGGCTCAACTCGAAGCCGGCAAGACGCCGCGCTATGCCGGAACGTGTCGCCGCCTCACGCCGGAGGAACGCGCTGCCCGGGAAGCGGAAGGCCGTCAACCGGTCTATCGCCTGAAGGTCGATCTGGACCGTCCGATCGTCGTCCGCGACGTCATCCGCGGCGACGTCTCGTTTGAACCCGAACAGATCGACGACTTTGTGATCATGAAAAGCGACGGCACGCCGACATATCATTTCGCAAGCTGCGTCGACGACGCCGAGATGCGCATCACGCACATCATCCGCGCCGAAGAGCACCTCTCCAACACCCCGCGGCACGTCGTCCTGTTCCAGGCTCTCGGGGCGCCGGTACCGACGTTCGCCCATGTGCCGATGATTCTTGCCCCCGACCGCACGAAACTGTCCAAGCGCCACGGAGCGACGAGCGTCGACGAATTTCGCGCTCTCGGCTTCTTGCCCGAGGCCATCGTCAACTACAGCCTCTTGCTCGGCTATGCACCGGATGAAAATGCGGAACTGTTCACCTTGGACGATCTCGTTCCGACGTTCGAACTCGAGCGCATCGCCAAACATCCGGCGATTTATGATGTGAACAAGCTGCGCTGGATGAACGGCCATTATTTGCGCACCTTGTCGCTCCGGCGCGTATACACCTACGCCGAGCCGTTCTTGAAGGCGGCCGGTTACCTTTCCCAAAACCCGGGTGACGACGAAATCGCCTTGGCCATGGCGCGCATCGATGCGGTACGTGAACGCGTCGCGACGCTGATCGAGCTCACAGACGGCGTCAGCTACTTTTATCGGTCGATCGAGGCGTATGACGAAACAGGCGTACACAAGCATTTCAAAAACCCAAAAGAAGTCGCCGAACGGCTGAGGTACGCCGCGG
Source organism: Hydrogenibacillus sp. (assembly GCA_014896255.1). Classification (GTDB taxonomy): domain Bacteria; phylum Bacillota; class Bacilli; order Thermicanales; family DSM-22653; genus Hydrogenibacillus. The sequence goes on from JADBKT010000013.1 coordinate 36,276, forward strand.
AGCGCTTGGAAACCGTCGAACCGTGGGATTTGGAACAGACCGAGCAAGCCTATCGAGGGTTAATCGACGAACTCGGCATCTCCGGCGGCGCGCTCATCCATCCGACGCGTCTGGCGCTCTCCGGTCGAACCGTCGGCCCAGGTCTGTTCCATATCATGGTCCTCCTCGGCAAAGCCGAGACCATTCGGCGACTCCGCAAGGCCGTCCAATGGCTCGAAGCGCGGGCATAACAGCGCCCGCGTTTTCGACGTAACGGAACACATGCTCCAGCACCCGTTCGACCTCATCCGCTGCCCCATCCTTTTCCTCAAGCGGTATGACGCGATATGTCCGTCGGCCGGCGGAGGTGACGAGCTCCGCCCACGTCGGGATGAAGTCGATCGAAGCGACGCGCACGGAATTCATTCCCGACTTTTCCAAGACGGCTTTGAAGATACCGCCGGTCTGCCGCTTTGTGCCGCGCTGATCGGAGATGAAATTGCCGAGCGAGTAAATCACCCACCCCTCGCGCCGCCCTCCCGGCGTGTCGAGGGCGACATGCTCGATCGGTTGGAGGACGTGCGGGTGGCTGCCGATGACGAGGTCTGCCCCGTCGGCGATCAGACCGTATACAAGGTTTCTTTGGTCCGCGCTCGGTTCATCGACGTATTCCGTGCCAAAATGCAGGCTCACGACCACCGCGTCCGCACCTCGCGCGCGGGCCAGGGTGATGTCGCGGCGCATCGCTTCCGGATCGATCTGCTTGACGAGAAAAGGTCGATCTTTCGGCAAAGGAATGCCGTTCGTGCCGTACGTATAGGCGAGGATCGCCGTCTTCAGGCCGTTTTTCTCGATCATCAGGACGTCCTCGGCCTCTTCAGCGCTGCGGGCGATGCCGGTCGTCCAAAGCCCCCGCGCTTCGATGTGCGTGCGCGTGTTTGACGCTCCGTCCGGACCCTGATCGAGGGCGTGGTTGTTCGCCGTGGTGAGCACGTTGAAGCCCGCCCATTTGAGCGCGTCGATGATCGCTTCAGGCCCGTTGAAACGCGGATAGCCGTGATAACCGTACGACGCGCCGGCGACCGGGGTCTCCATGTTCGCCATCACGATGTCTCCGTCCTTTAGGATCGGCCGCACAGGTTCAAAAAAAGGCTCGAAGCGATAACGGCTCTCTTTGGGATCCCAGGCGGCTTGCGTCACCGGAAGGTGAAGCAACACGTCGCCGACGGCGAGCACCGTCACCCTCCGGACTTCCGGCGCATCGAAATCGTTCGGCGGCTCAATTGCCGGCCGGTGATGCGTCGACGCCTCCACGGTCATAACGTTGCGGTCATCAACCGCACCCGACGTTGCGGAAGGCTCCCCTCGACCGCCGAACAGGAGCCCGACATACAGGATGGCCATCGCAACAGGAAGCACAAACATCAACCATCGCGCAATGAACCGCACACCCGGCGGACACCGAAAACGACCGGTATGCTCCGTCCTTCTCTTCATCGTCCTCTTCCTCGCCATCCTTTTCAGCGCATAGTGATGAATTAATTACATATAGATATTGCTTGACATGAGTGATCGTTCCGTGATACAATGAACCTTGCTTCCGTTAAGAAGCGGGGTTCGATGGATACTCCAAATCGGAAAGCACGGAAGATCAGACAGTCGACATGTATACGTTGCGGGATGGTGCAATGGTAGCACGCCTGACTCTGGATCAGGTAGTCTAGGTTTCGAGTCCTAGTCCCGCAGCCACGGCCCCATCGTCTAGCGGCCTAGGACGCCGCCCTCTCACGGCGGAAACAGGGGTTCGAGTCCCCTTGGGGTCACCATCCGAATTGAAGACAGCCCCCCTGTCGGAACAGGGGGGTTTTGTTCTGCTCATGCGTTTGTGTTGGCTACGTGGATCACTACTTCGGGATGTCCATCGCCTTTTTCTGCCGCAGCTTTTTCCACAACCGCATGCCGGCAGAAGCCAGCGTGACGGCGTCCACGACCTTGCCTTCATGACGCAACACTTGCCTGGCCACTACCTGCCCGAGATCGGCCAACCGTTCGCCGATCGCCTTCAGAGACGTCGTGAGCGTTTTGACTTCACGTGACCGATCGGTCATCTCCAGAGCCAAGTGCTCCGTCCGTTCCAAGGTCCCTGTCGCCTGACCGAGCAACCGATGGACGTCTTCGGTCAACCGGTCGAGCGACTGGTCGATCGTCCGGAGCGTCGTCTGAACGTCTTGGCTGACCGCCTGTATTTCGATCCGCAAGGCTTCAAGCTGTCGTTCGAAGGATTTCACCAATCGAATAAAATAGATTGCCCCGATGAGCAGTGCAATCGCGACCACCAGCGCAGAAACGGCAAAGACAGTTTCCAACACCGCCGTCTACGCCCCCTTTCCTCGCCGATCAAGGGGGTGATCATCGTTTTTGACGGATGCGTTTAACGGACGCGCGGCGCTTTGTCCGGCGCCGGTTCGGATTCAACGATGCGCTCATCTTTCGGAAAGCTGATATCGACGACGTGGACGTTCACTTCTACCACCGAAAGTCCGGTCATCATCTCAATGGCGCGCTTGACGTTGTGTTGAATCTCTTCCGCGACTTGACGGATGGCTCGGCCGTATTCGACGATCACCGACACGTCGACGGCCGCTTCTTTTTCCCCGACTTCGACCTGCACCCCGCGGGACGGATTTTTTTTGCGGCCGAAGCGATCGACCAATTCCTCCACAAAGCCGCTCGACATGCCGCTGACGCCTTCTACTTCCTGCGCAGCCAGCCCGGCGATTATCCCGACGACCTCAGGCGCGATCCGAATTTTTCCGAGATCGTTGGTCGCTGTTTCGAAAGCCGGTATTTGATGATCCACTTTTATGTCCCTCCCCACTGTTGGGCTTGCCTTAAGCGTACCGAAAGGCGCAAAAGATGTCAACCTGAGCGCGGTCATCAAAGCGCGATGCCCATCCGTCGCCGCCCGGACAAACGACGGCGGATGGCGAAAGTCAAATCGAGCCGACGTCCCAATCGATGCCCCGTTCAGCCAGCATTCGGCGTACACGGTCGACAGGCAACGCCTCGACGTGATGGCCGTCCCGTCCGGTCATCGGACGAGCTGCAATCAACGCTCGGATCACCGCTTCTTCCGTGGCGTCGGCGGCGGCTTGAAAAAAGGGATTCAGATAATTGCCTTCGTCCGGAAGATAAGGCGGAAGCGCCCGAGCCGTGCTGAATGCCAGAACGAAATCCCCGCTGCCGTGCCAATAAACCGTACCGGTACGGGCCAATCCCGCCGCCGCCCGCCGCGCGATGCGCCCGAGCTGACGCGACGTCAGCGGCGCATCGGTGGCCAAAACGACGATGACCGAACCGCCCTCACCCGCGGGGCGTAATGTCCGATCAAAGGCAGTATCTCCCGATTGTCCCTCGGTCTCCGCTTCATGCTCCGATTCTTCCGCAGGCATGAGCAGTCGCCCCACCGGGAAGCCGGCAATGCGCAGATCTTCCCGCCGACCGAAGTTGGCCAGCACCAGCACGCCAAGCGTGATGGTCGACGCACTCGACCGTTGTCCGGATTCCGAGAGGGGCGACGGCCACACCCGTGAGCTTGTGCCGATTCCGCCTTTATATCCGAAAGAGACCATGCCCGTTCCGGCTCCGACGGAACCTTCGGCGACGGGTCCCGAAGCGGCGCGCATCAAGGCCTGTTTGATGTGTTCGGGGCGAAGGTGCCGCCCTCGAATGTCGTTCAACCAGCCGTCGTTGCACTCGCCGACGACGGGGTTCACGGTCGGCGCGGTCACGCCGATGCCCTCGTGAGCGTCAAGCAGCACGTCGATCAGAGCATCGGACGCCCGCCAAACGGACAAGGTGCTGGTGAGCAGAATCGGCGTCTCCAGGCGTCCCAGCTCCGCCACCTGCGCCAGCCCCACCGCCTTGCCGAAGCCGTTGATCACGTGGACCGCCGCGACAAATTTTTGATCGTAGATCTCTCGCAGCTCTCCCGGCGGTACGATCGCCGTCACTCCGGTACGCACGGGCCCGCGGCCGACCCGAAGCGGGCCGTTTTCCGCGACCAGCGTGACATGCCCCACCCGGACGCCGGGAACATCGGTAATGGCGTTGTAAGCGCCTCTCTGCAGGCGCACGCGCGTTTCTTTACGCACGCCGAACCGTCCATCCTTCCTTGTGTATCCTTCCAGGACCGTTCCGCAACTCATAGACAAATATCCCATCGGCGGGATACCCGTCCGGTCGCTTCCTGCTTCTTCGGCGGGATGCTCGTGGACCGCGAGAATCCTCGCGTTCCGCCGCAGAACCCGTCTCCACAGGCGTCACTTCCCGCGGAACTCGCGGTAGGGCCGCATCAGCCTGCGGCCAGGGCGAATCTAAGGAGATTCTTCGCCGCGTTCTCGTCCCGGTCGTGGTGCGTGCCGCACGCCGGACACGTCCATTCCCGGACGGAAAGCGGAAGTTCCGGAAGCACATGACCGCAGACGTGGCACGACTTCGACGTCGGCGCGTAGCGGTTCACCTTCACGATGCGCACGCCACGAAGCTTGGTTTTCGCTTCGAGGAGCGCCCGGAAGGTGCCCCAGCCGACGTCGGCGAAGTGCCGGGCAAGGCGGTCGTTCTTCAGCATCCCGGCGACGTTCAGATCTTCCCAGGCGAGTGCTCTCCGTGAGCCCATCGTGCGCCGGAGACGTCTTTACGCGCTCCGCGCATGGAAATCGATTGGTTCTCACCCAAAACGGATGGTAGATGCTTTGGGGCCTTAGGCGCGCCGTGAGTTTTTCGCGTTTTGCTCGGCACGCGCCTGCCGCAGGCGGCGAGGTCACTCGATCGCTCGCTTCTCATGGTCGGCTCGGGGGCGCTGTTCGCCTGGTTTTCTTTCTCTTCACCGATCCGAGGGCGCCGCTTTTCCACGCCAGGTACGTTACGCAGCTTGGGAGGACCCGTGCTCCGCAGCTGTGCGTGCTCGGACAGGTGCTACCACTCGGTGTTTGCATTCAATGATTTGGGGCGCACTTCGCGAAAAAATCAGCAGGTCGATGACGACGCTGTTATCATCCATTAAGGAGCTTCCGGTAGGGATGGTGCTGCGCTCTTCTACCCGCTGGCGGAAACCGTTCCGCCACAACGAGGCGGAGTCGGAACAGCGCTCATCGTCGCCAGGCCTTTCAGCCGAAGCGTACCGGCAATCGGGGGCGATGTCGTCGCCGGATGCAGTGCGCTGACTTGCTCAGCACATCAAAGGAAGCGAGGTGGATACTGTCACGCGTCCGCAGTGGCGACCCGGATGATGATCGACATTGGAAGGATACGGATATATGAAGCCGACGCGGTGGCTGACCCGCCTATCGGCGTTCGAAAGGTAACGGCCCATGCTCTGTGGTCCCAAGCGCCTCCAGCGCCTTTTTGGCCCGGCGTCTCGCGGAACGCTTGCCGTACAATCTTGCGGCAAGGGAGGTCAGGACTTCGGTCATCTCGCGTTCAAGATCATCGTCGATTTCTTTTTCTTCGACCACAAGAATCTTTCGCCCCTGCGCCAGTAGCGCGGCTTCGATGAATTCAAAGCCGAAGCGGGAGAGCCGGTCCCGGTGTTCGACGACAATCGTCGTGACGTTCGGGTCGGAGAGCAGCTTGATGAGCTCCCTCCGCCTGCCGTTCAAACCGGAACCGATCTCCTGGACCGTCTTTCCGACCGAAAGGCCTTGGGCATTCGCAAACTCTAAAAGCCTCACCACCTGCCGCTTAAGATCGGCCTTCTGGTCGGAAGACGACACCCGGGCGTAGAGGGCGACGATGCCGACTTTCGGCGCTTCGGGTTCGTGGACGAGGATCGTGCCCGAGGGGGTGATTTCGAACGGCACGGGCATTTTGCCTTCCCGAACCCAGCGCCACGCCGTCTTGTAGGTGATGCCGCGTTTTTTGGCCCATTCGCTGAGTTTCATGGGTACATTTTACCTGAAATATGGATGAGGGTCAAACGTATTTTTAGCTGTCGGCGGCCCAACACTTGATTCAGGATCTGATGGGCATTCGCTTGTGAGTTCAGTCCCTCACCACCATTCAAAGGGATACTGTTGCAGCGGCATTTTTGTGAAAAAATCTCAAGTGTGATAAGGCGTGTTTGGCTGCACAGCCGATGCCGCGTCCCGCTAGAAGACCGGTGAAAAACCTCTTCGTTGTGAAGGAAAACCGGACCCATGGATCGAATTCATTCCATCAAAGCAAGCCAGCATCCCTTTCTCAAAGAGGAGCCCAAGATGGCAACAGGTGTTGGAAATACGCTTCTTTACGCAGCGGATGGACTGCGTGAGGGCACTCACATGCGAAGCCAACGGAGATATATTCATCTGTTCAGACGCTATCTGAAGCATGGAACGAGCCCAAACAAACCGTTTTGCGCAGGAAGTTTGGTGAAGGGTGAACTCTGCGACGTATAACCTCCGCCTGCATGCATATTGGCATTGTTTGGTGCATGAACGGGATTGTACACGACAAGCTGATCAAAGGCTTCAAAAGAGCACCGTAGGTTCTTAGGGCTCGATTTCGAGTCCGTGCTTCACCCGAAGGCCGGAGGTCCGCGGCTTTGGGATCGCACGACCGTGGTCAAAACGCGGAAACGTTGGCGCAGGCGCCGGCCATTTGCCTACAAAAAAGACGATGTAAACCTTCGATCTAACTGAAGTCTACGTTCGAGCTCTGACACTTATCGAACTGGGATCAGCCGAACACTCCCATATCCCATCGCAGCCAAGGCTATTCGGCAGCTCTGGCAAGGCATCCGATTGGAAAGACGATGCCGTCTTCTGCCTCAGCGGACCGATGGAGCAAGATCAAGGCGGTGCTCGTGCAAAGCATTAACCGTCGCATAAACAGTCAACCGCATGACCAACATCTCAAGCCGGTCTCCCCGCGTGTCCTTGTTCAGCGGCGTTCCGTCCGCTGAGGCGAAGACGGGAACATCGTCTTTCCAATCGGGATGCCTTGCGCTTAGGAGTTGCCGAATAGCCTTGGCTGTGATGGGGGATATGGGGAGTGTTCGGCTGATCTTCGTCTTCGAGGCGTTTGCTCGAACGTAGACTTCGTTAGATCGAAGGTTTACATCGTCTTTTTGCAGGGCAAATGCTTCTTTTGGCCGAATTCCGGTGTCCAGCGTCAACAGAAGCAGTGCATAGTCCCTTAGCCCCGCATACGAACGTTTGTTCGGTAGCTCCAGAAGTCTGGAAATAATTGTCTCATCGAGCTGGACGATCCGATGGTCTGCTTTGCGCTTCTTGAAGCCTTTGACCGGGTTGTCGTGCATTAATCCCTGTTCAATGCACCAATTGAAAAACGTTTTCAAATATGACAGGCGGAGGTTATACGTCGCAGGGTTCACCTCTTCACTCAAAAACTTCAAAACGGCTTGTTTGGGCTCGTTCCATGCTTCAGGATAGCGTCTGAACAAGATGAATATGATTTCCCGTTGGCTTGCGAGTGTCTTCTCACGCAGTCCATCCGCTTTGCGGTAAAGAAGGTATTCTTCCAACACCTGTTGCCATTCGGGGGATGAGCGTTTTTTTCCTGGCAATAGAAAAACCCCTTTCCGTTTGGCCTCACTGAACACCGGGAAAGGGGTTATCCAAACGCCTAGCTTCGAAGTAAGGTTTGCTACATCAGCATGTTTTCAAACACGCCTTATCACACGATTTTTTTCACGTACCGCTAGGCGAAAAATCCTTGAATGGTGCGGGTGGAGGGACTTGAACCCCCACGGGCGAATGCCCACTAGACCCTGAATCTAGCGCGTCTGCCAATTCCGCCACACCCGCAGGCTCATGCGACTTAACGTGACGTTTCTAATCATATCACCAATGCAAGCAGAAGTCAATGCCCAATAATGCATGATACCGCTCCCGCCGTCGTATGCCGGTCAAGGCGTTTCAAGCGCCCGCCGGACAGCTGCCAAATGTCCTTCGGCCGCCTGCCGCCAACGCGCTTCATCCTCGATCGCGGCGTCGGGATCTTTCGGCGGCTGGAACTGGTTCCACATGGCGCTCAGACCCGCGGAGTCGAAATACGGATGATGCTCGGTCGGCGCCACGCCGTGATGGACGACGTGATGCAACAAAAAAGGCCGGCCGAAGACGATGCGCGCCGACGGATCGTCGAGCGCGCCTTCAAGGACGCGCACCGGCAGACGGAGATAATATTGCGATTCTCCGATGCTCGCGATCAACGCGTCAAAATAACCTCCCTCAAATTCCCATCCGCCGCCGAGCGTATACCCGTACGGGGCCAGGCGTTCCGCCGCTGCCCCATACGTCATCGTCCGCCCTTCAATGCCCTCACCCGATAACCAGAGCATGGGCCGTTACCTCCCTCGAACGCCGATAGGCGCACAGCCACCGCGTCGGCTTCATATCCGTATCCTTTCCATCGTCGATCATTTTATCCGGGGTCGCCACGCGGACGGACAGTATCCACCTCGCTTCCCGATGCGCTGGTGCGGTCAGCGCACCGCGTCCGGCGACGGATCGTCCTCGGACGCGCCGGCATCGCGCTCGGCCGAAAGGACAAGCCCGGCGACGATGAGCGCCGTTCCGACCGCCTCGCTCGTGCCGAACGGCTCGCCGAGCAGAAGAGCGGCGAGCACCATCCCTACCGGAAGCTCCACGGATGATAACAGCGTCGTCATCGACCCGCCGATTTTCGGCGCGCCCCAATTGAACAAAATCGGCGGCAGCACCTGTCCGAGCACGGCCAGCCAGAGCACGTATCCCAAGCCGTGCACCGGCGTGAAAAGCGGCGCTCCGGGATCGGAAAAGAGAAAGAAAACCAAGGCGAACAGCGCCCCCGAGCCGACCATGAGAAGCGAGCGATCGAGGACCTCAAGCGCCTGCGGCAGGCGCGACGTGCCGAGCAAAAACGCGGTGTAACTCACGGCAGCCATAAGGCCGCAAAGCATCCCCCATCCGTTTTGTGAGAACCAATCGATTTCCCATGCGCGGAGCGCAAAGACGTCTCCGGCGACGATGAGGGCCACGGAGAGCACTCGCCTGGAAGACAAGGGGACGCCGAAGAAGAGCCGCTCGGCGAAAATGCCGATCCAGACGAATTGAAAGAGCAAAATAAGGGCCACGCGCGCCGGCAGCGTCTGAAGGGCGCCGTAGTAGAACAGGCTCACTCCCGCGAGGCCGAGCACGCCGACCGCCGCATAAGCGGGGAAAACCCATCGCGGCGCCGTTATGGATCGATCAGGCGGCATCGTGCGGCGCAAAGCTCGACGAACGACGAGCAGGCGCACGAAAAGCAAGGTGACCGACGCCCAAAATAGCTGCCCGAACGTTACCTGGCCAAATGAAAGACCGTCATCGTATGCGCGCTTGACCATCGGCGCCAGCGTACCGTAGAACGTTGCGGCCAAAAGCACGGCAAGAGCGCCGACCCGTTTGTTCGGCGCCGTTTTTCGCTCCATTCACGAAAATCCTCCGTGACCAAAGTTCTTCGTAAACATCATTACCAAGAGCGCGCAGAACCGTATGCGTCCTCCGGCGGTTCCAACACATCCCGCCGGTCGCGGAAATATCGTGTGCGATGGATCAGGTCGGCGACGCTGAGCGCCTCGTCGGCCCACGCCGGCAGCGTCGTGAACACGCCGTCCGGGGTGATCGCCGCCTGCAGGGAATAATCTCCGCCGGGCAAAACGGCATAAGACGTCCGAGAATCGAGGAGGCTTCGCCCCATCGCCCAGCCGGCGAGCCGCCCGGCATCGATTCCGAGGAGATCCGCCACCGTCGGCGTGACGTCGATCTCGCCGCCGATCGTCTCCACCGTACGCCCTGTCCACCCCACATGGTAGATCAGAAGCGGAACGGGTTGATACGATTTGAGCCACGTCTCCTGGTCGATCGACCGATCAAAGGCGGCTTCCATCGCTTCACGGTCCTTGTGCAGCAAAAGCCCGTCATGATCGCCGTAGACGACGATGAGCGTCCGCTCTAAAAGGCCCTCTTCCTGAAGATCCCGTAGAAAGGCCCCGAGCGCGCGATCGAAATAGTGGATGCTTTGCAGATAATCGCCGACGATCGTCCCCTGCATCGATTCCGGAAGTTTGAGCGTCTGTTCTTCTTCCGGGATGATGAACGGAAGATGGCTGGAAAGCGTGATGACGAACGCATAGAACGGCTCCGGGGCCTCTTTGAGCAGCGTCACCGTCTGGCGGAACAAAGAACGATCGGAAAGCCCCATGCCGATGATCTCGTCCGCTTTCAGACGGCCGAGATCGTAAAACGGCGTAAGCCCCAAACCCGGGTACATCCGGTCGCGGTTCCAATAACTTCCTCGGTCGCCGTGCACGGCCAGGACGGTGTAACCTTCTTGTCTCAGCATATGCGCCAACGACGGATACCGCTCGCCGGCAAAGCGATAAAACGTCGCCCCGTGTGCCGCCGGATACAGCGACGTCTGGGTGAGCAGCTCCGCGTCCGAGCTGTTTCCTTCGATCGTCTGCGAATAAAAGTGCGGAAAATAAAGGGCGTGTTTTTTCATCTCCCGGAGCGTCGGCGTCACCGCCTGCCCGTCGATCTCCAAATCGAGCGGAAAGTTTTGCAAGGACTCGACCTGCAGCATGATGACGTTCATCCCTTTGGCGCTGCCATGGCCCTCATGTCCGAACGAACGCATCAGCTCCACGTCATGCGCCGTGTACCAGCGCGAGATGGCCTCTTTCGCCGCCGGATCCTCGGCCGCTTCTTCGTCGCGGATGAAGCTGAGCGCATCGACGACGTGATGGCCGAGCGGGCCGAACCGCTGAACGGACGTTGCGCCGGGCGGCGCATCCGGAACGTCGTCGACCGCAACCTGGGTGCCGGGACGTTCCCCGGCCGGCCGCAGCACGCCGCTCGGGCTGAGCGCATATAACCCGACGACGATCATGACGGCGAGCACCGCATGGGCGGCGATCCGAAGCCACGGCGTCGGCGGACGGCGGGTGAACTTTTGCCGCCGCATCCAAAACGCGAGCAACGGCACATCCAACAGAACGACCCATTCCCGCCACGACCATAACGCCTCGATGCTCCCGCCCAGGCCGTTCAAATTCTTCACTTGTAAAAAGGCATACACGGACATCGGCCGTCCGAAGTATTTGAAATACAACAGATCGGCGAACAACAGAGCGGAGACGAACACGTTCAGAACAAAAACGTACCACCGCTGCCGGTTCGTCCGAAAGACGTACGTGATCATGGCCAGCAAGGCGGTCGCCGTAAGCGAATACAGCGCCGCGGAGACGCTCAAGCCTTGCCCCATGATCGCTCCGGCATAGACGAGCTTGCTCCAGATCAGGGCAAAAATGATGACGTCTCCCCGCAATTTCGCCCCTCTCCCTCCGGGCATCGGAGCGTCAAGCCCCGGCATTCTTTCTCTGTTGTGACATCATATCACAAAATGCATCTCATGCAAAGCATCGAACACCACGGACAGGGCCCAAAACGCCTGCGCGCCGTCCACGTAACGGACGAGCGCCCTTGTCGTCCGAATCCGGCAGACCTTATGCGCCATGCGGCGAGCTTCCTCCACATGATCCGCATCGTCGTTCGTTGCTCTACCGAACACCCCAAAACGTTGCAACAGATTCATCTTATCCTCGGAGCGCACGACGATCTTCAAAGCATCCAACATCGCCGCGGAGGAAACGAGAAATTCCAAACGATTCCTCCGATCCTTCTTGGGCCAGATGAGCGTCAGCGCTCGAAACGCGCCGTCTTCGCCGAGCGTTCCCCAAAAAAAAGCGCCGGGCTCTGCATGCTTTAAGAAGAGCAAAACATCTTGCGGGCGGCGCGTCCAAACCGAACGGTCCGCGCTCTCCGCTCCATCGGCAAGCACCGTCTCCCAGCGCACAATCGCGTACCCCGGACGGATGCCGCGCAGCCGTTCATTCCAGGCAACGACGAACTCATTGACGCTTGGTCGAAGCCACACGTCGCCCCCTCCTTTTGCCGATCCTCCACATCAGTATGGGCAGGGCGCGCAAACGCTCAAACATCGGTGCGGTCAAAGCCCACCGACGCACACGTTTGAGGAATCAGCCGCGGAAGAAGAACCACGGAAACAAACCCACACCGAAGACGAGCCCGATCAGAAGCGCCAACCGCTTGGCGGCGGCATCCTCCGCGCCCGACTCACGGGGCAAAACGATGAACCACGGCGTTTCAACGCGCGCCTTGGCCCGCTCTAAGGCCATGACCGCGGTGCCGCCCGTAAACGTCAACAGGATTGCCACTCGGACAATGGGATGCGGCCAGGCGACGATGAACACGGCGGCCACTCCGTAAGCGCGGATCGCCATCAAGAGCCCGTCGTTCCGCAGCCAATCGTAGAAAAACAAGCGCCACAAAAGCGCCGATGATCCGCCCACTCTCTGCGTACGCCCGGAAAAGAGCCGAATCGGCGGAAAAAATCGCCCGATTCGACGTGTCCGTCTTCGCCAAACGGCGCGAATGAATCGCGACTCGCCCTCGTCACCCAATACGCCGAGTGGGTCCCCCGCCTCCGTCCGTTCATCCATGAGCGCCGGGCGAAAGAGAAAGAAGGACAATCCGACGATGAGCCGCCGCCGCGCGCGCTGATCCGCTTCGATCAACCCGAGAAGGCCGCCGCTGTGATCCGCCGCCAAGCGCGCCCAGGTGAAAATCGTGTACGCGGTACTGAGAACGAGGAAAACTACGGACAGGAAAGCCGCCCTCAGTAAATCCATGCGGTGCATCCAAAGCGGCCAAAAGACGACGTCGACCAAAAGCGCATGCATCCATCCGTATCCGAGCGCCCGGCGCCGTCCCAGTCGAACGAAGACGGCCCTAAAAAGCGGATCTGCCGAGCGGAAGACGACATCCGACGGTATGACGAACGTTCGAAAGCGACGGGCAGCGATCAAGAGCGCCGGCACGACGACGCTGAACGCGCTGATCCACCGCGACGACGGCAACCACTCGATCAACAGCGGATAAGCGCCGATGAAACAAATGAAACCCAGCAAGCCGACGATGCCGTACCCCTTGGTCAGCCGATGAAGATCGCGGAGCAGCAATTCCCGGGCACGGCCTTCCCGAGTCCGGAAAAGCGCTTCATAACTGTGTTTATGACTTCGGCGCGGCCAATGTGCTTCGGCGCCCGTCAACCGCTTACGCGTCATTCGCCCGCGCTCCGTTCGTCAACCGTGTTTGCGTCAACCGCTCGATCAGCGCAAGATAAAGCGCATCGGGATCATCCGACCATTCGGCCGATTGATCGTCCGGCTTCTCATCCCGGCCATCCCCCGCCCCGCCGGCCAAAAGCGCACCTTCTGCACCGTACGGTTGTCCCGCCGGATTCGCCAAAGCGCCTTGAACCGCCAGCTTCATTTCCTGGAACGTGCCTTGCCAGAGCAGCTTGCCGTCGTGCATGACGATCAACCGGTCACACCAGCGCGCGGCCGTGGTGATCAGATGGGTCGACATCAGAATCGCACTGCCTTCCCGCCGCGCCGTATCGAGCGCCGTAAGAAGCGTACGAACGCCGAGCGGATCGAGGCCGAGCAAGGGCTCATCCAAAATCAACAGCGGCGGACGAACGAGAAGCACCATCACGAGCAGCATCTTCTGCCGCATCCCTTTGGAAAAGTCTCGCGGATAACGATCGAGATGCGGCCCGAGTCGAAAGGCATCGACGAGCGGCGTGAAACGCGCTTGCCACAGGGCTTCGGGAAGCCCGTAGCTCGCGGCATACGCCTCCAAATGCTCCAACAGCGTAAGCGCATCGTCGAAGACGGGCATCTCCGGCACCAAAGCAAGACTGCGCCGATACGCGAGCGGATCTTCTTTGGGCGTCCGGCCGTCGATGGCGATGGTCCCCGTTTCCGGGCGCATCCACCCGATCAGATGGCGGATGAGGGTGCTTTTTCCTGCGCCGTTGAGACCGACCAAGGCAACCCATTCTCCGGGGGCCATCGTAAATGAAACTTCCTGGATGATCGGTCGACCGCGAACATACCCGCCGGAGAGCCGTTCCACCACCAAGCGCGGCCTCTGGTCGGCAGCTTGTCCTGGGCGCTTCAATCATCCACGCCCCTTCCGATCTCCCCAAAAGCAAAAATGCCGTCCGCCTGTGGACGGCCAACATTTCCTCCAACATCTCCAAAAACAACGGAATTCATTTGTCGTCCTCCGGCCAGCCTTCCTGTTTCCAGAAGGCCTGCATCGCCTGCAGATCGTATTCTTGGTCGGCAACACGAATTTTCTCCGGGTTGAAACGCTTGTACAGCCAATCTAAGTAAGCCTTGCGCATCGCCAGCTTGATCGTCGAAAAGCGCTGTTCAAACGTCTCACCGAAACTGGGCCAGCCGCCCATAGCCCGAAAACGATAAACGACCTGGCTCAACTTCGTCATCCTCTCCAGCCTGAGGATCATCACACATTTTAACACAACCCCCCTGCAGCTGACAACACTATTGAATGTGCGGGAATTATCGCCGCCCGATTCCTGGGAGAAGGCATGATCAGCGACGGCATGTTTGTCGGGCTGTCGGTTTTGGCGATCGTGGCGGCGGCCAACTCCGCCTATGCTCCGGTGGCTCCGGCGGCTACCGCACTGGTCGCTTCCTGCGTGATCGTGACCGCGATCCTGGTGCCGATCGTAACGGCCTGGTGGGCGAAACGGATCGGGGTCGGCAGCAACACGGCCGGTTTGACATGATGGCCCGTCTCTGCCCATCATCCGTGGCCTCATGTCCGGCACTTGGCGTTCACAATACGTCCGGCTGCAGCAGAACCTGTCCCGGGAAACCGCCCGAGACCTTTCCGCTTTCGATGGGCTATGGGAGCTTGTCGCCCCTACAATCCCGGGCAGGAGGGTTTCGGTAAATGTCACTCAAGGCAGCAGGGGGAAACAGCATGAACAAAATGGCGATTATCGCAGACGATTTGACAGGTGCCTCCGATGCGGGCGTCCAATTGGCGCGAAAGGGAATCGCCACCCGGGTGGTTTTTGACCTGCGACGGTTGGTTTCCGGGACCGGGGAAACCGCGGCAGCAGAGTCGCTGGTGATCGACACGGACAGCCGGGCGGTGTCGGCGGCGGAGGCGTACCGACGGGTGAAGGAAGCCGCTGCCCGGTTGAGACAGCTTGGATTTGCCCATCTCAACAAAAAGATCGATTCGACCTTGCACGGCAATCTGGGCGCGGAAATCGACGGGGTGCTCGACGCGTTCCCGTTCGATTTTGCGGCGGTGGCGCCGGCCTTTCCGAAAATCGGCCGGACCACGGTAAACGGCCACCATTATCTGCGCGGCCAGCCCATTCACCAGACGGAGATCGGGCGGGATCCGAAGTCTCCCGTGCATCAATCGGATGTGTCGGTGCTCCTGAACACCCAGTCGAAACGGAAAAGCGGGTCGATCGGCCTGGACGTGCTGCGTGCGGGTAAGCAAGCGGTGCTGGAGCGATTGCAATCGTTGCTGGCAAGCGGTATGGAGCTCGTCGTGTTTGATGCGGAAACGGACACGGATCTGGAGCGGATCGCGGAGCTGGCGGAAACGGAGCATCGGATCTTGTGGGTCGGCTCCGCCGGCCTTGCCGATCGGTTGCCGGCGCGGTTGGGACTGCCGGTGGGCGAAAGGCGGCCGCTTGTCATTCCCCCGGCAACAAAACCGGTGTTGCTGGTGGAGGGCAGCACGTCGAGCATCACCCGGGAACAGGTCGGCGTGTTTTGCCAACAGCCGGACGTGACGGCGGTCGAGATGAATCCGTTGCCGGTCGTGCAAGGAGGGTCCGCCGCCGGGGCGGAGATCGACCGCTGCCGCTCGGAATTGCTGGCAGCCATCGGTCAGGGGAAGGATGCGGCGCTGTATGCGGGCTCTGCCCCGGGGCAGGTGGCGGCTGCCAACGCATTGGGGGAAAAACTGGGACTGGACAGGACCCAAATCTCCGATCGGATCGCGGACGCATTGGGAGCGGCAGCGGCGCAAGCGATCGAAAACAGCGAGTTGCAAGGCGTGATCTTGACGGGCGGCGACACGGCGAAAGCGGTGTGCAAACAGCTTGGGGTAACCGGCCTTGAGCTTCTGCAGGAACTGGAGCCGGGCGTGCCGATCAGCCGGCTGGCGGGACAGCGCAGTATTCTGACTGTGACGAAAGCGGGCGCTTTCGGCACGAAAGAGACGTTGCTCCATGCAAGATCCGTATTGAAAGGAGTCGACTGAGATGACCAGACCGGTTGTGGGCATTACATTCTCGATGCATGTGGTAGAATTTTCGCAAAGACAACCTAAGACAGAAAGGAGGTGACCGAGTGCAAACCATCACCCTTCGCCTTCGTCTGCACCGACCGACGCAGGCGAAGATCAACCGGTACCGGGAACTCGTCGCCCGCACCACGACCTTCGCCAACAACCTCATCGCCGCCGGAAGGCCGAAAGGGCTCACCAGCCGGACGGCGCGGGAGTATCT
>JADBKT010000014.1 GCA_014896255.1 Hydrogenibacillus sp.
GCGCTAACCTCCCCGTGGGAATCCCCGGAATTCATTCCGGGGAGGAGGTCAAGATGGGGGATGCGGCCGGCATCGGCCCCGAGATCATCGTCAAGGCGCTTTGGGATCCGGCCATCTATGAAATGTGCAGGCCACTTGTGATCGGTGATGCAAAAATTTTGCATCGAGCCAATGAAATCGTTCGTGCCGATCTTAACGTCCGATCGTTGACCGACGCTGCGGAAGCCGCTTTTCTATATGGGAATGGGACCATCGACTGCCTGGATCTTGACCTTCTGCCCGCCGATCTGCCGTTTGGGCAGGTGTCGGCGCAGGCGGGAGATGCCGCTTTCCGTTTCTTGAAGAAGGCGGTCGAACTGGCCAAAGCGGGTCAGATCGATGCGATCTGCACCGCTCCACTGAACAAGGAGGCTTTGCACAAGGGCGGTCACCCGTATCCGGGCCACACGGAGATTCTCGCCGAACTGACCGGTACGGAAGATTTCGCCATGATGCTCTCAACCCCCAAGCTGAAAGTGATTCATGTGACGACGCACATCGGGCTGATCGACGCGGTAAAGACGATCAACCCGGAGCGGGTATACAAGGTGATCCGTCTGGCGCACGAAACGCTTCAAAAAGCGGGATACGACAAACCGCGGATCGCCGTTTGCGGAATCAATCCGCATGCCGGGGAAAACGGGCTGTTCGGCTATGGCGAGGAAGAAGAAAAAGTGGTTCCGGCGGTCAAGCGGGCACAGCAGGAAGGGATCGACGCCGTGGGGCCTCTGCCGGCGGACACGCTGTTTTTCCGGGCTGTGCGGGGCGATTTTGACATTGTGGTGGCGATGTATCACGATCAGGGGCATGGGCCGGTCAAGGTGCTGGGGTTGGAAGCAGGCGTCAACATCACGGTCGGGCTGCCGATCATCCGAACAAGCGTCGACCACGGAACCGCATTCGACTTTGCCGGCCGCGGCATCGCCGATGAGCTGAGCATGAAAGAAGCGATCCGGCAAGCGGTTGAATTGGCGCCGAAACGTGCCGGCTAAACAGAAAAAGTCGTCTGCCTTTGCGGACGCGGTGCCATCGATCCCACCACCCATCTCCGCCGGTCACTCCCAGATCGCCGGACATGCTCACAGACGGCGTTCAATACCGAACGCCCGACAACCGGCCGCGATCGTCTCGAATACGTCCGCGTAATGACCGATTCGATTAAAGGTTGCACTGATACGTCCGAGCAAATCGATGTTGTTTGGATCTTTAAGGAACTCTAAGGCTCTTCTTCAGCTCACCGTTCATGTATTCATTGACCGTATTCAAAGTCGTTAAGTTCATCTGTTGTAACGTCAAATCCAGTTGATGGATGGTCAAGGCCATCACCACCGTGGCGATGGCTAAGATAATTGAGACGACAAGCGCAACCTTCGAATCGTCTTGAGTGATAAACCAGGTGGCCCCGAAGATGAAGATGAGAAAAAAAGATATCACGATCGCATTGGCTAAAAATTTGGACACTATGAACAACCTCCTTTTTCCTTCAACTATAGATCTACATTGAGAGATTGTCCAGAGCGCGGCCCGACGGAAGCGCGGAAGGGTCATGGAGAAGCGGGCGCGCACGGCCCCGCCGGGAGGGACAAAAACCATCGGCTGCCCTCGCCCAGCCTGCTTACGACCCTGACCGTCCCGCCGTGAAGTTGGTCGACGTGTTCCACGATGGCCAGCCCCAGGCCCGCCCCGCCGCGGTCGCGGCTCCTGGAACGATTAAGGCGATAAAAACGCTCAAAAATGCGCTCGATTTCCTCCGCCGGGATGCCGACTCCGGTGTCCGCGACGACGATCTCCGCTTCCCGTTTCCGCGGATTGATCGTCATCCTCACTTCGACGCGCCCGCCCGGTCGGTTGGTTGTAGCGAATGGCGTTGTCGAGCAAATTTTGGATGGCCACCATGATCAGCGCCTCGCGCCCGAACATGCACACCTCCGACTCCCCCGCGAGCGACACGCTGACGCCATGCGCTTTGGATATGAGCGCGGACGACGGTCGTAAACGGGTCTACCGTGTCGCCCAAGACCCGTTCGATGATTTCCTCCTGACTCACCACGGACTCTTTCTTCCGCATCAAAAGCTCCGAACTCGCCTTTTCTTGCGCGTCAGCTCCAATCATTTGCCTTTCAGCCATGCGGTGCGGGTGACGGTATCACAGGAGATCCCCGTTTGAAAAAAGCGGCGTCCGGGCCCGCGGATCGCACATTAAAAGTGCCCGCACGCGGGCCAGAAGTTCCTCAAAGGCGACATGGCCCGACCTTTTCTTCCACTCCTTGAATCTCATGAATTAAATCACAAAAAAGCGCCATTTTCCCGTATGTGATGGAGTGGTGCACGTTTTCAATAACCACATGACCGTTTGTTGCGGTGAAGTGACACCGATCCCGAACGGAATAGCCCATCGGCTCGATTTTGAGGAAACGAAATAAAGTTTCCTTCACCGTTTTCACCGAGGCGATGACCCGACCGCCCACGATCTGCGGAAGAACTTCGAACGAAAGCGCCTTCCCGTCCACGACCACCCGGTTCGGCGTATCGGCGGTAAAAACCGCCACAATCCGGCATCGTCCGCGAAGGCGCGTCGACAAACGAACCTCCTTGTTTTAAGGCAATGACGGATCAACTTGCCGAAGCGGTCCTGGCACCATTCCGCGACACGCGCCGCGAGGCGCTCCGGACCGCGTCATCGGCCGCCTACTTCCCTTCCCGCCAATAATAACTGTCAGGATATTTCCGTTCTCCGAAGACGGCGGTCCCGACGCGAACGATCGTCGCCCCCTCTTCGATGGCGATCTCCAGATCCCCGGACATCCCCATCGAAAGCTCTGCCATCTCAACGCCGGGAAGGCGAAGATCGCGCGCCCGGTCCCGGATCTCCCGGAGCAGGCGAAAGCATCGGCGCGCGTCTTTAGGATCGGCGGACAACTTCCCGATCGTCATCAAGCCCTTGATCCGAAGCGTGGGAAAGGCGGCCACCTGCTCGATGAGCATCGGCGCCTCCTCCGGCCGGACGCCGAACTTGCTCGGCTCCTCTGACGTATTCACCTGGATCAACACGTCCATCGCCTTTCCGTCCCGGCTCAAGCGTTTATGCAGCGCTTCGGCGAGGCTAAGCCGGTCCACCGAATGAATCATCGTGACGTACGGGATCACGTCTTTGACCTTGTTCGTCTGCAGATGCCCGATAAAATGCCACTCCACCGGCGCGTCGGCGAGGGCGGGCTGCTTTTCGCGCAGCTCCTGCGCTTTGTTTTCTCCGAACAGCCGTTCTCCGGCGTCGACCGCCGCGCGCAGGCGCTCCGCCGGCACCGTCTTCGTCGCCAAGAGAAGCTTCACGGTTTCGGGTCGGCGCCCGCTCCTCGCGCACGCCGTTTCGATGCGCTCGCGAAGGTGCCGGAGGTTGTCGCGAATCCGCGCCGCGTCGGAGATCATCGGCTCGTTCATCGGCTGCTCACCCGCTTTTCACTGGCTTCGGGGGACATCCCCTCATGTGCGCATTTTGATCGTCTGCTTTTACGCCGTTCATCGTGCCTTCGGCCGGTCTCCTTAAACCTGATGAACCGCAGCCCAAAAGAGGCCGAGGCCCGGAGCCGACCGTACGACTTCGCGGACGGACGCTTAAGGCGCCCGACAGACGGATCAAGGGAACTATCGAACGACGCGACCGCGGCGCGGTCTCTGGGGTCTTCCTTCTTTGCTTTGCTCGTAAAATCCTGCCGAATCCATGGAATAATTTTTGCGCATTCCGATACCGGGAGGTTGGTCGATCGACGCATTTCCTCCACCGCGATATAATAAAGGCAAAGTCGTCTTCAAAAGCGCCGATTTCGCACCTTGCGCGGAGGTGGTGGAGCATGCGCCGGCAAAAAATGAACACTGTCCTTCTTTGCCGGACATGCGGCAAAGAAACGGCCCATGAACTCGAATACGTGAACGACGCCATGACCAGGGCGACTTGCCTGGAGTGCGGAGAGACGCTGAACCGAAGCATCGACGTCATCGAAGCCTTGTCGAAGGAGATGATCGCGCGGCTTCTCACCAAACCCAATCGCCTGCGCGACGAACTGCGCTCGCAGGGAAAATGGCGTTTCATGATCGCGCTCCCGTACCGCGTGACGAGCAAACCGTACCGGCTGTACAGGGAACTTTCGGAAAACATGCGTGTCTTGCGCTCGATCGGCCGTCCTTAGCCCGACAGTAAATAAACATCCAAACAAGAGGAGAAACTCGCATGTGGTATGAAACGGCGATCACACGCCTGTTCGGCATCCCCTATCCGCTGATCCAGGCTCCGATGGCCGGAGGCCCGACCACGCCCGAGCTCGTCGCGGCGGTGTCCAACGAAGGCGGTCTCGGTTTCCTCGGCGCCGGCTACATGTCGCCGGAGGCCATCCGGGCCGCCGTTCGTCGCATCCGTGAATTGACCGATCGACCGTTTGGCGTAAACCTCTTTATGCCGGAGAAGCACTTACCAGTGGATTGGGATGGCGTAAACCGGATGAAAGATTATCTAAAAACCTTGCATCCATTCGGGAAGGAAATCGCCGAGGAGCTGAACGACCTCTCATTCGAGACGAATCTTGAAGATGCGTTCGCTGCGCAGATGACGGTCGTCTTGGAAGAACGGGTGCCGGTTTTCAGCTTCACCTTCGGTTGTCCGACCCGCGAAGAAGTCTCGGCCTGGAAAGCCAGAGGGATCCGCGTCATCGGGACGGCCACCACGGTGGCGGAAGCGGTCCGGCTGGAAGAGGCAGGCGTGGACGCCGTCGTGGCGCAGGGATATGAAGCGGGCGGGCATCGCGGGACGTTTCTCGGGTTCGACGCATCCGCCCTCATCGGGACGATCGCGCTGGTCCCCCAGATCGTGGACAAGGTCGGCGTTCCCGTCATCGCCGCAGGCGGCATCATGGACGGCCGAGGCATCGTCGCCGCGCTGGCGCTGGGGGCATCGGCGGTGCAGATGGGCACCGCTTTTCTCGCCAGCCGGGAAAGCGGCGCACACCCCAGCTACAAAAAAGCGGTCCTCCACAGTCGCGACACCTCGACCGTCATCACCGCCGCCTTTTCCGGAAAGCCGGCGCGAGGGATTCAGAATGCGTTCATCTCGCTGATACACGAATACGACGCGCCCATCCCCCCTTATCCCATTCAGAATGCGCTCACCCGTCCCATGCGGAACTGGGCCGCGCGGCAATCCGATCCGGAGTTCATGTCGCTCTGGTCCGGTCAGGCTTCGGCCCTGAGCCGCGAAGCCGGTGCGGGCGAAATCGTCCGCCGGCTCATTCAAGAGACGGAACAGATGTTGAGCATTCTCAACCGTTAACGCATCCGCGGCCGGCGAAGGCTTTCCCCGGTAGAACTCGACTTTCGCTTAGCACGTCCTCGGCGCTCGCCTCGGGGTTGTGCTGGCGGAGCTTACGCAACAAGAAGCTCTCCAGGACCAGCGCCAGGAAGCAGGCCGTGACGTGGCCCGGACCCGCCGCTCCGTCCAGTGGAACATGGGCCGCAGGTCCAGGGCGGACTTGAGGGTGCAAAAGGCCCGTTCGAGTCGCCCGAGACCCTTGTACGCCCGCACCACGGCGTCCGGATCGAGGTAACGGGCCACGAGGCGGTTCCGCAGGAGATCCTTGGCTTCCCCGCGCTCGATCCGCTGCTTCAGGTGCGCATGGTTTCCATCCCGGCTTCCTCGATGGCCCGCAGGATCTGGCGGCTGACCATGCCCCGGTCGTCGACGAAGATCACCCGGCGCAGGTGAAAGCGCCGCTTGAGGGCATCCAGGACGGTCTACACGGTCGCCTTGTCGGCGGTATCGCCCGGAAAGACCTCGTGGTCGACGGGGTCGCCGTCGCGGATCATGAGCACGCCCACCACCCGCTGGGGCCGGCAGACGCCCTGAAGCCACCGGCGGGTCCGGACGGATGGAGGCGCTGTCATCGCGGGGGATCCGTTTCCCGTCGTCCAGGACTCCCACCGGTGGGGTGGACGAGGCCGAAGTGGCGTCTTTGAAACCCGGTCGGTAGGCGATGACGCGCCGGGAGAGCGGGGCACACGGCAGGATCAATTCGTTTGGTTCTCGTCCGACGGCGGAGCAAGCGTTTCGGTGATCATGGCGTCTTTAAAGCCGAGGCTCTTCAATTTTTTAAGCAGCCGTTCGGCATTGCGCCGGTCGCGAAATGCTCCGACCTGCACGCGATAGATTTTGTCCGCCGTTTGACTTGGACCTTGCGCTTTCTGACGGTCCGGTTTTTCGGAGAGTCCGAGCACTCTGGCGATGCCGCGGGCTGTTGCTTCGACCATCGCCTGACGAACGGACAGATTTTGAAGGAGCGCGTTGTCCTGTGCGTTGTCGATGAATAAATATTCGACCA
Organism: Hydrogenibacillus sp.; assembly: GCA_014896255.1. Taxonomy (GTDB): domain Bacteria; phylum Bacillota; class Bacilli; order Thermicanales; family DSM-22653; genus Hydrogenibacillus. The sequence goes on from JADBKT010000014.1 coordinate 6,402, forward strand.
ACAAGGCCGGCATGACCGTCTCCCGGAGCACAGCAAAGTCGGCCCGCTTTGTTCCTCGGTCGACGACGCCGTACGGTTTTAACGCTTGCATGATCTCGACATGGATCAATTTTTGGGCGTTTCCGGTGAATGGATTCACTTTTCCGCTGAAGATATAGGATTCAAACCCGCGAGCATTTCCGTCGTAAGCGTTATGATGGAGGGAAATGAAATAGTCCGCCTTTAGCCGATTCGCCAGCGTCGCGCGATCTGTCAATGATACGAAGGCGTCCGTCGTTCGCGTCCACTCTACGCGGACGACGTAGCGGTCCTGGAGCACCTTGCCCACCTGCAACGCCAGGTCGAGCGTCGAATTTTTTTCTAAAAGCCCGTATCCGCTCGCGCCAGGATCGTGGCCGCCGTGCCCCGGATCGATGACGACCAGTTTGGACATCCGCTCCCCTTCCTTCTGCGCTTCTCTCTTTTGCTTTCTCACCGTAAAATGTATGTCATTCCCGCCAGTGGCGTGCCGGTTCTTGTCCTGCGCTTTCGCCTTGTTTCCCTGTTTCAAAGAAAAAGTCGCAGGATATACAAACCTTGACGAAAATGGTAAAATGCCGGATACTGATACATACTGACGCCGGCAAGGGGGTTCCTTTGTGTCGCGACGCATCTATCAAATTGAAGAACGCCTGCCGATCTTAGACACGATCCCGCTCAGCTTGCAACATGTCATGGCCATGTTCGGCGCAAACGTCTTGGTTCCGCTCCTGTTCGGCATCAACCCGGCGATTACGCTGCTGATGAACGGCATCGGCACGCTCCTTTACAGTTACGTGACCAAGGGCGGCATCCCCTCGTACTTGGGATCGAGTTTCGCGTTCATCGCGCCGACGCTGCTCATCATCTCAAAAACGGGGTATAACCACGCCCAGTCCGGGTTTATCGTCGCCGGATTGCTGTTCGTCATCGCCGGAATCATCGTCAAGAAGTTGGGCACGCGTTGGATCGATATCGTGCTGCCCCCTCCCGTGATGGGTGCAGTGGTGGCGGTCATCGGGCTGGAGCTCGCCCCCGTCGCGGCGGACATGGCCGGCCTTACGGCAGAACAGCCCGACGCCAAGGTGCTCGCCGTATCCCTGTTTACGTTCCTCGTCGGCGTCATCGGTTCGCTCGTGTTTCGCGGCTTTTTCCAGGTGATCCCCGTCTTGATCGCCGTGGTCAGCGGCTATCTTTTGGCCCTGGTCCTCGGCATGGTCAACTTTGACCCGGTCACGGCCGCACCGTGGCTCAAGCTGCCTGAATTCCACGCGCCGGTCATGGACCTCCATGCGATCTTGCTCATCATGCCGGCATCGCTCGTCGTTCTCGCCGAACACATCGGCCACCTCATCGTGACGGGCAACATCGTCGAGCGTGATTTGATGAAAAAACCCGGGCTGCACTTGTCGCTCATCGGCGACGGGATCAGCAACATGCTCTCCGGCCTCGTCGGCTCCCCGCCAAACACGACATACGGCGAAAACATCGGCGTCATGGCGATTACCCGCGTCTACTCGGTCTGGGTCATCCGCGGGGCGGCCGTCATCGCCATCCTCGCCTCGACGATCGGAAAGCTTTCCGCCCTCATTCAGTCCATCCCCGTACCGGTGATGGGCGGCGTCTCGCTGCTCCTCTTCGGCGTGATCGCTACGGCCGGGATCCGCATGCTCGTCGAAAGACGGTTGGACTACAGCCGCAACTACAACATGGTGCTGTCCGCCATCGTCTTGATCACCGGAGTAAGCGGGGCGAAGGTGACCGTCGGGACCGTCGAACTCAAAGGCATGGTCTTATCGGCCGTCATCGGCGTGGTCATCTCTCTCACGGCGTACGTGCTGAACCGCTTCTCCCTGCTGAACGATCCGATCCCGGAATCCTTTCAACCCACGCAAAAATAGCCGCGCGCACCCCAACTTTTCCGCCCAAACAACCTTTCCGCCCAAACCAAAAGCGTCGTCCGGGAAGCCCGGGCGACGCTTCGCGTTTGATCCTCGCCGAATGCCTGAACGTTCATCGAAGGTACTTCTCTTTCTCCTTCGGCACGCCGTATTGCAGGTAATACGAACGATACGTCACCTCCAGCGGCACAAAATCCATCTGGAGTCCGAAAGCCCGCGGTCCCCACACGTCAAGCGCTTCCTTCGTGCGCATGATCTCCGGTGTCGGAATGCCGATCACCACCGCCCGTTGTCCATAGCGGATACGCTCGGTGGTGATGGCAAAGCCCGTCTCGCTGTCCACCAAGGTGATCAGATCGGGCACACTGGCAACGACTTTTCCGTCCAAGATGGCGGCCAAATTTTCATTTTGGAATCGCACTTCCATTACCCGTCCGACGTCGGTGCCGATCCCCGAAAGCACCGCCTGTCCTACGGCAAACCCGGCCTCCGTACGGCGCACGACGTCGACCACTTTCCCTTCAAAGAGCCGCACCGCGCGACCGTAGATCGTCTGCTGCGTCGCCTCCGCAATCGCTTCCACAGGATGAATGCCGCGCCGCGGCGCCGATTTCACCGCTTCCCCGACGGCGATCCCCATCGAGATCGTGCCTCTTACGGCCGTGCGTTTGAAATCGGCACCGCTCATCGGGTAATCCACGATATGCGCATGACCCCCCATGCGGATCGTCACCCCTCGCGCCAGCCACTCCAGCCGGTAATGATCGTTTGCGTCGATCATCACGATGCTGCCGTGTTCATCCGCGAGAATGGCCGGCGTTCCGGACAATCCATAAACATGGAACGTTTCCATCTGCAGCTCGGGAAAAGCGCGTCCCATCCCGTCCCCGTCGATGACGGGGATCCGGGCGCGGGCCGCAACGACAAACGGAATCATCGAATTGACACCGCCCGATTCGCTCGGACAGGTCGCATCGGCACGACGCCCCAGCCTCTGCTCAGCCGCGCGAAAAGCGTGCAACGCTTCGTCTCCCGCCGGAATTTTTTCAATCATCACGGTCGGAGCTCCCATCATCGACGCGGGGAGAACAAACATGTCGTCGCCCACCTCTTCGGGATCGAGCAAGATCACCGGACCTTCCTCCCGAATCGCGCTTTGGGCCATCAACTTCCCGATCAGCGGGTCCCCGCCGCCGCCCGTTCCGAGGATCGCAGCGCCAATCGACAGAAACTCCAAGTCGCGCTCGTGAATCTCCCTCACCACATACCCTCCATTCTTGCCTCGATCACGCCTTGATCGACCCGGCCGCCTTCACCTTAATGCGGACGGCATTGCCCGGCAGATACGCGAGGGGAATTTCCTCGATATCGATGATTTCGACCCGGTCCGGATCCGCGCCCGCCTTGATCGCCGCATCCATCGCTTCGTGCTTTGCTTCCTGCAGGGCTTCTTCGCGTTTCTGCTGCTCCAGGGAAAACAGGCGATCCACCGTCCCGGAAACTTGGGCAATCGCGGCACCGACTGCATTGGCCACTTCATAATGCGGCGGACGAATCACTTCCGAAATGCCGGCCAACCGATCGGGGAGAATGATGCTCCCGCCGCCGACCACGATCGCCGGCACCTCCCCGGCCCGCGTCTTAATCCGATCCACCGCCTCTTCCGCCATACCGACGGCGCGCGCAAAGATCTTGTCGATCACACCCTCCCGAACACGGACGCGGTCCGGATCGCCCAACCTCGCCATCCCTTTCGCCACCGCCACATCCGTCATCGTCAATGTCTCCCCGCCGAAAACGAGGGCCCGTTCGACCACCTTGCTTCCGACGCTTTCCGGCCCGATCGCGATCGCATGCGGCGCATCGCCCGCCTCTTCGACGATCCGGACCATCGTGCCGCCGCCGAGACCGATGGAGATCAGATCGGGCATGCGAAAATTCGTGCGTACGCCGCCGATCTCCACCGCCGCCGAAGATTCCCTTGGAAAACCGCCCGAAAGCACGCCGACGTCCGTCGAAGTCCCGCCGACATCGATGACCACCGCATCCTTCAAACCTGAAAGAAATCCGGCCCCCCGCATACTGTTCGTCGGTCCCGAAGCGACGGTCAAAATCGGATAGCGGCGGGCGTAATCGAGAGACATCAAGGTGCCGTCATTCTGCGCAAGGTACAGCGCCGCATGGATCCCAAGCGCCCGCATGGCATTGCGAAACGCCGAAATGACATCATGCGCGACCGTCCGAACGGCGGCGTTCAAAACCGTCGCATTTTCGCGTTCCAAAAGACCGACACTGCCGATTTCGTGCGACAGCGAAACATGAGCGCGTTCACCGGCCAGCGACTCGATGATTTCCATCGTCCGCCGCTCATCGTCATTCCGCACCGGGGAAAACACGGCCGTCACCGCAAAGGCGCGAATGCCTTGATCGAGCGCCTCGCTGACAAAACGCCTCACCGCGTCGGCGTCAAAGGGGGAAATCGGACGGCCGTCGTATTCGACCCCGCCCGGGAGAATGACGGTCGGCCCCTCCACCTTCGTCCGGATGTCTTCCGGCCAATCGGCCAAGGGAGGGATGGCCCGCGTCGCCGGCGCACCCAAGCGAAGGATGGCGACGCGTTCCAGACCACGCCGCTCGATGATGGCGTTGGTCACCTGCGTCGTGCCGAGCATCGCATGCGTGATCGCATCCGGCGCGACGCCGGAGCGGGAAAGCACGTCTTGGGCCGCCGCCGCAATGCCGCTGATGACGTCATCGGTCACCGGCGTCTTGGCCTTGGCGACCACCTGTTGCCGCCCATCGATCAACACCGCATCCGTGTTCGTTCCGCCGACGTCAATTCCCAGTCGATAACCCATGGCGATCCACCTCATCGATTGGAATGTAGTCAAACGCATAACCAAAGCGCCGCGGGCCGACCAGCTCCAAGCCGGCCTGTGTCCGCCACAGGGGCGCGCATGGCAGGCCGAAAACCATGACGCGCTGTCCATAGGCGATCGATTCCGTCGTGATCGGCATGAACGTCTCCGCATCGAGCAACGCGATAATGTCGGGCACCATCGCCACCGGTTCCCCATCGCGCATGGCCACCAGGTGCTCGTTTTGGAACTCCACCCGCATGACCGAGCCGTCGTCGCGATCGAATCCGACGATCGTCGCCGTCCCGCGGACAAAGCCGCCCTCCGTACGCCTGATGACGTCCACCACTTTCCCCTGAAACAGCGGAATCCCCCCGGTCGCCTGAGAAAACGCATCAAATGACATCTTCCCCTGCGCCAGGCTTCGAAGCCATCGCCCATATCGGATCGTTTGACTGAGCGAACCTTCGACGACGGCTGAGCGAACTGCCTTCGTTTCCATCGCATACAACGCGATCGCGGCCGATCCGCCCATCATCACCGTGATCATGCGGCTGATCCGTTCCGCCCATGCATTGTCCACCGCATCGACGACGACCCGATTCCCGCGCTCATCGGCCATGGCCATGGGGGCTGCGGGCACACCGGACAAATTCATCGAGGTCATCGGAATTTCCGGAAACGCGCGGCCCATCCCATCGGCATCCAGGACGGGGAGGTTCAACATGGCAGCGGCGATCAGGGGAACGAATGAATTTTCACCCCCGATTTCTGCGGACATCAATGCGACGATGTCGTCCTTCAAGAAAGACTTCGCGAGACGAACGACCGTATCCCATTCCTGACCGCTTGGAATTTTTTCAACAGAAACCGTCGGTGCCCCCATCATCGCCACCGGAAGAACGATGCCTGCTTGGGGCAATTCTTCGACGCGAATCAAACGGACCGGACCCTTTTCCTTCATGACTTGCTTGGCCATCAACTTTCCGAGATGCGGATCGCCGCCGCCGCCCGCGCCCAACAAAGCGGCGCCCACCGCCAAGTCGTCGAGATCTTCCACGGTCACCCAACGCATCGGTCTATCCCTCAAATCCTCGTCTCACGAAAGCGAAAATCCGTTTTCCTGTTCTTCACAATCAACACCTTCATCATGAGATAATAAAGCATGCCCGCCAGCACGAGCGTATTCAAGGACGGGATGCCCCACGGCAGCTTAAAACCCAAATACGAAGCGACGATCCAGGAGAACACCATCGCCGGATTCCAGTTCTCCGCCTTTTCGGGCAAAACGCCTTGGGCGCGGCTTTCTTCGAGATCTTTTCGATACCGTTTGAGGATAAAATATTCCACGACCATAATGCCGCCTAAAGCGGGAATCGTAACGCCGAGGAAAGTCAAGAAATCTACAAACCGGTCCAAAATCCCAAGGGCCGACAAAATCGATCCCAAGGTCCCGATCATCAAGGTGATAAAACCTCTGTGCAGTTTCCGCTTGGTGAGCGTGTTCATGAGATTGACAAAACCCAGAGAAGATGAATAAAGATTCCAATCGTTGATCTTGATCGTCGCCGTGATCAAAATCAGCACGCCGAGCGCACCGCTGGTCGACATGACAATATGGATGATATCGTCACTTTGGGCGGCATGGGCAAGAAGCACCCCGGCCAAACCGATCGGATATTGCCCCAACGTAATGCTGATGATCGACTGCTTGACCACGTCCTTCGTCGAACGGTTAAACCGCGTCATGTCGGGCGAAATGATCGCCCCGATCATATAGCCTCCGGCTACGATCGTTGCGCCGGCAGCGATGCTGAGCGTCGGCCCGGGAGGTGCAGAGGTCATCAATTCGCCCACGGCATGTCGGGACAGGGCGGCATAGACGGAATACCCTGCCAGGAACAAAAAGGCGGGAACGGTGATATAAGCGGTCCAAGCCATGGAAAGAAACCCATAGATGACGATCACCGTGACGGCCAGGCCCGTCATCAATGACCAAAGCCAAACAGGCAAAACTCCCACCAGTTGATGAATCCCTTCAGCGAAGACCGCATTTTGAATTCCGAACCAACCGATCAGACTGACGGCAACGATGAAAGAAATGACCGCTGACCCGTAATAACCAAAACCGGTCCAGCGTCCGAGCACCGTCGTGCTGAGGCCTTCTTTCTGGCCCGCGATCCCGACGAAGATCGCCACCACTTCGAGGATCGCCGTGCCCAAGGTCAACGCCCAAAAGGCATCGACGAACGTCATCCCGTAGCCGAGTGCCGCGCCTAACATAAATTGCGTCAAATCGGAAAGCTGCCCAAAGCGCTGCACCGCCACGCTCCACCAAGCGTACCGTGCCGCCATCGGAACGCGCGTCAACGCATAATCATCGCTGCCGATATCCGCGCCCAGCGGCTCTCCCGCACGATCATCGGCCATAAGCTTCACCCCTTCCAATGAATTAAGACGATTGTAAGGGGTGAAGCACCCCGCGTCTTCATTCAGAATTAAAAACTTTCGCCCTCGTTTTGTTCAGCTTGAACAAAACGCGCGACCCGTTCTTCCATCATTTGATAAGCGCGAATGCTGAGCGAGAGCAAATAGACGTTCTCCGGATCGCTGAGGTTGACGTTGGTGCGTTGTTCAAACTGATGGAGCCGGTAGCGCACCGTATTGCGGTGAAGCGACAGCCGCTCCGCCGCACGGGTTATGTCGCCGTTGGTCGCAACCAGCGCGGCGATCGTCTCGAGCATCGCCCGACGTTGTTGTACGGGCAGGTCAAAGAGCGGGCCGAGCATCTCATCGATCAGTTGCTGCGCCTCTGGAGACGTATACCAGCGATAGAGATAGCGTTCCGCACCGACATCTTCGATGGTCGCGACCGTTCCGGGACCGAAGCGCAAGCTGCCAAGATCCAACGCTTCCTTCGCTTCGCGGTACGATCGCCTGAGACCCTCCACGCCCGCATACGCCCGTCCGATCCCCATCGAGACGAGGCCGATGGTTTTTTCCTGTTCCAAGTGCTTTTGGACTTCGAGCATCACGGCTTTGAGATCGTCCGCGCCCCAAAGCGCTTCTCCCGTGCGGCGGATGACGAAGATGAACCGGCCGGGCTCCATTACCGCACCGAGCGCCCACCACCAGGCACGGCGAAGCTCCGTCTCCGCCACGGCAATCAGCCGCGATTCCCGCTGCAACATCGCCATTTCGGTCAACGCGCGCGCCGGATCCGCGATCCCGATCGCCGAGTCCGAAGAGGCCACGGCCAGTTTGACCAGAACCACGGCATGCGGCTTGTCCGCGTCCCAGCCTGCTTCGCGCGCTTGAAACAACACATCGGGCTTGGCCTCCTCCGCGGCCTCGATCAGCGCGCGGATGAGCTCCCAGTTCGAGCGAAGACGGGCGTCCCAAGCAAGTACACGCCGCTCGAAAGCCGCTTCGATCCACGTTGCGGCTACCGGCAGCACGCGGCACAAGACCGCATCCATCCCCGGCTCGTTTTTCGTTTCACATCGAAGGAGATAGGCCGTGTCTTTTCGCCCTCTGAGCACGACATCCGCCGTCCCGTGCAAACGATCTCCCGCCTCGCGAATCCTAAGTCCGGCGGCGCGGCTCGCATCTTCCGCTACGCCGTCATCCTGCGCGTCGCTTCCGGCTTGGGATCGGGCAACCAATTCACAAGTGCCGTTTAATAACGTGCCGAGAAGATGCGTCAGCGCTTCGACCGACTGGCGGGACCGCCACGCGACGAGCAATTGCGACAAAATGCCGTCCGTCATCTGATAAACGCTAAGCTTCGCATTTAACCGGTGCGCCGCGATGCGCTCCGCCCAATCCATGACGTCGGTTCGACCAAGATCGATGACGGGCAGCTGCAGTTGATCCGCCAAGAGCACCGTCGCAAGCGGCAATCCGGTTCCGGGACGGGCGCCGGATAACGGCTCGACCCGCTCGCCTTGCACGAGAATGCCGCTCGCGTCGGCAAAAGCGAGTCGCCGGATCAACGCATCGACGTCCGGAGAACCCCGCCAGAACCATTGCGCCGGAACAAAGTAAAGCGTCTTCGGCCGAAATGCCGTCTCCGTCGACCGCTCTTCGCAAAACGCCAAACGCTCGACCGCCCGGGACAGCCCCGCTTTGCCGGCCAACACGCGCACCGTCGTATCGCCGATCTGTTTCAACAAGTCCGCGACGATCATCGGTGATACGGTTCCCCTCCACGACCCATCTCATGCGTTATGCTTTGCAGTTCACGCAAAAAAGACACAACCTTTCGATCGATGTACCCCTTCGGCTGAATACGTTCGTCGAGGTTTTCGATCAGCTGAAACGACATGAGCGCTTCTTCAAAACGCGCGTCGTCGACCGGCTCGCCTTGGGCGGCTGCCGCAGGCAAGTAACCCAGCGCGGCGAGATCGCGGATGAGCGCCGCGCGGAGCGCCGCATCGATCGGAACGATGTCCTCCGGTTGCGGTTTTTTATAATACAGCGCATGCAGTTCCATCAACCGACCGAGCTCACGTACCGGTTCCGTGTGATCATCGACGCGCAGATCGAGATACCGGTCGGTCAACCCACCGTAGCCGCCGCCCGGCCGTTCGACGACGATCGCGGCCGACTGCTTGCCGCGCTTGTCGCCGCCGGCGGCATCACCCGCCGCAAGCGCCGCATAAAGCCGGTCGGCCAGTTCACCGGACGTCGACGCGAACGCTTCGGCCATGCGTTCGACCACGTCCGGACCGGCCAACACATTGCCCTGTACCGCGAAATGCGCGCCGTGAATGCCGCCGGCCCAGGCGTAACAGGCGCTCCCCGTGAACGTCGCGCTGCCGCCGCGCGCGTCGACGATGCCGACCTGACGTACCTCGCGCTCTTGATCCTCGCCGGTGAGCACGCGCAGCGCCTCTTCCGCAGACATTCCCACGGACAGGTATTTTAACCCTTTTTCACCATACGCCGGATTCGCCCACGCCTGCGTCGCAATCGCACCGACGCCGGCCTTCACCCAAGGCACGATGCTCCCTACCGCAAGAAACTTCGACGCGACCGCGACCCCGACATCGCCGGTCGCCGGATCGAACGCCGCGATCGAAAACGTCAAAATCCCCTTGCCTCGTTGTATTTTTTGCATGTTTTGTGCCTCTTTTCTTCTCATGTGTTGATCTGCCTTTGGAAAATGATTTTTTCGCCGTCGCGCGCCCAATGTCCTCCGGAACAGACGGTTGACAACGGCTCATTCTGTAATATAATAGTGGTGAATGTTAATTATTATTGTATAACAGGGGATCGAAAGGAGAGAGACCATGCCCACCAAACAAGAACGCGCCGCGCACATCCGTCGAGATTGGGAGACGAACCCCCGCTGGGAGGGCATCCGCCGCGACTATTCGCCGGATGATGTGGTCGCCTTGCAAGGAACGGTGCAGATCGAACACACGCTCGCCCGCCGCGGAGCCGAACGGTTTTGGCGCGAGGTAAACGACCCGCACGACTTTATTCGCGCCCTCGGCGCGCTCACCGGCGGACAGGCGGTACAGATGGTCAAGGCCGGACTGAAAGCCATTTACGTCAGCGGCTGGCAGGTCGCCGCCGACGCCAACCTCGCCGGGGCGACCTACCCGGATCAAAGCTTATACCCGGCGAACAGCGTCCCCGCGCTCGTGAGACGCATCAATCAGGCGCTCATGCGCGCCGATCAGATCCACGCCTTGGAAGGCAAGACGGACATCGATTGGTTTGTGCCCATCGTCGCCGACGCCGAAGCGGGTTTTGGCGGACCGCTCAACGTCTTTGAGTTGACCAAACAGATGATCGAAGCCGGCGCCGCGGCGATCCACCTGGAAGATCAACTGTCGTCGGAGAAAAAATGCGGTCATATGGGCGGAAAAGTATTGCTCCCGACTTCCCACGCCATCCGCAATTTGAACGCGGCGCGGCTCGCCGCCGACGTTCTCGGCGTGCCGACGGTGATCATCGCCCGCACCGACGCGGGCGGCGCCACGCTGCTTACCTCCGACATCGACCCGCGCGATCAGAAATTTTTGACCGGCGAACGCACGCCGGAAGGGTACTTCGTCGTCCAGGCGGGCTTGGAGCAGGCCATCGACCGCGCCCTCTCGTACGCCCCGTACGCCGATCTGCTCTGGTTTGAGACGAGCGAGCCCAACCTCGACGAAGCACGCCGGTTTGCCGAAGCGATTCACGCCAAGTACCCGGGCAAACGCCTCGCCTACAACTGCTCGCCGTCCTTCAATTGGAAGAAAAAGCTCAACCCCGAGGCGATCGCCAACTTTCAAGAGACCATCGCAAAGATGGGTTATACGTTTCAGTTCGTCACATTGGCCGGTTTCCACGCGTTGAATCACAGCATGTTCGAACTCGCCCGCGACTATGCCGTACGCGGTATGGCCGCCTACGCCGACCTGCAACAGCGGGAGTTCGAAAGCGAAGCCGACGGCTACACCGCCACGCGCCATCAGCGGGAAGTCGGCGCCGGCTATTTCGATCAGGTGTCGCTCATCGTCTCCGGCGGCCTTGCCTCGACGCTCGCCCTCGTCGGCTCCACGGAAGAAGAGCAGTTTTAGTTCACCATCCGACACGACGCGCCGCTCACGGCGGCGCGTCTTTTTGTCATGGATTGTCATGAAACCGGCGATGGAGCCTTTTAGTTTCCGTCCCGTTTTTGGAGCGTCAACCGAACGGTCTGTCCTTCGATGCGTTTCACGAGTGACGAAGGAATGACTTCCGCCGGCAGCGGGTAAACCATCGAATAATCAGCCGCCTCGATGCGTCGGATGACCGACCCCGAAGCATGTTCCGCTCGCGTTTCCGCGGATTGTCGAACGCGGATCCAAAGCCCGATCCCGTCGGTGGCCACGTGAACTTCGCGTGCGTCGACCGCCGGTGAAAACGATAATGTGACGGTGAGCATATCACCATCCTCATGAACGGCGATGCGCGGAGCAAATGCCGCCTCGCGTCGGACGAGCGCGAGCAGCCAATCCCCCCACATCGCTCACCCCTCCCTTCTTGTTCTCCAACCTCACTTCACCTTCGCGCCATCGTATGTCGACGCGTGATTTTCGATCACGGCATCCGTTCGGTCTTGTCAAAACGAAATTTTCTGCTATGATGAGAGGGGGAGGCGAGGGGTTTGCAGCACTTTTTGGCGTTGTTTACCCAACCGCTCTTCTGGTTCGGACTCGGTTTTGCGCTGCTCATCGTCGAGGTGTTGACCGTCACCTTTATCCTGCTTTGGATCGGGCTCGGGGCGCTCGCCGCCGGCATCACCGCCCTGATCACGCCGAATCCGGAGATTCCGCTGATCGTCTTTATCACCGTTTCGGTCATCCTATGGATCTTTACCCGGCCGCTCACGCGGCGCGCGCGGCGCGCTTCGGCGAGGCTGGAAAGCGGCGTATACGCGTTGATCGGCAAAAACGGCTTGGCCCGGACGGCGCTGGACGATAGCGCGCGCGGCGAAGTGCAGATCGGCGGTGAGATTTGGGCGGCCAAAAGCGAAGGCGGTCGCATCGCCGCCGGCAGCACCGTGCGCATCGTGCGCGTCGAAGGCGTGACGCTCATCGTCGAGCCGGCCGACCGGGCGGTCAAAACGTCCGCCGCCGAGTGACCGCATCCCTATTCATCTTCGAAAGGAGCGCCTTCATGCCTTTTTACGTCTTTTTCAATGTCTTGCTTCTGCTGCTTGCTGTCTACGTCGTCGTCGTCTTGGTCCGCTCCGTGCGCATCGTCCGCCAGGCGGAAGTGTACATCGTCGAACGCCTGGGCAAATACCACCGCACGCTGGAAAGCGGCATCCACCTGCTCATCCCGATCATCGACCGCGTGGCGGCGATCAAAGATTTGCGCGAGCACGTCGTCGACTTCCCCCCGCAGAGCATGATCACCCGGGACAACGTGAGCATTCAGATCGACACGGTCGTCTACTATCAAGTCACCGACCCGATCCGCAACCAATACGAGATCGCCAATCCGATCGCGGCGATCGAAAACTTGACGGCGACGACCCTCCGAAATTTAATCGGCGAACTCGACCTCGATCAGACGCTCACCTCCCGCGACACGGTGAACGCCAAGCTTCGCGCCGTGCTCGACGAAGCCACCGACAAATGGGGCATCAAAGTGAACCGCGTGGAAATCAAAAACATTGTCCCGCCGAAAGACATCCAGGACGCCATGGAACGGCAGATGCGCGCCGAGCGCATCCGTCGGGAAGCGGTGCTCATGGCGCAAGGGGAGAAAGAAGCGAACATTTTAAAAGCCGAAGGGGTGAAACAGGCCAAAATCCTCGAGGCGGAGGCCGAGCGCGAAGCGCAGATCCGCCGCGCCGAAGGCGAGAAGCAATCGCAAATCCTCCGCGCCGAAGGAGAAGCGCAGGCCATCTTGACCATCGCCGAAGCGCGGGCGCAAGGCGAACGCAAGGTGTACGAAGCGATCAAGCTGGCCGCGCCGACCAAAGAAGTCGTCCAGATCCGCTCCATGGAAGCCCTCGAACGGGTGGCCGACGGACAGGCGACGAAGATCATCATCCCCAGCGACGCCACTTCGCTGCTCGGCGTGATCGCCGGCGCCAAAGAAGTCATCCGCGAATGAACGTATCCTCTTAAACACGCTTAAACGCACTCCACGCCGTGTACGCCGTCGATCGCCTCAAGCGCGGCGACGACGTCAAACGGCGACGTTTTCGAGGGCAGGACGACGTGCGCCTCGACGACGACGCGCGGCGGATAATCGTCGATCACATCCCCCTCGGCCCGATGGATGGCGATCTGCACGACGTCGACTTTGTACTTTCCGAGCGCCATCGAAATGTCGCCCAGCTTCCCCGGACGATCGTCCACGACGACGGTGAGGCTGTGCGTTTTTTTATTGCCCAAAAAACGGTCTTCAAATCGCGGGAGGAACATCGTGCTGACGAGGACGATGAACGTGGTCACGGCTGCCGGAAAATAAAAACCGCTCCCCGCGGCGATGCCGATCCCGGCCACGACCCACAGCGTCGCCGCCGTCGTAAGCCCCTGCACGATCCAATCGGATCGTCGCAAAATGGCCCCCGCCCCGAGAAAACCGATGCCGCTTACGATCTGTGCCGGAATACGCGTCGGGTCAAACGGCGTTCCGGGTTTGAGATAAGGAAGAAATCCGTAAATGGAGGTCACGGTGATCAAAGCCGAGCCCAGCGCGACGAGAAGATGCGTTTTTAAACCCGCCTGTTTGTTCCGGTGCCCGCGTTCCCAGCCGATCACGCCGCCCATCACGGCGGCAAAGAACAACCGTTCGACGATCGACGGCCAATCCAACTCCGTCCCCACGACGATCCGCCCCCTCTTTCGGCGCTATCATTCATCATATCACCGCCGGTCATCCTGTACCAACGCCGTCCATACGCCGCCCTCCAAAGGCGCATATGATGTTCCAAAGAAAAACCATTCAAAGCAAAGGCGCCAGCCATCACGATGCACGGCGCGTTGTACAAGGGGGAGGTCGCGTTGCCGCCGTCGAAATCCGATCAATGGCTCGCTTGGCTCGGCGCCGCGTTCTCCTTTTTGGGTTCGACCGTCGGCATCATGGTCGCGCTCGCCTCGTTTCGACGGACCTTGCGTCAAAGGAGGTTGATCGATGAACGGCGGATACCGCCAAAATCCGCGCCGGAGCGCGCCGGAACAACCGCCCGGAGAGAAGGCCGCCGGACGAAACAGACCGCGCAGGCGCACGCGCACGGCAGGTCCGGACAAGCGGCCTTTCCGGGAAACTTCGAACATCCACGTCGCACCGACAAGCTCCGAAGCCGCCGATGACCAAGACATCGCCATCGCCCTCGGAGCCGTGATCACCTCGATGTTTTATCTCATGGCCGGAACCATCGCCGTTTTTCTGGCCACCAAGGCGCTCTTTGCGCCGCCTGGGGCCGTAAAAGAAGAAGTCATTTTTTGACGATCGGCCGTTAACGACCGGCCGGCGATTCGGAGACGAGGGCACGATGCCACTCCGTAAGATTCTTTAAGGCGGCGTCGTCATACCGCCCGCACGCTTTGAGCGCGGCGGCGAGGCGTTCAAAATCCGTGAGCGCAACTGCCCGCAGTTTAACCGCCCGCAAGGCCGCATCCGCTTCAGGCAGACGATGGCTGTAGAGGGCCAAGACGCCCAACACGTCCACGCCTTCCCTTTTGAGCGCCAGGGCGGCCTGGACGGCACTCCGTCCGGTGGAAAGAATGTCTTCCAAGACGACCGCCCGCGAACCGGGCGGAAGCTCTCCCTCGACCTGCCGCCCGCGGCCATGCGCTTTCGGTTGCGGGCGTACATAGACGAAAGGCAGCTTAAGCCGATCGGCGGAGACGGCGCCGAGCGGTATTCCGCCCGTCGCCACGCCGGCGATCGCCGTGGCCTCCGGAAATTGTTCCTGAAGGGCGCGGACGACGGCGTCGATGACCGCGCTCCGCACCTCCGGATAAGCGTAGATCAACCGACCGTCGACGTACAAAGGCGCCTTGCGGCCGGAGCTCCAGGTGAACATCGGATCGAACGAAACGCGCACGGCGCCTGCGGCGATGAAGGCCTGCGCCACGGTGTCTTCCGAACAGATACGCTCCATCGTGACCTGCACCTCTCAGCCTTGAAGGATTGTTCACGGCGACGAAAAACGGTCGCTCAATGCGCGCGCCACGGCGTTTCGGACGGCGTAAAAAGCCGCCCGCGGATCGGCGCTTTGAATGATCGGCCGACCGACGACGAGGGCGTCGCTGCCGGCGCGGACGGCCTCCTCGGGCCCGGCCGTTCGCGCCTGGTCGTCTGCGCCGGAACCGCCCCCGTCGAAGCGGATGCCCGGGGTGACGACGAACAGCGCGTCGCCGTGCGTCGCCTTGATCGCCGCCGCTTCTTTAGGCGAGGCGACGACGCCGAACAGGCCGCTTTGGCGGGCCGATTCGGCGAGCGAAAGAGCATGCTCTTCCGGCGTTCCGCGCAAGCCGATCGCCGCGAGCGAAGACGGCGTATGGCTGGTCAGAATCGTGACGGCAAAGAGCTTCGGACGTCCGCCTGCCGTTTCCGCCGCTTCCTGAGCCGCCTCGAGCATTTCCCGCCCGCCGAGGGCGTGCACCGTCAACCAATCCACGTCCAGCGCGGCAAGCGCGCGCACCGTTCGGGCCACCGTCGACGGAATATCATGCAATTTTAGATCCAAAAACACGCTTCCTCCGGCATTGTGAACCGTTTCGATCGCCGCGCGGTGCGCCGCGTAAAAGAGCGACATGCCGATCTTATACCGGCGCACCGCCCCGGCGAGCGTTCGGACGAGCGGCGTCAAGGACTCCGGCGTCGGGACGTCCAGGGCGACGACGATGCGCTCCTCCGGAGACGGCCCTGCTTGAGGCGTCAGTCCCATGACCGCGTACGCTCCCCTGCACGCACCGCCGCGTGCTCCGCCGCATGCGCCTTGTCCGCGCTTTGATCCGGCCCGCTTAGAACCGCTCGGCGGCCGTTTTTGACCTGTTTCGCTTCCAGAACCTCATCCGGATGGGCGCGCCCGAGGAGTTCATGGATGTGCTCGACGCCGAGCGCATCCAGGAGTTCCGGCAGGCGGTGGACGATGCGCGGGATGACATACGGATCGACGAAATGCGCCGTACCGATCTGCACGAGTTCGGCGCCGGCCAGGATGAAGGCGATCACGTCCTCCGCGCCGGCGATTCCGCCGACGCCGATGATCGGCACGGAGACGTGCGGATAGACGCGATACACGTGGCTGAGCGCGATGGGACGGATCGCCGGACCGGAAAGCCCGCCGGTCGTGTTCCATAAATGCGGCCGTCTCAGGCGGATGTCGATCGTCATGCCGACGACGGTGTTGATCAGGCTGAGCGCGTCCGCCCCCGCGCGCTCGACGGCCCGCGCCACTTCGACGATGTCCGTTACGTTGGGAGAAAGCTTCACGATGACGGGGACGCGACTTTCGCGTTTCACCTTTTCCGTGAGCCGCGCGGCCGCCGTGGCGTCGGCGCCGAAGTGCATCCCGCCCGCTTTGACGTTCGGGCAGCTGATGTTGAGTTCAATCGCCCGTACATGCGGAGAGGCATTGAGTGCGCGGACGACTTCGACATACTCGTCTTCGTCGCTGCCGGCCACGTTGACGATGATCGGCACGCCGTAGGCGGCGACGGTCGGCAAAATCCGTTCAACGACGACCTCTACCCCCGGGTTTTCCAGGCCGATGGCGTTCAGCATCCCGGACGGCGTCTCGGCGACACGCGGCGTTCCGTTGCCGAGACGCGGCGTTTGCGTCGTCGCCTTGGTCACCAACGCCCCGAGCCAGCGGAGATCATACAGCCCGGCGAATTCTTCGCCGTAACCGTACGTCCCCGAGGCCGGCATGAGCACATGGCGAAAGGCGATGCCGAGGGCATGGTGCTGAAGGCGCGGATGTGCGCGCGGCGGATCGAACCAAGCGATGCTCACGCCCATTCCTCCTCCCCCGGAAAAACAAGCGACTGAAGCGGAAAGACCGGCCCGTCACGGCAGACGCGGCGATGCACGATCCCCCCATCGGCGCGCACCGGTACGACGCACGCTCGGCAGACGCCGACGGCGCACGCCATCCGTGCCTCCAGCGCGGCGAACATCGGCCGTCCGTCGTGCCGAAAGCGCGCTTTGAGCGCGACGAACATCGGCTCCGGACCGCAGGCATACAGCGCTTGAAAAGGCTCTTCCGGCGACAGCCCGTCGGTCACCCGGCCGCGCCGCCCGGCGCTGCCGTCGTCCGTCCACAGCTCGACCTCCGCATGGGCCGAAAGCCGCTCCAGGCCGTAAACCTCTTCGACCGCGGCAAAGCCGATGCGGGCCCGCACGCGAACCCCGCGAAGGTTCAGCGCTTTGGCCAAGTAAAGGAGCGGCGCCACGCCCAATCCGCCGCCGACGATGACGGCCCGACCGCCAGACGGCACGATGTCCATCGGAAATCCGCCGGAGGGCGGGAAAAAGACGTCCAGCCTGTCCCCGGGGCGCACCGCCGAAAGCCGCTTGGTCCCGACGCCGACCGTGCGAAAGATGAGCCGCAGCGTATGCGTACCGTCGTCGTAATCGGCGACGCTCAGCGGACGCCTTAAAAACGCCTCTCCTTCCGGCACCCGGAGATGGACGAACTGCCCCGGCTGAAGGTCCGGCATCGCCGGATGTGCGAGAACGAGTTCGACGATCGTCGGCGCGTGGCGCGCCATGCCGACGACGGTCGTCGTAAGCATCCGCGGTGCGTCCGGTACGCATGACGGCGCCGCCGAAGCGGTGTCCGACCGTTCCGGTGGATTCATCGCGTTCATCGACTCCCCTTCCCCCTTCACCGCGCGGTCAGCTTCGTCCATACCCGCTCGGTCCGTCGCTCAAGGGCGTGAGCGTAAAACCGAGCGCCTGAAGGGCCAAGGCGAACGCCCGTGCCGTATCGAGCGACGTAAAGCAGCCCAGACCGCGTTCGACCGCTGCGCGGCGGATGCGAAAACCGTCGCGCTCCGGCGAAGTGCCCGCCGTCCACGTGTTGATGACCACGTCGACTTCGCCGGAGGCGATGAGGTCGAGGACCGTCGGCGGAGGACCGTCGATTTTGCCCACGACCTCTACGGGCAGTCCATGGTCGCGCATAAACGCCGCCGTTCCCGGCGTCGCGTAAAGCCGAATGCCGAGCGCATGAAGCGCCCGGGCGACATCGACCGCCGCCGCCTTGTCGCGATCGGACAGCGAAAAAAGCGCCGCTTCGTGACGCAGACGAACGGCGCCGGCGCCGAGCAGCGCCTTGTATAGCGCCTTGGCCCCGTCGTCGTCTCGGGCCATCACTTCTCCCGTCGATTTCATCACCGGCCCCAACGTGACGTCGACGCTGGCCAACTTGGCGAAAGAGAAGACCGGTGCCTTGACATACGCCGCCGGCGGTTCCGGGTAAAGCCCGCCGAGGACGCCGAACGTCGACAGCGACTCGCCGAGCATGACCGCCGTCGCCCAGCGAAGCAGCGGAAGCCCGGTGGCCTTGCTCAAAAACGGGAGCGTCCGCGAGGCGCGCGGGTTGGCTTCCAACACGTAGACGCGCGGGCCGTCGACGACGAATTGCACGTTGAGGAGCCCCCGCACCTGAAGCGCCCGGGCGATGGCCGACGTCACTTCCACGATCGCCGTTTGAACGGCAGGCGCAAGGTTCGTCGCCGGATACCGGGCGATGGAATCGCCGGAGTGGACGCCGGCGCGTTCGACGTGGGCGATAATGCCGGGGATGAACACCGTCTCCCCGTCGCTGATCGCGTCCACTTCGAGTTCTTCCCCTTCGATGTAACGGTCGATGAGCAGCGGATGATCGAGCGGGCGATCATCGGAGGCGCTCCAGATGCGGCCGACGTATGCTTTCAGGGCCGCCTCGTCGTGCACGATGGTCATCTCCCGTCCGCCGAGTACGTAGGATGGGCGGACGACGAGGGGAAAGCCGAGCGATCGGGCCCCAAACAGCGCCTCCTCCGCGGTGCGCGCCGCGATTCCGCGCGGCCGTTCAATGCCGAGGCCGTTTAACACGGCGTCGAATTTCTCGCGGTCCTCCGCTTGATCGATCGACGAAAGCGGCGTGCCGAGAATCGGATATCCGGCCGCCGCGACGGCGTGGGCCAAACGAAGCGCCGTCTGCCCGCCGAATTGGACGAGAACGCCGAGCGGCCGTTCGCGTTCCAAGACGGCCAAGACGTCTTCCTCGGCGACGGGTTCGACGTACACCGCATCGGCCAAGGTGTAGTCCGTCGATACCGTCTCCGGATTCGTATTCACAATGGCGACACGATACCCGCGGGCCTTGGCCTCGAGCACGGCGTGCACGGTGGCATAATCGAACTCGAGCCCTTGCCCGATGCGGATCGGCCCGGCCCCGAGAACGACGATCGTCGGCCGCGCATCCACGCGCGAAGGCGTCGTTTCCCCGCGCCCATCGCAGGCTGCAAGATCATACGTCGCATACCAAAGCGGGGGCGTCTTACCCGGTGCGGTACGGCCGCCGTCCGTCCAACACGGAACGATGCCGTTTTCCTCGCGGAAACGCCGCACCGCCTCGGCACGTGTCCCCGCAAAGCGCGCGACGGCGCTGTCGGCCATGCCCAGCTCTTTGGCCCGGCGGACGGCCGCCGGGGTCATGCCTTCCGCTTTCAGGGCCGTCTCGACGTCGACGATCGCCTGAAGCGCTTCGACGAACGGCCGCGGAATCCCGCTTCGGTCGACCACCGTTTCGATCATCGGCCCGTTGCGACCCGACGCCGCCGACGCGCCGACTTCCGTCCCGCGGCGCAACGCTTCGATCAAGCGGAACAGACGGCGATCGTCGGAGCGATCCAGTTCGGCAAGCAGCGCTTCCGTCGGCAGCCGGCGGATCTCCGCGTCCTCCAGGTGGTCGTAACCGACTTCGAGCGCCCGCACACCTTTCAAAAGCGCCTCGGCAAGCGATCGGCCGATGGTCATCGTCTCGCCCGTGGCGCGCATCTCCGTACCGAGCGAACGGTCCATCCCGGGAAAGGCGTCAAACGGAAAGCGCGGCCACTTGACGACGACGTCGGCGAGCACGGGCGGCTCCGACGCCCGACGTCCGGTCGACGGGAGCGTAATCTCGTCGAGCGTCATACCGACGGCAAGGAGCGCCGAGACGTAAGCGATCGGATAGCCGGTCGCCTTGGATGCGAGCGCGCTGGAACGGGAGACGCGGGGGTTCAGCTCGATGACCCAGTACTGATCGCGCTCGGGGTCGTAGGCGAACTGGACGTTGGCCCCGCCGACGATGCCGATGGCCCGGACGATGCGCACCGCCGCGCGGCTGAGCCGCTCCACGGCGGCGTCGCTTAAGGAGACGGCCGGTGCGACGACGACGGAATCGCCGGTGTGTACGCCGACCGGATCGACGTTTTCCATCACCGCCACGACGACCGCTTGATCGCGCGCGTCGCGCACCACCTCGAACTCGATTTCCCGTAAACCGTAAAGGCTCGTTTCGATCAGCGCCTGGCGGATGGGGCTGACCTGTAGGGCGCGGGCAACGGTCGCCTGAAGCGTTTCCAGATCGTGGACATGGCCGCCGCCCGTGCCGCCGAGCGTATACGCCGGACGCACGACGAGCGGAAAACCGTGTTCCTCGGCAAAAAAGAGCGCTTCACCCGTGCTCTGCACCGCCGTCGACGCCGGCACCGGCTCTCCCAGCTCGCGCATGCGGGCCCGAAAACGGTCGCGGTCTTCACCGTCCTCGATCGCCGCAAGCGGCGTACCGATCAACTCGGTTCCGGCGGCCTGAAGCACGCCCCGTTCGGCGAGCGCGCGGGCCAGATTGAGCCCGGTCTGCCCGCCCAAACCGGCGATGAGCGCGTCCGGCCGCTCCTTTTTCACGATCCGTTCGACGAATTCCGGGATGAGCGGCTCGAAATAAATGCGGTGCGCCATCTCGGGATCGGTCATGATCGTCGCCGGGTTGTTGTTGACCAAGAGCACCTTGTAGCCGGCATCTTTGAGCGCTCGACAGGCCTCCGAACCGGCGTAGTCGAACTCCGCGCCCTGGCCGATCACCACCGGTCCCGAGCCGATGATCATCACGGTCCGGATGTCACGACGAAGCGGCATCGGCATCCTCCTTCAAGCGCATCTCAGCTTTTTCAAGCGATTTTCGCAACCCTGAGCGCCGCAACACGGTCTAAACGCGTCGGCGGTAAAGGCTTGCCGCGCCGAACACGGACGCATCGACAAAAGCCAAACGCCCACCGACGACGGTAAGCACCGGCCAGCCGAAAAGCTCGCGTCCGGCCAGCGGGGTGTTTTGGCCCTTGGAGCAAAACGACCGCGGATCCACCGTACGCGGCGTGTCCAGATCGACGAGGGTCAAATCGGCCGGTTCACCCGGCGCGATGCGACCGCCGGGCAACCCAAACCGTTCCGCCGGCCGCGTCGACATGGCCCGAACGAGCAGCCGGAGCGGAAGGATGTTCGGCCGGACGAGCGTCGTGTAAAGGAGCGGGAAAGCCGTCTCCAAACCGACGATGCCGAACGGGCTCACATCGATCGGCCGCGCCTTCTCTTCGGCCGTATGCGGGGCGTGATCGGTGGCGATGATTTCGATCTCTCCGGCCAAAAGCGCCGCCCGAAGCGCCGCCACATCGCGCCGCGGCGCCAAGGGCGGATTCATCTTCCAGACGCCGAGCGCCGCATGGGCGCCCGCCTTCTCGGGCATCCCGCCGGCGTCCGCCCTTCCCGCGTTCCGCCCCGCTTCCATCGTCTTCGCCGCCCCGGCATCGACGTCCGGATCCGGGATGTCTTCCGCCGCCAAGGCCAAGTGGTGCGGCGTCACTTCCGCGCTCACGTCGGCGCCGAGCCGCCGTCCGAGGGCCAGCGCCTCGAGCGAAAGCGACGTCGAGACGTGCATGGCGTGATAGCGGGCGCCGGTCTCTGCGGCCAAAAGAACATCGCGAAAAAGCGGCACGGCCTCCGCTTCCGGCGGCCACGGCCGTACGCCGCGCCGGACGGGCGCCGCCTCCGGCCGGAAAACGCCGCCTTTGGACAGGCGGGCGTCTTCGCTGTGCATCATGATCGGCCGACCGACGGCGCGGGCATACAGCAGAGCCGCGCGCATCACGTCGCTTCGTTCGATCCCCCGCCCGTCGTCGGTAAAACCGACCGCACCGAGCCGGGCGAGGGCGGCCATGTCGACGAGCGACTGCCCTTTTTGCCCCTCCGTAATCGCCGCCGCCGCATACGTCCTGACCCGACCCGTCCGCGCGGCCCGGCGCAGCACTTCCAGAAGCAGGCTCGAGCGATCGATCGGCGGATCGGTGTTCGGCATCATCACGACCGTCGCAAATCCGCCGCGGGCGGCGGCGCACGTTCCCTGCTCGATCGTCTCTTTCTCCGTCTGCCCCGGCTCCCGGAGATGGACATGCACGTCGACGAACCCGGGGAACAGCCACAACCCGGCGGCATCGATCACCTGTTCCAGGATCCCCGGCCGCGGCGCGGGACCGAAGACGACGTCGGCGATCCACGCGCCTTCGACGGCGACGTGGCCGACCAACGCCTCCCCATCACGTGTAATGAGGCGCGCGTTCAACACCCACCGGCGCACGTCCATCCCCCGTTTCCGAGCATGCCGCGGGCACCGCCGATCCCGCCTCTTCTTCCGGCGACGATATCGCAAGCGCCTCGGCGAGCACCGCCATGCGCACGAAGACGCCGTTTTCAACCTGTACGCGAATGCGCGCGCGCGGGTCGTCGAACACTGCACGGGCGATCTCCACGTCCGGCCACACCGGACCGGGATGCAAGATCAGCCCGCTTGGCTTCAGGCGTGCGGCCCGCGGCGCGCTCAATCCGTACCGTTCGAGATAGCGGGCCAAGAAGCGATCGACATCGCCGCCGAGCATGGCGCGATCCACAGCGGTGAGCCGTTCCTTTTGCAGCCTGAGGACGATCACGGCATCGGCCGCCTCGATCGCTTCATCCACGGACGGCGCGCGGATTGCCGTCGCGCTCCGCCCGTCTTCCCGTTCGAGAAGCGCCGGCGGACCGGCGAGGACGAGACGCGCGCCGAGACGCGGAAGAAGCCGCAGATGAGAGGCGGCGACGCGGCTATGGCGCACATCGCCGATGACGGCCACCGTTTTTCCTTCCAGGCTGCCGAACGCCTCGAGCATCGTCAGTACGTCGAGCAAGGCCTGGGTCGGATGTTCCGCCATTCCGGCGCCGGCGCTGACGAGCGCCGCACGTTGGAGCGCTTCGCCGTACGGCCGAAGATCGTCGATCGTCGTGCGCACGACGATCGCCTCTGCGCCCATGGCCTCCAGCGTCGCCAGCGTCTCGGCGATGTCTTCCCCTTTTTGCACGCTGGAACGGCCGACGTCAAGGTCGACGACATCGGCGCCGAGCCGTTTGGCCGCCAATTCAAACGACAATCGCGTACGCGTGCTCGGCTCGAAAAAAGCGAGCGCCACCGTCCGGCGACCGACCGTCCGCTCGAACCGCATTTCATCCCATTTCGAAAAAGCTCCCGTCGTCCCCTTGTCTTCCGCCATACGTCCGAATTCCGACTCCCCGCGCGCACGCTTGAACGCGGCTTTCCATGCCGCGGCGCGCCTAAGGACTCGCCGGATTTGCGCAAGCGGCCAATCGTCGAGCGAGATCAATGCGCGCAACGCCGACACTCCTTTCGGTCGACGGGCATCGGTCATCGGTCCCCCTCCTCGTCGATCAGCACGCGATCACGGCCATCCGTTTCTTTAAGTTCTACGGCGATCCGCTCGCGGCGCGAGGTCGGCACGTTCTTGCCGACGTAATCGGCGCGGATCGGCAGCTCCCTGTGCCCGCGGTCGATGAGCACGGCGAGCTGGATCACGGCCGGGCGACCGTGATCGATCAGCGCGTCCAGCGCCGCGCGCACCGTGCGGCCGGTAAACAGCACGTCGTCGACGAGGACGACGCGCCGTCCGGTGATGTCCACCGGGAGCTGCTTGCCGTGCACCCGCGGCTGGCCGCTCGGATCGATCGGCGTCAGATCGTCGCGATACAAGGTGATGTCCAACGCCCCTCGCGGCACGTCCACCCCTTCGATCGACCGGAGCGCCTCGGCGAGTCGAACGGCGAGCGGTACCCCACGCGTCTTGATGCCGACCAGGATCAGTCCATCGGTGCCTTTATTTTTTTCCACAATCTGGTGGGCGATGCGAACGATCGCCCGGCGCATCGCTTCGGCGTCGAGAATTTCGCGCATCGGTTCGCCTCCTTACAGCGTGAGGTCAGATTGGGAATGCCCGCTCGCAGGCATCAAAAAACCCCTCTCCAGAGAGAGGGGCTGCCGATCACAACCTTGCACGGTCCGAATCATTTGCCGAGGACGCGCAAAGGTTCATGACAGAGAACGGCATACCGCGTCGCCGTCCACCTTGTCAGCCTCTCTGGGCTGCCTTTAAAGGTGCTGATTGTCCTCACCATTATGCGCCGAGGGCCGTTCATCGTCAAGCGCTAATTTTGCTCTTCCCCCGCGTTCTCCGACAGCGCCGCGATCAAGCGCTCCATGTCCGGCGGAAAGGGCGAGGTGAAGGTCATCCACCGCCCCGTCTCCGGGTGACGAAAACCGACGCGCATCGCATGCAACGCCTGCCGAGCCATTCCGGCCGCACGACAACGTCCGTACAGCGGATCGCCGACAAGGGGATGGCCGATGGCATGAAAGTGCACGCGCACCTGATGCGTCCGACCCGTCTCGAGCGCCGCTTCGACGAGCGTATGGGCCAAAAAGCGGCGCACCGCCCGGTAGCGCGTGCGCGCCGTTTTGCCATGCGGTACGACGGCCATCCGCTTGCGGTCCGTCGGATGGCGGGCGATCGGCAGGTCGATCAGCCCTTCGTCCGCCTCGACGACGCCGCAGACCACGGCGGCGTAGACGCGTTCCACCGTCCGCGCCGCAAACTGCTCGGACAGCTTAAGGTGCGCCGCGTCCGTCTTGGCGACAATGACGAGCCCGGAAGTGTCCTGATCGAGGCGATGGACGATGCCCGGGCGAAGCACGCCGCCCACGCCGGAGAGTTCGCGCAGGTGATACAACAAAGCGTTCACGAGCGTATCGTCGGTATGCCCCGGCGCCGGATGCACGCTCATCCCCGCCGGTTTGTCGACAACGGCGAGGGCGGCGTCCTCATAGACGATGGACAGCGAAAGCGGCACCGGTTTCGGCGCCGCCGGTTCCGGCGCCGGCGGGCGGACGTTCACCGCTTCCCCGCCCTGCAAGCGGTAAGACGGCTTGACCGCCGCGCCGTCCACCGTCACCCGGCCCTCTTCGATCCACTTCTGCACCTGTGCCCGGGAGGCAGCGATCATCCGGCGCACGAAGACGTCCAGCCGAACGCCCCGCGCCTCTTCGCCGGCGAACAACCGCATCGGTTCTGCCGTCCGTTGCCCGTTCATGCCGGGACCGAGCCGATCATTTTCTCCCATATGCATCCGCCCGTTTGCCGTCCTCATTCTTTACCGCTTTCGCCGACCGCCGATCGATCCGTTCTCCGCAGCGCCGTCCAGAACCAGAGCGCCGCGCCGATGGTGATCGCCGAATCGGCGACGTTGAATATCGGATAGTGAATGATGCGCACATCGATGAAATCGATCACCCGACCCGTCGCCGCCCGATCGACAAAATTGCCGAGTGCTCCGCCCAGGATGAGCGCCAAGGAGACCGCAAGCCACGCAGACTGCCGCATCGCGCGGGGCAAGTACCAAAGGATGGCGAAGATCACGACGACGGTGATGAGCAAGAAAAAAAACCGCGCGCCCTGAAGCAGCCCGAACGCCGCCCCGGCGTTTTCATGCGCGGTGATGTGGAGCACCCCCGGCCAGACGGCAATCGATTCGCCCGGCGCGAGGCGGGCGGAGATCCACAGCTTGCTCACGCGATCGAGCAGCAACACCAAGAGCGCCAGAAGATAATACCGGCCCTGTTGCAAACGCCATAACCCCTTCAGAAAAACTTTACGCGAACCGTTCCATGAGCGCGTCTTTCGGCATCGGGCGACCGAAATAAAAGCCCTGCATATTATAACAGGCGTTGGACGACAAAAAATCCACTTGCGCTTTTTGCTCGACGCCTTCCGCGACGACGTCCAAACCGAGCGCATGGGCGAGGTGGATGATCGCCGTAGCGATGACCGCATCGTCTTGCGAAGATTCGATGGCGCTGATGAACGACCGATCGAT
Source organism: Hydrogenibacillus sp. (assembly GCA_014896255.1). Classification (GTDB taxonomy): domain Bacteria; phylum Bacillota; class Bacilli; order Thermicanales; family DSM-22653; genus Hydrogenibacillus. The sequence goes on from JADBKT010000014.1 coordinate 32,908, forward strand.
CTTCACCGTATCGACCGGCAATTTGTGAAGATAACTGAGCGACGAGTAGCCGGTGCCGAAATCATCGACGGCGACCTTGACCCCCAACGCCTTGAGCGCCTTGAGTTTCTTGACGCTTTCGTCGACGTTCTGCATAATGACGCTTTCGGTCAATTCCAACGCCAGATGTTGCGGCGGAAGCCCGGTCTCCTTCAACACGCCGTAGACCTGATCGATGAAATCCGGCTGTTCAAACTGCTTGAGCGAAATGTTGACATTCACCCTCCCTTGGAAACGCCCCTCGTCCAGCCATGCACGCATCTGCAACGCCGCTTCACGGAGTACCCAACGCCCGATGGGAACGATCATGCCCGTCTCTTCGGCGATGGGAATAAACTCGCCGGGGGAAATGAGGCCGAGATTCGGATGCAACCATCTCAAAAGCGCTTCGACCGCGAAGATCTGCTTGCTGACGACATTATACAACGGCTGGTAATGAAGGACAAACTGCTCGCCGCCGATCGTCCGTCGGAGTTCCGTCTCGATGAGCAGGCGATTCAATCGCCGGGCATACATCTCCCCGTCAAAAAAACGCATCGCCCCGCGGGAGGCCGTTTTCGCCTCATAAAGCGCCATGTCCGCGTATTGCCAAAGGACGTCGACCGTCTTCCCGTCCTCCGGATAAACGCTCACCCCGATGCTTGCGGTCACGCGCCAATCGTATTCGCTCAAACGAAACGGCCGTTCGAAAACGCCTTGCACCCGGTGAAGCGTCCGTTCGATCTCCGAGCGGTATTGACCGCGAAGCCAAAAGGCGAATTCATCGGGACCGATGCGCGCCACGCTGCAGGGATCGAGCACGTCGGTCAGTCGAGCGGTCACGGCGCTGATCAACCGATCTCCGTAACCGTGCCCCAACGTTTCATTGATGAACTTAAACCGGTCGATGTTGAGCAGAACCAAGGCGATGAGCGACCGTTCCTCGGACCCCCGGAGCACCTCCGTGAACTCCGCGTAAAATCCCTCGCGGTTTAAAAGACCGCTTTTAGGGTCCCGCCGTTCCGTCGATCCGCGCGCGAGCGCCTCGTGATCGGCGAGCGTGATGACCGTCAGGTACGCTACGCCGTCGCCCTGCGGAAGGCGCATCGTCCCGACCTTCACGGTGCTCGTTGCGCCGTCCGGGCGCTTGGCTTTCAGGACGAGCGGCGCCGAACGCGCTTCAATCAACGACTGTAAAAACGTCGAACGGCTTTCCGAAACGAACAACTTCAGCGGCGAGAGGCCGATCATTCGGCTTTCTCGATGTCCGAAAAAACGATACGCACACGCATTGGCGTACAAAATGCGGCCGTCCTGGTGGATGACTGCCGGAACGTCGAACAATTCCAGAACTTCGGACGGAAAAGAATCGCCATGTTTGACGCCGTCCGATCGGGCGACGACCAGCGCCCAAAACACATCCGGCATACCTTCCGGTGACGGATCGGAACCGACCGGCAAAATATAAACATTGAAATGAAGATCGTTCAAGGACAAGGGATACCAAGACGGGCGGCGGACGCGCAACATTTTTTGAAGCGAGACGACGATCTGGTTCCGCCAACGGGGGAACAACGCACCGATCGGAACGCCTGCGCGATCCGACAATCGCCGCTCGATTTCGGAAGGCGAAACATTTGCTTCAAAATCGGGCGGTGTTTCGCTCATTTCGGCCGTCGACGTGGCCGCTGCGGTTTGAAGCTGCTTCCAAAACGGCATCGCCCAGGCGCCGTACGCTTCGGTGACGACATAATCCTCGCCGATCCGACGAAAACGGGCCAAAAAAAACGGCATTCGATTTAAGCTTTGAATCAATTCGCTGGCATGACGCATACCGGATCGACACCTTTTCTATGCTTGGTTCACGGACTTCCAAAAATGACCTCTGTTTTATCTTAACGTAACTCCCGACAAAGTGCGATAGGAAAAATGTCACATTTTCGGTTCGATGGAGTCCGGCGTATCGCTCGAGCCGTAGTGCTCCAGCATCTGCCACACGTCTTCACCGTCGACACCCGGCTCACCGCGCAGGCGATCCTCCCTTGCCGGCCGAAGACCGCCGATCACATCCTCTTCCGCCGGGCGCGTCGTGCGCCCGCGCGCCGCTTCGTCTGCCTTCCGCGCGTCGTCGAATTCGGACTGACATTGAATGCAGCGCCGCGCTGTCGGCACGACCAAAAGCCGCTTTGGATCGATGGGCCGACCGCACGCTTCGCAGAGTCCGTACCTCCCTCGATTAAGGCGCTCCAAGGCGGCATCGATTTCCGAGAGCTGCTCGAACGCGTCATTCATCAAGGCCACGTCTTTTTCCCGCTCGAACAGGTCGCCCGCCGTATCCGCGGGGTGGTTGTCGTATTGGGACAGTTCCGTCTCCCCGGCGCGACTCAAAAGTCCAAAGCGCGCGTTCCGCTTCAGCAAACCGTGTATGGCCTCCCGCTCGGCCCACAACAGCTTTCGATACGTATCCCGTCGCGCTTCCATGTTGGTCACCTCTTTCGCCCCAACCGAGCCGTGTGATGTGCTGCGGTGCAAGCGTTGTCTCTCGTACGCGCTTAGTCTGCCCATCCTCTTTGAAATCCGTCTTGCCGTCGACAAAAAAAAACGGCCCCAAAGGGCCGTTTCGTACAGCCGTCGATGCTTCGGGCCGAAGGCAAATGCGGTCTACGTCTGTCGCGCGCGGAGCGCCGCGACCGTCTCGGCACAACGGACACAGAGCGTCGGATGCTCCGGCGCCGTGCCGACGTCTTCCAGCACCATCCAGCAGCGTTCACATTTCTTGCCGGGTGCGACCTCCACCCGGACGCTGACGCCGTGCCCGCAATGCGCGCCGTCTCCGGGGTCCGTGCCCGGCGGATGGACGGTGAGTTTGGAGACGATGAACAGCTCCTCAAGCGGTCCGTACGCCGCAAGCGCCTGCGCCGTCTGTTCATTCGGATAAAGATGCACGTGCGCCTCCAACGAATTGCCGATCGTCTTCACCCGACGGGCCTCTTCCAACGCCTTTTGCACCTCGTCGCGCACGCGGAGAAGCGGTTCAAACGCTTTGAGGCGCGCGCGATCCTCTTCCGTGAGCGTATAGCGCGGAAAATCGACGAGCTGAACGCTTTCCGCCTTCTCGCCGGGCAGATACGACCACACCTCTTCCGCCGTGTGCGGAATGATCGGGCCGATCCAGATGACGAGCGCCTTGAGCGCTTCATACATGAACGACTGCCCGCTGCGGCGCGCACCGTCGTCCGGAAGACGGGTATACATGCGGTCTTTCGTCACGTCGAGATAAAAAGCACTTAAGTCCTGCACGCAAAACTGATGGATCTCCGTGTACACGGCGTGAAAATCGTATGCTTCATACGCCCGAAAGACGCGCTCTCCGATCTGTTTGAGGCGCGCGTAGACATAGCGATCGAGCTCCGGCCACCGTTCTTTGGGTACGACGTCTTTCGCCGGGTCGAAATCGTACAAGTTGCCGAGGAGAAATCGAAACGTGTTGCGGATCTTGCGGTATACTTCGGCGATCTGCTGCATGATCGCTTCGGAAATGCGCACATCCGCCGTATAGTCGACGGAGGCCACCCACAGGCGAAGGATGTCCGCCCCATAGCGGGCCATGACGTCATTCGGGTCGACGACGTTGCCGAGGGACTTCGACATCTTCCGGCCTTCGCCGTCCATGACAAAACCGCAGCCGATGACCGTCTCATACGGCGCACGCCCGAAGACGGCGACGGACGTCGAGAGGGAGGAGTTGAACCACCCGCGATACTGATCGGCTCCCTCCAGATAGACGTCGGCCGGCCATTTGAGTTCCGGACGCGTGCGGAGCACGGCGGCGTGCGAAGAGCCGGAATCGAACCAGACGTCCATCGTATCCGTCTCCTTGCGGAAATGCACACCCCCGCAATGCGGGCAACGAAACCCTTCCGGGAGCAACTCCCGGGCGGGACGGGCGAACCAGCTGTTCGACCCTTCCCGGCGGAAAACGTCCGCCACATGGTCGATCGTCTCGTCGGTCACGATCGGCTTACCGCAATCTTCGCAGTAAAAGATCGGAATCGGTACGCCCCATGCCCGCTGGCGGGAAATGCACCAATCTCCGCGGTCCCGCACCATGTTGGCGATGCGCGTCTCGCCCCACGGCGGAATCCAACGGACGTCTTCGATCGCCGAAAGCATCGTTTGGCGGAAGCCGTCGATGGAGGCGAACCACTGTTCGGCGATGCGATAGATGACCGGCTGCTTGGTCCGCCAATCGTGCGGGTACTGGTGCTTGATAAATCCAAGGTGCAATAAATGTCCGCTTTCCTCAAGCTTTGCGGTGATGACTTTGTTCGCGTCGTCATAAAAGAGCCCGGCAAAACCCGGCGCCTCGTCCGTGAACACGCCGCGTTCGTCGATCGGAGAGAGAAGCGGCAGATTGTAGCGCACGCCGACGTCGTAATCTTCCTCCCCGTGCCCCGGCGCCGTGTGCACCGCCCCTGTCCCGGCATCGAGCGTCACATGATCGCCGAGCACGACCGGCACGATGCGGTCATAGAAAGGATGCTTGAGTTGCACGTATTCCAGCTCGGCGCCCTTAAACTGCGCCACTTCATCCCGGAGCGCGATGCCCGTCGTCGATTGGAACGCCTCGGCGAGCTCCCGGGCGATGACGAGCCGCCCCCGCTTGGTCTCGTACAACCCGTAGCGATAGTCCGGGTGCAGCGTCACCGCCTGGTTGGCCGGCAGCGTCCACGGCGTCGTCGTCCAGATGACGATCGCGTCGCTCGTCGTAAGCTTCCCTTTGCCGTCGACGACGTCGAACTTGACATAGATCGACGGCGAACGTTTTTCGCGGTATTCGATTTCCGCGTCGGCGAGCGCCGTCTCCGCCGTCGGCGACCAGTAGATGACCTTTTTGCCGCGGTAGATGTAACCGCGCTTGGCCATCTCGCCGAATACCTTGATCTGTTCCGCTTCGTAGGCCGGATCCAGCGTGACGTACGGGTGTTCCCAGTCGCCGCGCACGCCGAGCCGTTTGAATTGCGCCGTCTGCCGCTCGATGTATTGATGCGCCCATTCCCGACACAAGTCGCGGAAAGCGACTTCGCCGACCGCCCGCCGATCAACGCCTTTTTTCGTAATCACCGCGTGTTCGATCGGCATGCCGTGCGTATCGAAACCCGGAACATACGGCGCGTCGTAACCCATCTGCGAGCGGGAACGAACGATGATGTCCTTGAGCACTTTGTTCAGCGCGTGTCCGACGTGGATGTCGCCGTTCGCGTACGGCGGGCCGTCGTGCAGGACGAACTTCGGACGCCCGCGCGTCCGCGCCTGCACCTTCTCATAGATGCGCATCGCCTCCCACCGGGCCTGGATGTTCGGCTCCAGCTGCGGAAGGCCCGCGCGCATCGGAAAATCCGTTTTCGGCAAATTGATCGTCGAGCGGTAGTCCACGGCGTTCCCTCCAAAAGATGTGGGCCGCGAACAAAAAACCCCTCTTTCCGACGGTGCGTCCGCGGATGAAGAGGGCACGCGGCCTAAAGCCGAGTCGCCACTGTTTTGTCTTATTATATGCTTTCTGCAAAAGGGGGTCAAGAACCGGTTAAGCCACTGAATCTGAACGAACCCTTTCTGGCGTCTTCCCCCAACGCGCTCTGACATACGGGACGACCCAGCGATCGAGGCCGAAACGACCGGCGTTGGCCCCGGCAACGAGGATGAAGATGCTGAGCAAGACCATCTGCGGGTTGGTGCTCAACGTACCGCTGAACATGAAGGCGAAGTTCATCACCGCTCCGAAGAATACCGCCGCCGTCGTAAAGCAGCCGAGAAGCAGGCCGAGCCCGACGAGAATCTCTCCCCACGGCACGAGAAAGTTGAACAGCCCTACGTTCGGGAGGGCAAATCCGTCGATGAAGGCAGCCCACCACGATGGAACGTCCGGATGTTCCCCAGCGGTCTTCGCCAGGGCACCCTTCAGGTATCCGGAGGCGTCGAAACCGCCGAGCTTGTGAAGCCCGGCCTCGAACCACGACCATCCGAGATAAAGCCGAAGGACAAAAAGCACCCCGGAAGCGTATACGTTTTCCCGTAGCCAGCCGACGAAAGAAAAAACCGGTTTGCCAAAAGCCACCTCACGGGTCCAGCGTTCATCTTTCCACATCGTCATTCCCTCCTCTTTCACCTGTCTTGGCCTCGATTCGAAAGGTTACTTTTACCTTCCGCAATAACAGTGTACGACCCAGAAAATCAACCGGCAAGAGACTTGTGAAGATGTTCACATACTTGCTGAAAATGTATTAATCCTTTTTGAACACGATTTTGAACTTTACGTGACGGAGATCGGACGCTCAAACAATAGATTTGCCGCCACATCCCCGGGACGGATTCCCGGAGGATGCGGCGGCAGGGTTATGGTCAACTTTCTCCCTCTTCCCCCAGCTCGTGATCGGTCAGACTCTCCCAATCGTTGGAACGGAGCATCTCGAGCTGCGCCTCCAAAAGCGTCCGAAAGCGGTTGCGGTACACCGCCGCGCGTTTTTTGAGCTCCTCGATCTCGATCTGCACTTTGCGCGCTTTGGTGAGCGCCTCGTCGATGATGCGGCTCGCGTTCTTTTCCGCTTCCTTGACGATCAGTTCCGCTTCTTTGCGCGCGTTGGACTTGAGCTCCTCGGCCGCCTCCTGGGCCACGATGATCGACTTGGAGAGCGTCTCCTCCAACGTCTCAAAATGGCGCAGCCGCTCCTCGAGCTCCTTGATGCGGGCCTTGAGCGACTCGTTGGTGCGGATGAGTTCGTCATAATCGCGGATGATTTCATTGAGAAAATCATTGACTTCGTCGATGTTGTATCCGCGAAAGCTGATCGAGAATTCCTTGTTATGTATGTCGAGCGGGCTAAGCGGCATCCCGATTCGGTCCTCCCACCGGCACGTCGTCCTACCGTCGCGCTCCCGTGAAAGCGACGGCGAGACGGATACGCCCTTTTTGACTTCTGCCGAGCAACGATACGATCTCCAAACGGCCGAACCCACGCACCGAAACGAGGTCGCCGAGGGCGAGTTTCGCGTCTGGAGCATCCACGGGACGGTGGTTCACTTTCACCGCGCCGCCATGGACGAGTTTTTTCGCCGCCTCCCGCGACAGCTGAAGCGCTTCGGCGATGACGGCGTCCAAGCGCATGGAAGCGACGGAGACGATTTTTTCCTGCTTCGGCGACGAAAAATGCGGCAAGCGTTCCGACCAGTTTCCCGGGCGGACAGCGACGCCGATCACGCCGACGCGCTTGAGATGTTCGACCACAAACGGCGCGAGCGCCGCCGTCGTGACGATTTCCGCCCGCCCGGACGTAAGACGGATATCTCCCACCCGTTCCCGCTCAATGCCGAGGCCCAAAACCGCGCCGAGCACGTCGCGATGTTCGAGTGTTCCGAAGGCGCTGTTCCACGTCACGTCGACGAGGCCCAGTTCAAACGTCTCCGGATCGCGCGCCACATCTTCCTCCATCCCCTTCGGGACGAACAACGCCCGAACCCGTTCGGCCTCGCCGTCGCCCCCGAAGAATACCGCGCCGACCGCAAGGGCACCGGCGACGAGATCGGCGATCTCCCGCCCCCGCGGATCGACGAAAGCGGTCAGCCGCCAAGTCCCGTGCGCGCGGACGCTTCGGGCGATGTCGATGAGCCGCCGGGCCTCCGGCCGTTCATCCGGGTGCAGGTGGACGAATAACGCCGATTCCGCGTCACGCATCGTCGCGCTCTTGTTCCTCCCAGCTGGCGATCGCCCCCTGAACGTCGACTTGGTCCGGCGCGAGCAGGTAGACGTCTTCACCCAACCGGCTGATGACGCCGTCTAAGACGTATACCGCCCCACTCAAAAAATCTTTCATCCGCTGCAGGTGTTCCGGGCGGATGCGGTGCAGATTGACGATCACCGTCCGCCGGGCCCGGAGATGATCGGCCATCTCTTTGACCTCGTTGAACGAGCGCGGTTCGATGAGCACCACCTTCTGCTGCGCCTTGGCCCGGGCGTCGTCCAGCGCGACGATGTTCGGGCGGCGACCGGCGCGCCGCGGTTCTTCCGGCGTTTCGACAACCTGTGCAGATTCCGTATCTTCCAGAACTTCCCGTTCGTCGCTCAAACCGAGATAAGTCAAAACTTTTTGCATCATCTGTGCTCCCCTCCGTTCGGCCGGTCGCTCGGTAACGCGATGTACGCCGCCATCCGCCCGGCCCGACGGCCGTCGCGACGATAGGAAAAAAGGCCCGCGCCCGGCTCCGTAGTACATCTGTTGGTCCATTCGATATGCGTCGACGGAATTCCTGCTTGTTCGAGCAAAAAACGATTGATTTTCACCAAATCCAGGAGATATTTCCCATCGCCTCTCGACATCAGTCCCGGCACGGCATCGCCGAAATTCGCGGCGAAGATCTCGGCCACCGGTCGGTCGACTTCATAATCACGGCCGCAGATGCCCGGACCGATGACGACGAAAAGCTCGCTCGGCGATACCGCAAACGCCTGGCGGAACGCCGACAACGTCGATGCGGCGATGTTCGCCGCCGTCCCCCGCCAACCGGCGTGGGCCAATCCGACCGCCCGAACGCCGGGAGCGTAAAAATAAAGCGGCAGACAGTCGGCGTAAAAAAGGACGAGCAACGCATCGGTCTTCGTGATGAGTGCGTCGGCGTCCGGGATGGCCGACGCCAATCGATCGCGACCACGGCCGACATCTTTCGGGCCGACCACGGCGACCCGGGAACCGTGCACCTGCCGGGCGGTCGTAAGATGCTCGAACGGAAGGTCGAGCCGCGCGGCAAGCGTGCGCCGCCGCCCGATGACCGAAGACGCCTCGTCTTCGACATGGAGCGCCATGTTCCCGAACGCCGCGCGCGTCATCCCGGCCCGCGGCGGTCGATGACCGGACGCTTCGGATGCTCCTATCGGCCAGTGCACCAGCTCGAACACCCGACCGTCGGCGCTCAGGCGAAACGGCTCACCCATCGTGTTCACCCTTGTATCATTATACACGGTTTTTCCGTTTCTGTCGCGCGCATTCTTTCTTTTTCGACATCGGTGAGGATGATTGGGACGACGGGAGCGCATTCGGTCATGTTTTGCCGACGCTTTCCCGGTCGTCCGGATCGGCGTACGAACGCGTCTTCGACGGCAGACTCGTGCGTACGAGGATGACGTCGATGCCGATCTTGACGATGTTCTCCCAGGGGATGACGATGTCGCTCCCGCCCGGCAAGAGGCCGAACATTCGCCCCCCGGACGGAATGACGAGGGCGCGGACCCGCCCTTCGACGAGATCGAGTTCGAGATCGCCGACGCGGCCGAGGCGCTTTCCGTCGGCCACATCGACGACGTCTTTGGTTTGAAACTCAGAAATTTTGATCATCACCCGTCACCCGCTTTCCCCTGCTCCCCAGTATATGCGAAAGCAGAGTGCGGGTAACCCTAAAGCCTCTATTCGCCGCTCGTCTTGACGTGCCGTTGCATCTGTCTGAGCGCCGCCTTCTCCAGCCGCGACACCTGCGCTTGAGAGATACCGATCTCTTCCGCCACTTCCATCTGCGTCTTGCCTTCAAAAAAACGTTTGGAGACGATCAGCCTCTCCCGTGCGCCGAGATCCGCGAGCGCTTGTCGGATGGCCACCTCATCCGTCCAAAGGCCTTCCCGCGCCCGCTCGTCTTTGACTTGATCCAGGACATAGATCGGATCGCCGCCGTCTTGATAGATCGGCTCAAACAGCGATACCGGTTCTTGGATCGCCTCCAGCGCAAAGACGACCTCTTCCCACGATACGCCGAGCACCGCGCTGATCTCATCGATCGAGGGCTCTTGGCCGAATTGTGCGGCGAGCTGATCGCGAACGCCGAGCGCCTTGTACGCGATGTCGCGAAGGCTCCGAGAGACGCGGATCGGGTTGTTGTCGCGCAGATAGCGGCGAATCTCGCCGACGATCATGGGCACGGCATATGTCGAAAACCGAACGTTCATGCTGAGGTCGAAATGATCGATCGCTTTCATCAGGCCGATACAACCGACTTGAAACAAATCATCGGCGTTTTCGCCGCGGTTGTTGAAGCGTTGGATGACCGACAGCACCAGCCGGAGGTTACCGTGGATGAGCCGCTCGCGCGCCGATGGATCGCCGTTTTGCATCGCTTCGAACAGCGCGCGCATTTCCTTGTTGGACAAGACCGGCAGCGTCGACGTGTCCACGCCGGTGATTTCCACCTTGTTGCGCGTCACCTGATGTCCCTCCCAAGCGCGGCCGTCCGGCCGTCGCCGGCTGCTGCCTAAAGTATCCCCTGCGAAAAAGAAATCATACGCCCCGGGGATTCGGAGGGAAACCGGGTCAAGCGCGCTTATGCCCATTCGTCGATTTCTTGTTGCAACCGCTTGATGATCCGTTTTTCCAGGCGCGAAATGTACGATTGGGAAATGCCGAGCAGATCGGCCACTTCTTTTTGCGTCATCTCTTCGCCGCCGGCAAGCCCAAAACGCAAGGTCATGATCGTCCGCTCCCGCTCGTCGAGTTTCTCCAACGCCGCTTTAAGGAGCTCCCGCTCGACCGACGCTTCGATGTCCCGCTCCACTTCGTCCCCGTCCGTCCCGAGGATGTCGGAGACAATGAGCTCGTTCCCGTCGCCGTCGACGTTGAGCGGTTCGTCGAGCGACACTTCGGAGCGCACCTTGTGGTTACGGCGAAGGAACATGAGGATTTCATTCTCGATGCAGCGCGAAGCGTAGGTGGCCAGCTTGATCTTCTTGTCCGGATCAAACGTGTTCACCGCTTTGATCAGTCCGATCGAGCCGATGCCGATCAAATCTTCGAGGTATACGCCGCTATGGTCGAATTTACGTGCAATATAGACGACGAGTCGGAGATTCCGTTCGACGAGAACCGAGCGGGCGGCCGTATCTCCGTCTTTCAACCGTTCGATGAGGTATGATTCTTCATCCCTCGAAAGCGGCGGGGGCAGCGTCTCTTGACCGCTCAAATAATGGATCGGCGTGCGGGGGATGAGTCCGATTCGCATGAGCAGGCGATGCCGCCAGAGTTTAAATGCCCATCGCCAGCGAACAGCGCGCGTCCGAAACGCGATCATGACGCATGTTCCCTCCCTTTTCCGCATCGGACGAATTCGGTTCCGCATACTGCGTCTCAATATCGAAGGGCAAAGAGAAGCGCACGGCAGGGCGCATCCAAGCCGGATGCACCAAGGCGTCGTAGGCGCCGTCCGGAGAAAGGGCGTCCGGGACGAGGGCCATGAGCGGACTTTGGACGTACCACGCGCGCGCCTGTCCGCGGATCACCGCCCCGTCCAACCGCACGGCGATGAGCGTCCCGCGCGACGTGCCGATCGCCTGATAGGGAATGATTCTCACCCGCTTGCGCCACCCTTCCGGAATCCGCGCCAGCGCGTCCATCGTCGCCCGAGACGATCCCCGGCCGACCACGTGCGTCGCGGCGATCGCCGCAAGCACATCTTCGGGCAAAAGCCCGTAAAGCGCCTTGATCTCGGCGACGCCGACCGGTTCCCGAAGCAGCGGTTCGACGAGGGCGTTCCCGGTGTCGACGAGCGCCCGAAGCGCGCGCGTGCGGTCGTCGACGAAGAGCTCGAGCTTGACCCGTGCCCCCGGAACGGTGATCGAAAGCGGCTGAAAATGAACGATCGACAAGACCAAAGCCACGGCATAACCGACGCCGAGCGCCGGAAATCCTGAAAGCGGCATCACCAGCGCGCGATCGACGACATCGTCCGGTCCGAGCGGCGCGATCACGCCCTCGATGAGCATCGTCGCCCCTCCCATCACCGCATATGCGCCGATGAGCGCCGCGAGACCGGAAAAGAAGGCATATACCGTGCGCGGGGCAAAGGCCAAATACACGGCGATGAGCATGAGCAGTCCTTTCGACGAAAGGGCGATCCAAAACGGCACCGGAACGACGAACAGTCCGACCGAAGTGCTCATGAGAACGGCGGAGGCCATGAGGCGAACGATCCACACCCGGCGTCTCAAGGCATACGCCGCGAGCCAAAGGGCGAGACCGTCGCTCAGGAGGTCCGTCAGCCACAACAGATCGAGATAGACGACGACCGCCCATTCCCCCTTTCGCCCAAGACCGGTCTGTCCCGGACCAAAGTATAGCGCCTCGTGGGCGAATAACCTGTCGAAACGTCGGGCATCGATCGGAAGTCGCAAGACAACACAAAAACGCCCCGAAAAGGGGCGCTTCAAGCGATGGGGCCCATCTGCGGGCGCGTCACCCGCGCGGGCGGTTGCGGTTGCGCAGAAAGGTCGGAATGTCGAAGTCGTCCAGTTTGATCTTATCGCGCTCGCGCGCCGCGGACGCCTCACGCTCGGCTTCGAACACCGGCGGCCGCTTGGACGCGCCCGTGCGCCGCGTCCCCTCGTGCTCATCAAAGCCGGTAGCGATCACGGTGACTTGGATCTCATCTTTGAATTTTTCATTGATGACCGCTCCGAAGATGAGATTCACGTCCGGATCCGAAGCGCTGTGGACGATTTCCGCCGCCTCGTGCACTTCATACAGCGTGAGGTTCGTCCCGCCGGTGATGTTCATGAGCACCCCGCGGGCGCCCTCGATCGACGTCTCCAGAAGCGGGCTCATGATCGCCTTCTTCGCCGCCTCCTGCGCGCGGTTTTCTCCGGAAGCGACGCCGATGCCCATCAGCGCCGAGCCTTTTTCCGTCATGATCGTCTTCACGTCGGCGAAATCGAGATTGATGAGCCCCGGGACGGCGATGAGGTCGGAGATGCCCTGGACGCCTTGGCGGAGCACATTGTCCGCTTCCTTAAACGCCTCCAGCATCGGCGTGTTCTTGTCGACGATCTCCAGCAGCCGGTCGTTGGGGATGACGATCAGCGTGTCCACCTTTTCCTTGAGGTTGGCGATACCCATCTCGGCCTGCAGGGCTCGCTTCTTGCCCTCGAACTTAAACGGTCGCGTCACCACGCCGACCGTGAGCGCGCCGAGCTGCTTGGCGATCTCGGCGATCACCGGCGCCGCGCCGGTTCCGGTGCCGCCGCCCATCCCGGCGGTGACGAATACCATATCCGCGCCGCGGATCAAATTCTCGATCGCCTCGCGCGACTCTTCGGCCGCCTTCTTGCCGATCTCCGGATTCGCCCCGGCACCGAGGCCGCGGGTCAGTTTCTCGCCGATCTGCAATTTCATTTTCGCCTTGGACTGCATGAGCGCCTGCGCATCGGTGTTCACGGCGACGAATTCGACGCCCAGCACGCCCGAGTCGATCATCCGATTGACGGCATTGTTGCCCCCGCCGCCGACGCCGACCACCTTGATCTGTGCTAACGCCATTTCTTCCATATCGAACTCGAGCATGGCCGTTCCTCCTTAACGTATTCACACGTTTGATCCTGTAGACGCTCGGGACGTCATATAAACTCGCTCAACCAATTTTTTACTTTGGCCAACAAACCGCCGTCGGCATCCTCGCGGCGCATCGCCGCGCTCCGCTTGCTCCCCCGGGCGGCCGTTTTGACGCCGTCCGGCAGCCGGAACGCGTTGAAGCGCACCGCATATTCGATCATGCCGACCGCAGCGGCGAACGACGGATCGCGGACGCCGAGCTGGTCGGGATAAACGAGGCGGCTTTGCTCGTGGACAATCGAGCGGGCGAGCGGCAAAAAGCCGGGTATCGCGCTCGTGCCGCCGCTCCAGGCGATCCCCGCCGGCAGTCCCAGCTGACCCCGATCCGCCAAGGCATCGCGAATGAGCGTCAGCATCTCCACGAGGCGCGGTTCGATGATCTCGGCGAGTTCCACCTGCGAAAGCGCAAGCGGCGTCCCGCGGCCGACCTGCGGAACCTTGAACACGACGCTCTCCGCCGCATCGCCGACGGTACTCGTCCCGTGCTTCAATTTCAGCTCTTCGGCGACCTCCAGAGACGTCCCCAGTCCGTGGGCGATGTCGTGCGTGACGTACGCGCCGCCGAAGGGCAAGACGAACAGATCGCGGAGCACGTCCTCCTGCCAGACGGCGACCGTCGTCGTCTGCGCGCCCATGTCGATCGCCACCGTCCCCGCCGCGCGCTCGTCGCCCTCGAGGAGCGCCCAGCCGGCGCCGTAAGCCGGCAGGACGAGGGCGTACGGTTCGACGTCGGCCCGCTCGAGCGTCCTAAGCACGTTATGTATCGCCGTCCGCGAGGCGCTCACCAAGCTGCCGGTCATCTCCAGGCGCATCCCCAGCATGCCGCGCGGATCGCGCACACCGCTCAAACTGTCGACGGCAAACGCGGACGGTACGACGTCGATGATCACCCGATCCGGCGGTAAGTTCACGATCTTCGCCGCTTCGATCACGCGATCGACATCGTCCTGGCGGATCTCCCGATCGTCGTGGCCGACGGCGACGACGCCCTTCGTTTCCATCAGCGCGACGCTCTCTCCGCCCACGCCGACAAACGCCCCATGAATCGGGCGGTCGATCATCCGCTCCGCCTGTTCCACCACCGTGCGGATCTGCGCCCCTGCGGCCTCGATGTCGACGACCGCGCCCTTTTTGACGCCCTGGGAAGGCGCCGAGCCGACGCCGACGACGTGATAGGCGCCGCCCGTCCACTCGGCGACGACGAGACGAATTTTATATGAACCCAGATCCAATGCGGCAAGATATTGCGGTTCTCCCATGTGTGGCACCTCCGATTGTGGATTCATTCGACACGGGAGGGCGGTTTTCCTTTTTCATCCGCGTCTTGGCCTTCACCATTTTTTGTCAGTCGCTCATAAGAGACGAAATACGATCCTTCCCCCAGCAGATAGAGCCGACCGCGAGCATCGTCCGGCACGGCGGCGAGCAGTTCCGGCACATGCGGCATCAGGCGCTCGAAATCCTCCGGCGCCACGACGACCTCATCGCCGTTTTGCAAAAACACATGGAGGCGATCTTTCTCCGTATCGAAGGTAATCTCTGAAAGTTCTTCATATACGGATGCCGGGAAACCGCCGAGCGAGCGCGCGAGCGCTTCCGCCGTCCGTTCGTCGATCGAGCCGCCGAACCAGACGACGTCCGTCGGCACTTTCCCGCGCCGCGAAAAAACCCCCGTCTCCAACCACAATCCCCCATCTGCGCTCATGGCCACCGGGCGCGCCTCGCGCACCTCAAGCAGAAGGCGGTTCGGGAAACGGTAGTGAACGCGCGCCTCGACAAATTCGCCGGAGTCCAAGAGCCGCCCGCGCACCGCCTGAGGCCGGATGAAGATCGCATCCCCGGGGTGAACGCCGGCGATATCTTCGACGGTCTCCGGCTGAAGCCGCACCGCGCCTTGTACGTCCACCGTCTGAAAACGGCTGTAGGGCGACCGCAAGAACGCCAGCACGACGAGCAGTACAAAAAAAAGAAGGGCGAGGCGGCGCATCGGACAAACCTCCTATGTTCATTATCAGTTTACGCGTTTTTTACGTGAAGCTCAATAGGATATGCGGATCACCCCCCGGAGATGAATATAGTAAAAAGGTCCCAATACGGGACCTTGGTCGTGATGTCATTACTGGGCCAAGAGCGTCTTCATCGGCACGCGTTCGATGCGCGCGCCGAGGCCGCAAAGCGCCGTTTCCAAGTCGCTGTACCCCCGGTCGACGTGATGGGCGCCATCGACGATCGTCATCCCCTCTGCGGCCAATCCCGCCATCACGAGCGACGCGCCGGCACGCAGGTCCGTCGCCTTGACGCGCGCGCCGACGAGGCGCGCCGGTCCGCGGATGACGACGGTGTGATAATCGACGACGATGTTCGCGCCCATCTTCACCAATTCCGGAATGTGTCTGAAGCGCCCGTCGAAGACCGTCTCCATGACCACGCTCGTGCCCTCCGCCATCGTCAGGTAAGCGACGAGCTGCGGCTGCATGTCGGTCGGAAAACCGGGATGCGGCGACGTCGACAATTTGTGCACCGCACGGTACGGACGCACGCCTTTAACGTGCAGGCGGTCGGCGTAAACGTCGATCCGGGCGCCGGTTTTGTGAACAACGTCGATCACCGCTTCGAGGTGCTCCGGAATCACGTTTTCGATCCATACGTCCCCCTCGGTCATCGCCGCTGCCGCCAAATACGTTCCGGCGACGATACGGTCGGGGATGATTCGATAACGCTCTACGGGATGAAGCGCGCCCACCCCCTCGATGACGATGGCGTGCGTTCCGGCGCCGCGCACGCGGGCCCCCATGGCGTTTAAGAATCGTTCCAAGTCCTGGATCTCCGGCTCCCGCGCCGCGTTCACGATGCGCGTCGTGCCTTCGGCCAAAACGGCGGCCATCATGATGTTCTCCGTCGCCCCGACGCTCGGGTAGTCGAGGACGATCGTCGATCCTTTGAGTTTCGGCGCACGACAGAGGATCGTTCCGCCGTATTCGTGAATGTTGACATTGAGTTTTTGCAGTCCCTCGATGTGCAGATCGATCGGCCGCGATCCGATGGCGCAGCCGCCGGGATACCCGAGGACCGCTTCACCGGTTCGCGCGACGAGCGGGCCCATCAAGAAAATCGAGGAGCGCATCTGGCTCATGAGCAGTTCCGGGACGACATTGGACGAAAGCGTCGATGTATCGATGAAAAGCCGCTCGCCTTGGCGCCGAACCTGCACGCCCAGCGCGGCCAAGATGTCGATCATCGTCCGAATGTCCAGAAGATCGGGGACGTTTTCCAACACATACGTTCCACCGGTCAGGAGGGTGGCGGCCATGATCGGCAGGGCCGCATTCTTGGCCCCGTGCACCCCGACGGCGCCGGACAGGCGGGCGCCGCCTTCGATGACGAACGACTCCAACCGGGCGCACCTCCGCTACCCCTCGCCCACCACCCGCACTTCTGTCTCTAGCGCGTACCCAAAGCGCTCGCGCACACAACGCCGGATCTCTTCGATCAAACGAAGGACGTCCTGGGCGCGCGCGTCGCCGGTATTGACGATGAAATTGGCGTGCATCGGGGAGACTTGTGCTCCGCCGATACGCGCCCCTTTGAGCCCACAAGCCTCGATCAACCGCGCCGCAAAGTCCCCCGGAGGGTTGCGGAACACGCTTCCGGCACAGCGTTCCTTAAGCGGCTGCGTGCGCAGGCGATACGCCTTGAGCCCCATCATCCGCTCCCGGATCCGCTCCGGATCCCCTTCCGTCAGGCGAAAAAACGCCCGCGTGACGATCCCCGGCCGCGCCTGAAGCACGCTGGTGCGATACGCAAAATCGAGCTCCGAGGCTGAAAGACGCTCCGTCCGGCCGTCCGCCCAGACGATCTCCGCCGACTCCAGAACCGCTTGGATACTTTTGCCGTGCGCGCCGGCATTCATGAACACGGCTCCGCCGATGGAGCCGGGAATCCCGCCGGCGAACTCCAGTCCGGAAAGACCGATGCGGGCCGTCTCCGCGGCCAAGCGTACGAGCGAATACGCCGCGCCGACTTCGACCGACCGACCGTTGACCGTTTTGTGTTGAAACGCTTCTCCAAGCCGAATGACAACCCCGCGGAGGCCGCCATCGCGGACGAGCAGATTGGACCCTTTGCCGAGGACAAACCACGGCACGCCGGCCGAGAAGAGAAACTGCATCAGTCGCACGAGCGACGGCATATCGCGAGGAACGACAAGCACATCGGCCGGTCCTCCGATCTCCCACGTCGTTAGCGACTTCATCGACGCATCGCGCTCAACCCGACCGACGTCCAGCTCGATGAGGCGCCTCATCCAATCGCGCATGGCGGTCTTCCTCCCTCAGGGTCACTGTACCATATGCGATGCGCGCCCAGACGGTGACAAACGCCCATCCACGCCTGCGGCACGTCCCATAGCCTTGCTGCCGAGCGCCGCGAAGATCCCCCACCTTACACCGGGAGTCTGCAGCGCAAAATATTGTGCACGACGCCGAGGCCGGCGAGCACGATCACCAGTGAAGAGCCGCCGGCCGACAAGAGCGGCAGGGTGATGCCCGTCACCGGAAGCAGCCCCGTGACCACACCGATGTTGATCAATACTTGTACGGCGACCATCGCCGTGATGCCGACGGCGACGTACGCGCCGAAGGCATCCGGAGCGTACAACGCGGCGACCGTTCCCCGCCAGACGACCACGCCGAACAAAACCACGACCGTCACCGCGCCGATGAAACCGAGTTCCTCCGCGGCGATGGAAAAAATAAAGTCGTTGTAAGGCTCCGGCAAGTACGCGTACTTCTGACGACTCATACCGAGTCCCAGGCCCAAAAGCCCGCCGGGACCGATGGCCAAGAGCGACTGGATCGTCTGATATCCCGAGCCGAGCGGATCTTGCCACGGATCCAGATAGGCGGCGATACGCGCGATGCGGTACGGCGCGGCGATGATGAGCGCGGCAAACCCGGCGGCGCCGGCGGCGGCGAACAGCGAAAGGTGCCAAAGACGCACGCCGGCGACGAACATCATGATCACCGCCGAAGCCAAAAGCACCGTTCCCGTCCCGAGATCCGGCTGCAGCATGATCAAGGCAAAAAAGACGGCGGCCGTCAAAAGCGGCGGCAAAAACCCCCGCCAAAACGACGTGATCCGATGTCCGTTCCGTTCCAGCCAAAAGGCCAAAAAGACGATCAGTGCCAGCTTGGCGAATTCTGAGGGCTGCAGGGAAAAGGCGCCGATGCCGATCCAGCTGCGGGCTCCGCCGCGCACGACCCCGATACCGGGGACGAGCACGAGCATGAGCAGCGCCAGAGCGAGGAACAACAACGTGCGCGCATGCTCACGGTACCGTCCGTAATCGACGTTCGCCGCGGTAAAGAAGGCGATGAGTCCGATCACCGCGAACAGCGCCTGGCGTTTCGCATAATAGAACGGATCGCCGAACTCGTGGGCGGCGATCGCCGCACTCGAACTGTACACCATCACCACTCCGATGAGGATGAGCCCCAACACAGCAACGGTGAGAGAGGCGTCAACGCCTCGTCCCGAAATTCGCCGAACCGGTCGCGTGCTCGCCGCCATCGCCGTCCTCCTTTCCGCCGAGTCCCCAAACGGCGTCCTTGAACCGGCGTCCGCGCACCTCGAACGAGGGAAACATGTCCCAGGACGCGCAACCCGGAGAGAATAAGACGACATCGCCGGGTCGGGCAGCGCGCCAGGCCGCCGAAACCGCTTCTTCCACCCCGCCGACCGCATCCACGGCCGAAAGCCCCGCCGCCTCCGCTTCCCGCTTAAGCCGCATCGCCGTCTCTCCGTAAACGATCATGCGCCGAACGCGTGTCCGCCAGAACGGCACGAGCGGCGCGAACGATTCTCCGCGCTCCAGCCCCCCGGCGATCAGCACGACCGGCGCGGAGAAAGCGGCGAGGGCCGACGCCGTGGCCTCCGGGTTCGTCGATTTGGCGTCGTTGTAGAAGCGGACGCCGGCGAGATCCCGGACGAATTCCAGCCGATGCTCGATCCCTCGAAAAGCCGACACCGCCCGCCGTACGGCGACGACCTGGGCACCGGCGGCAAGGGCACAAGCCGCCGCGGCCGCCGCGTTCTCCACGTTGTGCCGGCCCAAAACGGCCAGATCGGCGGACGAAAAGAGCACCGTCCGCGTTTCGCCGCGTACCCAGACGACCGCAGCTTCGCGCGCCGCCGGCCCTTCTCCTCTGCGAAGGGGCACGGCGTAAACGCCGTCGGCGACCGGCGCCGCACCCGCGCGGCGATGCATGCCCCCGTTTCCGCCGTACTCGCTTTCGTCCTCGACCCACCCGAATCTCCACCAAGAAGCGCCCGTCGAAGCCAACCGCTCGGCGAACACAGCTCCCAGGCCATGCGCCGGCAAGATCGCCCTTCCCTCCGGAGCGAGCCGAGCGAACAGCCGCCATTTGGACTCCACGTAGTCGTCCATCGTCTCGTGGTAATCCAGATGATGCGGAAACAGGTTCGTAAGCACGGCGATGTCGGCGCGGAAGCGATCGACGCCCCGCAGTTGAAAGCTGGACAACTCCAGCACCGTCGTCGTATGCGGCGAAAGCGACTCGACGACGGCACTCAGCGGCTCGCCGATGTTCCCCGCCAACACAACGGACATTCCGCTTTCGCGGAGCATGTGGGCGACGAGCGTCGCCGTCGTCGTCTTGCCGTTCGACCCGGTGATCCCGATCATTCGGCCGCGGGCGACGTGATAGGCGACCTCGATCTCCGTCACCACCGGGATCCCTCGGGCGAAGGCCGCCTGCACATACGGATGGCGATAGGGAATGCCCGGATTTTTGACCACGAGTTCAATACGCCCGGCGAGCGGGCCCTTGCCCTCATCAAACACGTCGTCCGCCGGGGGCTCGCCGAGGATGACGCGCACCCCCGACGCCTCAAGCACCGGCAACCAAGGATGCGGTCCTGGCGCGCGCTCGCTGAGCGCCACCTCGGCATCGAGACGCCGAAGCAACCGGGCGACGGCCACTCCGCTCTTGCCCGCGCCGAGGACGAGCACTCTACGGCCACCATAGCGCGCCCGGGCCGAAGCCAGATCCCCCATCGCGCCTTCCCTCCCCGCATCCTTCCTGATCACGATCTTCCGCCTGATCCTATTGCGCCCGTTACCAGAAAATGAGCCAGAGGACGGCAGTTGCGGCCGCAAACGCCTCAAACGCCCAAAAAACGAAGACGACCCGCCATTCGCTCCAGCCGGCAAGTTCAAAATGGTGGTGCAGCGGACTCATGCGAAAAATCCGTTTGCCCCTCAGCTTAAACGACGCGACCTGCAAAATGACGCTGAGCGTCTCGACGACGAACAATCCTCCCAGCCAGACGAGCAACAGTTCCGTCTTGGTGAGAAGAGCCGACGCGGCGAGCGCCCCGCCGATGGCCAACGACCCGGTATCGCCCATAAACACCCGCGCCGGGTGCGCGTTGAAAAACAAAAAACCGACGAGCGCGCCGGCGAGCGCGGCGTCGAAAACGGCAAGATCGAAACGCGAACCGTACCAGGCGATGATCGCGTAAGCCGCAAAAGCCACGGCCGCCGCGCCGGCGGCAAGGCCGTCCAACCCGTCGGTGATGTTGACGGCGTTCGTCGTGGCCAAAAAAATGAGCAGGATCCACAGCATAAAGCCCCAACCGATCTCAAAACGCCCGAAGGCATACGTCTCGAGCGTCGTCGAATAACCGCTCTGGATGTACTGAACATAAAAAACAGCGGCGATCAACGTTTGGGCGATGAGTTTCTGCCGCGCCGTAAGCCCCAGATTGCGCCGGAAGGCGATCTTGATGCCGTCGTCCAGTCCCCCGACGATGCCGTAGGCGACAAAGGCAAAGGCGGCCAAAAACAGCTCGGAAGACGGATAGGCGAACAGAAACGCCGAAAGCAGAGCGGCGGGCACGAATATCAGGCCGCCCATCGTCGGCGTCCCCGCTTTCTTCAGATGCCACGCCGGTCCTTCGTCGCGGATCGTCTGCCCGAATTTCCACCGGCGAAGAAGCGGGATGACGATCGGTCCGACGATCAGCGCGGCGAGCAAGGCCAGCGCAAACGCCGCGCTGAGAATGCGAATCGGCATCTCATCTCACCCCTCCGTCGTCGGCGTAAGGCGCATCATCGGCGTTCGTCGGGGGTTCGCCTTCCGTCCCCGCCGCGTCCTCCAACGCCTGAACGACCGTCTCCAAGGCGGCGGCGCGGGACGCTTTGACAAGGACAACAGCATCGGGCCGCGCGTAGACCCTAAGCGCGGCGATCAGCGCCGCGCGATCGGTGAAATGCCGAGCCGCCAAGCCGCGGCGCTTGAGCGCGCGGGTCAGCGTCTCGATCATCTCGCCCACCGTCAGCACCGTGATCCGCTCAAACGCCCGTTCTTCGGCCAGCGTTTCCAAAAGCGACTCGGCATGTGCCCCGAGTTCCCCGATATCGCCCAATACGGCGATGCGATCCGAGTATCCCCGAAGCGAGGCCAAGGCGCGCACGGCCGCGCGTACCGACGTCGGCGCGGCGTTGTACGCATCGTCGATGAGCGTCATGCCGCCTATTCCGCGGACGACGCGCATCCGCCCGGGGATCGCCGGAAGGGCGCGCCACGCGGTGTTCGCCTCGTCCGCCGTCACGCCGAACAGGCGGGAGACGGCATACGCCAGTACGCCGTTAGCGCCGAGCGCCTCACCGAAAAGCGGCACGTGCAGCACCGCCTCATCCGTCGACCCTTCGTCCGTTGCCCGAACCGCCCAGAGCGTGCCTTCAAAACCCCGATCGGCGAGCAGACGATAGCGGATGCGTGCGGCCTCCGTCCGGCCGACGGTCCACCGCCTCCCGCCGAACGCCTGAAGCCATGGATGGCGGGCGATGAGAGGTTCTTCCGCCGGATAGATGAAGTCGCCGTCCGATCGCAGGCCGCACAGCAGCTCCAGCTTCGCATCGGCGATCGCCTCCCGCGACCCGAGATGACCGATGTGCGCCTCACCGATGTTCGTCACGACGCCCACGTCCGGCTCCGCACACTCGGCCAGCCTACGAATCTCCCCGGCATGGTTCATGCCCATCTCGACGACCGCCAGATCATGGGCCGCGCCCAGCCGAAGCAGCGTGAGCGGCAGGCCGATGTCGTTGTTCTGGTTGCCTTCGGAGGCGAGCACCCGGTAGCGGGCGCCGAGCGCCTGAGCGAGGAGCGCTTTCGTCGTCGTCTTGCCGTTCGAACCGGTGACGGCGATCACCGGTCGACCGAAGCGACGGCGGTTCAACCGGGCCAGATCCATGAGCGTCCGCCGCGTGTCGTCGACGACGAACACCACGCCGTCTTCCGGCGGAGGACCGTGATCTTGTTGCCACAGAGCCGCCTGCGCCCCCTTGCGGAAGGCTTCGCGCACGAAGTCGTGGCCGTCGAAACGCGCGCCGACGATCGGCACATACAGCGCCCCGGAGCGGATCGTCCGCGTGTCGATGGAGACGGAGGAAAGCGGCACCGCCG
This sequence comes from Hydrogenibacillus sp., assembly GCA_014896255.1. Taxonomy (GTDB): domain Bacteria; phylum Bacillota; class Bacilli; order Thermicanales; family DSM-22653; genus Hydrogenibacillus. The sequence continues at coordinate 55,829 of JADBKT010000014.1, forward strand.
CGAGGTCCTCCGGCGGTGTTCCGATCTCCGCCAACGCCACGTGGCGGCGCACGTCTTCCAGCGTCAGGAGCATCGGTATCCCGCCTTCTCGAGCGCCCGGCGCGCTTCGAGTCGATCGTCGAACGGATGGACGACGCCGCGGATGATCTGCCCCGTCTCATGCCCTTTCCCGGCGATGAGCACCACGTCCCCGGCTTCGGCGGCTTGAATCGCCCGACCGATCGCCTCCCGGCGATCGGTCAAAGACGCCGTCCGCGCCCGTGCCGCCTGCGGGATGCCGGCGAGGACATCGGCGATGATCCGCTCCGGATCCTCGTCCCGCGGATTGTCCGACGTCACCCAGAGCAGGTCCGCCCCCTCGGCGACCGCCGCCCCCATCAGCGGCCGCTTGCGCGGGTCGCGATTGCCGCCGGCGCCGAAGACGGCGATCAAGCGACCGGCCGTGATCGGCCTAAGCGCAGCGAGGACGCTTTTTAAACCGTCCGGCGTATGCGCATAATCGACGAAAACGCCGAACGGCTGTCCGCAATCGATGCGCTCAAGCCGCCCCGGCACGGAAGTGACCGCGTTCAGCGATCGGGCGATCGATGCCAACGCGATTCCGTAGGCATGGGCGCTTGCGGCGGCGGCCAACGCGTTTTCCACGTTGTGTCGGCCGATCAGCGGCAGATGCACCGGATGCGCCTCGCCCGCCGCCGAGCGCAGCACGAACGCCGTTTTCCGGACGCCCAAAACGACATCGGTCGCCACGAGATCGACACCGCTCATAAACCGATCCGCCGCCGACTCCCCGTCCCGTAGGACGGCATAGCGGACGATGGGTTGTACCGTCTCCCGGGCGAAGTCGTCCGAAGCGGGATCGTTCGCATTCAAAACGGCCGCGCGGGCCCGGGCGCCGTTCTTCCGACGGAGACCGAAATCTCCGCCGAGCAGATGAAACAGGCGGCCTTTCGCCGCGCGGTAGGCGTCCATCGTTCCGTGATAATCCAGATGATCCTGCGTCAGATTGGTAAAGACGGCCTGGCAAAACGGAAGTCCCGCCGTCCGTCCCTGATCGAGGGCGTGCGACGAGACTTCCATCACCACCGCCCGCATGCCCGTTTCGCGCATGCGCGCGAGCGTCCGAAAGAGCGTCACCGGATCCGGCGTCGTCGCCGTCGCCGCTTCGACCACGTCCCCGTAAGCGATCTCCACCGTCCCGATGAGCCCCGTGTCGACGCCGTGGCGCTCAAGCAGTTGGCGGATGAGCGAGGTCGTCGTCGTCTTCCCGTTCGTCCCCGTCACCCCGATGACGTCCAGCTCCGCTCCCGGCGACCCGTAGAAGACATTGAGCAGAAGCGAAAGAACGCGTTTCGGTTCGGCGACCTCGACCGCCGCCGAAAAAAGATCCGCCGCGCGCTCCCCGAAGCCGCGGGCGACGACCGCCGCCCGTGCTCCGGCGCGGGCGGCATCGGAGAGAAAACGATGCCCGTCGGTCACCGTCCCGGGCAGGGCGACGAACAACTCCCCCGGCCGCACGGCGCGGGAATCGATGGCGATGCCTTCGATCTCGACTGTCGGATCGCCGTACAAGCGGGCGGTGCGTAGCGGATCGATCAGCGTCTCGAGCCTCATCGGATTCGCCCTTTCTGTCATCTTAGCCGAGTATGCCTTCGTTTTAATCCGTTCAAACCTTACTCGTTTTCCCTCGAAATTGCAAGATGGAACGGGGCGTCGACCGTCACGGCGATGCCTTTCCGAGGTAGATACGCACCTTGCTGCCCTGCGGCAGCTTCGTTCCCGGCGCCGGCGCCTGATCGACGACGACGTCGCCTTGGCCCTCGACTTCCAGCGGCAGCGTATAGAAACTCCGGCGGATGTCGGCGACGCGCATGCCGATGAGGTTCGGCACTTCCATCGGCGGCATTTCCGGATAGATATACTTTGACTTCTTGATTCCCCCGCTTCGCGGCGGCACACCCAGATAATGCAGCGTATCGTCGATCACCCGACCGACGATCGGCGCGGCGACGACCCCGCCGAACTGAATGCCCTGCGGGTGATCAACGGCGATGTAGACGACGATTTCCGGATCGTCCGCCGGCGCGAACCCGATAAAAGAGACGATGTACTCGTTCGTCAAATACCGTCCGTCGGGTCCGACCTTCTGCGCCGTCCCGGTCTTGCCGCCGACGCGGTAACCGTCGATGTAGGCGCGGCTGCCGGTGCCGTTCGCCACGACGGACTCCAACGCCCGCCGCACCTCTTTCGACGTCGCTTCGGAGACGACCTGCCGTTTGACCTCCGGTTCTGTCGCTTGAAGCACCGCTTTCGTCTTCGCGTCGACGATCGCCCGGGCGATGTGCGGGCGGTACAGCGTCCCGCCGTTCACAGCGGCGGAGACGGCCATCGCCTGCTGGATCGGCGTCACCGACACGCCTTGTCCGAACGCCGTCGTGGCCAGTTCCACCGGCCCCATGCGGGCTTCCGAGAAGAGCAAACCCTTCGCTTCGCCGCGCAGATCAATGCCCGTCTTCTCTCCGAAGCCGAAATCACGCACATATTTCATCAGTGTCTCCGTGCCCAGCCGAAGCCCCAGTTCCACAAAACCGGGGTTACACGAATTTTCAACGACCTGAAGAAACGTCTGATCGCCGTGTCCCCCGGCCTTCCAGCAGCGGATCCTGGCGCCGGAGACCATAATGTATCCGGGATCATAAAAATGTTCGCGATCGAGGTCGACTTTCTTCTCTTCCAACGCCGCGGCCAGGGTGATGATTTTGAACGTCGACCCCGGTTCGTACATGCGCCAGATCGGCTGGTTGCGGTTGTACACTTCCGCGGGATACGCCCGGTAATCCGCCGGGTCGAACGTCGGGTAGGAAGCCATCGCCAGCACGTCGCCGTTTTTGGGATCGACGACCAGGCCGACGATGCTTTTCGGCGCATACGTCTGCCAGGCGTCCTCCATCTCCCGTTCCAAGATCTGTTGAACCCCCACGTCGAGCGTCGTCACCAAATCCGCCCCGCCCTGCGGGGGAATGTAACGCGTCGGCTGCCCCGGCATGCGCTGCCCGCGGGCGTCGGCATAAAAAGCGATCGCTCCCCGACGTCCGGAAAGCACGTCGTCGTAGACGAGTTCCAAGCCGGTCAAACCTTGATTGTCGACGCCGGTAAAGCCGAGCACGTGCGCGGCCAACGTTCCGTACGGGTACACCCGCCGGTAATCTTCGGCGACATAGATACCGGGCAGATTGAGCCGGCGCACGGCCTCCGCCTTATCCAGATCGAGCCGCCGCCCTTCCGGGGCGATGCGCACGATGAGCTGCCGTTTGGACATGAGCGGCACCAGCTTCTCGGCGCTCATTCCGAGCGCCTGCGCGAGTCGCTCCGCCGAATCCGCGACGTCCTCGATCTGCGCCGGGACGGCGAGCACGCTCGGTGCGCTCTCGTTGTCGACCAAGACCACGCCGTTTCGGTCCAAAATCCGTCCGCGCGGGGCTTCAAACGGCACATCCCGCGTCCACAGCGCCTCGGCCCGGGCGAGCAGCCAATCGCCTTGAACGAGCATCAAATCCGCCAGGCGCAGGACAATGACGATAAGCCCGGCCCAGACCAGGAGGCCGAACAGGACGATACGGCGGCGAACGGTTCGGTTCGTCGTCACGCGCGGCCCCTCCAACCGTGACAGAGTGGATCGATGAGACAAGATATACTCCACTGTATGTCCCGGTGAAAAGGGTTAGAACGCCGCGTCCGGCTGCTTAGGCCTACGGCGACGGACTCGATTCAGCGGGTGTTTGGACCGCCGGCGCGAAAGTGACGTGCACCGTTTGCCCCGGAGTCACCGGACTGCCCGGCGCCGGATCTTGCGCCACGGCAAAACCTTCCCCGTCGAAGCGCCCGACGAGGCCTGACCGAGCCAGCGCACGGGCGACGTCGCGCTTCGATTGCCCGCGGAAATCGGGAAGCCGCCCGCCGGCGGGATCAGACTCCCCGGTGTTCCCGGTTCCCTCAGCCGGACTTTCGGCCGTTTGAGGCTTCCCGGCGGCTTTTTTCGCATCGGTCTTGGGCTTTGAGGCGCCCGATTCGTCCGGAGCGGCGTCCGGCGGGACGTTCAAGTAGGTCAACGTCTGCGCCATAATCTCCTTAAAGATCGGCGACACGACTTCCCCGCTCGTCGGCGCCTCGATGTCCGGCTCGTCGACGACGACGTAGACGAGCACCTCCGGATCGTCCAGCGGTGCGAAACCGATGAACGAATAAATATACGCCCCCGCCTTATAGCGTCCGTCCGCTCCCAGCTTTTGCGCCGTTCCCGTTTTTCCGGCGATGCGGTATCCGTCCAAGGCATACGCGCGCCCCGTCCCGTCCGGCGACGCGACGACGCTTAGCATCGCCTCCCGTACTTTCGCCGACGCCTGCGGCGTGATCACCTGCCGGACGAACGTCGGGCCGTGCTCTTCCAGCACGATGCCGTCATCGTGTCGCTCAATGCGCTCAATGACATACGGCTTCATCAATTTTCCGCCGTTGATCGCCGCGCTGACCGCCGTCACCATCTGCATCGGCGTGACGGTCAGCGTCTGCCCGTACGTCGTCGTGGCGATGTCGCGCGGCGGAGCCTTCATCATATCCGGGAGCTTTCCGCTCGCTTCGCCGGGGATGTCGATCCCCGTTTTCGCGCCGAACCCGAAGGCGTCGTAATATTGTGCGAGCTTGGACCGCCCGAGCCGCTCATAGCCGAGGATCGTCATCCCGACGTTGCTCGAACGGGCAAACGCCTCGGCGAAGGTGATCGTCCCCCAGCCTTTGGCGCTGTTCCAATCGCGGATCGGCGGTCGGATCTCTTTCGACTGGTAGACGCCGGCTTGATACGTTTCCTCCGGATGATAGACGCCTTCATTGATCGCCGCGGCCAGGGTGATCGTCTTGAACGTCGATCCCGGCTCAAACGTAAACGACACCGGCAGATTGATGTAGTTTTCGATGCGGCTGTAGTCGTTCGGATCAAAATGCGGCCGCGAGGCGAGCGCGTACACTTCCATCGTCTTCGGATTCACGACGACGGCCAGCATGTGTGCCGCCCGGAACCGTTCGGCGGCATGATCGAGCGCTTCTTCGACGAACTGCTGGATGGCGCGGTCGATCGTCAGCACGACGTCCTTGCCGTCGATCGGCGGCTCATACGACTGCACGCCGGCGGGCAGCGGTCGGCCCAAATTGTCCACAAGCAGCGTCTCCTGTCCGTTTTGACCGGCCAACACGTCGTCAAGCGCAGCTTCAAGCCCCATACGCGGCGTGCCGTCTTTGTCGACATACCCCAGCGTATGCGCGAGAAACGCGCCAAACGGGTAATACCGCCGACGATCCTCGACGAAGACGATGCCCGGCAACCGGAGCTGTTCGATGGCCTCCTTGACCTCCGGAGACACCTTCCACCCGCCGGGACGAAATTCGACCTGGTAGCGGCCCGACTGGCGCATGATCGACGTCAGTCGTTCGGCGGACATGTCGATCAGCGGCGCCAGCGCTTCCGCCGTCCGCTCCACGTCGACGACGTGTGACGGCGCCTCCGGACTTAAGACGGCCACGACGTTGTACGCCGGCCCGTCCACGGCCAGCGGCGTCCCGTGGCGGTCATAGATGGTGCCGCGTTTGGCGGGAATCGACTCTTTGGAGAGCCACTGCGCATAGGCCCGGGACTTCAAATCGCCGGGATCGAAGGCTTGGAGATAGACGAGACGGGTAATGACGGACAAGAAAAACAGAAAAAACAGCATCCCGACGAATGCGCCGCGCCCCGTCATCCGCCGACCGTTCACGGCCGTCCGTCCACCTCGGACTCATAAGCAGCCGCCGGCGAACGCTCGCCGCCCGGCGAAAGCGCGGCGGATTGGACCGTGGTGATGACCTTCACCCCGTCGGGACGCGGTCTTAAACCGTGTTCACGGGCGATGGCGATGATGCGCGACGGACGGCCAAGTTCGACGACCTCCACGGAAAGCCGCGCGTTTTCTTTCTCCAAGGCGCGGATCTCGCGCTCCACCCCGGTCAGGCGGTCGTTCAACGCCACGGCCTCGGCGAATCGGGACAACACGAACAAGAAGACCAGCGCCGACAGGACGACATATGATAAGTACAACACTTTCTCCCCGGGCAACAACCCTGCGCCTTTCGCGGCATCCCGCGAGGCGGCGCGGGGGACGGCCGGCGTTCGTGGAAGACCGGGGGCCAAGACAGCGCCCGAAGTTTTGATCGCCGCATTGCCTTCGACGTAATACCGCGCCATCGTGATCCCTCCTTGTCGCGATGTTCTTCACCTTCTCACGGTAAACGCTCGGCGACGCGCAGCTTGGCCGAGCGCGCGCGCGGATTTTCGGCGATCTCTTCCGCCGACGGCGAAATCGGTCGGCGGGTGATGAGTTTGAGGATCGGCGTCCGATCGCACGGCAGGTGCGGCGGAAGATCCAGATCGGCACACGGATCGGCGGCGGAGCGGAACGTCTCTTTGACGATCCGGTCTTCCAGCGAATGAAAACTGATCACCGCGACGCGCCCGCCCGGCGCCAGGCGCTGTACGGCCGCCTTCAGGCTGATCCGCAGGCTCTGAAGTTCGTCGTTCACCGCGATGCGCAACGCCTGAAACGTCCGCTTCGCCGGATGCGGTCCGCTCCGCCTTGCCGGGGCCGGGATCGCCGCCTTGACGAGTTCGGCGAGCTCCACGGTCGAACGGATCGGCCGCCTCGAGCGTGCCCGAACGATCGCCCGCGCGATCGCCCGGGCAAAACGCTCTTCTCCGTATATCCGGATGATCTCCGCGAGCGCCGCCTCGTCGGCCGTATTGACCAGCTCGTAGGCCGTCGTCCGCTGCGAGCGGTCCATGCGCATGTCCAGCGGCGCGTCGTGCTGATAGCTGAATCCGCGTTCCGCCACATCCAACTGCGGAGAAGAGACGCCGAGGTCGTACAGCACGCCGTCGACCGCCCGGATGCCGAGATCGGACAAAATCCGATCGATTTCGGCAAAATTCGCATGCACCAGCGCAAACGTTCCCCTGCTCGGGATCGACCGAAGCACCGTCTCCCCCGCTCGGATCGCCTCTTCATCGCGATCGACGGCGATGAGCCGCCCGTCGCGAAGGCGCTTGAATATTTCTACACTGTGACCGCCGCGGCCGAACGTACAGTCGACGTACGTACCGTCCGGACGGATGCGGAGCATCTCGATCGCTTCGTCCCTCAGAACCGGGATGTGCGCCGCGTATTCGCCCATCGTCGTTCGTTCATCCTTGTCTTTTTCCGCAGTCAAAGATCAAAGTCGATGAGTTTTTCCGCCGTCTCCGCCACCAGCGCGCTCTGCGCCGCCGCATACGCTTCCCAGCGCCCTTCTTCCCAGATCTCCAGGCGGTTCATGACGCCGATGACGACACACGCCTTTTCGATCCCGGCGTATGCCAAAAGCGGCTTGGGGATGGTGATCCGCCCCTGGCGATCGAATTCCGCCTCCACCGCGCCGGAAAAGAAGAAGCGCGTAAAGGCCCGGGCGTCGGCTTTCGTAAACGGAAGGGCGCGGAGCTTCTGAGCCAGTTTTTCCCACTCGTCCATCGGATAAACGAACAGCGACTGTTCCAGACCCCGCGTAAGGATGACGCGTTCCCCGAGCGCGTCGCGAAATTTCGACGGAATGGTGAGACGCCCTTTGTCATCGAGCATATGGCGGTGCTCTCCGAGCAACATGGACTTCTCCTCCATTCCTCTCCACTTCGCCCCACTTTCAACCACATCATATCCATTCGACGGCCAAACAAAAAATCCTGCCTGGCGGCAGGACTTTTTTCAAAAAACTGGTGTTCGATTCCGCTGTTCGGCGTCGGGGCACCGCGGGCGCGTTATGCCCAGCGGGTTGCGTAGTCCGCCTGTTCGGCCGTCGGCCGGTCGATGGTGATGTTGAGCGCCTCGAGCTTCATCTCCGCCACGCGGCGGTCGATGGCTTCCGGCACGGGGTACAGTCCGGGCGTAAGCGGCGCGCCTTCGCGCTTCTTTTGGACGAGATATTCCAAAGCGAGCGCCTGCAAAGCGAAGGTCATATCCATGATTTCCGCCGGATGGCCGTCGGCGCCGGCGAGGTTCAGCAACCTGCCTTCGGCGAGGACATACAGCGTACGGCCGTCCGCCAGACGATAAGCGGTCACGTTCGGGCGCACGTCGGATGCCGCCACGCTCATCGCCCGAAGCGCCGGAAGATCGATCTCCACGTCGAAATGCCCGGCGTTGGCGAGCATCGCCCCGTCTTTCATGCGGGACATGTGTTCAGCGCCGATGATATGATAACCGCCGGTCACCGTGATGAACACGTCGCCCACCGCCGCCGCCTCGTACATCGTCATGACGCGATGGCCGTCCATGTGCGCTTCGATCGCCTTGACCGGATCGATCTCCGTCACCACGACGTTGGCGCCCATGCCGTGCGCACGCAACGCCACGCCCTTCCCGCACCAGCCGTAGCCGGCGACGACGACCGTTTTCCCGGCGACGGTCAAGTTCGTCGTGCGCATGAGACCGTCGAGCACCGACTGTCCGGTGCCGTAGCGGTTGTCGAAAAGGTGCTTCATCTGCGCGTCGTTGACGGCGATCATCGGGAAGCGGAGCCGCCCCTCCCGCTTGAGCGCTTTGATGCGCGTGATGCCCGTCGTCGTCTCCTCCGCCCCGCCGATCACCTCGTCAGCGAGATCGGCGAACTCCGCATGCAGGAGTTTGACGAGATCACCGCCGTCGTCGATGAGGAGCGTCGGGCGCGTTTTCAAATTGTCCGCGAGCAGTTCGAAATACGTCTCCGGATCGACGCCGCGCTCCGCGTAGACGCGCACGCCGCTTTGGGCCAAGGCATGGGCCACGTCGTCCTGCGTGGACAAGGGGTTGCTGCCGGAGATCGTGACCTCCGCCCCTCCCTCGGCGATCACCTGCGCCAGATACGCGGTCTTCGCTTCCAGGTGCAGGGCGATCGACACGCGTTCGCCCGAAAACGGCCGTTCACGGCGAAAACGCTCGGCGATGCGCCGAAGAACGGGCATGTGCGCCTTTGCCCAAGCGATTTTCTGTGCCCCGAGGACGGCATCGGCCGCGCGGTTGTATCGTCCTTCCAACAATGGTCGCCCCTTTCCATCGCCTCTGCAATCGACGGTCGGATGCGCGCCGAGCGGTCCGTTCTTCACGCTTGCGCGACAAAAATCTTGGAGGCGCTACTCGAGCCACGTTTTCACGATGCCCACACAAAACAACACGACATATTCTATCACAAACACCACGAACGCCGTAAGCCATATGGCGCGCAGCGCACGACCCGGAGAGAACGCCCTTCGCCGGCGGTCGAGCCAGACCAAAAGCCCCGCGCCCAAGGCGACGGCGGCGAGCAAAGACAGCCAAAAACCGAGCGTGCCGCCGCTCACTTCCTGCCAAAGGGCGCTTACGGCGAGCATGAAAAAGAGCGTGCCGACGTACAGCCCCCACAAAAAAGCCTCTCTTCGATCACCGGTCACGCGGATGGCGACACCCCACGCGAGGAGCACGGCCAAAAACGGAAACAAGACGAATATTCCCAGCATCAATTGCATCAATGTTGCCATAAATCCCCTTCGCCCTCCACACGTCTCGCTCCGCGTTCTCCATGCCGAGCATCGAACACGAAAGCGCATTTGAGGCTCTATTTCGACACTCTGTGTCGATTTCCTGCCTATCCTTGTCAATGGAGGCGTTTTTCGATAAACTAGGCATTGGGAAGTACGCCGGAGGTGGAGCGGATGCCTTTTCGCGTCGAACGGCTCAAAATCAATTTCAAGACGCTCGATGAGTTTAAAAAATTTCGGGAGTACGGCTTGCAGGAACTGTCCATGCTCGAGGATCTGCAGGCCAACATGATCGAGAACGACTCCGACTCTCCGTTCTACGGCATCTACGACGGCGACGCCCTCGTCGCACGGATGAGCCTTTACCTCATCGACGCCAAGTACGATCGTTATTTCGACCCGCCGCAAGCTTTCCACGAACTGATGAAGCTCGAAGTGCTCCCAGCCTACCGCGGCCGCGGGCTGGGATCGATGCTCGTCGAACACGCCAAGCGCCTCGGCCGTCCGATCAAGACCAACGCCCGGCTGGGCTCCGACCCGTTTTGGAAAAAGCTCGGCTTCGTGCCGGTCAAGTACGACGCCGAACGCGATCGCGGAGAAAACCCGTATGTCTGGCTGCCGGAAGGCGTCCGGCTGGCGGTCAAAAAGCCTCATTAGTCAAATGGCCGCAAGCATCGTCGTCCGCCCCCATCGAACCGCGCAAACCGCGCCGAATTCGGCGCATTTTTTTTGTCTTCGGCGGCACACTAACCCCAAACGGCTAACACAAATTGGCACGCTCGACGCCGGACGCATGACGCCGGATGAAGCATGATGCGGAGGACGACATGTCAGGAACCCGAAAGCGGCGAACCGATGTTTCAAGAACCGAGCATTCCGTCGACGCCCAAACCGTCCGCGACGAACGCCTCATCGCCGTCCAAAAAACGCTCGAAGGCGCGCAAGACGTCGTCGAGCGCACCCTCGTCGACGGCGACAAAACGATGGAGCTCCTCTACATCAAGACCATCGCCGACGAAGACAAGCTGGAACGGTACTTCATCCGGCCGTTTTACGAGGCCGACGGGGACATCGTGGCCGACTATCTCGCCTCGCTCTCCATCCGCACGCCGTATTCGACCCCGGAAGCCGCACAAGACCTCGTGCTGAACGGTCATGTCCTGATCGTCTACCGCGATCAAGCGGCGCTGTTCGACATCCGCCTGGCGTTGGACGTGCAAGTGCTGCCGGCGGAGAACGAGTCGACCCTGCAAGGGCCGCAAAACGCCTTCAGCCAAACGCTCCTCGTCAACCTCAACCTGATCCGCTACCGCTACCGCAACCCGTCCTTGGCCGTCGAACTCGCCGCTCTCGGTACGAAAAGCCGCACCAACGTCGCCCTCGTCTACGACCGCGCCCGTGTCCGCAGGGCGAGCCTCGAGATCATGCGGCAAAAGATGAGGGACGAGAAGGTCGAGGCCCTGTTCGCCACCGGGCAGCTGGAGCGCTACTTCAACCCGAAAAAATGGACGCTCTTTCCGACATTCATGACCACCGACCGGCCGGATCGCGTCGTCTACGAGATCAACCGCGGCAAAATCGCCCTCATCGTCGACGGGACGCCGTTCGTCTTCGTCGCTCCGGGCTATTTTTTCGATTTTTTCAGCGCCATGGAAGACTTGTACCATCCCGCCTGGGTGCGCACTTTCTTTCTGACCATGCGCTTTTTGGCGCTGTTGGTGACGCTCATCACCCCGGGTCTGTACGTCGCCTTGACCGCCTTCAATCCCGGCGTCTTTCGCGTGCAGCTCACCCTCTCCATCGCCGGCAGCCGGGCCGCCGTGCCGTTTTCCGCTTTTTTCGAAATGCTCTTTATGATGATCGCCATCGAATTGCTTTTGGAAGCCAGCGTTCGCCTGCCGAAGTCGATCAGCGCCGCGGCGACGACCGTCGGAGGGCTCATCCTCGGTCAAGCGATGACCGCCGCCGGGCTCGTCTCCGACGTCATGCTCATCGTTGCCGCCGTCGTGGCCATCTCCAGTTTCGTCGTGCCGATCAACGCCATGTTCTACGCCGTGCGCATCGTCCGCTACCCGATTCTGCTCGCGTGCACGTTCTACGGCCTCGTCGGATTGGGCGTGGCCCTCGTCGCGCTCATTTTCTTCCTGGCGAACAAAGACAGCTTCGGCGAGCCGTACTTTTATCTCCCGTTCGACAAGGGAACGCAGGAAAAAGGGTTGGGAGGCGCCTGATGCAGCCGCGGTTCATCTACTACCTTTTGCTCGTCAATCTGTTCGCCAACGGCATCGGCTACGTCCCGCGCATCCTCCTCGAGAGCCGCCATCACGGCGTCTTCGTGGCCGTGGCGCTGGCCTGGCTGGTCGGCTGGGCGATCACCACCGCTTCCGCGATGCTGTTCAAGCGCATCCCCAATACCGACATGCCCTCGCTTTGGCAGAGCGCGTTCCCCAAACCGCTGGCCGGCATCATCATCGTCGTCTTCGCCGCGGAATGGCTCATCGCCGGCACCTTGAACCTTTTTCTCGTCGCCGAGATCAGCAGCAAATACTTAAACATCGGCACGCCGGGCACCGACATCATCCTGCTCTTCATCCTGCTGACGCTTTTTGCCGCCCACATCGAGACACCCAAAGCGCTCTTCGCCCTCGAGCTATCCCTCATCATCTCCTTCCCTCTGGTCGTTCTGGCGCTCTTGGCCGCATTGACCCAGCAGGGGCTGCTGTGGGAAAGCGTGTTCCGGCTCCTCCGCGAGGTCCGCGTCCCGCGCTGGCTCGATGTGAGCGCGGCGAGCTACGTATACGCCGGTTATCTGAACCTCGCGTGGTTCAACCGGATCGTCACCTCGGACTACCCGATCCGATGGATGAGCATCGCCACCGCCGGCGTCGGCGTGTTGTACATGCTCTTTTTCGCCCTGCCGATCGCCCTTTTGGGCAGCGAGGCCGTCGCCCTGTATCACTATCCGTGGATCAACGCCGCCAACGCCCTGCGTATCGAACACGCGCCGCTCGAACGGGCCTTTTATCCGGTGCTCATCGGCTACTTGAACATCGCCGTGCTCAATACCATCGTCCACTGGCACGTGTTTTTAAACTTTTTACGTTCCCTATCGCCCAAGCAGCCGACGCAGCGCCGGGCATCTTCGGAAAAAGGGAGCATCGGCGAGCGGCTGCGAAGCGCCTTCGGCCGGCATTGGCCGTCCGGCGTGCTTTCCGCATACGCTTTCCTCGTCGTCCCGGGCGTCTTTCGCGAATGGCCGATGGAGCTCATCTACCAGACCAGCCGCCTGTGGTTCGCACAGCTCATTCCGGCCGAGCTCTTCGCCCTCGGCCTTGGCGCCTGGGCCGTCGTCCGGCGCGACCGATCGTCGGGCACGAAGCGCCGGCGGCGATCGACCGGCGCCTAGCGCCGGATGGAAACGACCGGAAAGACCCGGGAAATTCGGCGTAAAGGAGATCGGACGGATGCGCAAACGGACCCTGTGCTCCCTGTTCATCGGGGCTCTGCTTTTCGGCGCTTGCTTAAGCGGTTGCGCGTACAAAGACATCGATAAGCGCAGCTTCGTCATCGCCGTCGGCGTCGATGCGAGCGGCGACAAGAAGAAACCGCTCAGGGTGACGCTCAAGATCGCCATCCCGACGAGCGACATCAAGTCGGGAGAAAACCGCTTCCTGCTCCTTACCGCCGACGGAGAACTGGTCGCCGAAGCCATCCATCGCTTATCGTCGATGCACGAAAACGCGTTGGACTTCAGCCATACGAAACTGATTTTCATCGGCCGATCACTGGCTGAAGAGAAGCCGCTCCGCGAGATCATGGACTGGTTTTACCGCATGGAGACGATTCAAGGCATCGCCCTCGTCGCCCTCGCCGATCCCAACGCCAACAAAGTCCTCAAAGTCAATCCGCCGTCGGAACGCATCCCCTCCAACAGCTTGTTCACCGCCCTCGACGGGAGCGGCACACCGTCGCCCTACATCGCGCAAAGTTTTCTCTTCGACGTCGTCCGGCGGCTCTACGAACCGGGGCTCGATCCGTACCTCCCGATTGTTCGGGCCAAAAGCGAAATAGGGTACCAGATCGACCGCATCGCCCTCTTCGACAAACAAAAAATGCGCCTCACCTTAAATCCCGAGGATTCGGAGTGGCTGAATTTCCTCCGCGGCGAGACGTCGAACGTCGATTTTACGAGCGGGAAAGACAAGCTGTATTTCCAGGTGGATCCCAACCGCGCCAAGGCCGTGCTCCGCGTCGCACAGGGCGAAGGCGGTCTATGGGCGCGGTTCGACCTCCGTCTGTACGGATCGATCGACGAACGGCAAAAAACCGGAACGTCGCTTTCCCGCGTGACGAAAGAAATCGAGGCCGTGGTCAAGGAAAAGACCGAGAGGCTGCTCGGTCGGCTGCAAAAAGCCGAAGTCGACCCGATCGGCATCGGCCTTCGCTACCTGAGCGCATATCCGGGGGAGACATCCTACCGGAAATACCGGCGCGCCTATCCGACGATGCCCGTCGAGGTCAACGTGCAGGTCACGGTTTATGAGACGGGCAACGTCATTCGTTGATCTGCTCCAATTTTTCGCGCAGCCGATAGAGCTCTTCCTTCAAACGCCCGACGGTGCGCTCCAGATCGTGAATGAGCGTCCAGAGCGCCCCGAACTGTACGGAATCGAGCGTCCGGACCGGCGGGCGCTCCCGGTTTTTGGCCATCCGCTTTTTGCGCAGTTCGCGCCGTTCTTTTTTGGCTTCTTCCAGGTTCTTTTGGAATTGGTGGCGCAGCGCCTTGTTCCAGCGAAAACCGCACGCGGACGCCGTCCGCCCGAGGCGACCGGCCGCTTCCGCGAACGCTTCGATCTGCGTCCGGCCGCTTTTGACGTAGTGGATGACGAGTTCGGCGAGCAGCCGGTCTTCGTCTTCCCGCCAACTGTCATAGCGCCTATGGCGCGACGCGGCGATATCGGCCACCGCCGTCGCCTCAACCTCCCCACCGCCTCCGTCAACCGCATCGGTCGGCTCCTCCGCAGAGGACAACGGAGGCCGCTCCAGCGCCTCGAGGGCATCCAGCGCCGCTTCACGCAACGGATCGGTCTCATGCGTCGTCGACATCGCTCCACCCCTTTCTCTACTGTTTCGCCAAAACGAAACACAAGATGATTTACGTATATTCTAACACTCTGTTCGTCAAACATAAAGATGTAAATATTGCCTTTGTCGCGAAAAATCTCCTTTCGTTTTGACCGCTTTTTCGATATACTGAAGATGACGAAGGAGGATCGGCCATGGAAGAGCAGTTGCAGCGTCTGGGCGCGGCCCTGGCGGTTCCGACCCGCTTCGCCATTTACCAATACGTGCTCAGGCACCCGGACGGCGTGAATGTTCAGGACGTCGCCGATCGGTTCGGCATTCACCCGAACGTGGCGCGGCTGCACTTGAGCAAGCTGGAAGAAGCGGAGCTCGTCCAAAGCCGCCTCGAACATACCGGACGCGGCGGCCGACCGGGGCGCATGTACACGCCGGCGGAAAAGGCGGTTTCGCTTTCGCTTCCGCCGCGCGACTATGAGACGCTCGCCGACATCGCCTTAAGCGCCCTGAAGCGCTTCAAACATCAAGGCGAGCAAATGCTTGCGGCCGTCGCCGAAGAGCGCGGTTATGAAATGGCGAAGCGTTATATCGAAGAGCAGAAGCTCGATGTGGACGCCTTGACGCCGGAAGACATCGTCCGTCACGTGCAAAAGATCACGAATGACCCGGGGCTTTCGCCGAACGTCCAGCCGATCGACGCGTATGCTTTTCGTTTTGCGGTGCATGCTTGCGCGTACAAGGAAGCGCTGAACGCCCACCCGAACGTGTGCGCCATGCATCATGCGCTGCTCAAAGGACTGTTCCGCGCTTTCCTCGGCAAATGCGACCTGATCGAGGAGTACTCGCTGCTCGACGGAGCACCGGCCTGCCAGTACATCGCCGTGACGCTGCCGTAACCCTGGCGCCTTGCGTCGGTTGCCGGACGCCGGGAGATCCGCTATAATCGAATCAGCGCGTGTGAAACGCTCGTAAAGGGGGAACCGTCATGGGGCGCATGTATCGCGTCCTCGCTTATTTTTCGCTCGTCATCGCTCTGCTCGCGTTTTGGGGAAACCTCATCCCGATGGCGCTCATCTTCTTCGGCCAGACGGCCGTGTTTGCCGCGCTCGGCTATCTCGGCCTGAGCGAGCGAACCTATCTGCTCTTGTTCAACGGCTACATGGTCTTGGCGTACGTCGCGTTGATGTACTACATCTTCTTCGCCGCGCCGCTCACGGGTCCCGGCTTGAGCAGCTGACGGCCCGAAGAGCGGCCCGCTTGCCGAAGCGTCCGGCTTAGGCGTGTCCCGGGAAACGCGATCCGGCGGTTACGCCCGACAACGTGCGACATTCAAAAAAAGGAGCGCCTCATGCGCTCCTTTTTTCCTATTGACCTTTTGAAATTTGGCCTTTTGAACGCCCGGAGCCGCCGTCAGTGGACTTCGCTCCGATGCTCGGCCGTATCCTCCGACACCTCGCGGATCACGGTGTCCACCATTTTCAGCGAGGCCTGATCCTCGGTCAAATCTTTGACCGCCAGCATGCCGACGACGCGTTCCCCTTCGACGACCGGGAGCCGGCGAATCTGCCGCTCGCTCATGATCTTCGCCGCCGTGCGGGTGGATTCCTCCGGCGAGATCGTCACCGGATTCGGCGTCATCACTTCCGCCGCTTTGGTCGTGTCGGGCCGCCCATCGGCCACGGCGCGGCGAACGATGTCCCGATCGGTGACGATGCCGATCAGCTGGTCGTCGGCCCCCAATACCGGGAGCGCGCCGATTTCGTGTTCGCGCATCCGCTTGGCGACGGTGCGCAGCGTGTCGTCATGGCGCGCGGTCACGACGCGCCCCGCCATGATGTCACGGACCTTCGTCACAATGCCACCCCCCCTCACCGAATAATGTCGGCCGTGCGGCGCACTTTTATCCGTTCGACAGCGCTTGCCGAAGAGGAGTCAAAGCGATGAACGCACAACGCCCCCGAACAGCACAGCAGATGAAAGCGCGACGGATCACGAAAACGCCGCGCCGGGCGCCGGATTTCATCTTTTTGTGGCTGACCTTCGCCCTCGCCTTCTTCGGCCTGGTCATGGTCGCCAGCGCCAGTTACAAAGTGGCGGGCGATCTCTTCGGCGACGCCTTCTTCTTCGCCCGCCGGCAGGCCATATGGCTCTCGGTCGGCCTGATCGTGCTCTTTGCGGCGATGAACATTCGCCTCTCGGCGTTTCGGCGCATCACCCCGCCGTTCGTATTGGCGTCATTCGCCGCGCTGTTTACCGTCTACATCCCGCATGTCGGGCAGGTGCTGCACGGCTCCCGCTCATGGATCCATATCGGTCCCTTAAGCGCCCAACCGGCGGAACTGGCCAAACCGGCCATGGTGCTCTATCTCGCCTATCTGTTCAGCAAGAAGGGCGAGCGGATGCGCGATTTTTCCCGCGGTTTTTTGCCGCCGTTCCTCGTCGTTCTGACCTTCAGCGCGATCATCGTCTTGCAAAAAGATTTGGGCACCGCCCTCATCATCTTCACCACCGCCGCCGTCCTGCTCTTCATCGGCGGGGCGCGCCTTATCCACCTCGGCGCCGTCGTGCTGACCGCCGTGCCGCTCGTCGTGATGGCCGTCGTTTTTTTTCCCTACCGCATGCGTCGCATCACCGGTTATCTCGATCCTTGGCAAGATCCGTCGAACAGCGGCTATCAGTTGATCCAGTCGCTTTTGGCCATCGCCCATGGACAGGTGTTCGGCACCGGGATCGGAGAGGGCATTCAGAATTATTGGTACCTCCCCTTTGCGTACAACGACTTCATCTTCGCCGTCATCGCCGAGGAGCTCGGGCTCATCGGCACGTCCGTGTTCGTGCTCGTCTATGCCCTATGGATCGGACGCGGGTTCATGCTCTCGCTCCGGCATCCCGAGCCGCACGCCAAGCTCGTCGGCATGGGGGCGATGACCGCCGTCAGCGTCCAAGCGCTGTTCAACTTGGGCGGCGTGACGGGACTTCTGCCGATCACCGGCGTGACGCTGCCCCTCGTCTCCTACGGCGGCTCCTCCCTCGTCGTCACCATGCTGTTTGCCGGTTGGGTGCTCTCCCTCTCCCGCGATTCGAATGCCATCGACCGGCGGCCATACATGATTCCCACCAAACGGCAAACACTAACGCACAGGTAAACCGCTTTCCCGCGTCACCTTCGGCGAGGTGTTGGCCCGTGCGCAGCAAAAACCCGATCATCGAACATCGCGACGACCTCGTTCGGTCGCTCCGACAAAAAAAGGCAAGCCAGCCGCGGACGCCGATCCCCAAGCGCCTTCAGGCGATCACGGCGGAGCTTGAGAAGCGCTTGAAGCTTACGGAAAGCAGCGACTTCCGCCGGCGGGCCCTCACATACGGCCGGCGGCCGGCGGCGGTGTTTTACTTTCACGGGATCGCCGACGAAGAACTCGTCGAACACGGCGTCATCGAACCGCTCAGCCGGCCGACAAGCGGGCGAAAGCTCGATCCCTTAAGCGACCGGCGCTTACACGCCTTGACCGTCGAGGCGCTCACGGCGCTGGAAGACGTCGAGAACGCCCTCGTCGACGGCCAACCGGTGCTCGCCATCGACGGTTTTCGGAGGGTGTACGCCTTTCACCTGGATCAATTTCCGGTCCGGCCGATCGACAGGGTTTCCAATGAAAGCGTCCTGAAAGGGCCGCAAGAAGGGTTTACCGAGCAGCTGGAAACGAACATGGCGCTTCTTCGCCGCTATCTCCGATCCCCCGATCTCGTCATCCGCCGTCGGCAGCTCGGGCGCCTCAAGCGCACCGGCGTGGCCGTCGCCTATCTGAAATCGGTCGCCAACCCGAACCTCGTCGCCGACATCGAAAAGCGCCTCGACGCCGTCGAAGCGCTGGAATACGACGCCGTCGCGAGCGTCGAGCAATTTCTTGAAGAACGGCCGTATTCGCTCCTCCCGTCGATGCTCACCACCGAACGCCCGGACCGCGCTGCGGCGCACCTCCTCGAAGGGCATGTCGTCATCATCCAAGACAACATGCCTTACGCGTACATCGCTCCGGCGACGTACTGGAACCTGTTCCATTCTTCCGAAGACCATTACCAGCGGCTCCCGTACAGTTGGTTCATGCGTTTCATCCGGACCGTCGCCTTTTTCCTCACCTTGCTCACGCCGGGCGTCTACATCGCGGCCACGAACTACCACGTCGAGATGATCCCCATCGATCTGTTGATGGCCATCAGCGGCTCTCGGGAGACGGTGCCTTTTCCCGCGGTGCTGGAAGTGTTTTTGATGGAGTTCAGCTTCGAACTCATCCGCGAGGCGAGCGTACGCATCCCGTCGCAGATCGGCCCGACGATCGGCATCGTGGGGGCGCTGATCCTCGGCCAGGCGGCGGTGCAGGCGAACATCATCAGCCCGATCATGGTCATCGTCGTCGCCATCACCGGACTCGCCTCCTTCACCCAGCCCGATCTGTCGTTCAACCTCGCGCTCCGCATCAGCCGCTTCTTCTTCCTGTTCGCCGGCGCCACCCTCGGCTTTTTGGGCATCGCCCTCCTGCTCGCGGCGGCGCTCGCCTATCTCGTCTCGTTCAAGTCGTTCGGCGTCGGCTTTTTCACGCCGTGGGCGCCGTACGTTCCCTCGTCCCACGACGTCTTTCTCCGCCGCCCGCTGCCCGCGGAGACGACGATGCCCAAGACGGCGCTTCCGCAGGCGGAGACAAAAGTCGACAAAAGCCGCTACTTTGCGCTTTTCCCAAGGCTTGGCGCGCGTCGGGCGGCGAAAGGAAGGCGTCCATGAGGTTCGGACTGAGCCGCGAACAACCGTCGGAGAGGGGCACGAACCCCTCGACCGACGATCTGATCGGGCAACGGGAGCTGATGGCCGTCGCCTTCTTTTTGCTCGTCGTCAAAGGAGCCGATTCGACGACGACCTTTTTGCTCTCCTTCGGCGGGAACGCCGGTTGGCTTTCGGTGTTCGTCTACTTTGCCTATATGCTCCCCTTCCTGTGGCTCGTCACCCGGACGCTCGCCGCCCGGGAGGGGTTGAACCTCATCGCCTTAAGCGAAGAAACGTTCGGCGTCCCGGCGACCAAAGCGATGATGTCCATCCTGCTCGTCTTGGGTTTTGCGGCGACCATCCTCAACATGCGGCCGTATGCCTTCCTCCTCGAAGTGATGTTTTATGCCAAGACGCCGGCGACGGTCATCTACGTCCTGCTCATCGCCACAAGCGGTTATCTCGCCTACCTGGGCCTGGAGACGATCGGTCGCGTCGCCTCTTTATTGCTCCCGTACGCGCTCTTAAGCTTCGGACTGCTTTTCCTCGGCGTGTACGACATTCTCGATTACGACGAGATTTTCCCCTTCTTCGGCCGCGGGTGGCCGCTACTGACCGGGCCGCTTGCGCACCTGGGCATCGTCGTCGACATGCTGTATTTGGCGGTGTTCCTCGACCGCGTCAAAGGCGGCACCCGCACATACTGGAACGGTATGCTCAGCGGCAGCGGCATAGCCGCCGTCAGCGCAGCGGTGCTGCTGTGGATGTACGTCACCGCTTTCGGTTACCCGGCCGCAAGCGGGACGCTCTATCCTTTTCAGCAGCTGACGCGGCTCGCCCACTTCGGCTGGTACATCAACCACGTCGAGGCGGCCTTCCTCGGCATCTGGGTGCTGGCCAGCGTCGTCCACTTTGCCGTTTACATCTATACGATCGTGTATCTGTTCCAATACGTCGTCGGCGCCGGCGATTTCTTCCGTCTGATCGTCCCGACGCTCGGCATCCTGTTCGTCGCCGGCTTCTATCCGTACCGTTCATTCATCCTGCAATACACGTACCGCGCCTGGGTGGTCTACGCGCTGACGGCGACCGTGTTCCCGTTCGTGATCGCCCTGGCCGTCGCCGTCCGGTACCGATTCCGAAGATCGAGGGGGCATCGCCGTGCGGACTAATACGCGCGCGCCGAACCGCTGGCGCCTCGTCGCGCCGCTGTTGGTGCTCCTTCTCCAGTGCGGTTGCTGGGACAAAATCGAGCTTGAGGACGTCGCGTTCGTGACGACGATGGGCTTTGACCGAGGAGAGATTCCGGGCCACTTGGACGTGACGCTTGAGATCATGAACGCCCAAAAAGCGACGGTCGCCCTCGGCAACGCCACCCAGAACGAACCGCGGGCGACGAACATCACGCTCAAGAACACGACCCCGCTGATGGTCAAAGACTTGGCCAACGGGGTCATCACCCGGCGCATCAACATCTCCCAGGTACAGGCCTTTCTGATCAGCGAAAAACTCGCCCGCACGGTCGACCTGTACTCCGTCCTCGCTTCGACGTTCCGCGATCCGGAAATGCGCCGCGAGACGCCGATCATCGTCACCCGCGAGCGGGCGGAGACGTTTATCGCCAACAACGTGCCGCGTTTTGAGACGCTGATCTACCAGTTCTACCGGTATAAGCTCAACCGCTGGAGAGACACCGGCATCGTCCCGCTGTCCAACATGAACGATTTTTTGCGCGCCCACGCCGCCGAGCGACCGTACTTGTTCATCTACGCCACCACCGAACACCGGCGCCCCCCGCATCAGGGACAAAACGACGAAGTGATCGCCGGTGAAATGGAAGTCGAAGGCGGCGACCCGGTGGAGATGATCGGCGCGGCCGTCGTCGACCGCGGCAAAATGATCGGCACACTCACCGGCGAAGAGACGCGGCTTGTCCTCCTGCTCGGGGCCAAGCTGCGCGTCGCGTCGTACTACATGATCTTCCACGATCCGAACGATCCGCAGTTCATGATCAGCACGCGCATCAAAAACGAAAACCCGGCGCGTATCCGCATCGACACGCGCCGAGACCCGATGACCATCGACGTCGAAGTGCCGCTCTACGTGGAAGTGCTCTCCATCCCGAGCAAGATCGATTACGTCACCGATCTGAAGTTGCAGAAGCAGCTCATCGCGTCGATCAAAACGCAGATGAACGAAAAAACCGAACAGCTCGTCCGCAAGGCACAACGGCAATGGCGGATCGATCTGTTCGATTGGGAACGATTCGCGCGCCGGCAATTTTGGACGTGGGACGCGTGGCAGCGCTACGACTTCCGTCGCCGCATCCCCGAGGCGCGCGTCCACGTGCGCTATCGGATCGAGATGCTCGACTTCGGCAAGCAGCTGCGTCCGGATGAACGCGGGGTGCCGCTTCGCGGCATCGACTAAAAGCATCTGTCGCGTGAAAGCATGGGCCGTACGGAAGCGCAAGCGTTCAGAAAGGAGGCGCGTTCGTGGCCACCCTCTCCTTTCTCTTGACCGTGCTGATCTCGATCTATACGCTGCACGCCGCCCGGCTCGAATGGCGCGAAGCGCACCGGCTGAGCGCCGCGGTGCTCTTCGGCATCGCGCTCGCGCTGCCCGTTGCGGCGTGGATGATGATGGGACTTTGATGACCGCGACACCGCCGTTCAACCGGAACCGAGCGTCGCCCCCGGCGCCCGCCGCTCATGAGCGTTGTACAGCTCGGTGAGCTCACTTTCAAGATGGTCGAGAATCTGCCGACCTTGTTCTTTCGTCAGCAGGCCGAGTCGCACGGCGAAATCGATCTCCCGCGATAGGCCGAACATCTGCGTGTCGAGCACTTCTTCATACAGCGGGCAGTGCGGCATCGTCAAATTGTCGAGCTGTACGCGGATGAGCCGCTCGATCTGCTCGGCGTCGCTCATGATCAGAGCGAGCGCCCGAGAGGCGATGTCTTCGGGTACACGCGACACAGCGAAATCCCCCCAAGCCTAGGGCGTCTGCATTCATCATAGCACATTCCCGCGCACAAGGAAATCTCGCCGCTTCGCATGGCCGTTTTCGTCGTTCGGCCGCCTGCCTTCCGGCACCTGATTCAAAGGGCTCCAAGGGAGTATCTTGGCGCTTCTTGTCGGCTCGGGTTGTGAGGAATCCCAACCCGACGGACAGTGGTCGCCGCTCAGTACCGTCAATGTCACGGTGGCCGGGCGAGGGAACTCCGGACCAAGTCATGGACCTGTTCGAGGTTCGCGACTGGACGGGTGAGGGTGCCGAAGACCTGGGGATCAGCGGTCCGCTCGGCGCGACGTACTCAGAACTCAAAATCATCGGGTACGATCCTTCGGCCAAGACCTGGGTGCTCTGGTTGCGCGCCCACGTACCCTCGATCGTCCGCCGCGATGCCGAAGGGCGATCGGAACTCATGGCGACAACGAAAGGGTCGCTTCCGCTCCAAGTTTACATCTATCGTTGGGCCGGTTCGGGTTTTGAGTCCGTGGACGTGGCCCATGCCATGAAGGCGGATTATGCGGTTATGGACCGGGATACAGGGCTCATTCAGGTCGGTCAGCATAAGAATGACGGTCAGAATGATGGTCCGGCGCCTGGTCAGAAGTACCGGTATGAGGACGGAAAACTTGTCCCGATTGCGGGCGCATACCCCCCCGCAGGTGCAGGTGCCTTTTGGCCCGACCGGCAAGTTCCAGATTGTGGGTGATGAGCATGATCGGACCTCAGGATCGCCGATCAAGGCCCGGGCGATGGCCACCCGCTGCCTTTCACGCCGGACGGACGCGACGGAAGATGGTTTTTTCGAGCGGCAAGCCCCACGTCGATTCCGGGATGCGGCCGGCCAGCGAAGCGCGCACGACCCGCCAGGAGATGCCTTCAGAACCGCTTTCCTCCCCGCCCAAAGCCGCTTCCTCAAAACTGACGGTGCTGAATTCAATCTGAAGCATCGGTCAACCTGCCCTGTCACTTCGAACAGCCAACCCGCGCAAAATCCCCCACACCTGGCCGGGCAATCAGCCACATGCGGTGATTCTCTCATACACCACTTGAGTGCAGGAGGAGGGTCATCGCCATGACCAGGGCCGAGTTGCGGAAAACCTGGGCCGAGCGCGTGGCCCGCTTCGAGGCCGGCGGCCAAAGCGCCGCCGCCTGGTGTGCCGCTCATCACATTCGACCCCATCAATATGTACGATCGGCGGCGGAAACTGCGGACCCCTGAGCGGACCCAGACCTCCGGCCTTTCTCCGTTGCCCCAGTGGTTTTCCCTTGAGATCGACGAAACTTCAACGGACGCAGAGCCCTCTGTGGTCATCCGGGTCAACGATGAAGCGATTCCACGGGGGCCGGCGCCTGCGCCAACGTTTCCGCGTTTTGACCACGGTCGTGCGATCCCAAAGCCGCGGACCTCCGGCCTTCGGGTGAAGCACGGACTCGAAATCGAGCCCTAAGAACCCCAAATCACCGGCCTTTTGATTCTACCGACATCGCGAACACCTGGCGCTCCTCCGGTTGCGGATATGATCACCTCACGAATCATAAGAACTTGATCGACATTCAGCGTTTTCATTGTTTCGCCAGCCGGTTGAGAGCCGACTTATACGTTGTGATGAATTGGTCGAGGGCATTCTTAACTTCATCCTCTGTCACCTGTTCAATCGGCGGTTGTCCATAATGCCGTTCCATCGCCTTCCGAGTGATCAACCACGTGCCGCCGCTTTTCCGGACCTCATGACGATCAAATCGTCTTCGATCTATAGATTTTCTTAGGGTATCTTTACCAAGCCCCCACATCTTTTCAGCCTCAGAGATGGTCATCACTTCATGGAGAACAGAAGACTCGTCATGGTTTTGATTTAGCATAAATCATCCTCCTCTTTGTCCTAACGCTTTATTTTAATTATAATTAAAGACACGAATTCGTGTCAAACTCAAACACGATCGTATATGGAGCCGGCACACGAATACGAATCCGATCGAAGCCGGCTCTTCCGTTCATCTGCCGCTTCAGCATCTTCAGCCAGTGAATCTGGCCTCCATCTCCCCTTGGCTCCATGACCGGCGCAGGGCCTGTTCGACCGCCTCCACGGCTATGGATATCTCGCGACCGATGGTGACACTTTGGGCAGCGAGCCACGTGGGTTGGAATCGCACTTCCTCGACATGAAATCCGGTTTAGCCATGTCTCCTCACCGCGGACCACCCAGCAGTTAGTGTTCATCGTAGTGGTGTAAAATTCGTCGACCCCAATTGACGACGAAGCCACCGTGCGTGTCTACTCAGCGTGACCAACACCAAAAGTAGGAGACACAAAACGATGACTTCGCTGATTTTGAAGATCCCGAAGCTCCGTCAGAACAGCTTCTTCCCTTCGATTCTGGAGCCTAGCGTCATCCAGTAAGCGTATGTGAAAGGCGTGCGCACACGCAAGGTCGATGACCGGGTGCGCGCATCGGGCCTGGATGGCATCAGCACAAGCAAGCCATCTCGCCTCGAGGCGTGCAGCTGGTGGTGAGCGACGCGCACGCTAGCTTGTGCCAGGCCATTTCGGAAGTGCAGCATTTATGCAAGAACAGCATAATAGCGCATGAGCAGTAGGCGTGCAAACATGCACACACGAAGCCTTTGGCCCTTACAGCTTTGAATCGACCGGCGAGCGCAAAGTCAAGGGCGTCCGAAGGACGAGCGAAGCGTCCCTTGACGGAGCGCGAAGGCGGTCGACAGAATTCCGAATGGGACAAAGTCGACCGATGTCACACAGTAGACACAAACGATGATTTTACACCTCTTGACGGGAAACTACCGACCGGCATATAATCTTCCATGAGCAAAAATTGTCAAAATGGGTTGTAAGGCCAGCTTGCAAGTCATACGTCACCAAAAGTACGGGAGATGCGAAAATGGTTCTTAAGTCGCCGGCGAAAATTGACCCCCAGCGGGGGAGAAAGGGGGGATCTCGACCGAGCTGCGCACCGTACCGCTCCATTGAGATTGCAATCTATTGAGAAAGGAGTGGTGTATCTATGTATATACTTGATTTCGGAAAACGTCTCATTCAAAAACGAAACATAGGAATTACTATTTATCTTATTTTGAATACTTTACTGGTCATTATCCTTTTTCAAGATGTTTTATTGGGCGTGGGCCTGTATCTTCTTTCCCTTGTTATTGCATTGTCGCCTATAGGCGAATGGATATTGCGCGTGCAGCAAGGTTGCAAAAAGCTGGAGAGAAAAGAGCATATTGAGCGATTGGAACCGTTGTTTCGGGAGGTGTATGCCAAAGCGAAGCAGGTGAATCCTTCCATTCCTGACAATATTCGCTTATTTATCAGCAACGATCCGAGTCCCAACGCGTTCGCGACAGGACGAAAAACCATCTGTTTGACAAGAGGTTTGCTCAACTGGAGCGACGATGAGATCAAAACGATTTTGGCCTACGAATTCGGACATTTGGCAAATAAAGACACCGATCTGATCTTGTTGGTCGCGGTCGGCAATATGATCGTATCGGTCATGTTTGTCATTTACAGATTGTTTGCTACCTTTGTGGGCATCATGTTCAGTTTTGCCAGTCGCAGCATCGGCGCTCTGTTGATGACTTTTCTGATCGATGTCATCCTGGTCGCGCTCATGTGGCTGTGGACAAAATTTGGTACTGTATTGGTGATGTATTCCTCCAGACAAAATGAATATGAAGCGGACCGGTTTGCATTTCAATGCGGCTTTGGCCATGCATTAATTTGCGCTCTTGACAGATTTAATGAGATGGAAACAATTGCATCAAAAGGCCTGTGGGCCAACTTGGCATCCAGCCACCCTGAACCGGATCAGAGAATCGGGAAATTGCAACGGCTGATGGCCGGCGCATAACTTTTTTGTCGCGCTGCCCTCGTCTGGCCCGTCGATCCGGAGATGGGCACTGCGGCGGATCACGGCCGGCCGCGGCCCAGGAGCGCCCCGCCGTTGAAGCAGGAAGCAACCGTGACGGAACAACCCTGAAAGGAGAAGGAAGATGGGTTTATGGATATAATTATTGAACTGTTCGTGGTTCTGACCGTGATCACGGCGCTCAACTTGGGGTTTGTGTTCCTTATCTCCTGGTTGTTTAGGAAGAACCCGGAAAAGTATCGTCCCTTGCGCGTCCCTCTCATTACCATGTTCGATACCGTATCGGTGATCGGGGCGATCGTGTGGCTCAACCGATCGAATCTAGCGGAAAACGCCCTGACGATTGCGATCGTCGCCGGTGTTGCGATCCTCACCAGTTCGCTGTTCGTATTTTCCTACCTTCGGTCTTCGAATCAAAAATCTGAGTGAAAGTAGGATGGATATGACGAGGCCTCGCACCCGCCGCTCCTCCCCATGGAGCATGGGCCGTCGTCCGTCCTCGTCTCGGCGGTGATCTGACGCGGCTACTTCAACGCCGCACCGCCCGGAGATGTTCGTGAAGCCTCCTCGTAAGGCTCATGGCGTTTTGATAAACACCTGCGTGGTGTTGCGGTCGCTCGTTCCGATCCCCATTCGATCCCATTCGGGATCAAGCAGATTTTTGCGGTGTCCGAGGGAATTGATCAAGCCGACATGGGAGACCAGAATGTCATCCGTTTGCGCCAGGTTTTCGCCGGCTTTGGAAAATGGCACGTCCTGATCCATCAGGCGATCCCCCAACGTTTTACCGGTGACTTTGGACACATGATCGAAATAATGATGTTGTGTCATTTCCTCGCTGTGGAGGCGGGCGACGCGATCGAGTTTCGGATCCGTAAGAAGCATCGATAGACCGTGCGCCTTTCGAAACGCGTTGATGAGGGCGGCCATGATCCGGGCATCGGTCTCGTCTGCTTCCGGGGACGACTGACGCCGCTGTTGGGAGAGAAAGGATTGGAAGGCGCGGACGTTTGCCGGATCGCCTTCGTAACGGTAATTGAACAGCGGAACGGTGAGCGAATGATCAAAGGAGGATAGGCGGACGGCGATGACATTCTGTTGCGCATGCCGGTCGATGTAGGCCAAAAGCAAACCGTTTTGCACGCTGTGGACAATTTTAGAAATCGCGGGTGTGCTCATATTTTGCTCGACAGAAAAAGTAAGTTGTCGGTATTGAAAAGAAAATGATGAAGTGTCCTTCGTCAAACGCATCTGGGGACGAACGCCCACACTCTCCCAGCTCGGATTCGTCGTGTACAGATCGACGAGCTGTCCATTTTTCAGCGAGACGACAAGCGGACCGGCCGGTTCGTCGGAATACAACCATACCTGAGCTCCATAGCGGGAGACGCCTCTGAAGTCAGGCGCACCCAAAAGGCGCTCCACATCGCTTTCCGTAAGCCCCAGCCAGAGGGAACGCTTTCCGTCGCTCAGCGCGGCCCGGCGAATCTCGACGGTTTTGGTCGATGCATCATAGCTGACATCGGCACCGAACGATTCGGCAACAAGCCTCAAAGGAACATACGTCCGTCCTCCTTCGATAAAGGGACTCGTCTCTGAGGTAAGCCGGCGGTCGTTGAACGTATAGCCCGGTTCGCCGACCTTCAGCAAAAGCGCATGGCCCCATCCGGTAATCAGCACTTCCTTCGACGGGCCGAGCCATTGCGTTTGATAGCCGAGCGCGTCCGAGATGAATTTCACCGGCACGTATGTCCGCCCATGGCGGATCAACGGCGGTGCGGACGGGCTCAGCGTTCTTCCGTCGACTTTCAGCGTGAGCGCGCTCTGGGCAAAACCGACCGTTTTCTTCGTCTCGCCGGAGAAAAGAAAAGACAGCGAAAAAACCGTGAACGCCAGCATTAGGGAAAAGAATCTGTTGGGCGTGGATGGAAAGTTGCGCTTCGCCATTTTCTGACCTCCTCCCCGGGTTAAACCCGGGAGTTCCGCGGCTTTTGCCTCCTCACGCGACGTCTTCGCAAGGGGTTCCGGAAGATTCTGTGGCGCGGTCACTCGTTCCGCTTCTCCTCAAGCGCGTCCAGACCCGTCAATCCTTCGATGAGCACCTCGACCCGCCGGTTCTTCTGCCGCCCCGCTTCGGTGGCGTTGTCCGCCACCGGCTCCGTCATCCCTTTCCCCACCGCCGTCATCCGAGCGCGGTCGATCCCCCGCTCCGCCAGCGCCTCCAGCACCGCCTGCGCCCGCTTCTCCGAAAGCGTCTGATTGTACGCCGCACTGCCGACATTGTCCGTGTGCCCGACGATGGTCACCTTGGCCTTATCCCCGGCATACTCCAGCACCTGCACCAGCTTGTCGATCGTCTCCTGGGCCTCCGGACGCAAGGCATACGAGTCAAAATCGAACAGGATGTGGCCCGGAAGCGTCAGTCGCGTCGTCTGCTCGTCTTTTTTTTCCGCCTGAAATTCGCTGAGCGTCATCGCCACTTCCCGCTCCAGCCGGCTCGTCTCCGGCCTGAGCCGGACAACGAACGTTCGATCCGGCGTCAACACGTATAGTTCGGTCCGCTCCAGGCCCTTTTCGGTCTGGATCTCCGTTTTTTGATCGTGCTGTGACGGCGGGGAGGCATTCGATGATTCTCCGGCGTCCCCGGCGGCCTCATCCGCCGCACTTCCCTGTAATGCGGCTGGCTCGGTCGTTCCTTCTTTTTCTCCCGGCGCCGCGCGGCATCCCCCGACGACGATCGCCGCAACGAACAGTCCCGCAATGAGCAAACGCAACGGAAAGAGTGGCCAACTCCGACCGAAAAGCCGCATCGTTCCCCCTCCTTTCATCAGCTATTTCACCACAACCGGGAGAAACATCGACAGATTTCCCGTGATTTTTTCGCCTACCCGCGGGAATATACCGGCGGGGGACCCGCCGATCAAAAAGGACCCGAACAATAACGATCCCGTGTACGGCCCCTCCCACGTGCGTACGGTTACATCCGGCAGTTCGATATACTTTTGGTAGATTTTCGGTTGCTGATAGTAGTACGGCGTTCGATCTTCGATGACGCTCCCATCCTCCCACACAATCGACACCCCGCCGCCCTCCCTGCCCCATACAGGTTTCTGCACAAACGGGGCCGCAAGCCCTTCTGCACTCGGATACGTCGGCAGGAAGTATTTCTCAATCATCTGATGTTCCTCTCCGGTGAAGAAGGGGTGTCCGTTTTCGTGAAGAGCCCAAATCACCGCCATTGTGGTTTTGCATTGTCCGAGAAAGGCGCTGGGCGGATTGATGAGTTTGACCCGTCCTTCGGCGACGTGCTCAAGAAACAAGTCGCCAATCGGTTCACCGTTCGGACCCTTGTCTGCACTGAAGTATTCGAGCGGGTACAGCCGATAGAGATACTTCACTCGATCACCGTTCGATGTGTATACGCCATTGGTTGAGACTCGAAGATCCTTGATCGGCAGGTATTTCGTTTTTTGAAAACCTGAATGCAACCTCAGAAACTCGGTAGTTTGACGATCTTCTTCATGCCAATCGTAGGAGAGAAAATAAACCGTTTCTTCATCCGGAATTCTGTAATCCGTCTTTATTCTCTGGAAGGTCCGTTTGATTTCTTCGGTCAACCGATTCGGAGAAGATTCACCGAAATAGCTGCAAACAACGTCATTGGCAACCGCCGTCTCCACAATTCCCGTAGGCGTGTCGCAATTCATCTCCAGAATTTTGATGTCTTCTCCATCATTCCTGACAACCAAGTCCATCCGAGCAATATAACTGAACAATGGGCTTTGCAACTGTACGGCCTTCCAGGTGTTTTTCGGCAGGTGAAGCGCAGAAAAGAGAGACGGGCTGTTCTGCAAAAAAACAACCGTCTTTTGATAAATATGTCCGATCTTTTCCGTGGCCTCTAGAATTCTCTGATAGGTTTCTTTGGGCATCCGATACAGATCCAGGAGGAGATACTGATGTTCCTCGCCCTTTTCCGCGATTGAACCCCACGTAAATCCGCGTTCGCATAGCAGCGAATGGATTCTTATCCATTCCTCAAAATACTTTTGTTCGCGGATTCTCTCAACCCCCTTCGCCGGCACCCGCGTGACTGTCTCCGAATCCCCCGACGGTTTTTCCGGTTTCCGTGTCCGTCGAATTGCCGCTTTTCGCGGAATCCGAGGGGTGCACCGACGAAGAAGGCGTGGCTCCCGATCCCGTGCTTTGTGAATCGCTTTGAGAGCATGGGGTCCCGTCCGAGCGTTTGCCGTCGTCACATTCCGAGTCGTCCTGGCCGCAACCAGACAGAAACGCGTTCGCGGCCAAGATGACGCTTAGAAAAAAAGACTTGGTTTTCATCCCCGACTCCCCCAAATCGGGCTTTTCCATCCTCGCTGTAGGCGAATGTGCGACAGTTCGTCGTCGATCAAGGCATAATCGTTTTCCCTCGCTTTCAGTTGCTCAAATCTATGGTAAATTGATAGTAAGGATTCCAAGTACTATTGCTATCTTTTTCACTCTCATATTTTTTGTTAAACGTCAAAGTCAGCGTCTTGGCTTCGTCTTTCAGCTTTCCGTAAAAGACGAGCGTGCCGGACAGCATCTGACCGCCATCAATTTGAAGATCTTTATTTTTTGCAGGATCGATATACTGATATGCAAATCCTGTATCGTCGACCAGTGACGGTTTATATTCAACATAATCTAATGAATCGCTTAGTCTGGTTCTTCCAGCAGACTGGACAGCTTCAAATTCAATTTTGATGTATTTTTCATCGGCGGTCAGCTTGTGTAGGGTGACGGTCGATCCGTTGGGATGGCTTTGTTGCAGATCGAGATCAAGCGTATAGGGGAATTGTCGTTTCCCTTTCGACGGCTGCTTCTTCGTCGGGGCGGTCGCCGACCGGTTCTCTTTGTCCGGCCGATTTTCCGCCGTACCTGCCTGCGGTTCCGCCTGCGAGCCTTGTTCCGCTTCCGTCTGTGTCGCCTGATCATGGGAAGGACCGACGCGGTCCGAAAGCGTGCTGCAGGCCGAAAGAACAAACGCCAAGATCGCGAGCGTCATCACCAATCTCCATCGTTTCATCATCGCAGCACTCTCCTTTCCTTCTTTTTCCATGTCATTCCCTGGACCTTTACTCCTTTTCAACTATAGCCTTATTATAGCTATGCGTTTACTTTTGTCCAATATCATTTTCATTGTTATCGTATCAAATTACTTTATCATCCCTCCGTTTGAATTTCTGCCGACACCTCCTGTTCCAGCGTTCGGTTTAGCTCGCTCTTCATGAGGAATTTAGCGCTTGCTCGGCCCCATGCCTTTCGGCTTCGGCTTCATCGCAGCGCCGTCAGGGCTTACGTCTCGGCCCTCCCCGGCTGCGTTCCACGTCTCGCGCGTTACCGCACCGGGCGGCGGCTCTCGAATGACGGCTTACGCCGCCTCGGCCAGGTCGCGCATCGCGAGGCTCACGTTCGGGCACCGAGGACATCCGCGTGGCCCGGGTAGCCGCGCTTCCAGCACCGGAACCGGATGCCGCTTCGATTCTCCGAAGCGCAGTGCCCGCACCGCGGATATGCCGAGCCGTTTTTAATCCCCGAGCTGAATGGCGGGGATCGTCCGCCTCATGTCCAAGGGTGCGGTTGACAAACGCGAGCATTCCCAGTGCGCGCGGCGACGGAAGTGTTTCTTCCTTCAATCCTTCGTAAATCGGACCTTGGATGTAGATTTCCTCGCCGTTTTTTCGGATGATGCTCATGAAGGTCATGGCGCGAAGCATGTACTTCTCGGAAATCTCTTTCGAAGCTCTGTAAAGCCGAACATGGTCGACGTCTTCCGCCTTAACACAGGTGTAAAAGCAATCCGGGCGAAGAAAAATGGATTTGACCTTGTTTTCATAATGACGAACGGCAACAATCCGACGCCCGGGATCGATGAAAAGATCGAACTTCTGAACATCTGCAAAAAGGACCCGATAAGATAAGAGAGTGATCCAGACGAAAGAAATGCAAAGGAAAGTGCCTACAGTAATATTTATCGGTATAAACGTCAGATCCTCCCAGTTCCACGGAGTCTCGATGATGGAGTTCAGACGCTCGGAACCGATAAAAAGAGCGATCTTCTGAGCATTGATGAACAGGAGGGAAATCAGGACGGGGAGAACAGAATTTATGATGACTGCAACAATAGCCGACAGGAAGAGCGCCAGATGATTCCAGGGCTGCCGGGTCTCATTGATGAAGACGTGTAGAAATGCTAAAAAGAAGAACAGCAGACCCAGCGCGCCGATGAACAATAAAGGTGCTATGATTACACGAAAGATCGCAATCGTTACCTCACCTTGCCACGGCTGTTTTTCGAGCACCGTCCATGCACCGCGCTGTTCGACGCGCCAACCATCGAGAATCATGTCCGTTCCTCCCTGGCACGGGGTTCGGTTGTCGGATGACGGCCGGAAAACCTAACGTCCCGATGCGCCGCCACGTCCCGAAGCGTCTGACAGATCACGGCCGATCGGCCTTCCGGCGGCGACTTTGATCTTCGCCTGCGCCGGTCGATGCAGTCGTAAGCAAAGCAAAAGACCTCTCGCGCTTCCTAATCCAGTAGAATCAAAAGCGCCGAAAGCCCGCCCAGAGCTGCCCCGACCCAACCCATTCCTTCACCGTAACGGCACCGATCCGGCGACCGCCTTCTCCTCCCCCGGCGCCCCATCGCCTTCCGCCCGCCGCGGATTGCGCAGCATCTTCCGGACCGTCATTTCTGTCTCCTCAAGAAGAGCCCTCCATTGATATTCACAAAACGCCTCCATCATTTCTTTCTGCAGCGCAAAAGTGCGGCGCTCTTTCGTCACCGGATGCACTTCATAAGAATCTAACGCGACGCGACTTGTATGCCGTTCTTCGTCGGTGCTGCCGTACCTGATATAATTCCACAGGCCCCACGTGCCGAACGGGTTCCGCACCACCAGTCGCCAGAGGTTTTTCCACATGAAGTGTTTGACCCGATCGTAATCTTTTTCATATTCTATAGTGACCTTTAAGTTCCTGTAGACAGGAAAAGATAGTTTTTCGCAGGCCATCCGGTAAAGCGCGCGAAGATCTTCTTCCGTCGCGTATCCCCGCGCCAGCACCGCATCGACATGCTCTTTCCCCAGCCGGTACCCTTCCTCGGCCTGTAGACCGTATTCCAGAGCTATTTCATGATCACGAAGCAGTTGTTTGATACTCTGCTGCACCTCTACTTCCCCGCTCTTTTCCGCCACCGCCTCAAGCTTCCGCAGCTCGCGCAGAACGGTGCGGATGTGACGAACAAATTTGCCGGAAACAATCCGCCGCATATTCCAAAATACCCCATTTTCTACGATCCGCCGGTACAACTGGCTCTGCACCGCCACCGGATAGGCCTCGTCCCACGGCACCGCTTCTCCTCGTTCGTCCAATACGACATACCCGACATCCTCCGGTCCGGCAACAATGTACACAATAAAATAATACAGCCGACCCTCTCGGTCTTTGAAAGGTACGCCGTGATATTTGATAATCTCATTCCATCGCCGCTTATAGGCCGCACTCTTTTTTTGAATGTGCGGCGGATGCAGCTCTTTTAGCTTTGTTTCTCGCGGCGCCCACTCCTTACCCCACGCGACAAGTTCCCCCATGTCGAAAGAAGAAGACACGCCCGCCGCCAAACATCCGTGACAAATAGCCACCTGCGCTTTGGAGTCCAGTTCTTACGGAATCTTAGCGACCGCGATCCTGGATCCCCTGCTCCATCATTCCCATGTGATTAACATACGTGGGAACAACTACCGCTTATAAAAAAAATGAGGTCTGGAATCTACGGAATACCTACACCAGTAACAAGGTAAATCGCCGTGTGTGGGTCAATTCAAAAACGGCTAAAGTGGGTCAATTAAATTCCGGCCTTGACAGCGTATCAAGGGAAAAACTGTACTTACAAAAAGGTCTTACGTTCAATGCGAAAATATCTCATTTATATTGTACAGTTCCTAAATATTTAAATTGATTTTTTATTTTATATCTCCATTATAATGAAAGTTATATAGTAAAATTACTGAGTTTACTTCTTGATTTAAACGTTCACCACAAAGTTCTATAAATTTTGGTATTATATCCCTATAATATGAAAAACCTTCTAGTAAAACACGTAAATCATTCGATGCTTCCTCATAGAATTCAATTTCTCTAAAATCCTCATTATAATAATCAATGTTAAAATCTATTTCAAATTTAGAGGGTAATATATCCCCATCTTCTGTATAACTATTCAAAATATAGTTTTTTAGATCATTATATGACTTGGATATGCCAACGAATAATGAGACAAATCCTTCTTTCTCCATATACTTTATTTTCCCCCTTAGTTTAATTATTGTCTAAGATCTTCCGGTAAAGATTCTACTCCACCTTCTAGTCTATAATTAGCCCAATTTTGAAGCCTTCTCTTAAATGTAGCATAATCTGGCGAAGAATCAATAATCTCTAATAATTCATTATGAGCTTTAGTAGAACCCTTCCCCCCATGAACCCCTGGAGGATTTGCAAACTTTACATTTTCAATAGCAGTCCTTAATTCTTTAATTTGTTCTGCTGTCACACCCCACCGTTTAAAAGTAGGAGTTCGAGATACTAAATGCCATTCATGAAATCCTCCTGGATGTCTAAGTCTACTTTCAATGGCTTTTCTTAACTTAGGATCAGACCATACTTTATCAAACTCATCGGGAGTTAGTGAATTGAATCATCTATTAAATTCACCATCCTTTACAGATGGAATTGTGTTTTGGTTAATAATACCCTTAGCTTTCTCAACCGCTGCACCAAGAGCGACCTCATCCGTCTTCTTGACCGCCTGAACCGATGACTGTTGCTCCGCCTTCGCCGAAATGCTACTGTCCCATGGGCCTTTCTGGATGCCGGAGAGCAGGCCGCCGTGCACCAACCCCATCATCCCCAGCATCCCGATCGCCATAGCGAAAGAGGTGGCCGCCTTTTTCCAGTCGATCTTGCGCCTGTGCAGCACGTCCTCCGCTACGCTGTCACTCGCACTGCCCGCGCCAGCGCCAAGCATCCGTAACAAATAGCCGCCGGCGTTTTGGAGTCCCGTTCTGACAGGCAGTTTCCCGGCAACTTTCCCAAATAAGGCAAACGCGCCCTTCGCCACCCCATTTCCTACTGAGGCGCCAATCATTCCCGCCACACCGCCGACGAGCGCATCCCGTAGGAGCGTCTTACCGTGGTTTCCCTGAAGCAAAGAGATTCCGCCATTGATCCCTGCGCCAATCAGGAATAGCCCTCCGTATTGGCGCGCGAGGGTTTTCATGCCGGTCCACACGGCCCGCGCAAGCCCCGCCAATCCCCCGATCGCCGTCCACCCGGCCCGAAGGGCCGCCGCCCCCCGGAGAACGAGCTCCGCAAAGCCGATCGCCGCCCGCAGACCAAGTTCAATCGCAAAGCGAAGCAGCCGTCCCCCCGCTCCC
>JADBKT010000015.1 GCA_014896255.1 Hydrogenibacillus sp.
AGAGGGCGTCAAGTACCGCGGAACCCCCGGATTTCAATCCGGGGAGGAGGTCAGGTCATGAAACGGAAGCGGTTGGGGAAAAGCGATCTTGTGGTCTCCGAAATCGGGCTCGGTTGCATGTCGCTTAGCCGCGATGAAAAGGAGAGCATCCGCATCATCCATGCCGCGCTCGACGCAGGCGTAAACTTTCTCGACACCGCCGATCTGTATCAGCAGGGGCGGAACGAAGCGTGGGTCGGCAAGGCCCTGAAAGGCAAGCGGCAAGAGGTCATCTTGGCGACCAAGGTCGGCAACCGCTGGGAGCCGGGCAAGGAAGGCTGGTTCTGGGATCCGTCAAAGGCATACATCAAGGAGGCCGTGAAAGGGAGCTTGCGGCGGCTCGGCACGGATTACATCGATCTCTACCAGCTCCACGGCGGAACCATCGATGACCCCATCGATGAAACCATCGAGGCCTTCGAGGAATTGAAGCAAGAAGGCGTCATCCGCTGGTACGGCATCTCCTCCATTCGGCCGAACGTGATTCGCGAATATGTGAAGCGTTCCGACATCGTCAGCGTGATGATGCAGTACAGCGTGCTGGATCGGCGGCCTGAAGAGAGCCTATTCGATTTGCTGAGGGGGCATGGGATTTCCGCGATCGTCCGGGGCCCGCTGGCGCAGGGGCTGCTTTCCGATCGCACGCTCACCGGAGGTCCGCCGACGCGCCCCTACCTCGACTACACGCCGGAGGAGATCGTGCGCGTCGTGCAACAACTGGCGGCCATGGCCGACGAACGTCGGACCATCTCGCAGTTGGCGCTCCGCTTCGCGCTGGCCCCTGAGGTCGTCGCCACTGCCGTGCCGGGAGCCAGCAGTATGGAGCAATTGCACGACAACATCCAAGCGGCTGACGTGCCCGAATTGACTCCGGAGGAACTGGCGCAAATTCGCGCCTTTTCCAAGGTCAACATCTATACTCAGCACCGCTGACGGGGCCGGCAACCCATCATGCGGCGGCCTGCCCGCTAAGGATTCCGCGCTCGGAGGGTGCCCACACGGTGGAAACGCGGGGGCGGCGATGTACAATAAAAAAATACGCTCCATGGCAAAGCCGGTTATCTTCGAGGTGAGAGACATGCACGGATTGTTCGATCCGCTCTCTTTTCGGGGCCTGACGCTGAAAAACCGTATCGTCATGTCGCCGATGTGCCAATACAGTGCCACGGCGGACGGCCGGGCCACGGACTGGCATTTCGTCCACTACGGGACTCGGGCCGTCGGCGGCGTCGGATTGATCATCTTGGAAGCGACGGCCGTCGAAAGCCGCGGACGGATCAGCGAAGCGGACCTCGGCCTGTATGACGACAGCCACATCGAGCCTTTGGCGCGCATCGTCGACTTTGTTCACGCCCATGGCGCGTCCGTCGGTGTTCAGCTGGCCCACGCCGGCCGCAAAGCTTGGTCTCCGCGGAAAGGGATCGGCCCGCAGCAGGCGGTGGCCCCGTCCGCCGTTCCGTTTGCCGAGGACTGGCCGGTGCCGCGGGAACTCGCGGCCGATGAGCTTCCGGGCATCGTTGAAGCGTTCGCGCGCGCGGCCCGGCGAGCACTTCAGGCCGGTTTCGACGTGGTCGAAATTCATGCTGCCCACGGTTACTTGCTGCACGAATTTCTCTCGCCGCTTTCCAATCGACGGCAAGACCCCTATGGAGGCGATCTTCGGAACCGGATGCGCCTCCTTCTGGAAGTGGTGAAGGCGGTACGGGCCGAATGGCCGGAAGAACGCCCCATGTTCGTCCGCCTCTCGGCCGTGGATTGGGCTCCGGGCGGTCTTTCGCTGGCGGATACGGTGGAGATTTCCCGGGCGCTTAAGGATCAAGGGGCGGATCTGGTGGATGTGAGCTCTGGGGGCCTCGTGATGCCGAGTGAACCGATTCCGGAAGCGCCGGGCTATCAGACGGGCTTTGCGGCGGAAGTGCGCCGTCTGGCGGGTATCGCCGTCGGTGCCGTCGGTCGGATTACCGCGCCTGCGCAAGCCGATGCCGTCATCCGCTCCGGGCAAGCCGACGTCGTGTTTCTGGGCCGACAGCTGCTCCGCGAGCCCTACTGGCCGCTTCGAGCGGCCCGCGCGCTCGGTGTGGAAGTCGACTGGCCGCGTCAGTACTTGCGGGCGAGGCGTTAAATCCACACCGTGCCCTGCTTGCCTTCGCTGATGATGGACATCGACGCATCACAACGTGCGCCACCGGTGCCGAAACGGCAAATAGATCATCAGGGAAAGGAAGAGGAAAGGCGGTTGTCCAAACGGCGCTCTCGTCAGTCGCACGTTCGTTCGGTGCTCATCAAACTCATTCTCGCGCTCGTGATCTATTGGGCCGGCGTGATGACGGCGCCGGGTCTTGAATCGTACATCACGCACGTCGACGGCGTATACTTTACCAAGTACGGCGCCAAGCCCGATCAAGCGGTGATCGGCGTCATGGACAGCGCGGAACATTCATTGGACATCGCCATCTATGCGCTGACCAAAGACGATATCGTCCAAGCCATCCGGCGGGCCAAAGCGCGCGGCGTTCGCGTGCGCGTGATCACGGATTTCGGTCAGACGCAAGGGAAGGCGCAAAATGCCGCGATTCGCGCCCTCATCCAAGACGGCATTCCGGTCAAAGTCAATTCGCACGACGGGCTGATGCATCTTAAGCTCACGATCGCCGACGGGTCGCGGGCCGCCGTCGGATCGTTCAATTATTCCAAGGCAGCCAGCACGGTGAACGATGAAGTGGTCGTCCTGCTTAGCGACGAGGGGGCGGTGCGGCAGATGGCGGATACGTTTGAGCGGATGTGGAATGATGAACGTCATTTCCGATCGTTTCAACCGTGAGCCCATTTTTGTCTTGAAAGCCTAGAAACGTCTGCCTTGACAGTCGGCCGCGGGGGCCGGCGCCTTCGAAATGAAAACGCTTCAAAAAACTTAACAAATTTGTCACAAACGCCGCTT
The DNA here is from genome assembly GCA_014896255.1 of Hydrogenibacillus sp. GTDB lineage: Bacteria > Bacillota > Bacilli > Thermicanales > DSM-22653 > Hydrogenibacillus. Next base: position 2,978 of record JADBKT010000015.1, read on the forward strand.
TCTCCGTCCTGGCAAGAATGAAAGCGGTTTCTATTTTTCGGAGCAATTTAAAAACATGAAAATCAAGAGCGTTTTGCGGTTGATTTTACCCTCATTGTGACTTAGAATATTCACAAACAGGGCCTGATCGATGCATCTCCGCAAACGCAGAAGGGAATCTAGGGTTCCGCCGCCGGTTGTCATGTGCCGTGCGTTTCTACGGCGGGGCTGGACCGAGCGATTCCGACGGCTCGTTGGGCCGTACACCGTGGGGATAAAAGCCCCTGCGGAAAGTTCTGCCGGTTGCAGGCTTTCCGGGGCTTTTTTCTATACCCATGTCGGTTGGGCCAAACCGTCCGTCGGGGTCATGAGCGTCAAAAATCACAAGCAGGAGGGGCGTTCAGTGAGCACGCAGATCTATCTCAATGGACAGTTCGTCCCGAAAGAAGCCGCCGTGGTCTCCGTCTTCGACCACGGCCTGTTGTACGGGGACGGCGTCTTTGAAGGCATTCGGGCTTACGACGGAAACGTCTTTCGTCTTAAGGCGCACATCGATCGCCTTTACGAATCCGCCAAAGCGATCATGCTCGACATCCCGCATGCGCCGGAAGAAATGGAAGCGATCGTCTTGGAAACGTTGCGCAAAAATCATCTGCGTTCGGCGTATGTTCGCATCGTCGTGAGCCGCGGCACCGGCGATCTCGGACTGGATCCGGCCAAGTGCCCGCGCGCGAACGTCATCGTGATCGCCGAAGCGCTGGCGCTGTTTCCGAAAGAACTGTATGAGCGCGGCATCAACGTCGTCACCGTAAGTACCCGTCGCAACCGGAGCGACGTCCTGTCGCCGGCGATCAAGTCGCTCAACTATTTGAACAACATCTTGGCCAAGCTCGAAGCAAAAAACGCCGGTGCCGACGAGGGGCTCATGCTGAACACCGAAGGCTATGTCGCCGAAGGGACCGGAGAGAACGTTTTTATCGTGAAAAACGGCACGCTCTTCACGCCGCCGGTCTACGTCGGCGTGCTGAAAGGCATCACCCGCGCGGCGGTGATCGAGCTGGCGAAAGAACTCAAGATCCCCGTCGTCGAGACACCGTTGACGTTGCACGACGTGTATACCGCCGATGAAGTGTTTTTCACCGGCACGGCAGCGGAAATCGTCCCCGTCGTCTCCGTCGACCGGCGCACGATCGGCGACGGCCGTCCCGGCGCGATGACAGGACGTCTCTTGGAAGCGTTCCGGGCGCTTGTCGTCGTGGACGGCACGAAGATCTACCCGGAGGTTGAAAACCGCGTCGGCTGAAGGGTCGACTTCACAAGGAGGACTCCTGCCCTTGCGCAGCGACATGATCAAAAAAGGAATCGACCGGGCGCCGCACCGCAGCCTCTTGTACGCCACCGGTGTCGTAAAGCCCAAAGATCTCGACAAGCCGTTCATCGGCGTGGCGAACTCATACATCGACATCATCCCCGGCCATGTCCACCTGCGCGAATTTGCCGCCGTGGTCAAAGAGGAGATCCGCGCCGCCGGCGGCATCCCGTTCGAATTCAATACGATCGGTGTCGATGACGGCATCGCCATGGGGCACATCGGCATGCGCTATTCGCTGCCGAGCCGGGAGCTCATCGCCGATTCGGCGGAGACGGTGGTGAACGCGCACTGGTTTGACGGCGTCTTTTACATCCCGAACTGCGACAAAATCACGCCCGGCATGCTGATGGCCGCGGTGCGCACGAACGTCCCGGCGGTGTTCGTCACCGGCGGGCCGATGGAAGCCGGAAAGTCCAAGACCGGTGAAAATCTGTCCTTGGTCGACGTGTTCGAAGGTGTCGGCAGCTATCAGGCGGGGAAGATCTCCGAAGAAGCGTTGCGCGAACTGGAGTACAACGCCTGTCCCTCGTGCGGGTCCTGTTCCGGGATGTTCACCGCCAATTCGATGAACACCATTCTCGAGGTGTTGGGCCTTGCGCCCTTCGGCAACGGCACGGTTGTGGCCACCGACATGAAAAAACGCCGGGAGCTCATCCGCGAAGCGGTGCAGCACTTGATGCGCATGATCCGCGAGGATGTCCGTCCGCGGGACATCGTCACGCCGGAGGCGATCGACGACGCGTTTGCGCTGGATATGGCCATGGGCGGCTCGACGAATACCGTGCTGCACGTCCTGGCCATCGCCAACGAGGCGGAGATCGACTACGATTTGAACCGCATCAACGCCGTCGCCGACCGGGTGCCGTATTTGGCCAAGATCAGCCCGGCGTCCAGGTATTCGATGGAGGATGTGGAGCGCGCCGGAGGCGTGCGGGCGATTTTGAAAGAGCTTTTGCGGATCGGCGCGATTCACGGGGAACGGAAGACGCTAAGCGGCCGCACCATCGCCGAGCTCGTGGCCGATGCGAAGATCTGCGACCCGGAGGTGATCCGGCCGGTGGAACGGGCCTTAAGCCCGCGCGGCGGGCTCGCGGTGCTCTACGGCAACCTCGCCCCGGACGGCGCGGTGATCAAAGTCGGCGCCGTCGATCCGTCGATCGTGCGTTTTCGCGGCGAGGCGATCGTCTTCAACTCCCAGGAAGAGGCGCTGGAGGGCATCAACGCCGGGCGGGTACGCGAAGGGCATGTCGTCGTCATCCGCTATGAAGGCCCCAAAGGCGGACCCGGGATGCCGGAGATGCTCGCCCCGACGTCGTCCATCGTCGGCCGAGGTCTCGGGACGAAGGTGGCGCTCATCACCGACGGGCGGTTCTCCGGCGCGACGCGCGGCATCGCCGTCGGGCACATCTCCCCGGAGGCGGCGGAAGGCGGCCCCATCGCGTTCGTCGAAGAAGGGGATCTGATCGAGATCGACTTGATCGAGCGGACGATCACGCTTCTGGTCGATGAGGCCGAGCTTGCCGCGCGGCGGGCGCGCTTTTCGCCCCCGCCGCCGAAGGTGACGAAGGGGTATCTCGCCCGCTATGCGGCGCTGGTAACCTCGGCCAACACCGGCGGCATCATGAAGGTGCGGTGACGTCCACTAAGGCGCGTATCCAGGCGCGGCATCGCCAGTCTTGCCGCGCGCGGAGTGGAGAGAAACCGAAGGCGACGGATTCATAGATGATAGAGAGAGCATTCTAGGCGAAGATGGGAGACGCGGAGAGGAGGAACGATGATGGCCAAAACGGCCGCCGAGCCGACCGAACCGGAAGGCGCAAAAGAACAAAGACTGTTGACCGGGGCGGAAATCTTGATTGAAGCGCTCAAGCGGGAAGGGGTCGATGTGCTCTTCGGCTACCCCGGCGGTGCCGTGCTGAACGTGTACGATGCGCTGTACGACGCCGGCATCGCCCACGTGCTCACGCGCCATGAACAGGGGGCGATTCACGCCGCCGAGGGTTACGCCCGCATCAGCGGCCGACCGGGGGTGGTGATCGCCACCTCCGGCCCCGGGGCGACGAACTTGATGACCGGTCTCACCGACGCCATGCTCGATTCGCTGCCGCTCGTCGTCATCACCGGGCAGGTCGGCACGAACGTCATGGGTTCCGACGCCTTTCAAGAGGCGCCGATCTTCAGCATGTCGATGCCGGTCACGAAATACAACTATCAGGTGCGCCATCCGCGGGAGATCGCGCGCGTCGTCCGGGAAGCGTTCCACATCGCCACCACCGGAAGACCCGGTCCGGTGTTGATCGACCTGCCGAAAGACGTGACCATCCAGCAGGCGCCTTATGTCGAGGCCGAAGCATTGGACCTTCCGGGCTATCAGCCGACGGTCGTGCCGAACGCCCTCCAGCTTGGGAAGCTCTCCACGGCCATCGCCCGTGCCGTGAAGCCGGTCATCTTGGCCGGCGCCGGTGTCCTGCACGCGCGCGCGAGCGAGCTGCTCGTGGCGTTCGCCGAACGTACCGGCATTCCCGTCGTTCATACGCTTCTCGGGCTCGGCGCCATGCCCGCGACGCATCCGCTGTTCCTCGGGATGGGCGGCATGCACGGCACCGTCGTGGCCAACCGGGCCCTCTATGAATGCGATCTCCTCATCAACATCGGCGCCCGCTTTGACGATCGGCTGACCGGCAATCCGAAACATTTCGCCCCGAAAGCCGTCGTCGCGCACATCGACATCGATCCGGCGGAAATCGGCAAAATCGTCCATACGCACATTCCCATCGTCGGCGATGCCAAGGCGGCGCTCGAACGGCTTTTGGCCATGCCCATCGATCCGCCGAAGGCGGACGCGTGGCGCGCGTATCTCAAGCGCGTGGCCGAGGCGCACCCGTTCTGGTACGTGAAGACGGGGGACCTCAAGCCGCAGCGCGTCGTCGAATTGATCGACGAAATGACGGAAGGCCGGGCGATCGTCACCACCGACGTCGGTCAGCATCAGATGTGGGCCGCCCAGTATTACCGGTTCCGACGACCGCACCGCTGGGTCACCTCCGGCGGCCTCGGGACCATGGGCTTCGGCTTTCCGGCGGCGATCGGAGCGAAGATCGCCGCGCGCGAAGAGACGGTCATCGCCGTCGTCGGGGACGCCGGTTTTCAGATGACGATGCAGGAACTCGCTTTGCTCAAGGAATATGATCTCGGGGTGAAGATCATCATCCTCAACAACTTCGCCCTCGGCATGGTCCGCCAATGGCAGGAGCTGTTTTACGCCAAACGCTACTCCGAATCGTTGCTTCCGTTCCAGCCGGACTACGTCAAGCTCGCCGAAGCCTATGGCATCGCCGGGTATGCGGTGTCGACGGAAGACGCCCTCACGCGGCTTCTGGAAAAGCACCTGTTCGACGATGCGCCGGTGCTCATCGACTGTCGGGTGTCGCCGGGGGAAAACGTCTTGCCGATGATCCCTCCGGGAAAAGGGCTGCATGAGATCGTCGGCACGCAACCGCCGGAAGGCGCGGCGGACGTCGTCTATCGATTCGGATCGTCCGGCATCGCCGGACAGGAGGTGAGCGCGCCGTGAAACAGCTTTTGAGCCTGCTCGTGCGCGATCAGGCCGGCGTTTTGAACCGCATCAGCGGTCTTTTCTTGCGCCGCGGCTACAACATCGATTCGATCACCGTCGGATGCAGTGAGCGCCCTGGCCTGTCGCGCATGACGATCGTCCTCGACGTCGAAGACAAGAAGGCCGCGGAACAGGTCAAAAAGCAGCTGCACAAACAGATCGACGTGCTGAAAGTCATCGACCTCACCGAGCGTTCCGTCGTCGCCCGGGAACTGGCGCTCATCCGCGTCAATGCGTCGATGGCCGAGCGGGCGGAGATCGACCATATCATCCAGCCGTTTCGCGCCCGCATTCTCGACGTCGGGCGCTCGTCGGTCACCATCGAGGTGACCGGCGGGAGCGAGAAGATCGATGCGCTCATCGAACTTTTGCGCCCGTACGGCATCAAAGAGCTGGCCCGCACGGGGCTTACCGCGTTCGCCCGTGAACTGGACGTCGGTCAAGAGGCGGAAATGAAAGACATCATCGGCACCGCCTGAGCGCACGCCCTCGAACGCATGTGCATCGACAAAGCATACGCAGCTGACCATTCGGGAAAGGAGACGAACCTGTGGCCAAAGTCTATCTGGATACGGATCTCGATCTCACCCCCCTCGTCGACAAAACGGTCGCCGTCATCGGTTACGGCTCGCAAGGGCACGCGCACGCCCAAAACTTGCGCGACAGCGGCATCGAAGTCGTCGTCGGCCTGCGTCCCGGCAAGTCTTTCGAACAAGCGAAAGAAGACGGCTTCGCCGTCTATTCCGTCGATGAGGCGGTGCGGCGCGCCGACGTGATCATGATCCTGCTTCCCGACGAACGGCAACCGGAAGTGTATCGCGCACAGATCGCGCCGAACCTCAAAGCGGGGCAGGCGCTCGCCTTTGCCCACGGTTTCAACATTCATTTTCACCAGATCGTCCCGCCGGGCGACATCGATGTCTTCCTCGCCGCGCCGAAGGGCCCGGGGCATCTCGTGCGCCGCGTGTTTACCGAAGGCGGCGGCGTGCCGGCGCTGTTCGCCGTGCACCAAGACGCCACCGGACGCGCCCGGGAACTTGCCCTGGCGTACGTCAAGGCGATCGGCGCCGGGCGGGCGGCGGTGATCGAGACGACGTTCAAAGAAGAGACGGAGACGGACCTCTTCGGCGAGCAGGCGGTGCTCTGCGGCGGGACGACGGCCCTCGTCAAGGCCGGTTTCGAGACGCTCGTCGCCGCCGGGTATCAGCCGGAAGTGGCGTATTTTGAATGCCTGCACGAGCTGAAACTCATCGTCGACCTGATGTACGAGGCCGGCTTGGAAGGGATGCGCCACTCGATCTCCGACACCGCCGAGTGGGGCGATTACCGCAGCGGCCCGCGGATCATCGGCGAGCAGACGAAAGCGGAGATGAAGCGCATCTTGGAGGATATTCAAAGCGGCGCTTTTGCCCGCGACTGGATCTTGGAAAATCAGCTCGGCCGGCCGATGTTTTCGGCCATGCGCGAACGGGAGAAAAACCATCCGATCGAAATCGTCGGCCGCGGCCTGCGGGAGAAAATGCCGTTCATCAAGCGGCGCATGAAGTGAATCAGTAGGGAGGCGGGGAGCATGCGGAGGATTGAGATTTTCGACACGACGCTGCGCGACGGCGAGCAGACGGCAGGGGTGAATTTGCATCTCCATGAAAAGCTCGAAATCGCGCGGGCGCTGGAGCAGTTCGGCGTCGACGTGATCGAAGCGGGCTTTCCCGCCTCGTCGCCGGAGGAATTGCGCGCCGTCCAAGCGATCGCGGAGATCGTCCGAGGGGCGTCGGTCGCCGCCTTGGCCCGTTCGCACCCGAACGACATCGACCAAGCGTGGGAGGCGCTCAAAAAGGCCGAGCAACCGCGTATTCACGTGTTCATCGCCACCAGCCCGATCCACATGGAACACAAGCTCCGGCTTTCTCCGGAAGCCGTCATCGAGCGGGCGGTGGAGGGCGTGCGCCGCGCCAAGCGCTACGTCTCCGACGTCGAATGGTCGGCAGAAGATGCGACGCGAAGCGACTGGGACTTTCTCGTGCGCATCATCGCCGAAGTGATCAAAGAAGGGGCGACGGTCATCAATCTTCCGGATACCGTCGGCTATACCCAGCCGAAAGAATACGCGGCGATGTTTCGCTACGTGCTGGAGCGCGTGCCGGGCATCGAGAAGGTGAAGCTGTCGGCCCATTGTCATGACGATCTCGGTCTGGCGGTCGCCAATTCGCTTTCCGCCGTCGAGGCAGGCGTCGTCCAGATCGAGGGGACGATCAACGGCATCGGCGAACGGGCGGGCAACGCCGCCTTGGAAGAGATCACCATGGCCCTCAAAATCCGCCAAGACCATTATCAAGCGGAGACGGGCATCAAGACGGAACACACCGCGCGGGTCAGCAAGCTCGTCAGCAAGCTGACCGGCATACCCGTTCCGCCGAACAAGGCAGTCGTCGGGGCGAACGCATTTGCCCACGAATCGGGCATCCATCAGGACGGGGTGTTGAAAAACGCGTTGACGTACGAGATCATCTCGCCGGAGATGGTCGGGCTGACGTCGAACCGCATCGTTCTCGGGAAGCATTCCGGACGTCACGCGTTCCGAGAAAAATTGCGCGAGCTGGGGATGGCCGTAGCCTCGGAAGAAGAACTGGATCGCCTGTTCCAGGCGTTTAAGGCGCTTACCGGGAAAAAGAAAGAAATCACCGACGACGACTTGCTGGCTTTATTCGTCGATCTTTCCGCTCCGGATCAGAAGTACGAGCTCGTCTCGCTGCAGTGCGCGTTCGGCTTCGGCCTCATTCCGACGACGACGGTCGCGTTGCGCTTGCCGAGCGGCGAGGTGCGCACCGAGTCGGCGACCGGCGAAGGCAGCGTGGAGTCGGTGTATAAGGCCATCGAACGCGCCGTCGGCGTGCCGGTGACGCTGGAAGATTACCGCATCCAGTCGACGACCGGCGGACCCGATGCGCTCGCCGAAGTGTACGTCAAGGTCGCCTATCAGGGGCTTACCTCGCGCGGCCGCGGCGTCGACAACGACGTCGTCGTGGCGTCGGCGAAAGCGTACGTCGATGCGCTGAACCGGATCGCCTTAAGGCTTCCGGGCGTAGGCGGCGAAGTTCCCGTAGCCGGCGCAGCGGACCAAGGTCGTCCGGCGGGGCGTTCGATCGATTCCGGGGTGGTGCTCGGATGAAACGGACCATCGCGCTCCTTGCGGGCGACGGCATCGGCCCGGAAGTGGCGGAAGTCGCCCGGCGGCTCATCACGGCGCTTTCGGACGTGGCCGGCATCCGGTTGAACGTGGAAGATCATCCGATCGGCGGTGCGGCCATCGATGCGCACGGTGAACCGCTGCCGAAAGCGACGCTTCAGGCGGCGCTCGCCGCCGATGCCGTTTTGCTCGGCGCCGTCGGCGGGCCGAAGTGGGACGCGCTCCCGCCGGAGCGCCGTCCGGAGGCGGGGCTGCTCGCGCTGAGGAAGGCGCTGGACGTTTACGCGAACGTGCGCCCCGTCCGAAGCGTCCCCGCGCTGGGGAACTTAGGCCCGCTTTTCGCTGCGGAGCCGATCGATTTGGTCATCATCCGGGAACTCACCGGCGGGCTGTACTTCGGCCGTCCCCGGGGGATCTCCGGCGGCGTCGGGGCGCGACAGGCGATCGACACGCTCGTCTATACCGAGGCGGAGATCGAGCGCATCGTCCGCCTGGCGTTCAAAATGGCCGAACAGCGCAGCGGTCGCCTCACTTCCGTCGACAAAGCCAACGTGCTCACCTCCAGCCGGCTGTGGCGCGATGTCGTGGAACGGGTACAGGCGGACCATCCGAGCGTGACGGTGCGCCACGTGCTCGTCGATGCGATGGCCATGGAGCTCGTGCAAAAGCCGTGGGTCCACGACGTGATCGTCACCGAGAACATGTTCGGCGACATCTTGTCCGACCTGGGGGGCGCGCTCGTCGGTTCGCTCGGCCTGTTGCCGTCGGCGAGCCTCGGCGAGCGCGGCCCGCATCTGTATGAACCGGTGCACGGTTCGGCGCCGGACATCGCCGGGCGCGATGCGGCCAATCCGACGGGGATGATCTTGTCGACGGCGATGATGTTCGAGCATTCGTTCGCCATGCCCGACGTCGCCCGAGCCATCGCCGGTGCTCTGGACGATACGTTCGCGGACGGGTTTCGGACGGCCGATCTCGTCCGGCCGAAGGCATCCGCTGCCGAGGACGGAGGGGACGCGCTCCGCGTCGTCGGCACGCAGGCGTTCGGCGATGCGGTGATCGAACGGGCGGTGGCGCGACTGAAAGCCAGGGGGGTATACGCATGAGTCGCGGGACGATCGTCGACAAAATCTGGGACGCCCATCACGTCGTTCGCGGGGACGGCGGGCTGGATCTCATCTACATCGATCTCCATCTCGTGCATGAAGTGACGTCTCCGCAGGCGTTTGAAGGATTGCGCCTCGCCGGTCGGCGCGTCCGCCGCCCGGATCGGACGATGGCCACCATCGACCACAACGTGCCGACCGACGATCCGTTCGTCATCGACGATCCGATCGCCAAAAAGCAGATCGACGTGCTCAGGGAAAACTGCCGCGATTTCGGCGTACCGTTGTTCGATTTGGACAGCGACCGTCGGGGCATCGTACACATCATCGGCCCGGAACTCGGGCTCACCCAACCGGGAATGACGATCGTCTGCGGCGATTCGCACACTTCGACCCACGGCGCCTTCGGCGCGCTTGCTTTCGGCATCGGCACGAGCGAAGTGGAGCACGTGCTGGCGACGCAGACGCTGTGGCAGGCACCGCCCAAGACGATGAAGGTGAACATCGTCGGCACGCGCCATCCGGCGGTGACGGCCAAAGACATCATTCTCGGGCTCATCGCCCGCTTCGGCGTGTCGTTCGGCCGGGGTTACATTTTTGAATACGCGGGGAACGTCGTCCGGGAGATGACGATGGAAGAGCGCATGACCGTCTGCAACATGTCCATCGAAGCCGGCGCCCGGGCCGGGCTGATCGCGCCCGATGAGACGACGTTCCGCTACTTGGAGGCTCGTCCCTTCGCGCCGAAGGGCGCGGCGTGGGAGGCGGCCAAAGCACGTTGGGCCGCCTTGACCTCGGACCCCGACGCGACGTACGATGCGGAAGTGACGTTTGATGTAAGCGACCTGAAGCCGGTCGTCACCTGGGGGACGCATCCGGGCATGGCGGCGACCGTCGACGGCGTCGTCCCGCATCCCGACGATTACGTCGACGCGACGGAGCGGGAAAGCGTTCGCCGGGCGCTCGAATACATGGCTCTCGCGCCGGGGACGAAGATCAGCGCCATCGAAGTCGATTACGTTTTCATCGGTTCGTGTACGAACGGCCGTCTGGAAGACTTGCGCGCCGCCGCCCGCGTTGTGGAGCGCATCGGCGGGCACGTCCATCCGCGCGTCAAGCGGGCGCTCGTCGTCCCCGGTTCCAAAACCGTCAAACGGCAGGCGGAAGCCGAGGGGTTGGACCGCATTTTTAAAAACGCCGGATTTGAATGGCGGGAGCCGGGCTGCAGCATGTGCCTCGGCATGAATCCGGACATCGCACCGCCGGGCGCGCGCGTCGCTTCGACGTCGAACCGGAATTTCGAAGGGCGCCAGGGACCGCGGGCGCGGACGCATCTGGTCAGTCCGGCGATGGCCGCGTTTGCCGCCCTGACCGGTCGATTCGCCGATTTTGAGGAGAGCCGCGCGGTGCTGGCGGCGGCAGGAGGTGGGCGCGGTGCAGCCGTTTGACGTGCATACCGGGCTGGTCGTGCCGCTCGATCGGGCCAACGTCGACACCGATCAGATCATCCCCAAGCAGTTTTTGAAGCGCGTCGAGCGAACGGGGTTCGGGCAGTTTTTGTTTTACGACTGGCGCTATCTGCCCGACGGAACGCCGAATCCGGATTTTATCCTCAATCAGGCGGCGTATCGCGGGGCGACGATCCTCTTGACCCGGGAAAATTTCGGCAGCGGCTCTTCCCGCGAGCATGCGCCGTGGGCGCTGGCCGACTACGGCTTTCGGGCGGTGCTCGCTCCATCGTTTGCCGATATTTTTTACAATAACGCCGTCAAAAACGGGCTGTTGCCCGTCGTCTTGCCGAAATCGGCGATCGAGGCGCTGTTTGACCGCGCCGCGGAGGGTCCTTTTGAAGCGACGATCGATCTCGCCGCGCAGACGGTCGCGCTTTCGGACGGGACGACGTACGCCTTCGACATCCATCCGGAACATCAGCGCCGTCTCCTACGCGGCGAAGACGACATCGCCGTTACCGAGCGGTACTTGGCGTCCATCGAGGCCTATGAAGCGGCGCATCCCCTCCCACCTCTTGTCAAATGAGTATGCGAAGAGTAAACTAAAAGTACGTTTATTGTCCGCCATGGGTGGGCATATTCTGATGATGCAGATGGGAGCGTGAAGCGCTTGGGGATCTCCCGGTAACGTTTGCGGACATCGAAGCGGCCAAGGAGCGCCTGCGGGGCGTCGCCCACGAGACGCCGCTCAAGCGGTCGTATACGCTGGACGACATGTTCGGAACGCCGATCTTTTTGAAGCTGGAGAATTTGCAACGAACCGGATCGTACAAGATCCGCGGGGCGTTCAACAAAATCGCCTTGCTTCCGGAACACGCCCGGCGGCGCGGGGTGATCGCCGCGTCCGCCGGCAACCACGCCCAAGGGGTGGCGTATGCGGCCCGCGCTTACGGTGTCCCGTGTACGATCGTCATGCCGGAGACGGCGCCGCGGACGAAGATTCAGGCCACGTCGTCCTACGGCGCCCGCGTCATTTTGCACGGTCGAACGTACGATGAAGCATACGCGCATGCGCGGCGTTTGACGGAAGTCGAGGGCTTTACGTATGTGCATGCGTTCGACGACCCGGACGTGATCGCCGGGCAAGGAACGGTCGGATTGGAGATATTGCAGGTCGAACCGGCGCTCGATCTGATCGTCGTCCCGGTAGGCGGCGGCGGGCTGATCTCCGGTGTGGCGACGGCGGCCCGAACGATGGCGCCAAATGCCCGCGTGATCGGCGTACAGGCCGCCGGCGCGGCTTCGTTCGTACGTTCGTTGGCCGCCGGGCGGCGGATCGTGCAGGACGATATTTACACGCTCGCCGACGGCATCGCCGTCAAGCAACCCGGCGCGCTCACGTTCGAGATGGTCACGCGCCTCGACGTCGAGATGGTCACCGTCGAAGAGGAGGAGATCGTCGCCGCCATCATGCTGCTGTTGGAGCGGGAAAAATTGCTCGTCGAAGGTGCCGGCGCGGCGGCCCTCGCCGCCGTTCTCGCCGGACGCGTCCCGGTGGCCGGGCGGCGTACGGCGGTCATCGTGAGCGGCGGCAACATCGATCTGAAGCGCCTCTCGACGCTGGTCGCCGAGCCGAGCGCCCCGCCGGCGGATCCGTCGACGCCCGCGCCGGGCGACCCTGTGCATAAAACCTCCGTCCGATGACACACTACGGAGGAAAGGAGGTGCATAGGGTGCGCACGCTGGCGCTCATTTTGCTCATCATCGGCGGAATCAACTGGTTGCTCGTCGGTTTGTTCCAGATTGACGTCGTCGGCGCCCTCTTTGGCGGCACGTATACCGCTCTGGCGCGGACGGTATACGTCATCGTCGGCCTCGCTGCGCTCTATGCGTTGACGCTTTTTCCCGTGGTCAATCGTCGGGTGGAGGAAGCTTGACGATCTTAGGCCTCGGCCTTAGGCGCTGGAAAACCGCCGGATCGTTCCATATCCGGCGGTTTTTGCGCTTGAGCGTCGTTGCGGTGCGTCAACGAGCGCCGAATCAACGGACGCCGGAGAGGACGGCGCCCGTCTCCTCGAGGACTTCGCGATACGAGGCGACGAGCCGCTCGAACACCGCCTCCCAGCTTTTTCCTTGGGCGGAAGACAGGGCGCCTGCGGCAAGCGGAGGCCGCATCTTAGGAGCGCGGCATGCGCGTTCGATGGCCGTTTTGAAAGCGGAGGCCTCTCCTCCTGGCACGGCGATGCCGTTCTTTCCGTCTTGGACGAGGTGTGCCACGCCGCCGGCCGCGGCGGCGATGACCGGCGTTCCGGAGGCGAGCGCTTCTAAGACGACATTGCCGAAGGTCTCCGTGGTGGACGGGAAGACGAACCAATCCGCGGCGCTGTACACGTCGGCCAGCGCTTCACCCTGCAGAAATCCGAGAAACTGTACCGGCGCGCCGGAGAGCCTCGCTTTTAATTCTCCGGCCATCGGACCGTCGCCGACGAAAAGGAAACGGCTGATTTTCAAGACGTCCGGATCGAGGGCCCAAATGGCGTCGGCCAAAACGTCGAGATCTTTTTCCTTCGCCAGCCGACCGACGTACACAAAGAGCGTGTCCGTGTCGCGGACGTCGTAACGCGCCCGAATTTCCCGGCGTTTTTCCGGAGGGCGCGGATAAAAGAGCGTCGTGTCCACACCGCGGGGGAACAGTTCGACGTTGTTCATCCCTAAAGCGCGAAGATGCGCACGCGTCTCCTCGCTGGGCGCATAAATGCGCTCCGCCGCTCGATGAAACCATTTCATGTATTCATGGAGCATCGGAAGCATCCAGGCCAGGTTGTAGTACGATAAGTAGCGATCGAGATGCGTGTGATACGACGCCACCATGGGGATTTGCCGCTTGCGGCAGTATGTCCGACCGTAAAGGCCCAGGTTGGCCGGCGTGGCGAGGTGGCAGAGCGTCGGACGAAAGTCATCCAGCTTTTGTTTCAAATAAAACGGCCGCGGGACGGCAAGCCGCACTTCCGGATACAGCCAGAAGGGGACGCTTAGACTTCGTTCCACCATGCGATCGAACGGGCCGTGCGAAGCCTTTGGATATTCCGGGGCGACGACGAGAACGGGAATGTCGCGGCCGCGGAGGAAGTCCGTGAAGCGTTTGAGCGTGAGGGCCACGCCGTTGATCTCCGGCGGAAAAGTATCCGTAAACAGGGCGATGCGCAATGCACCTCACCTCGCTTTGGGGGCATCGTATCAAACCGTTGTCAAGGAATCGTGAAGGATCGGTAAAGGCCGATTGAAGATTGCGTTAAGTTTTTGTAAATCCGGCTGCCTTGTCTCGGCCGCTTGAATTCGGTATACTGGCGTCAGCAAGACGATCACAGGAGGGACAACCGTTGCACGAAGAAAACTGCATCTTCTGTAAAATCATCCGCGGGGAACTGCCTTCCCAAAAAGTGCATGAAGACGAAGAGACGTTGGCCTTTCACGACATCAACCCGATCGCACCGGTCCACGTGCTCGTCGTTCCGAAGCGGCACATCGCGAGCGTGCTCGAACTGACCGAGACGGACGCTCCGCTCATCGGCCGGATTCATCGGACGATCCAGCGCGTAGCCAAGGAACTCGGCGTCGACGAAAGCGGCTTTCGTGTGGTCACGAACACCGGAGCGCACGGGCAGCAGACGGTCTTCCACCTGCACTATCATGTGATCGGCGGTCGACAACTGACCTGGACGATGTGAATGGGCGAGGAGCGGAACGGATGATCGCTGACCGATTTGACGTTTTTCTTTTTGATCTGGACGGCGTGATCTACCTGGGAGAGCGCCTGCTTCCGGAAGTTCGGTCCGCCGTCTCCCGTCTTCAAAGCATGGGCAAAACCGTCCGTTTTCTCACCAACGATCCACGACCGACACGGGCTCAGGTGACCGAACGGTTGCGCGCGTTGGGGCTGGAGATACGAAAGGAACAAGTTTTTACGTCGGCATGGGCCACCGTGCAATACCTTAAAAAGCGGAGCGTCGATTCCGTGTTCGTGTTGGGCACGCCAGCGTTTCTTGACGAACTGAGGGCGGAGCTTTCCGGCGTTTCCGTGAGTGGTGACGATCGACCACAGGCGGTGGTCGTCGGCTATGATGATGCCGTGACGTTTCGCGAGGTGCAGCAAGCGGTTCGGTTTATCGAAAGCGGCGCCGACTTCATCGCCACCAACGGGGAGCCGTCGTTTCCGACGCCCGAGGGAAAGGGCTTGGCCACCGGATCACTGGTGCGCGCCATCCAAGAAGCGACCGGAAAGCGTCCGTGCATCATCGGCAAGCCCAGTCCGATCATCTTTCGGATGGCCTTGGAAGATGTGCCGAAGGACGCCCGTGTCGTGATGATCGGCGACTCTCCGGAGACGGACATTTTGGGTGCGCACCAAATGGGTTTGACGGCGATCTTGGTTTCTGAAAAGTCGATTCGCTTTCCTTTCGAGTACGATTTCAGATCGCCCGATGCGGTCATCTCCGATTTGTCTTCTTTATTTGATTCCGAAAAGAGGGTAAGAGAATGGCGCCCGCCGCCATTTTTGTGGCCGGAACGACTCGAACCCGGGGTGGCGGCGGTCGTTTTGAACGCACCGGGCGACGTGCTTTTGGTCAAACGACGGGACAACGGTTTGTGGGGGCTGCCCTCCGGGCATGTCGAGCGCGGGGAGACGGTTGCGGAGGCCGTGAAGCGTGAAGTGCGGGAGGAAACCGGTTTGGATGTGGAAGTGGAGCGGCTGATCGGCGTTTATTCCGATCCCGCATCGCAAGTGTTTCACTATCCGTCGGGAGAGGTCGTTCAGTTTGTCACCTTAAGTTTTTTGTGCCGCGTCGTCGGAGGGACCTTGTGCGCCGACGGTGTTGAATCGTCGGAAGTGAAGTTTTTTAAACCGTCGGAGCTTCCGCACGACATCTTGACCATGCACCCGCTTTGGTTGAAGGATGCACAAGCCGATCGGCCGCAGGCCTTTATTCGGTGACATGAGATGGCCGATTCGGATGCGCTTTTCAAGCGTCTTGGGCGCCGGGAAGGGGTGACGTACGCCGGTTTGGTGCTCAACCGTCGCGGTTTTGAGCGGGCCATGGCGGCCGGTGTGGAAGAGATCCACTTCTCTTTCGGGGTGACGGAGTCGTTCAACCGCAAAAATCAGAACGCTGCTCCGGATGAGAGTGCGGTCCCCCGGGTGGTGGCGCGCGTCGCTGACCATTTCGGTCGCGTTCGGTTGCCCGTTTGAAGGGCCGGTCGACGAAGGGCGGGTCGTCGAATGGGTCCGGCGGGCGGCGGAGGTCGGGTTCGACGAAATCGTCCTCGCGGATACGATCGGGATCGCCGATCCCCGCCAGGTGGGGCGCCTCGTGCGGCGGTCCCGCGAAGCGACGGAGGGGCGCGTGCCGATCGGTGTGCATTTGCATAACACCCGCAACACCGGCCTCGCCAACGCCTACGCCGCTTTGGAAAACGGGGCCACGACGTTCGACGCCTCGGTCGGCGGGCTCGGGGGCTGTCCGTTTGCGCCCAACGCCACGGGCAACATCGCCACGGAAGATCTGGTGTACATTCGACGAACGTTGACCGAGCGAGTGTTCAGTCGCCGGCGAACGCCTGCCGGGCGGCAACCGGCGGCCCATGTCCGACGATGCGGCGTCGACATCATCGGTCGCTGAGCGAGTGTTCGGTCACCCAACTCAAGCACGGCGCATGAAGAGAACACCGCCGCCGGGGGTGCGGCGTTGAAGGGGGCGTACGCGATGGCTCTATGTAAACTGTTGATCGCCAACCGCGGGGAGATCGCCAGGCGCATCATTCGCACGTGCCGCGCTTTGGACATCCGGACCGTGGCCGTGTATTCCGAAGCGGACAAAGACGCGCCCCACGTCCGGGAGGCGGACGAGGCGGTGTGCTTAGGCCCGCCGCCGGTGGCGCAAAGCTATTTGAACATCGAAGCGGTGATCCGCGCCGCCAAAGCGACCGGGGCCGAGGCGGTGCACCCGGGGTACGGTTTTTTGTCGGAGAACGCGGCGTTTGCCGAGCGCTGCGAACATGAAGGGCTGGTGTTTATCGGCCCGCCGGCAGACGTCATCCGGGCCATGGGCAGCAAGATTGAAGCTCGACGTCGAATGGCGGAAGCCGGCGTGCCCATCGTGCCCGGCACGGAGGCGCCGGTCGAGTCTTTGGAGGAGGCGTTGGATAAGGCGGCGACGATCGGCTACCCGGTGATGCTCAAGGCGAGCGTCGGCGGAGGGGGCATCGGGATGAGCCGGGTCGACTCCGAGGCGGAGCTTAGGAAAGTGTTTCAATCCAGCCGGGACAGGGCGCAGAATTTCTTCGGCGACGGGACGCTGCTACTCGAAAAATGGATCGACGGCGCACGGCACATCGAGGTGCAGGTGGCCGCCGACGCCTACGGCAACGTCGTGCATCTGTTCGAACGCGAGTGTTCGATTCAACGGCGGCACCAGAAGATCATCGAAGAGAGCCCGTCGCCCGATCTCGCCGACGCGCTCCGCACGCGGCTCTGTCAGGCGGCGGTTCAAGGCGCGCGGGCCATCGGTTATCGCAATCTGGGGACGATGGAGTTCATCTTCGACCCGGAAGGGCACTTTTACTTCCTGGAGATGAATACTCGGTTGCAGGTGGAACATCCGGTAACGGAGATGATTACCGGGCTCGATCTGGTGGCGTGGCAGATCCGCATCGCCGCCGGTGAACCGCTGCCCCTTGCCCAGGAAGACATCGTCCGGCGGGGCGCGGCGATCGAGTGCCGAATCTATGCCGAAGATCCGGTGCGTTTTCTGCCGTCTCCGGGGACGATCACCTCCCTCGCCTGGCCGAAGGAGGCGCGGGTCGATGCCGGGGTCGAGGCGGGAACGGCGGTCACGCCGTTTTATGATCCGCTGATCGCCAAGCTGATCACCCACGGGGCGAGCCGGGAGGAAGCCGTCGAACGGATGACGCGCGCGTTGCGCGACACGGCGATCGAAGGCATCAAGACGAATCTCCCGCTTTTAACGGAGGTGATGGAGCATCCGGCCTTTCGGAAAGGCCGGTACGATACGCACTTTTTGCCGAAGATGATCGCCGCGAAAACGTAAACCGAGCTGCAACATCGTCGGAGATCAAAAAGAGAGGTGGGTTTGGAGTGGCGGAGATCAAAGCGAACATCAGCGGAACGGTCTGGAAAATCCTCGTTCAACCGGGAGATGTGGTGGAAGCCGGGCAGGAAGTGGCGATCCTCGAGTCGATGAAAATGGAGATTCCCGTGACGTCCGATTACGGCGGCACGGTGGTGGAGGTGCTTAGGGGCGAAGGCGAATTCGTCCAAGAAGACGAAACGTTGATCCGCGTCGAGCCTTAAACGGACACATGATCATGCCGCCTGCAAAGTCTCGAATTAAAGCGACGTTGGACGGCGCTTTACGCGGCGTAGACGGCGTTAAGACCGTCGTCGTCGCCCGCCGTTTCGACGTCGATGCGCCGATGACGCCGGGGCGGGACGTGTGGATGGACGCTTTCCTTTCCGACGGGCCCGTCGACGTTCCGCCGGAGCCGATCGAGGCGAATGAGCCGGGCTTTGTGATCTATACGTCGGGGACGACGGCCAAGCCGAAAGACGTCGTCCATTCGGGAATCGGCTTTTTGATCGGGACATATGCGAACGTCAAGTGGAGTTTGAACATCCAAGACGAGGACGTCTATCGGTGCACGGCGGATGTGGGGTGGCTGACCTTCCCGATCTTCGCCCTCGTCGGGGAGCCCCTCGATCCGGTTGGTCATCGAGCATGGTCGGACTCACGCCGACCAAGCCCGGTTCGTGCGGACACCCGCTTCCGGGGTATGTGGCCTCGGTCGTCGATGAAGGCGGCGCTCATCAATCATCCGGCCGTCGCCGAGGCGGCGGTGATCGGCGTTCCGGATCCGGTGCGGGGCGAGGTGCCGCTGGCCTTCGTCATTTTGCGCGGCGGCCATGAGGTCGCCGGCGACCTGACGACGCTGGACAACCCGGACGCCGTCGCGGAGTTGAAGAAGCTGAAAGCAGAAGTTGGATTTTAGCGCCGGAGAGAGCGGCGAGGTCTCTAGGCGGCGGTGCCCGCAGAAAGGGGAGATTGTAGGTGCTTGCCATCGGCTTTATGCTGACGGACGAACAGCGGACGGTCATCGACGCGGTCGAAGAACTGCTCAGGAAATTAAAACCCCGTCAAGAGGCCTATTTTAAGTCGATTTATGACGATCAGCATTACCCGGACGAACTGTGGGAGCACATGAGCGCGCTCGGCCTTTTCGGCGCCCTCGTTCCGGAAGCGTACGGCGGAAGCGGGCTCGGGCTTTTGGCCATGACGCTGGCCATGGAACGTTTTGCCGCGCACGGGCTGGGGAATGTTCTGGCGGTGCTCACGACGATGGACGCCATGGCCATCCTCCGCGGAGGCACGGAGGCGCAAAAACGCCGTTTTTTGCCGGCGATCGCCGAGGGCAAGCTGCGCATGGCCTTCGCCATCACGGAGCCGGACGCGGGGACGAACAGCTTCCGGATGCGCACGCTGGCCCGGAAGGACGGTTCGGTCTACCGGCTGAGCGGCCGAAAGGCGTGGATCACCGGCGCGGATCGGGCGGACTATGTCCTCGTCGTGGCCCGTACCATACCTTACGAAGAAGTGATCGCGCAAGGTTTGCGAGAGCGCTATGGGATGGGTCTCTTTCTGGTCGACACCAAGGCCGAGGGGTTGTCGATGCAGGCGATGGAGACGGTGGGCATCGAAGGTTTCCGGCAGTTTTTCCTCTATTTGGACGATGTGGAAGTGCCTGAGGACCATCGCATCGGTGACGAACACGACGGCGCCGAGGTGATGTTCGACGCGCTGAATCCGGAACGCATCCTTTTTGCCGCCAAAGGGGTGGGGATGACCGAGTACGCCCTCGCTCGCGCGGCGGAGTATGCGAAGGCGCGGCGAGTGTTCGGCGATACGCCGATCGCCGCGTATCAGGGGGTGCAGCATCCGTTGGCGAGGCTTAAGGTGCTTCAGGAGGCGGCGCGCATGCTCACCTATCAGGCGGCGGAGGCGTTCGATCGGGGCCGTGCGCGCTCGGAGGTGGGGCTCTTCGCCAACATGGCCAAGTATTTGGCCTCGGAGACGGCGTTCGAGGCGATCGATCGGGCCATTCAGACGCACGGGGGCAACGGATTTTCCAAGGAATATCATTTGATCCGCATGATGGCTCCCGCCCGCTTGATGAAGACGGCCCCGATCAACAACGAGATGGTGCTCAATTACATCGCCGAACGGGCGCTTGGATTGCCGCGGTCGTACTGATGGTCGACCGGATGAATGAACATCTCTGCATAAACCGCAAAAAGGGGGGCGCCCGATGGGCGAACGGGAACGGCGTGTGCTGGAGGAACTGGCGCGCATTCAACGAGGAGGTCCGCCGCGCGGGCATGAGAAACAGCGTGCAGCCGGAAAGCTGTTCGTGCGCGATCGGTTGGCTTTGTTTTTCGACGACGGCGAGCCGTTCACGGAAACGGGGCGTTTTGCGCGGAATTGGGATGCGGAATTCGCCGCCGACGGGGTAGTGACGGGAACGGGAACGATCGACGGACGGACCGTCTTCTTCGTCGCCAACGATTATACCGTCAAGGCCGGTTCGGTCGGTCGCTATCACGCGGAAAAAACTCTCCGCACGCAACGGGCGGCGCTTCGGGCGCGCAAGCCGATCCTCTATCTCGTCGACTCGTCGGGCGCGCGCATCGACGAGACCGGCGGGCATCACGTCGATCCGGGGAGCATCGGGGAATTTTACTATCTGCACAGCATCATGTCGGGGGCGGTGCCGCAAATCGGCGTGCTCTACGGCACGTGCTTCGCCGGCACGGCGTATACGCCGGTGTTTACGGACCTGTTGATCATGATGCGCGATGCGGCGATGGCCATCGCCTCGCCGCGGATGGTGGAGATGGCCATCGGGCAGAAGGTGACGGCGGAGGCGCTCGGGGGCGCGGAGATGCACGCCAAAAAGAGCGGATCGGCGCATTTTGTCGTCGATACGGAAGAAGAAGCGGCCGCGCTGGCCAGGCGCCTTCTCTCATACCTTCCGGACAATAGCGACCTCGCCCCGCCGATGCGCCCGGCGCGGGACCCGGCACGGGACCCGGCGGAGATCGATGCGCTCATCCCGGAGGACCCGAACAAACCGTACGACGTCCGCCGTTTGATCGAGGCGATCGTCGATGCGGACAGCTTTTTGGAAGTGAGGGCGCAGTACGCGGCGGAGCTTTTGACCGGTTTTGCGCGCATCGGCGGTCAAGTGGTCGGGATCGTGGCCAACCAACCGGCGGTCAAGGGCGGAACGATTTTCCCCGAATCCGCCGACAAAGGAGCGGAGTTCGTCTGGTTGTGCGATGCATACAACATCCCTCTGCTCTATCTGGTCGACACGCCCGGGTTTATGGTCGGCACGGCCGTCGAACAGAACGCCGTTCTGCGCCGGGGACGGAAGTTCATTTACGCCACCTCGAGCGCGACCGTGCCGCGCGTCACCGTCATCGTGCGCAAGGCGTACGGCGCGGGCATCTACGCCATGTCCGGTCCGGCGTATCACCCCGACGTGACGCTGGCCTTGCCGTCGGCGGAGATCGCGGTGATGGGCCCGGAGGCGGCGATCAACGCCGTGTATTACAACAAGATCCAGGCCGTCGAAGATCCTGAGGCGCGGGCCGAAATGGTCAAGCGGCTGCGCGAAGAATATCGCGCCGGCTACGACATCTTTAAGCTGGCCGGAGAACTGGTGGTCGACGAGCTCATTCCGCCTCGGGAGCTTCGAAAGGAGCTGGTGCGCTATTTTCAGATCTTCCGGGAAAAGCAGGTTGAACGGCCGAGGCGCAAGCACGGGACGATTCTGTGAAAGCGATGGGATCCGTCTGGGAGGTGCACAGCTGATCTTGAGCCGTTCCTCTGAGGCCCGGCATTTGGTATAATGAATCGATCCGATTTTGTCGGGCGATGAGACTTCATCCGCAGGAGGCAACCGTATGGCGGAGATTGTGCACGTACGCCAGGATCACATCCGCAACTTTTCGATCATCGCGCATATCGACCATGGCAAATCGACGCTCGCCGATCGTCTGCTGGAGGCGACGGGGGCGATCGACGAACGGGAAAAAGAAGACCAATTTCTCGACCAACTCGACCTGGAGCGGGAGCGGGGCATCACCATCAAGTTGAATACGGTGCGGCTCACATACCGGGCGAAAAACGGCGAGACGTACGTCTTGAACCTTATCGACACGCCGGGGCACGTCGACTTTACGTATGAAGTATCGCGTTCTTTGGCCGCGTGCGAAGGAGCGCTCCTCGTCGTCGACGCCTCCCAGGGCATCGAAGCACAGACGCTGGCCAACGTTTACCTCGCCCTGGAAAATGACCTCGAAATCCTCCCCGTGATCAACAAAATCGATCTGCCGAGCGCCGAACCGGAGCGCGTCCGACAGGAGATCGAGAACGTGATCGGTCTGGATGCCTCGGAAGCGGTGCTCGCCTCGGCGAAGATGGGCATCGGCATCGACGAGATCCTCGAACAGATCGTGCACAAAGTCCCGCCGCCGGCGGGAGACCCTGAAGCGCCGCTTAAGGCGCTCATTTTCGACTCTTATTACGACTCCTACAAGGGCGTCGTGGCCTTGATCCGCGTCAAAGACGGTACGCTCAAGATCGGCGAGACGATCCGCATGATGGCCGCCGGCAAGACGTATGAAGTGACCGAACTCGGCGTGTTCGCTCCGCGGCCGACGCCGGTCGACGTCCTTGCGGCCGGGGAAGTCGGCTACGTGACGGCGAGCATCAAGTCCGTTTCCGATACGAGGGTCGGCGATACGATCACCCATGCGCATCGCCCGGCGTCCGAACCGCTCCCCGGCTACCGGAAGGTGCTCCCGGTCGTCTTTGCCGGGTTGTATCCGGTCGATACGAGCGACTACGACGATCTGCGCGATGCGTTGGAAAAGCTTAAGTTGAACGACGCTTCGCTCACCTTTGAACCGGAAAATTCGCAGGCGCTCGGTTTCGGTTTTCGCTGCGGCTTTTTGGGCCTTTTGCATATGGAGATCGTGCAGGAGCGGTTGGAGCGGGAATTCGGCCTGAACCTCATCGTCACCGCCCCGAGCGTCGTCTACCGGGTGATCCTCACCAACGGCGAGACGTTCGAGATCGACAACCCGTCGAAAATGCCCGACGTCGGGCGGATCGAAGCGATCGAGGAGCCGTACATCCGGGCCACCATCCTCGTCCCCAACGATTACGTCGGCGCGGTGATGGAGCTTTGCCAACACAAGCGCGGCGAATACCAGACGATGACATACCTCGACCCGTCGCGCGTGCAGATCGTCTACGACATGCCGCTCGCGGAGGTCGTCTTCGACTTTTTCGATCAGCTCAAGTCGCGGACCAAAGGCTACGCCTCGTTCGACTATGAGCTCGTCGGATACCGGGCATCCCGCCTGGTCAAGATGGATATCCTCATCAACGGCGAAGTCGTCGACGCCCTCTCCGTCATCGTTCACCGCGACCACGCCTACCCGCGCGGACGGGCGCTGGTGGAAAAACTCAAAGATCTCATCCCGCGGCAGATGTTCGAAATCCCCATCCAGGCGGCGATCGGCAGCCGCGTCATTGCCCGGGAGACGATCAAAGCGCTGCGCAAAAACGTCCTGGCCAAATGTTACGGCGGCGACGTGAGCCGCAAGCGCAAGCTCCTGGAAAAACAAAAAGAAGGGAAAAAGCGGATGAAGGCCGTCGGCAGCGTGGAGATCCCGCAAGAGGCGTTCATGGCCGTGCTCAAGGTGGACGAAGCGAAATGAACGGTTGGCCGCGGCACGTGTACGTGCATGTGCCGTTTTGCGCGGCCAAGTGCCATTACTGTGATTTCGCCGTTTTCGTCGGCCGCCGCGCGTCGTGGGAAACGCCGTATCTCGAGGCCCTGGCGCGCGAGCTTGAGCACGTGCTCGCGCCGTTCGGCGGAGCGTATCCGGAGCCGATCGAGACCCTGTATTTCGGCGGCGGCACGCCGACGGCGCTTTCGGACGGCGCGTTGGAACGCCTTTTCGAACTTCTTGCGGCGGCGTTTCCCCGCCGGGCGGCGGAGATCGAAGTGACGATCGAGGCCAACCCGGAAGGGTTGGCGGAAGCGCGCCTTAGGCGTCTCAAGGCGCTCGGCGTAAACCGCGTAAGCTTCGGTATACAATCGTTCCACGATCGCCACCTCCGGCGGCTTGGCCGGACGCACACCGCCCGCGACGCCGAAGCCGCCGTCTGGGCCGCTTTTCTTGCCGGTATCCCCCGCCTGTCGATCGACCTCATCTACGGCCTGCCGGAGGAGACGCTCGAAGAATGGCGCGTCGATCTCCTCCAGGCTTTGCGCCTCCCGATCGAGCATCTTTCAGCTTACGCCCTGCAGGTCGAGCCGAAGACGCGCTTCGGGCGCCTGTTCGCCGCCGGACAGCTTCCGTTGCCCGATGAAGACCTTGCCGTGGCGATGTATGAAACACTCGTTCAAAACGCCGAAACGACCGGTTTTCACGCTTATGAGGTGTCCAACTTCGCCCGCGCGGGGGGCGAGTCGCGTCACAACCTCGCATACTGGAAAAACGTCCCGTACTTCGGCTTCGGCCCGGGGGCGCACGGCTACGCGTTCGGCATGCGCTACGCGAACACGCCGTCGCTCCCCAAATACGTCCGCGCGCGGGAAACCGGCGCCTATCGCGTCGAAGAACAACCGGTCACGCGACAGGCGGAGATCGAAGAGACGATGTTCATGGGCTTAAGGCTCACCGACGGCGTCGATCGCGCGGCCTTTCGCGCGCGTTTCGGCGTCGAGCTTGAGGCGGTCTACGGGCCGACCTTAAAGCGGCTTCAGGAACAAGGCGTGATCGTCGTCGATCGCCGCGGCGTCCGTCTCGTGCCGCAGGCCCGCCTCATCATGAACAGCGTCCTCGCTGAATTTTTGTTGGACGATCATTGACAAATCGATCCCCCGTCTGGTATCTTTGTGAATAAGGGTTAGCACTCTCTATATCCGAGTGCTAACAAGAGGGGGTGACCGGCGTGCTTACCGAACGCCAACGCGCCATCCTCCAGGCCGTCGTCGAACTTTACATCCGCTCGGCGGAACCGGTCGGTTCCCGTACGATCGCTCGGCTTTCCGGCATGCGGTTAAGCCCGGCGACCATCCGCAACGAGATGGCCGACCTCGAAGAGATGGGTTATCTCGAGCAACCCCATACATCGGCGGGCCGCGTCCCGTCGCATAAAGGGTATCGTTATTACGTCGATCACCTGTTGCTGACGGAATCCGTCAACGCCGAGTGGGTCAAGGCGCTCAAAGCGCGCTTTCACCAACGTTATGCGGAGATCGACGAGACGCTCCGGCAGACGGCGTCGCTGTTGTCGGAGCTGACGCATTATGCCGTCGTCGCCCTCGGGCCGGAAGTCTTTACCACCCGTCTCGTCAAGCTGGAATTCGTGCCGCTTGGCGATGGCCGGGCGGTCGCCGTGCTCGTTACCGACAGCGGACACGTGGAGCATAAACTCGTCGAGCTGCCGCCGCAGCTCTCTTCGGAAGAGCTTCGAAATTTGGTGGAGATGGTCAACGCCGAACTGAAAGGGACGCCGGTGGCGGCGCTCACGCAGAAGATCTTCCAGCTTCTCGCCCGCGTGATGGAATCGAATCGCGAGGTCTATTTGCGGGTGCAGCGCTTTTTTGAAGATCTTTTGGCGCCGAGCGGGGAGACGAAGCTCATCGTCGACGGCACGCGGGAGATGCTGAGCCTGCCGGAGTTCCGCGACGTCGATCGGGTGCGCGAACTGCTTCGGCTGTTTGAAGAAGGCGAGCCGCTGTTCCGTGTCCTGCGCGGCGCGGCGGACGGGGTCCGCGTGCACATCGGCCTCGAACAAGACCTCGGCCTGGACAGCCCGGTGAGCCTCGTCACGACGACGGTGGCTTTCGGGTCGGACCTCAGGACAACGATCGGCATCATCGGTCCGACGCGGATGGACTATGCCAAGACCGTCGGCCTCCTGAGCGCCCTTTCGGACATTTTCGACACCTGGGGGGAACCCGGCCGGTGAATCCGGGCGACTGAAGCGACGATCGATCCCGGGCGCCGGGTGCGCTCGGGATCGTCTATTGGGGTGAGAGCGTGGAAAAGATGAACGCATCAAAGGCAAAGGCAGCCCATGAAGCGGAGATCGGCGCGGGTCCTTCGCCGGATGACGCCCCGGCCGCTCGGCAGCCGGAGGCCGCGGGCCACGCAGAGGCGGCGGATGCCTGGGGCCATGCGGCGGTGCAAGACGGCGAAGGTGAACGAGCGGCATCGGACGCCGCCCGTGAAGCGGACGCGAAAGAGGCCGACGCGAAAGAGGCCGATCCGTGTCGGGCGGAACGCGCCCGGGCCGCGGAATGGGAGGCCCGAGCCCTGGAACAGGAACTTAAGGCCCGCGCGCATTACGACCGCTATGTGCGCCTGGCCGCCGAATTCGAGAATTACCGCAAGCGTACGATGCGCGAGCAGGAGCAGCAGCGCAAATACGCCGTACAGCCGCTTGCCGAACGGCTCCTTCCGGTCGTCGACAATTTCGAGCGGGCGCTCGCGCAAGCCCAGGCGTATGCGGCCGCCGTGCCCGGGGACCCCGGCGCTTCGCCCCCGGAATCCGGCGCGGCATCCGGAGGATCCGGCGCGACGCCGGAGGAAGGAAACGCAGGGGCGGGGCTTTCGGTGGCGTTTGTCGAAGGCATGACGATGATCCATCGCCAGCTGCTTAAAGCGCTCGAGGAAGTCGGTGTCACGCCGCTCGTGACGGTCGGCCGGCCGTTCGACCCGAACGTCCATCAGGCCGTCGGCCTGGTGCCCCGGAGCGAGGGCCTTGCGAGCGGCACCGTCGCCGAAGAGCTGCAAAAGGGCTACATGTTGCACGATCGCCTGCTTCGTCCGGCGATGGTCAAAGTCGTCGAATGAGAGATTTAAAGGAGGCGCCTATCGATGGGCAAAGTGATCGGCATCGACCTCGGAACGACCAACTCCGTCGTCGCCGTCTTGGAAGGCGGCGACCCCATCGTGATCCCGAACGCCGAGGGCAACCGCACGACGCCGTCGGCGGTGGCGTTCAAACCGGACGGCGAGCGTCTCATCGGGGAAGCGGCCAAGCGTCAGGCGATCACCAACCCGACGCGGACCATTCTGTCCATCAAACGCCACATGGGCACGGACTACAAAGTGACGATCGACGGCAAAGCGTATACGCCGCAGGAAATTTCGGCGATGATCCTGCAAAAGCTCAAAAGCGACGCCGAAGCGTACCTCGGCGAAAAAGTGGAAAAAGCCGTCATCACCGTACCGGCGTATTTCAACGACGCGCAGCGCCAGGCGACCAAAGACGCCGGCCGTATCGCCGGATTGGAGGTCTTGCGCATCGTCAACGAGCCGACGGCGGCGGCGCTGGCCTATGGCTTGGACAAAGAAGACGATCAGACGATCCTCGTTTTCGACTTGGGCGGCGGGACGTTCGACGTTTCCATCTTGGAGCTCGGCGGCGGCGTTTTTGAAGTCAAAGCCACGAGCGGCGACAACCACCTGGGCGGCGACGACTTTGACCAGGCGATCATCGATTATCTCGTCGCCGAATTCAAGAAAGAACACGGCATCGACCTGTCCAAAGACCCGATGGCCCTGCAGCGGTTAAAAGACGCCGCGGAAAAGGCGAAAAAAGACCTCTCCGGCGTCTTGTCCACGACCGTCTCGCTTCCTTTCATCACCGCCGACGCCAGCGGTCCGAAGCATCTCGAGATGACCCTCACCCGCGCGAAATTCGAAGAGCTGACGCGCCATCTCGTGGAGCGGACGATGGGTCCGACGCGCCGGGCGCTGGAAGACGCCGGGCTTAAGCCGGAGGACATCGACAAAGTCATCCTCGTCGGCGGCTCGACGCGCATTCCGGCGGTGCAAGAGGCGATCAAAAAGCTCATCGGCAAAGAACCGTTCAAGGGCATCAACCCGGACGAAGTCGTGGCCCTCGGCGCCGCCGTGCAGGCCGGCGTTTTGACCGGCGACGTGAAAGACGTCGTGCTGCTCGACGTGACGCCGCTCTCGCTCGGCATCGAGACGCTCGGCGGCGTGTTCACCAAGCTGATCGAGCGCAACACGACGATTCCGACCAGCAAATCGCAAATCTTCTCCACCGCCGCGGACAACCAGACGTCCGTCGAAATCCACGTCCTGCAGGGCGAGCGGCCGCTGGCCAAGGACAACAAGACGCTCGGCCGCTTCATTTTGGAAGGCATTCCGCCGGCGCCGCGGGGCGTGCCGCAGATCGAAGTCAAATTCGACATCGACGCCAACGGCATCGTCCACGTCTCGGCCAAAGACCTCGGCACGGGCAAGGAACAGCGCATCACCATCCAGTCTTCGAGCGGGCTTTCCGAAGAAGAGATCGAGCGGATGATCAAAGAAGCCGAGCAGTACGCCGAGGAAGACAAGAAGCGCAAAGAGTTGATCGAGCTCAAAAACGACGCCGACCAGCTCATCTACTCGACGGAAAAGACGCTGAAGGACCTCGGCGACAAAGTCGGCCAGGAGGACAAGGACAAAGCCGAAGCGGCGATCAAAGAGCTGCGCGAAGCGCTTGAAAAAGACGACGCCGGGCTCATCCGCGTCAAAAAAGACGCCCTCACCGCCGTCTTGCACGGGCTTTCGGCGAAGCTGTACGAGCAGGCGAAAGCGCAAAGCGCGGGGAGCGGGGAGGCGACGTCCGGCGGGGCGGCCGGAGGCGCGGCGGACAAAGAGAACGTCGTCGATGCGCAATACGAAGAGGTCAAAAAAGACGACGGCAGGGCGTGATCCTGCCGCTTCGTTTCTTTTACCGGCCGTTCATTCGGCCGATCGGGAGTGAGAACCGATGAAACGGGATTATTACGAGGTGCTCGGCGTCGAAAGAAGCGCCTCTCCGGAGGAGATCAAAAAAGCGTATCGCCGCCTTGCCCGTCAGTATCACCCCGACGTGAACAAGGCGCCGGACGCCGAAGAGAAGTTCAAGGAGATCACCGAAGCCTATGAAGTCTTAAGCGACCCGGAAAAACGCGCCGCCTACGACCGCTTCGGACACGCCGGCGTCGGCGCCGATGCCGGGACCGGCGCCGGCGGCGGGTTCGGCGGCTTTGGCGGGTTTGACGCTGCCGACTTTAGCGGGCTGGAGGACTTGTTTGACGCTTTTTTCGGCGGCGGCGCCCGTTCCAGGCGGGCGAACGCGCCGCGCCGGGGTCGCGATCTTACGTACACCTTGACCATCGACTTTGAAGACGCCTACTTCGGCAAAACCGTCGATCTCGAATTGCCGAAAGAGGTGGCCTGCGACGCCTGCGGCGGAAGCGGCGCCAAGCCGGGCACGTCGCCGAAACCGTGCCCGACGTGCGGAGGGCGGGGATATGTCGAGCACGCGCAGCACACTCCGTTCGGCCGGTTCGCGACGAGGCGGACGTGCCCGACGTGCGGCGGCGCGGGGCGCGTCATCGCGGAGGCGTGTCCGGTGTGCGGCGGGAGGGGCCGTGTGCACCGGACCACGACGGTCAACGTGCGCGTTCCGCCGGGCATTGACGAGGGGACGGAGCTCAGGCTCGCCGGCGAAGGAGAGCCGGGCACAAACGGCGGTCCGCCCGGAGATCTGTTCATCACCTTCCGCATCAAGCCGCATCCGCGATTTCGTCGGGACGGCGTCGACCTGTACATCGAACACCCGATCACCTTCGTTCAGGCGGCCCTCGGCGCGGAAATCGAAGTGCCGACGATGGAAGGGCGGGCAAAGCTCAAAATTCCCGCCGGCACCCAGTCGCATACGCTCTTTCGCTTGAAGGGGAAAGGCTTTCCCCACGTCCGCGGCCACGGCCGCGGCGATCAGCTCATCCGCGTCGTCGTCCGCATTCCGACGAATCTCAACGAGCAGCAGAAAAAGCTGTTGCTTGAAGCGTTTCCCGATGCCCTCGACGCGCACGTTCAGGACGGGCACGGCGGATCGAAAGACGCGTCGGGCGAGCATGAGGGTTTTTTCGATAAAGTCAAACGGGCCTTTCGCGGCGAGTGACGGTCTCGAGAGCGGAAAGGTAAGCGTTGGAGAGGAGCATCGGCTGTGCAGTGGCTCGAAGTCTCCGTCAGCACGTCATTTGAAGCCCAGGAGGCGGTATCCGAGATCGTGCGCCGCGCCGGTTCGCAAGGCGTCGTGCTCGAAGACGGCCCTTCGGGCGTCGTTGTGACCGCGTATTTTCCGGTAACGACGGGGGATGAGACGATCGACCGCATCCGCCGGGGCGTCGCCGCGCTCCCGGCGGTCGGGCTCGACCCGTCGCCGGCGACGATCGCCGCGCGATGGGTGGCCGATGAAGATTGGGCGGAAAGCTGGAAAAAATATTTTCATACCACCTGGATCACCGAGCGGATCGTCGTCGTCCCTGCCTGGGAGGAAGTTCCACGCGCCCTCGGGCGGCATCGAGAACGTCACGTCGTCGGGGATATCATCCCGATCGTGCTCGAACCGGGCATGGCGTTCGGCACCGGTACGCACGCCTCAACGGCGCTCGCCTTAAAACTCATCGAGGCATGCCTTGTGCCGGGAGACGACGCCATCGACGTGGGGACGGGCACCGGCATCCTTGCCGTCGCCCTCGCCAAACTCGGCGCCCGTTCGGTACGGGCCGTCGACGTCGATCCGCTTGCCGTGCGCGTGGCCGAAGCGAACATCGCCCAAAACCGTCCGCCGGTGCCGATCGACGTCCGCCGGGCGGATCTTCTCACCGGTGAGACGGAGCCGGCGACGCTCATCGTGGCCAATATCCTGCCCGAAGTACACGAACGTCTCGTTCCGCTCGCCCTGCCGCTCCTGCTTCCGGGCGGACGGATCATCCTCTCCGGCATCATCGACGCCGAAGTGCCGCGCATGCGGGCGCTCATCGAACGTCACGGATTTGCCGCGATACGCACATTGTCCGAAGACGGCTGGACGGCGCTTTGCGCCCGTCGCCCTTGAGCCTAAGAGGCGGGGATGGGATCGACATGCAGCGTTACTTCGTTCCGCCTTCCGCCATGCAGAGCGAGCGCGTCGTCATTGAGGGCGGGGATGCGCATCACATCGCCCGCGTGATGCGGATGTCGAGCGGCATGCGCATCATCGTTTGCGACGGCGAAGGGCGCGTGTGGGAAGTGGAACTTCTTGCCGTCCGCGCCGATCGGGTCGTCGGCCGGCGGGTGGCGGAGCGCGAGGAAACGGCGGAACCGCCGATCCCGATCGTCCTTGTGCAGGCGCTCCTCAAAGGCGATAAGATGGACTGGCTCGTGCAAAAGGCGACGGAGCTCGGCGTGACCGCCCTATACCCGTTCGTCGCCGAGCGCAGCGTCGCTCGGCTGGACGGCGCTTCGGACAAAGCCGCGCATCGTCAAAGCCGCTGGCAGGCGATCGCCAAAGAAGCGGCGGAACAGAGCGGACGCAGCCGAATGCCGACGATCGCTCGCCCCATCGGCGTAGGCGACGTGGAAGCCGTCCTGGGCCCGGCGCTCAGGGGCCATCGCGTTTTCATCGCCGACGAAGCGCTCGCTTGCCGCGGCGACGCCCCGTCCCTTTTCATGTGTCTTGAGCGCATTCGAGCCGACGCCGCGAACGTTCCTGTGCCGCCGATCGCGGTCATTATCGGGCCGGAAGGCGGTTTCACCGATGCGGAACGGGAGCGGTTCGCCGCGCTCGGTGCCGAGCCGGTCGGGCTCGGTCGGCGCATTTTGCGCGCCGAGACGGCGGCGCTTTTTGCGCTGTCCTTGATCACCGCGACGGCGGATTGAACACGTGAGTTGTGATATATATTGAGATGTGATCTTATGCGATAAAGGAGGCTTGCGGTGTGGCGCTTTGGATCGTTCTCGCCGTCGTCGTGTTGATCGTCGTGTACGCGATCGCGACGTACAACGGGCTCGTGCGCTATCGCAACTGGATTCAAGAGACGTGGGCGCAGATCGACGTTCAGCTCAAGCGGCGGCATGATCTGATCCCCAATCTGGTGGAAACGGTGAAAGGATATGCCAAGCACGAGCAGGAAACCTTGGAACAAGTCATCCAAGCGCGCAACCGTCTCCTTTCCGGCACGCCGAACGAACGCATGGAAGCGGAAAACGAGCTTTCCGGGGCGCTCCGGTCGATCTTCGCGCTGGCCGAAGCGTATCCGGACCTTAAGGCCAACCAAAACTTTTTGCGCCTGCAGGAAGAACTCACGGCGACGGAAGACAAGGTCGCCTATGCGCGCCAGCTGTACAACAAGACGGTGGCCGAATACAACATTCGTCGCGAGTCGTTTCCCGCCAACTTGTTCGCCGCGTCGATGGGTTTTACGCGGGTGGAACCGCTCGCCATTCCGGAAGCGGAGCGCGAGGCGCCGCGCGTCTCCTTCTCGTGATCGGACCGAGATCAGGCCCGAAATCACGAACCGTTCGGGCGGCGCTTCGGCGGACGTCCGCAGTCTGCGGGCGGCGGGGCGATCGGAAAGGAGTCGCGTGGCATGCTGTTCGAACAGATCCGGCTAAACCGCAGGCGCACCGTCTGGCTCGTCGCCGTGTTCATTCTCCTCCTCGCCGCCGTCGGCTGGGCCGTCGGCGAGCTCGTCCGGGCGGACGGGCGAAGCGGGTTGATCGTTGCGCTCATTCTCTCTGCCGTCTATGTGCCCTTCGTCTTCCTGACGGCGAATCGGCAGATCCTCGCCATGTCCGGTGCCCGGGAAGTGACGGAAGGCGAATATCCCGAGCTCGTGCACATCGTCGAAGCGCTGTCCATGGCTGCGCGGATCCCGATGCCGAAGGTGTACGTCATCGACGATCCGTCGCCGAACGCCTTCGCCACGGGGCTTACGCCCAGGCGGTCGGCGGTCGCCTTTACCACCGGCCTTCTTGAACGGTTGAATCGCGCCGAATTGGAAGGCGTGGCGGCCCACGAGATCAGCCACATCCGCAATTATGACATCCGGCTGATGACCGTCGCCATCGCTCTGGTCGGCGTGATCGCCGTGCTTGCCGACTTTGGGACGCGCCTGTTGTACTGGGGCGGCATCGCCGGCGGCGGTCGGGCGCGCCGGCGGAACGACCGCAACCAAGGGCTTTTTTTGCTCATCGCTCTCGTGCTGGTCATCCTGGCGCCGATTGCTGCGCAATTCGTTCGTTTTGCCGTCTCCCGCAACCGCGAATTTTTGGCCGACGCTTCCGCCGTCGATCTGACCCGCAATCCGCGGGGGCTCATCGAGGCGCTCCGGAAGATCGGTGAAGACCCGCATGACGTTCGGCGGGCGAACGACGCCACGGCGAGCCTGTACTTTGCGCCGCCGAAAGCGGCGTTCCGTCGATTGGACGCCTCCCGCTGGTTCGCCACGCACCCGCCGATCCGAGAACGCATCCGCCGTTTGGAAATGATGTGAACGGACTTGTCATTTTTGGTTGAAGTTGTTATAATGTGCAAAGTGAGAGCCCAACGAGAAAGGGAGGCAAAGCGATGGCCTACGTCATTACCTCGCCCTGCATCGGGACAAAAGACGCGAGCTGCGTCGAAGTGTGCCCGGTCGACTGCATCCACGAAGGAGAAGATCAGTATTACATCGATCCGGACGTGTGCATCGACTGCGGGGCGTGCGAAGCGGTATGCCCGGTGTCGGCGATCTTTCACGAAGACTTTGTCCCGGAAGAAGATAAATCGTTCATCCAGAAGAACCGTGATTTCTTTAAAAACAAATGACGTTTCCGCCATGTACGCTTGTGATTTCATGCACTTACATACGGCGGAAAATGCGGCGCCTCTCGCGCCGCTTTGCTTTGTTTTGACGCTTCACTTCGGTTATAATATAAAAAGAGCGCTTCGGCCGGCGTGGGACGGCATCGCGGCGGCGAACCGAACCCGAGCGACGCGGGCCGACGTGCTGAGACATCTGCTCCGAGCCATCGGGACGGAGACAGCCCCATGCACCTCGTCTCCTTTTGAACGATGGTTCAAAAGGTTTTTTTATGGCCGAAACCCGCATTGAACGCGATGAACAGGAGGGCGCGCCATGCCGCTTATGACCACCGCCGACCTCTTAGGGAAAAAAGCGAACGGCGAAAAAATCGTCATGGTCACCGCTTACGACGCGCCGTCGGCCCGCCGTGCCGAAGCGGCCGGGGTTGATCTGATCCTCGTCGGCGATTC
This sequence comes from Hydrogenibacillus sp., assembly GCA_014896255.1. Lineage (GTDB taxonomy): Bacteria > Bacillota > Bacilli > Thermicanales > DSM-22653 > Hydrogenibacillus. The sequence continues at coordinate 36,938 of JADBKT010000015.1, forward strand.
GCTCGGGATGGTCGTTCTCGGCTTTGAGTCGACAGTCTATGTGACTTTGGAGATGATGCTCCACCATACGCAGGCCGTGCGCCGCGGCGCCAAGGAGACGATGATCGTCGCCGACCTGCCGTTCTTATGGGCGCATGAGGCGCCGGAAGCGGTGCTTCGGGCCGCCGGGCGGCTCATTCAAGAGGGAGGCGCGCACGCCGTCAAGCTGGAAGGAGGCGTGGACGTCGCCCCGGTCGTCCGCCGCTTGACCCGCGCGGGCATTCCGGTGATGGGACATCTCGGCCTCTTGCCGCAGTCGGTGCTTCAGCTCGGGGGTTACCGCGTGCAAGGCAAAAAGGCGGAAGATGCCGACCGCCTGTTGGCATCGGCGCAGGCGCTGGTCGAAGCGGGGGTGTTTGCCGTCGTCTTGGAAGCGATTCCGGAAGCGCTCGGCCAAAAAATCACGGAGACCGTGCCGGTGCCGACGATCGGCATCGGCGCCGGGCGCTTCGTCGACGGGCAAGTGCTCGTCTATCACGATCTTCTCGGCTACGGCGCCTTGCACCGCCCGCGCTTCGTCAAGCGCTATGCGGATGTCGACGCACAGATCGACGCGGCGCTTCGGGCCTACGCGGACGACGTTCGAAGCGGGCGTTTTCCGGAAGCCGAACACGTCTATGGGCCTGTGCGCGACTGAAAAGGAGCGAGTTCCGCGATGCGGCTGGTCGAAACGAAGGAAGCGCTGCGGGCGGCGCTTCGGGAGGCGTGGCGCGACGGGCGCACGATCGGTTTCGTGCCGACAATGGGGTATTTGCACGACGGACACTTGACGCTTGTCGACGCCGCGCGACGGGAGAACGATCTCGTTGTCGTGAGCATCTTCGTCAATCCCTTGCAATTCGGCCCTAAGGAAGATTTCGAGCGCTATCCGCGAGACGTCGATCGCGACTTGCGTTTGCTGGCGGATCATCACGTGGATGTCGTCTATCACCCGTCGGTGGCCGACATGTATCCGAGCGCTCCGCGCGTCATGCTCCGCTCCGGAGCGATGGCGGAGGTCCTCTGCGGGCGGAGCCGCCCCGGCCATTTCGACGGCGTGCTCACCGTCGTGGCCAAACTGTTTCATCGCGTGCGACCGACGCGGGCCTATTTCGGGCAAAAAGACGCGCAACAGCTGGCGCTCATTCAGCAGATGGTCCGCGATCTCGATTTTGCTGTGGAGATCGTCCCTGTGCCGACGGTGCGCGAAGCGGACGGGTTGGCCATGAGTTCGCGCAACGTCTACCTCTCTCCGGAAGAGCGCGCCGAGGCGCCGGTCTTGTTTGCGGCGCTTTCCTGGGCGGAGGCGGAAGTCGCCGCCGGAGAGCGGCGCGTCGGCGCGCTTGTCGACGGTGTGCGTTCGCGCATCGCCGCCAAACCGTCGGCGCGCATCGATTACGTCGAACTCGTCCGCTATCCGTCGCTTGAACCGTATGCTCGGGAAGCGATGCTTCAGCCGGGCGATACGGCGCTTCTGGCGGCGGCGGTCTACTTTGGGCGGGCGCGGTTGATCGACAACGTGCTTTTGACGGTCGAGGCGTCCGGCCGCGCTGTCGGATGACGGTCGAGCCGTCGGGCCGCATAGAAAGCGAGGCGTGTGCAGATGTTCCTGACCCTCATGAAAGGCAAAATTCATCGCGCCACGGTGACGCAAGCCCACCTGAACTACGTCGGCAGCATCACCGTGGATGAGACGCTCATGCAACTTGCCGGCATCCTGCCCAACGAGCAGGTTCAGGTGGTGAACGTCAACACCGGCGCGCGCCTGATCACTTATGCCATCCCCGGCCCGGCCGGAAGCGGGGTGATCGGCTTAAACGGCGCCGCGGCGCGCCTCGTCCAGGTCGGTGATGTGGTCATCATCATCGCTTATGCGCTCCTCACACCGGAGGAGGCCAAGATGTTCCGCCCGCGCGTCGTCTTCGTCGATGCGCACAACCGGCCGACGGCGACGACTTTGGGGGAGGCGGCCGAGATGCGCGACAACGCGTAAACGATCATCGCGCCGATCATGGCGGTCAACCTCGTCATGCGCTTCTACGACGTTGAGAGCGGCCGGATTTTGCTCGACGGCATCGACATCCGTGCGTTGCCCCGCACCGTCCTGCGGCGCCAGTTCGCCATGGTGCTGCAGGACACGTGGCTGTTCCACGGCACGATTCGCGACAACATCGCTTACGCCAAACCCGAGGCCACGGATGAGGAGATCATCCGCGCGGCGCAGGCGGCGCACATCGACCGCTTCATCCGTACGCTTCCGGACGGATATGACACGCTCCTCCGTTGCTTGCGCAGGGCGGGTTTTACGCGGAGCTGTATCGCAGCCAGTTTCAAAGTCCAATGATGGGAGCGTGACAAAAAGTTCACTTTACAACACAGCATTTGGAAGATACAATTGTCATAGAACAGTCCGCTGAGGAGAGGGGAGGGAAACCGTGGCCAAAGAGCGCGAGCAGACGATTTCCGATGCGGTCATCAAGCGCCTGCCGATTTATTTGCGCTATTTGACCTATCTCGATCGGATGGGGGTACGCACGGTTTCCTCCCATCAAATGGGCAAAGAGCTCGGGCAAAACCCGGCGCAAATCCGTAAGGATCTGGCCTACTTCGGCGAGTTCGGCCGCAAGGGCATCGGTTACGAAGTACGCTATTTGATCAAGAAGATCCGCCAGATCCTGCACCTCGATCAGCTCATTCCGGTGGCGCTCGTCGGCGCCGGACACCTCGGCACGGCGCTCGCCCGCTACAACGCCTTTCAGCAGGACAACATGCGCATCGTCGCCATCTTCGATCATTCGCCGCTCAAAGCCGGCCGCGAGGTGGACGGCATCCGCATTCAGCCGATGGAAGAGCTCAAACAGACGGTCAAAGACAAAGACATCCGCGTCGGCATCATCACCGTCCCCGACTACGCGGCGCAGGAAGTGGCGGACCAGCTCGTCGACGCCGGGATCGAGGCGATCATGAATTTTGCGCCGACGATTATCCATGTGCCGCCGAACGTCCGCGTTCACCACGCCGATCTGACGACGGAGCTGCACAGCCTGGCGTATTATTTGCGGCACCCCGAGTACATCGTCATGTAAGCGACGTGCACCGGGATGATTCCCCGCCGTTTCGGCGGGTTTTTTTACTGTCCTTCGCTTGGACGGCGGGAGGTCCACGGCGCTTGGCATCTTTGCCGTCGAACGCGCTGTGTCGAACTTGCGCGATCTTGACCGTACCGGGAAAAGTTTGTTTAAATGGGGATACGACGGAAACGGGGGCTTGCGTTTTGAAGCTCATCCTGGAAGATGCCGATCTTTGGCTCGGCACGCGCATCGCGCGCGGGTACGTGATCATCGAGGATGGCCGCATCGCCGCCGTCGGCGAAGGCAAACCGTCCGCAGACGTGACGGCGGCCGAGGCGCCGTATGAGCGGCGCGCCCTCGGCGGTCGCCTCGTGCTCCCCGGTCTCATCAACACGCACAACCACACGCCGATGAGCTTGCTTCGCGGGCTCGGGGAGGGGCTCGTCCTCAAGCGCTGGCTGGAAGAGGTGATGTGGCCCAAAGAGGCGGCATACACCGATGAAGACGCGTACTGGGGGACGCTGCTTGCGCAGCTGGAGATGATCGAGACGGGCACGACGGCGTTTGCCGAGATGTACGACCGGATCGACATCATCGCCGAAGCGGTGGGCCAAAGCGGCCTGCGCGCGGTGCTCGCGCGCGGCATGATCGGCCTCGGCGACGAGCGGACGCGCGCGGCGAAGCTCGCCGAGGCCGTCCGTGTGGCCAAGCGCTGGCACGGCGCGTTCGACGGGCGGGTGACGACGATGATCGCGCCGCACAGCGCCTACACGTGCCCGGAGCCGTTTTTGCGCGACGTCGCCGCGGCGGCACGGGAGGTGGGGCGGCCGATCCACACGCACCTCGCCGAGACGGAAGCGGAGGAAGCGGCGGTACAAGCGTCAGCGGGGATGCGCTCCACGGCGCTCTTGGAAAAGGTCGGCCTGTTCGACGGTCCGGCGCTCGTCGCCCACGCCGTCCATCTCACCGATGCGGAGATCGCCCTGCTCGCCGCGCGCAACGTGCGCATCTCACACAACCCGGTGTCCAACTTAAAGCTCGGAAGCGGCATCGCTCCGCTCACGAAGCTGCTCGCAGCGGGACTCGTCGTCGGCCTCGGGACGGACGGCCCGGCGAGCAACAACAACCTCGATTTGTTCGAGGAGATACGCTTCGCCGCGCTCCTTGCCAAGGGCATGACGCGGGACGCCTCCCACATCCCGCCTGCGGTCGCGCTCAAAATGGCGACGGAAGACGGCGCGCGGGCGCTGTTTCTGGAAGACGTCGGACGGCTTACGGCGGGGATGCGCGCGGATCTCATCGTCGTCGAAACGTCCGGCACGCCGTTCGTCCCGCGGCATGACGTGTTGGCGCACGTCGTCTACAACGGCCGCGGTACGGACGTCTTTGCGACGATGGTCGACGGCCGTTGGCTGATGTGGAATCGGACCGTGCTGACTTTAGATGCGGAACGCATTCGGTATGAAGCCGAGCGACGGGCGGCGCGGTTTCGGGCAGGATGAGGGCGATGCGTGAGCGGACCGCGCGCCGAAGTTTGATCACTTGGACGCTTTCTGTGGCGCTCTTCGCGACGGCCTTCGGCTTGTTGTTCATGTTGCTCAAGGCCGCCGAAGCAAAGGACGCCCGCACGGCGGCGTGGTTGTCCGCCGTTCGTCCGGCGCTGCCGGCCGGAGCGCACGTCAAGGACGTCTCCTGGTATCGGGGCAGCCTGTCGCTGCTCGCCGTCGCGCTCGATCGCCCGGAGCCCGAAATCATCTGGGCAGATGCTTCGGGTCGGATCGTCGGACGTTTTCAGGGCCCGGCGGCATCGGAAGACGAGATCGCCCAAAAAGCCGCGGCCGACGTCCCCGGCGCGCGCGTCGTCCGCATCACGCCGGGGTGGGAAGCGGATCAAGCGATGTACGAAGTCGTGCTTCGCCTGCCGCACGGCGGCGTCGGTTACCGCTATTACGGCATGGCGGACGGCGAACTCCGGTTGAGCGTGATCTTTCCGCCGCGATAATCCGATACATGTATCCGATCGATCGAACTTGCGATCCGTCGAACTTGCTGAGAAAGGGGTCCGCCCGTGAAAGACGAACGGTATTCGGAACGCATGCGCCTCATCGCCCCCTCTCCGACGCTGGCCATCACCGCCAAAGCAAAAGCGCTCAAGGCGGCCGGCCGCGAAGTGTTCGCCTTCGGCGCCGGGGAGCCTGATTTCAATACGCCGGAAGCGATCATCGAAGCCGCTTGCGCGGCGATGCGCGAGGGCAAGACCAAATACACGCCTTCCGGCGGCATTCCGGAGTTGCGCCGGGCGGTGGCGGAGAAGCTCGGGCGCGACTACGGCCTTTCGTATGAAGGGCAACACGTGCATATCGCGAGCGGCGCCAAGCAGGCGTTGTACAACGTTTTCCAAGCGATCCTCGATCCCGGCGACGAAGTGATCATCCCCATCCCGTATTGGGTGAGCTATCCGGAACAAGTGAAACTCGCCGGCGGCGTTCCGGTGTTCGTGCCTACCCGCCGGGAGGACGGTTATAAATTGCGCCCGGAAGCCCTGGAAAAGGCGATCACGCCGCGGACGAAAGCGTTCGTTCTGAATTCTCCTTCCAATCCCTCGGGGACGCTGTATACCGAGGCGGAGCTGACCGGCCTCTACGCGGTGCTCTCCGGGCAGAGCATCTGGATCATCTCCGACGAGATCTATGGCCGGCTCGTGTATGACGGCGAGCACAGGAGCATCGCCGCCATCGATCCTGAGGCGCCGGCACGGACGGTGATCATCGACGGCGTGTCGAAGACCTATTCGATGACCGGCTGGCGCATCGGCTGGGCCGTCTCCCGAGACGTACGCCTCATCGAGATGATGGACGACCTCGCCAGCCAAAGCACGTCCAACCCGACGACGTTCGCTCAATACGGGGCGCTTAAGGCCGTCACCATGGACCAGTCGTCGGTGCAGACGATGGTCGACGCCTTCCGCCGAAGAAGGGATCTCATCGTCTCGCTTTTGGCGGACATCCCCGGTTTTCGCCTGTTCACGCCGCCGGCGGCGTTTTACGTCTGGGTCGATGTTCAGGCGGCCTTGGAGCGGCTCGGCTTCGACGACGCCGATCGGTTTGCCGAGGCGCTTCTTCAGGCCACCGGCGTCGTCGTCGTTCCAGGGAGCGGTTTCGGGGACCCGTCGCACATCCGCCTCTCCTTCGCCGTCGATGAGGCGGTGATCGAAGAAGGCGTCCGACGCATGGCCGAATTCGTTCGCGCGCGTTGGGGGCAATGAAGGTATGTGGCCGTCGCTGTCCCGGCTGTTTGAACGCGGCATCCTTACGCTACCGACGGCGTTTTTGGCGCGGTACAAGGCGCTCGGGCTTTCGGACGACGATTTCGTCCTGCTCCTTCATCTCGTCGCCCTCGTCCGCGAGGGGATCGATTTTCCGACACCGAAGATACTTGCCGAACGCATGAAGCTCGGCGAAACGGCGATCGGCGAAAGGCTGAAATTTCTTCTCGATTCCGGCTGGATTCGCATCGACGTGCATTTCGACGGCGAAGGGCGGGTGACCGAAGCGTTCGACGTCACGCCTTTTTTTGAGCGCATGACCCAAGACATGCTGCATCATTCGCCGGACTTCAAAGGCCGGTCCCCAGCGCAAAAGACGACCGCGGACAGCGCCGTGTTGGAACTCGCCGCGCGGTTGGAGACGGCCTTCGGGCGACCGCTTTCTCCGCTCGATCTGGAGATCGTCAGCCATTGGATCAAAAATGATCGTCTGAGTACGCCGTTGATCGAGGCGGCGATCGAAGAGGCGCTCGTGGTCGGGAAAAATTCGGTGCGCTATGTCGACCGCATTTTGTTCCACTGGGTGCAACAGGGCATTGCCACGCCGGAAGCGGCCAAACAATACACCCTGCGTTTTCGCGAAAAGCAATTTGCGGCGCTCGACGCGAAGCAACCCCCGGAACCGGCGCCGCGTTACCCGCAGTTCAATTGGCTGGCCTATGCCGACGATTCAGGCGAGGGCAGCGGATGATTTTACGCCGGTTTTTTTGTATAATAGGAGTGAACCGGCAGCGGCCGGACATTATGGGAATTGGGGCGATATCATGGGAAGGCGGATTGCCACCGAGTTTGAGACCATCCGTCTTACGCTCGGAGGCGCGGAAGTGGAGTCCCTTTTGAAACGGCTCCGCGAAGCCAACATCCCACTGTATGAACACGTCCTCAAAAACGGTGATGTGGAGGTCGGGTACAGCGCACTCCATAATGCCTTTTATCTCCGATTGATTCAGGAACGGTACGCCGCGGACGAAGGCGGGGAGCGGTACGGCTCCGGCGAAGACGGCCGCGAGCCGCACGCGAGCGTTCAGGCGACGACGCGCTTCCGGGCCGTCGGGGCGGGACAGTTTACCGATCCCGAGGTGGCCGAGGTGATCCGCAGGATCATCGCCGAGTTCCGCGGCGAAGCGCTGATGAAGCGCGTGTATCGCGGCTTTTCGGTCTTGTATACGTATGTCGAAGGACGCGTCGTGCGCATCGTCGAGCGGACGTCGTATGGTGAACGCGTCATCTACGAGCGGGCGGAAAGCGGGCGCGTGACGTTCGATCCGTCGTCCGAAGATCTTTCGCTGGCCGCGGAAGTCGCCCTGCTCAAGGCGGAGATCGATCGGCTGCTCGACGTGCGGAACGCCGCCAATCCTTCAGACATTCCGGCCGTCGACGCGGCGCTTAAGGCGCTCGCCCGGCGTCTGATGGCGCTGGAAGGATAGGTCGGGCGATCTGATCCCAATAGGGATCGGCGGATGCGAGGGGGGCATAAAGCCTCCTGTTTTTTATGAGAAAAATCGATGTCGAACCTTCGTGACTCCGATTCTCTTGGGTTTGCGGTAAAACGGCATCGCCTCAAGCAAAAATGTGCACATTGTAAATATCTGACGGAAAAAAATCTTGTCGCGTAGATTTGACTTTGCTATAATGGAGACACTACGCGTGTTGCATGCACCCCGGACCTCGAAAAACCATGTCGTGGGTACGGATGGACCGTCGATCGTTCTTCGCGCGCGGCGGCGGGTGCATGGCGATGAGGAGGGATGCCGGAGCATCAGAGGAGCACAGGCGGATAACGTCGGGCCTCCAGCGGGCTCGCGGCCGGGCGCTTACACCGGCGTCGCTCGGGCGGCCGGAGAGGACGCGGATCGAGGCGCCTGCGCCGACGGACGATGTTCATCGTTTTTGGCGTGTCGCAAAGAGGGGTCAGGTCGCCATCGTCGTCCAAGAAGCGACATCGGGGACTTAACCGATGGGGTCGGGGTTGTGCCGACGTCGAATCATTGGAAATTCAAGGGTAAATGAGACAATCCGCGATGACAGAATAGCACAACAAAAAGGGGGCACATGAATGCGCAAACGTTGGTATGTGTTGCTCAGCCTGGTGCTCGTCTTCAGCCTGACGCTGGTTGGATGCGGCTCCAAGCCGTCGTCCTCGCCCGCGACGGAAAACAACGCGCAGCAAGGGGACGGGGGGACCGATTCGACGACGCCGGAATCGTCCGACCAGCCGGAAACGGGATACATCAAGGCCAAGCAGCCGGAGCTCGTCCCGGAGGCGGCGAAGAAGCGGACGGATACGATCGTCATCGGCATGGACTCGCCGAAAGGCGTTTTCAATCCGTGGTTTTACAAAACGGCATATGACGGTTATGTCGTCGATATGATTTTCGAAGGCCTCGGAAAAGTGGGCAAGGACGGGCTCGTCGAACCGGATCTCGCCACCTGGGAGATGAAGAACGACAACAAGACGTTCATCTTCCACCTCGATCCGAACGCCAAGTTTTCCGACGGCACGCCGGTGACGGCGGAGGATGCGGCGTTTTCGTTCTATATCTTCCTCGATCCGTCGTATGACGGTTTGACGGATATGTCGATCGCCAAGATCGTCGGCGCGGACGCGTACAAGAACGGCAACGCCACGACGATCGAAGGGATCAAGGTGCTCGACGAGCACACGCTTCAGGTCGACGTGGAAGAGGTCAATGCGCTCACGATCCGATACCTCACCGTCCCGGTGCTGCCCAAACACTACTACGGCAAAGAATTCAAGAAAGGCGATCTCTCCGGGGTGAAAAAGCTGAACGAACAACCGCTCGGCAGCGGCCCCTACGTGTTCGAGAAATTCGTCCCGTCACAAGAGGTTCGGCTCAAGGCGAACGAGAACTACTGGCGCGGCAATCCGCCGAAAGTCCAGAACCTGATCGTCAAAGCGACGAATGACGAGACGAAACTGCAGATGCTCCAGACGGGCGAGACGGACTTCGAAGAAGGCATCTCGGTCAATCGCGACAACCTCGACCAAATCGACGCCATGGGCTTCCTCGACCGCAACATGCTTTTGAACAACGGCTACGGCTACATCGCCTTAAACCATGCGCACGAGCCGCTCAACGATCGGTTGGTCCGCCAGGCGCTCATGTACGGCTTGAACCGGGAAGAGGTCGTCTACGCCTACTCGCAAGGACTGGCGGAAGTGATCGACGTCCCGATCTCCAAGGTGTCCTGGGCTTATCCGGATGAGAAAGACATCATCCACTACAATTACGATCCGGAGAAGGCCAAACAGCTCTTGGATGAAGCCGGCTGGAAGCTGGGGAACGACGGCTACCGCTATAAGGACGGCAAAAAGCTCACGCTTCATTTCACGGCTTCTTCGCCCAACCCGGTGAACGACGCGCTCGTCCCGATCGCCAAAGAAAATTACAAGGATCTCGGGATCGATTTTATCGCCGAACAGCTCGACTTCAACGCCATGGTCCAAAAGATGGAAAAGGGCGATTACGACATGGCCTTCCTGGCCGTCTCCTTGACGCCGGATCCCGATCCGTCGCAGCACTTCCATTCGAACGGGGCCGATGCAAAGCAAGTATTCCATTATTCCAATCCCGAGGTCGACAAGCTCATCGAGGCGGGCATCAAAGAGCTCGACCAGGCGAAGCGCAAGGAGATCTACCAACAACTGTTCAAACTGCTCAACGAAGACGTGCCCTACATCGTCATGTACCAACGCTACAACATGAACGTCATCAGCAGCCGGCTGAAAGGCTTCGAAGGCGAGATCACGCCGTTCTATAACTTCGTCAACGCGCTGCCCAACGTGGAAATCGTTCAATACTAAGCGTACTTCCTGTGAAGTCGCAAGACGCATGTGCATGGCGCAAGCGCAATACGCTCGGTGATCACCGAGCGTATTGCGCCTCTTTTGCGCCTGATGGAGGGATGGGACCGTGTTCCAATACATCATCCGGCGGTTGATGGAAAGCGTGCCGACGATCATCGGGGCATCGATCGTGATTTTTCTTGCTTTTTCATTGGCTCCGGGCGACGTGATCACGGCCAATTACACCGGCGGGATGAACCTGACCGAGGAGCGCAAGGCCGAATTGCGCGAGCTGTATGGCCTGAACAAGCCGCTGCCCGAGCGTTATGGGCTTTGGATGGGCCATGTGCTTCAAGGCGACTTCGGACAGTCGTACCTGTACAATAAGCCGGTGACCGACGTCATCAAAACATTCGTCTGGAACTCATTTCTTCTTTCGGCCACGGTGCTCGTCCTGCAATGGATGCTGGCGCTCGTCATCGGCGTCTTTTCGGCGGTGCGACAATATTCGCTGTTCGATTCGCTCGTCACCGTGCTTGTCTTCGTGGCCATGTCGCTTCCGTCGTTCTTCTTGGGACTTCTGCTTCTGAAGCTGTTTGCCGTCGATTATCGGATCTTTCCGCTCGGCGGGATGACGTCGACGGGCGTCGATTACCAAGGGCTTCAACACATCCTGGATGTGGCTTATCATATGGCGCTTCCGGTCCTCACCCTGACGCTCCTTTCCATCGGCGGTACGACGCGTTACTTCCGGATGACGATGCTGGAGGTCGTTCGCCAGGATTATATCCGCACGGCGCGGGCGAAAGGGCTGAAAGAACGGGTCGTCATTTTCAAGCACGCGCTGCGCAATGCGCTTTTGCCGCTCATCACGCTGTTCGCGCTCGAGCTTCCCGGTCTGTTCGCCGGCGCGATCATCACCGAGCGCATCTTCAACTGGCCGGGCATCGGTCGGGTCACGCTGGACGGGTTGTATCAACGGGATTATCCGCTCATGATGGGGTTCACCTTGATCATCGCCTTTTTGACGATCCTGGCGAACATCTTGGCCGACGTCCTCTACGGCGTCGCCGATCCCCGCGTCCGCCATCGCTAAATCCCTGTATTTTCATGCGGAGGTGATGAAGGATGACCATCGCTACCGAAAGTAAAGTGCGCGCGGTGAAGCGCAAGGCCGATTCTCCTTGGAAAAGCGCCTGGCGGCGGTTCATTCGCAATCCGATGGCCATCGCCGCGCTGACGATGCTGACGGTGATCGTATTGTTTTCGTTTGTGGGTCCGTTTTTTTCGCCCTATAAAGATGCGCGGATCACCGTCAAGAACGCCAACCAGCCGCCGAGCGCCGAGCATTGGTTGGGAACGGACAATCTGGGACGCGATGTCGTGTTGCGGCTCATGCAGGCCGGGCAGATCTCGCTCCTCGTCGGGCTGATGGCCACGGGAGTGATTTTGCTTTTGGGCGGGACGATCGGCCTCGTCAGCGGATTTTACGGCGGTTGGGTAGATTCAATTTTTATGCGGTTTGCGGACATCATGTTCGCCATTCCGACGCTGCCGATCTTGATCACCTTCGGGGCGATCCTCTCCGACCTGAAGTTTCCTCCGGATCGGCGGATTTATTTGGTCATGCTGATCATCGGTCTCATCAGCTGGATGGGTCTCTCGCGCCTCGTGCGCAGCCAGGTTTTGAGCCTGAAAGAGCAGGAGTTCATGCTCGCCGCCGAAGCGCTCGGGCTGCGCGACCGCCGCAAGCTGTTCGCTCATCTTTTGCCCAACATCATCCCGATCATGATCGTGTCCGGTACGTTGGGCGTCGCCGGAGCGATCTTGTTGGAGTCGGCGCTGAGCTTTCTCGGTCTCGGCGTGATTCCGCCGACGCCGTCGTGGGGGCAGATGCTCTCCGCCGCCAACAACATGGTCGATTTCAGCAAACGCCCGTGGTTGTGGATTCCGCCCGGCGTGATGATCTTGATCACCGTCGTGTCGATCAACGTCATCGGCGACGCGCTGCGTGACGCGTTTGATCCGAAGATGAAGCGATAGATGATGCGTGAAGGTAGGGATGTAACGGTGGCCACCCAGCTGACCGAACGGCGCAAGGCCGAAAAACGCCAAACGCTCGTCGAGTTCAAAGACTTGCAGACGATTTTCGAGACCGAAGCCGGTACGATCCGGGCGGTGAACGGGGTGAGTTTTCAGATTCGCGAGGGCGAGACGGTGTGCATCGTCGGCGAATCGGGAAGCGGTAAGAGCGTGACGGCGCTTTCCCTCATGCGGCTCATCTCGCCCCCGGGAAAGATTGTCGGCGGCGAGATCTTCTTCGACGGCAAGGATGTGCTCAAGCTCTCGGAGCGGGAAATGCGTCACCTGCGCGGCAACCAGGTCGGCATGATCTTTCAGGAGCCGATGACCTCCCTAAACCCCGTGCTTACCGTCGGCGAGCAGATCATGGAGCCGCTCATGGAGCACCGGTTGATGACCAAAAGCGAAGCGCGAAAACAGGCGATCGGGCTGATCGAGCAGGTCGGCATTCCGCGGGCGGCGGAAATCGTCGACGCGTATCCTCATGAACTGTCGGGCGGGATGCGGCAGCGGATCATGATCGCCATCGCTTTGAGCTGTGATCCTAAACTGCTCATCGCCGACGAACCGACGACAGCTTTAGATGTTACGATACAGGCGCAGATTCTCGACCTTCTTCGGAAACTCAAGGAAGAGCGCAACATGGCGCTCATGCTGATCACGCACGACCTCGGCGTCGTGGCGGAGATGGCCGACTACGTCATCGTCATGTATGGGGGACGGATCGTCGAAGAGGGGTACGTCTTGGACATCTTCCGAAACCCGCGTCACCCGTATACCGAAGGGCTCATCAAAGCGAAGCCGGTGATCGGCCGCCGGACCGAGCGGTTGTATACGATTCCCGGCCAAGTGCCGAACCCGATCAACCTGCCGAACCATTGTTATTTTGCCGACCGCTGCCCGTACGTCATGCCCGCGTGTCTTGAGCGTTACCCGGAGACGACGGTCGATGAACGCGGTCATAAGACGGCTTGCTTTCGCTGTGCGGAAGGAGCGGAACGATGACCAAGGCACTGATCACCGTCGAAAACCTGAAGACCTATTTTCCGATTCGCGCCGGCGTGTTTCGGCGTGCGGTCGGTCATGTCAAGGCGGTGGACGATGTGAGCTTCTCCATCGCGAAAGGGCGGACGCTGTCCATCGTCGGCGAATCCGGGAGCGGCAAGTCGACCGTCGGGCGGTCGATCTTGCGCCTTGTCCCGAAGACGAGCGGAAACGTCAAATTTCACGACGTCGACGTGTACCGGCTGTCCAAGCGTGAGCTGCGAAAACTCAGACCGAAAATCCAAATGGTCTTTCAAGATCCATACAGTTCGTTGAATCCGCGCATGAAAGTCGGCGCGGCGATCGGCGAGGCGCTCATCGATCATGGGCTCGCCGATCCGAAGGAAGTGCGTGAACGGGTGGAAGCGGTGCTCGTTCAGACGGGGCTCGAGCCGTACCATTTTGATCGTTATCCGCACGAATTTTCCGGTGGTCAGCGGCAACGGATCGTCATCGCCCGGGCGCTGGCGTTGAACCCCGAGTTCATCGTTCTGGACGAACCCGTCTCCGCGCTGGACGTCTCGATTCAGGCGCAGATTTTGAACCTGCTCGCCGATTTGAGGGAAATGCATGGCCTGACCTATCTGTTCATCTCCCATGATCTGAGCGTCGTCGAATTCATCAGCGACGAAGTGGCGGTCATGTATCTGGGAACGATCGTCGAGCACGCCTCACGGGACGAGCTGTTCGCCCATCCGCTGCACCCGTACACGAAGGCGCTTCTGTCGGCCGTCCCGATACCCGATCCGACGCTGAAGCGCGAACGCATCGTCCTCAAAGGGGACATCCCTTCACCGGCCGATCCGCCCCGCGGCTGCCGTTTTCATACGCGTTGCCCGTTTGCCGAAGACCGCTGCCGGGAAGCGGTGCCCGAGCTTCGCGATGTCGGCGGGGGCCATCGCGTTGCCTGCCATCTCGTCTGATCAAGGAAACAGTTGCAAAGCCCCCCGTTTCATGATACAGTATAACTCGCGAGCAACAATAGGAACCCGGTTTCATTCGAGAGTGGGGAGATGGCTGACCGCACCCCTGAAAGAATGACGACGGTCCTAGCGATTGCGAACAACTTTTGCTAGGAAGGGGGAACCGAAAGATGACGACGTTTTCCACTTTCGGTCGGCACATCGCCGTCGACGTCTGGGGCGTTGATGCCGAGCGCTTGAACGACGTCGAGTGGCTCAGCGAGCAGCTCGTCGAGGCGGCGGAAAAATCCGGCGCGACGATTTTGGGCGTGCAGAGCAAGGCCTTCGAACCGCAAGGCGCGACGGTGCTCGTGCTGCTTTCGGAAAGCCACATTTCCATCCACACCTACCCCGAACACGGCTTTGCCGCGATCGACTGTTATACGTGCGGCGAGACGGTCGATCCTGAGCGCGCGGCGGCACATCTCCTGGACGTGCTGAAGCCGAAAAAGGCTTACGGCAAGAAGCTCATTCGCGGCGAAGGCGAAATGACGGTTTCCGATCTTTCGGACGCCCCCGTCGTGCGTTCGTAACGGATCAGGATCGGTTGATCGTGCAAGTGGCGAAGAAACCGACAAGGACTCCCGGCTCTTTGGGCTAGGGAGTCCTTTTTCGCACCGTGAAAGACACAAGAGAAGGTGAATCGATGATCGCATCCTCCTTACGGCCGTCGGGCGAGCCGGGTCGTGACTTCGGCTGGCTCACGGTGATCACGGGCGCGATGTTCAGCGGCAAGACGTCGCGCTTGGTGGCCTTGGCGAAGGCGGTATACGACCGTCTTGCCGCCGATGGCGGAAATGGGTCGCCGTATGTCGAGACGCAAGTGTTCATCGCCAAACATGCGCTGGACACGCGTTACGGAATGTCGGGCGCGGTCGTCTCCCACGACGGACAATCCGTACCGGCTGCGCTCGTTTCCACCGTGAAGGCGCTTGGTGACTTCGTTCGGGCACGCGATGCGCGCGTCATCTTGCTGGATGAGGCGCAGTTTTTTAAGGAGCGCGATGAATTCGGCGATTATGCGCTCGTTCGTGCCGTGGAGCGCTGGGTAGAAGAGCGGCGTTGGGTGGTGGTCGCCGGGTTGGATCGAGATTTTCGGGGACGCGTGTTCGGTCCGATGGGGGCGCTTTTGGCGTTGGCCGATGAGAAAGTCCAGATGCTGGCAAGATGCGCGGTGTGCGGAGCGCCGGCGACGCTCACGCAGCGGCTCGTCGAGGGACTGCCGGCGGAGGCGGACGATCCCGAGATCCTCGTCGGCGCCGAGGAGACGTATGAGCCGCGTTGCCGTCGTTGTCACGTCGTTCAGCCGGCGCAGGAAGGGACGCCGTCGATGTAAGGTCGAGCGGGCCGTTTGGCGGACAAGCA
This sequence comes from Hydrogenibacillus sp., assembly GCA_014896255.1. Classification (GTDB taxonomy): domain Bacteria; phylum Bacillota; class Bacilli; order Thermicanales; family DSM-22653; genus Hydrogenibacillus. The sequence continues at coordinate 52,613 of JADBKT010000015.1, forward strand.
AACGCCGACCGATGAAACCGGCCGGCGTTTGCGTCCCTACGCCGTGTTGGGCGGCTATTGGACCATCCCTTGCGGCGGAAACTGCGTTTTCATCTCCTGATCGTACTGTTGGAACGCTTCATCGACGTTCTGTTGATCTTCGACGTCGATCGGATACCACCCTTGGGCGAACATGAAGTCATACACGCGCCGCGCGGCCTGGTGCGTGTCGTTCAGCAACTTCATCAGATCTTGGTGGAATGGGCCGTTCGACGCTTCCCAGGCGGCGGTGTTGAGCCCGGCGGTGAGATATTTTTCTGTCGTGAGCGCGTCGTTGGCGTAATCGCGGTCGCTCATCTGGGGCGACGGGCTTATGGACGGCTGGGGCGGGACGATCGTCGTCCGGGTTTGCGCCATGCACATTCCTCCTTACCGATTGGATGGAAGGCTTTTTATGGACGCTCGGCCATCGCTTGGTGTCCGGCCGGCTGGAGGGGCATCTGTTGCATGCGCGTTTGAAAATCTTGAATCCCTTGAGCGTTATTCGTCTGCAGATGACTGAGCAGCGTCTGATAGTGTCGTTTGTGCATTTCGATCAGTTGACCGAGCAGCTGTTTGAGCGCCGGCATTTTCACCTCCCGGCTGAAATGGGCGAAACGCTTGATGACCAGGAGCTGCCAGGCTAAAATGTCTTTTAAGTACAGCAAATCTTTCGTCGAGACGATTTTCGGCGGCTGGATCACGTGGTCACCTCCTCGGTCGGGCCGGTTCGCTCTTAGTATGGCGTGTCGCGCGGGGATTATTCCCATCATCGCTTATTGGATGAACAACCGGCTGATCCAGAAGAGGACGGTCCGAAGGCCGATCAACAGCGCGGGCGCGAGGATGAACTGGTAGACGAGGACGGCCACCACCGGGGAGAAGTCGATCATGCCCAGCGGCGGAATAAAGCGGCGAAAGAGGCCGAGGTAAGGCTCGACGATCTGCGCCACCCAGCCGATGAGGCGCGATTCGTAAAGCGGCGGGATCCAGGAGGAGAGGACGTAGAGGACGATCAAGATGATGTAGGCATTTAAGAGCCACTCGGCGAATTGGAGGATGTATGCCGTGATGAAGGCGATGGTTGTCGCGCTAATGATGATCACCTCGGACCCAGTATAGCACAGTTCGGAAGGGAAGAAAACGACATGCATCATACGGTGATGGTCGTCTCCGGCGGGCTCAAAGCGCCGGACGACTACGCGAAGGTCCTGGAGACGGCCGGCGATCCGTTTGTCATCGGTGTCGATGAAGGGGCACTGTGGCTTTTGGAACACGGCTTTTCGATCGATCTGGCGGTCGGCGATTTTGATACGATCGGCGAAGCGGGTCTTACGCGCCTCAAGGCGAACGGCGTTCCGACCGACGCTTTCCCGGCGGCGAAGGATGCGACGGACACCGAGCTCGCTTACTTCGCCGCCCGTGATCGGGGGGCGCAGGCGATCATTTTTTACGGAGCGCTCGGGCTGCGCTTCGATCACAGTCTGTCGAACGTCCACATCCTTTACAGTTGCATTCAGGACGGCATCGACGGGTGTATCATGGGTCCTCATCACCGGCTTCGTCTGCTCGGGCCCGGTCTCTATCCGCTCGCCAGTGCTTTTCCGTATATTTCGCTCATTCCGTTTTCGCCGGTGGTCACGGGGGTTACGCTTTCCGGTTTTCGCTACCCGTTGGATCGTGAAACGATCCGGTGGGGAGCGGGGACGGGCCGCACCCTGAGCAACGAGCTCACCGGGGAAGCGGGGCAGATCTACATCGAAGACGGGTGGCTGATCGTCATCGAAAGCCGGGATGGGTGAGACCGGTCAGGGGCGCGTCAGAGCGGCTGAACGTTCCAAAAGCGGTTAAGCGCCTCGACCTCAAGCGCGGCGATGGCCGTGTCAAAGCGGTCCCACGGCGGGACGGGGAGCGGGCGGGCGCAGAGCTTTAGCGGGATGCGGGTGATCGGATGCGGGATGGTGAGGTGATATGCCCACAAGGCCAGATCCGGCGCACCGCGGCCGCCGGATTGATGATAGCGGCGGTCGCCGACGATGGGCGTGCCGTGATGGGCGAGCTGGACGCGGATCTGATGCGTCCGTCCGGTGACCGGCCGTACGGCGAGGAGCGCCGGGACGGGATGGATGGACGGGCGCGCGTCGATGACGGCATACTCGAGGACGGCTTCGCGGGCACCGGGAGTGCCGCAGGGCACGACGGCCACCTGCCCGTCGGCGGGGTTTTTTTTGAGGCAATCGCGGAGCGTTCCGCGCCCAGGCCGCGGCACGCCGTCGGTGACGGTGAGGTATATTTTGACCGCTTCGCGTTTCCGGAACGCCTCAGACAGCCGGGCAGCGGCTTTGGACGTCTTGGCGAAGACCATCACGCCGCCTGTGGGCTGATCGAGGCGGTGGACGAGGCCCAAGAAGGCCTCGCCTTTTTTGTGTTCGACGATCTTGCGCCGCGTTTTGAGCAAGTGCAGGAGATCGACCGCGCGCCCGTCGCTTTGGGCCGGTAGGCCGGGCGGCTTGACGACGGCAAGGACGTGGTTGTCTTCGTAGAGGATGGTGAAGTCAAAGGGGGAATAGGGGGAGGCATTCCGAATCATGGATCGGTCCTTTCGATCGAGACTGCTCGTGATCGTCTCTAAGCTTATCATATCACCAATGATCGTTCACCAATGATCGTCAAAACCCCTCCGTCCGGCGGAGGGGTACGCGTCCTTTAGGCTTCGAGCGCTTCTTTGGCCCACTCCAAGTTTTGTTGAATGAGCCGCTCGACGTGGTGCGCGGGGTAAAGCCCTTCTCGATGCAAAAATTGATAGATCATATCATGAGCATATACCCAATCGTTGTACTGGCGAAGGATGGAGTCTCTAAGACCGCGATGGGCCGCTTCTTCCAGCAGGGCGGTCGTCCTCCGGAGCATCGATTTGGCGAGCAGCAGAAGGTCTATGGCGCTCAGGCGATCTTCGGCCGACAGCATCGTTTCTCCTCCTTTGCTGCAAGGACGGGTTTGCTTAAGGACGGGAAAATTTTTGGGGCTTACGAAGGAAAGACGGCGCGGTACTGCAACAGGGACATGGCTTCGCGGATATTTTTTTCCAGCAGGGCGATGAGGCGCTCGGTGAGCTGCTTCAATGTTTCATTGTCGATCGTCCCGAGCCGGCGTTTGAGTTCGAGGAGTCTCGCCGTCTCCATGACGATCAGTTCATGCAGCATGAGCGTCTCCATCGGGGCGAGCCGATCGGTCTGATAGGCGATCGGCCAGAACGACGGATAGCCGTAATACACGGTTGAACCTCCTCTCCCATTGGTCAGTCTTCAACGTATGAAGGTCCTCGAAATGTGTGTTTGTCCGGTATTTGCGCCGGCGGGAAATAGGCGGTATGATGAGGGACAGGAGGGAATCGGAGTGGAAATCACCGTGATGGTGCAAAAGGCGACGCTCGATCCTCCGGCGAGGGTGGCGCCGGAGGACGCGGTGCATCTGGTCGTCGATTTATGCGCGCAGGCGGATGCGTTGCGCGCCTTTTTCGACGGCGTACGGCAAGTCGACGTCGATTACGCGGCGTTTTTTCCGGAGTCCGGCGGAGAACCGATGATCGAGGCGCGCATCCGTTCCGGAAACGGGACGCTCCGTCTCCTGTTTCCGCCGGCGTTGTGGGAGGTGCTCGGCGCGCTCCCCGATGTCTTCCGTTTGGATTATGCGTGCCGCGCGGCCGCGGAAGATGCCGGGAAGGCGACCGTTAGGGCGGATATGCCGGAGGATGTGGATGAAGCCAGGACAGATGAGGAGACCGAGGTGTTTGAGGCGCCGTTTTTTCCCCGCTATTTTCGCCGGACATTGCGCCGCTTGGTCGATGAAGCGGAGCGTACGACGGGATCGGCGGCGCACGTCCGGTTGGGGAGGTTCATCCGGGAACGGTTTTACGAGCACCTGGCGGAAGACGATGAGGGCGGGGTGGAGGGAAAATGAACGGAGCGCTGGTCACGGACTGGTATCAGCTCAATATGATGTACGCGCATTTCATCCGCGGAACCCATTCGACGCCGGTCGTGTTTGACGTTTTTTTTCGGCGCTTGCCGTGCGGGTCGGGTTTTGCCGTCTTTGCCGGGCTGGAACAGGTGCTCGAATTCCTGTCGGACGTGCGGTTTACGGATGAGGACATCCGCTATCTGGCCGAAAACGGCCGCTATTCGGCGGCGTTTCTCGATTATTTGCGATCGCTCCGCTTCCGCGGCGACGTGTGGGCGATGCCGGAAGGGACGGTGGTTTTTCCGGACGAGCCGCTCATCCGCGTTCAGGCGCCCCTTGCCGAGGCGCAATGGGTGGAGACGGCGGTCTTGAGCATCGTCAACCATCAGACGCTCATCGCCACGAAGACGGCGCGCATTGTGCACGCCGCGGGGAACGATCCGGTGCTTGAGTTCGGCCTCAGGCGCGCGCATGGGACGGAGGCGGGGGTGTATGCGGCGCGGGCGGCGTACATCGGCGGAGCGGAGGCGACGTCGAACGTCGAAGCCGGGCGGCGGTTCGGCATTCCGGTCGCCGGGACGCACGCCCACGCCTTCGTGCAGAGCTTCGGCGACGAACGGGCGGCGTTCGAGGCGTTTGTCGAGGCCTTTCCGGATCAGGCCATTTTGCTTGTCGATACGTATGATGTGTTGCGCTCCGGCCTGCCGAACGCGATCCGCGTTTTTCGGTCGCTCATCGAGCGACTCGGGAGACGGCCCAAGCGATACGGCGTGCGCATCGATTCGGGCGATCTGGCGTATTTGTCCAAGGCGGCCCGGGCGATGCTCGATGAGGCGGGGTTTTACGACGCGGTCGTCGTCGCCTCCGGTGACCTGGATGAGACGATCATCCGCGATCTCAAGGTGCAGGGCGCGCGCATCGACATGTGGGGCGTCGGCACGGAGCTGGTGACCGGCGGGCATTGCGGCGCCCTCGGGGCGGTGTATAAGCTTTCGGCCGTCCACGATGGCGTGCGTTGGGTGCCGAAGCTCAAGGTGAGCGAGAATCCGCTCAAGATCAACAATCCGGGAATCAAAAAAGTCGTCCGTTTTTACGATGCCGATGACGGGAGAGCGTTGGCCGATGTCGTCATGTTGGCGGAAGAACCGTCACCCAGCGGGCCGTATGAGATTTTTCACCCGATCTATACGATGAAGCGGAAGACGCTGGTCGATTATACGACGCGGGAGATGCTGGAACCGGTGATGACACGCGGCGTTCGCCGCATCAGTGCGCCTTCTGCGGCGGAAATTCGTCGCGCGCATGCCGCCGAGCTGGAGCGTTTTGCGCCGGAGATCCGACGGCTCGTCAACCCTCACGAATATCCGGTGGACCTCTCGCTTCCGCTGTGGGAACTCAAACATCGCCTGGTGAGAGAGGCGCAGCGTAGGGCTTAAAGACTTACGGGGCCAAGGCGTTCGATGAGAGGGGGACACCGATGGACCGTCGCATGATCATCATCTTGCTTATTTTGTTCACGACGTTTACCGGTTTTGGGATGATCATTCCGACCTTGCCGGCGGCGATTCGAGACGCGGTGGGATCGGAGGCGGCCGAACTGCATCTCGGGGCGATGCTTTCGCTGTACTCGCTCATGTCGCTCATCTTCTCCCCGCTCTGGGGGTGGACTTCGGACCGCTTCGGACGGCGGCCGGTGATTTTGTCGGGGATGATCGGTTTTGCGGTGAGCTTTTGGCTGCTCGCCATAAGCGGGACATCGCTCGGGTTGATGTACGCCTCGCGCGTGCTCGGCGGGATGTTTTCCGGGGCGGCGATCGCTTCCAGCGTCGCTTATGTCGCCGACATCACGTCGGAGGAGACGCGCACGAAGGGGATGGGCTTCGTCGGCATGGCCATCGGCCTCGGGTTCATCTTCGGGCCGGCGATCGGAGGCATCGGCACGCGCGTCTCGCCGGCGTTCCCGTTCGTGCTGGCGGCCCTCTTTTCCCTCGCCATCGCCGTGGTCGGCGCTTTCGTGTTGCCGGAGTCGCTAACGCCAGAAGAACGCTCCAGGCGCGGCGGAGCGGAGAACGTTCCCCGGGGCGCCGTATGGCAGGGACCGATGAAGGTGCTCTTTGCGCTGTCGTTTTTGGTCACTTTTACGCTGGCCGCGGTGGAATCGACGCTGGTCTATTTTGAGGGCCTAAAGATCGGCGCCGATGAATTTCAGATGGGCCTCATGTTCGCGATGATCGGTGTGGTCGGGGCGATCGTGCAAGGCGGTATCGTGCGCCGGATACCGAAGGGTTCCGAGACGCGGGCGGCTGAGGTCGGCTTTATATTGTCCGCCGTCGGCTTTGTGCTGATCACGTTGTCGTTCAGCTTTTGGTCCGCGACGGCGTTCGTCTCGATTTTTGCCATCGGCAATGCGCTTCAGCGGCCGAACATCACTTCGCTCATCACGCAAAAAACGCCGGCAGGCCTTGGGGTCACCTCCGGCGTCAACTCGGCGATGGACAGCCTCGGGCGCATTTTGGGCCCGCTCATCGGGAGCGCCCTGTATCACTGGAACGTGTATGTTCCGTATCTTGCCGGTGCCGTGATCTCGATCCTGGCGGTGTTGTTGATCCGCTTCGGTCTCGGCGCCGATGCGGAGAACCGGACGGTCGCGCAAAGCTCAGGCCGCCTGCGAACGTAAGGATTGCCGCGGTCGTCGAGGCGTCGATGGGGCTTAGAGCGCTTCGGCTAAAGCGGCCAGGCATGAAGCGCGGTGTACATCGGGCGGCGGTGGAGGTCGGAGCGGTAGAGGACGAGGGTGCCTGCGGTATACGCGAGCGGGGGGAGGGCGATCGCGTCCGAAGCGGGGCCTGTCCCCTCTCGGGCGAGGGTGATGTGCGGGCGGTACGGCCTGGACCTGTCGACGGTGAAGCCGGCCGCGTGAAGCGCCGTTCCCAGCGCTTCACGGAAAGCGACAAACGGCTCGAAGGGCTGGAGCGCGGTCCGGACGACGAGGACGCGCGGCGCTGTTTGGGGGCCGAAGCCTCTGAGCGCCTCTAAGCGGATGCGGACGCTCCCAGGCCGTTTTTCGCGGGCTTTGTCGACGGCGGAAAGGAGCGAGTCAAGGCGCGCCTCGGGTACGGCGCCGATGAAATCGACGGTGACGTGATAATCTTCTGCATCGACAAAGCGTTTGAAGGGCAGATGCGGACGGTGGTCGTCGACGAAGCGCGCGAGCGCCGCTTTGACTTCGGGATCGACGGGCAAGGCCAAAAACAGGCGCAACATCGCGTGTTCATCACCTCGTTTGCTCAAGCGGTATGCCGGGGATGGGGCATGGGGACACGGGGGGATGCGAGGTTGGGCAAAGTGATCATCGTCGAGGGCAAAACGGATGCCGAACGTCTCAAGTCGATTTTAGCGGAACCGGTGACGTTTGTCTTGACGCACGGGACGCTCGATGTCGAGACCCTGGAGCGCATGGAAACGGCCTACGAAGGCGACGAGGTGTACGTTTTCGTGGACGCCGATGCCGCGGGCATGCGCATCCGTCGGGCGCTTCGTGCGGCGCTCCCCTGGGCCCGCCATCTGTATACGCGTAAAATGTACCGTGAAATCGCAACGACGCCGCTTTTGCACCTGGCGGAAGTGCTGCTGGATGCGCATTTTGCCGTCGATCTGGAGGCCGTGCGGCGATCGATCGCGCCGGGTGCGCCGAATGCTGCCGAGGCGATGCACGTCGTGAAGCGGTTATGGTCCAAAGAAAGGAGGAAGCCGCGATGACGTTTTGGGGCGTCGTCGGTGCGCTCAATGTGTTTCTGTCCGTGGCGCTCGGCGCGTTCGGCGCGCACGGGCTCAAGGGGAAGATCGCGCCGGACCTCTTGGATATTTATCAGACGGGCGTACACTATCAGATGATCCATGGACTGGGGCTGCTTTTGATCGCGGCGCTGATCGGGCAGGTCGGACCGCAGGCGGCGCGGTTGTTCAGCTTCGGCGCGTGGGCGTTGGTCGTGGGGGTCGTGCTGTTTTCCGGCAGTCTGTATGTGCTGGCGATGAGCGGCGTGCGCCTGTGGGGAGCCGTGACGCCGTTCGGCGGCGTGGCCTTTTTGATCGGCTGGGTGCTGGTGGCGCTGGCGTTCGGCAAGGCACGGTGAAGGCGTCGTCGGACATCGGACATGGAAGGCTCTGTAAAGGAGTGGGACGAATGACGCGGTCGACCGATCTCTACCCGATGGAAGCGCTGTATGAAGCGTTTCCCTTGGAGGATTTCGCACGGCTTGCGGTGCTGAAAGGGGTGGCGCTCGCGGACGGGCAGATGCTTGTCTTAAGGGCGCCGATTGAGGCCTATCCGTTTGTTCGGAAGGTGGTTCAGGTCGCCTACGAAGCCGGGGCGACATATGTCCATCTGGAGTGGTCGGACAGCGAGACGGCGCGGTTGCGCTATGCGCTCGGGAGCGATGCGGCGCTTCGCACGTATCCGCAGTGGTTGGCCGACGGCTATGAAAGGATGGCCAAAGAAGGGGCGGCCTTTCTCACGATCTACGCGCCGAACCCGGATCTCTTGAAAGACGTGCCCCCGGAGCGGGTGGCGCTGGCGAACAAGACGGTGGGGGAGGCGACGAAAGCGTATCGGGCGCTTCTCATGAGCGACGCGGCGCGCTGGTCGCTCATCTCCGCGCCGACGGTGCCGTGGGCGAGGAAGGTCTTCCCGGATCTCGCGCCGGAGGCGGCGGTACGCCGGCTGTGGGAGCTGATCTTAAAGGTTTCTCGCGTCACCGGCGGCGACCCGCTCGCCAACTGGGAGCGCCACGCGGCGGAACTCGGCCGACGGGTGGACTATCTCAATGCGAAGCAATATCAGGCGCTTGTCTTTCGCGGTCCGGGAACGGAGCTTACGGTCGGTCTTCCGGAAGGGCACCTCTGGCAGGGAGGCGGTTCGACGGACGCGAACGGGGTTCATTTTCTGCCGAATATTCCGACCGAAGAAGTGTACACCATGCCGCACCGGGAGCGGGTGGAGGGCGTCGTCACGGCGTCCAAGCCGCTCAACTACAACGGCACGCTGATTGAAGGGTTCCGGCTCACGTTTGAAGGCGGGCGGGTCGTCGATTATCACGCCGATCGGGGCGCCGACGTGCTCAAGCATCTGTTGGAGATGGACGAAGGGGCGCGTTTTCTCGGCGAGGTGGCGCTTGTCCCGCACGATTCGCCGATCAGTCAGGCGAATGTCCTCTTTTACAACACGCTGTTCGATGAAAATGCGGCGTCGCATCTGGCGCTGGGGAAGGCGTACCCGACGACGTTGCAACGCGGCGCGGAGTTGAGCTTGGAGGAACTGGTGAAGCGCGGGGCCAACCACAGCATCGTTCACGAAGACTTTATGATCGGCCGCGCGGAGATGGATGTCGACGGCGTCACCCGGGACGGCACGCGCGAGCCGGTGATGCGGGAGGGGCGTTGGGCGTTTGCGGTATGAACGCGGCGCGCGCGTTGACGGAACGATGCTCGGCACATCGATGGGCGGAAGACCGATGTGCTCGAACGGTGATGCCCGGGCACCAAAAAACCCCCGCCAAGGGCGGGGGTTTTTTGGACGCAAACCGGCGGCGTGAGGGCGCATGGCGGCGATGCGCGGCGGAAGGGCGCGCGGAAGGTCGTTAAGGCGTTTCGCCGGCGCTGTCGTCCGGCGTCGATTTTTCGGAGTTCTTGCGCTTGCCCGGGAAATCGACGGCCTTTTGAAGTTCGATCCGCTCGCCGGGGGTGAGGTCGTCGGCCTCGGCGCGCGCACTCGTGTCTTCCATCGGGTGCATGAAGATGCCGGAGGTCGGCGGCGCGTTTTCTTCCAGCAAGGCTTGATTGGCCGGCGTCTTCCAGCCGATGTCGTTTTGCGGGTGGACCCATTGGTCTCCGGAAAGGATCTGCGGATCGATTTCTTCACTCCACCGGTTCAGCGGAGAATGCTCGGAGTCGTAGAAGTTGTCGCCGATCACCACGCCGTGTTCGTTGACGTACGGTTCCTCTGGGTGATCGGGATCAAACGCGCGCCGCGTGACCGGGCGGCCGTCGCGTGTGCGGGCGATGATCGGGCGATCGCGTTCATCCGCCATGGACCTCATCCTTTCCGCGGCAAGGATCGCGCCAAGCGTCGTTCTATCTCGCGCGCTGCGTTACGCGTTCGTCGATGGTTACTTTGATCAACGCACCGCAACTTTATGCGTCTCAACAAGTCATCGGATTCTTCCGATACATTTAATGACCTGCATTCGTTGACCATCGTAACGATATCGACCATACACGGAGAGCGAGGGAACGATTGGTGTCCGGCCGAAATGCTGCGCTTGGGTTGACGCTGTTGAACGGCCTGTTGCCGCCGCTCGTCTGGTGGATGTACGCGACGCATGTCATGCGGGTGATGGCGCCGGACGCGTTGTGGCGGATGTTGATGAAGCCGTCCTTCATCGCCTGGGCGGTTTTCATCACCATCGGCGCGGTCGTCTGGACGGCGATGACGTGGACGAAGCTTCAAGGGTCGGAGGGCGAAGCGGCGCATCGGCGGCTCGTCCGCTTTCCGATCATCTATTTGGCCTGGCTCGTGCCGTATCCGTTGGTTGGCACCTGGTTGGCGCTTAAGGGCGAAGCGGTGTCTCAGGTGAAGTTGTGGGCGCTGATGGCGATCGGCGTCGGCACGACGATATCGATCACGCTCTTTTTGTACATTTTGGTCATTTATCTCTTCGAACGGGCATTTTCGGCGCGGGCGTTGCCGGCGCGGCCGAATCGGCTGTTTCCCGCTTGGTTGCGCCTGGGTTCCGGGATCATGCAACAGGTCGGGGCCGTGGGCCTGCTGATCGGCGCCGTGGCGATCGTGCGCGTCGAGGCGCTCGGCCTCCCTGCCGAGATGCTTTCGGCCTACGTCGGCGTGCTGTTGTTGGCGTTGGCGATGAGTTTCTTGTTGTCGGCGGCGTTTATCGTCGTGGCGCTTTATACGTTTTCCCGCACGCTCGGCGGACTGGACACGGCCCTCGGCCGTGCCGCCGCGGCGGAGCTGAACGTTGATGTGCGCTTGCCGATCGTGTCGATGGATGAAAGCGGACGTCTGGCCCATTGGTTCAACGTTTTTTTGGAGCGGATGAAACAAGCGATCGTCGGCGTCGGGCGCGTGAGCCGCTCGACCGCCGATGTTCACCGTGAATTGGAGACGCTGTCCGCGCAGCTCGGCGGCGTGTCGACGGACGTGGCGACGATCTCGCAGCAGGTGGCGGAGATGAGCGATACGCTGATGGGGGCGGCGCAAGAAGCGCTGCGCTCCGTCGAAGTCATCGCCGAACGGACGGCCGCGCTTGAAGCGTCGGCAGACGGCATATGGGCCGCGGCCAAGGAAAGTGCTTCAAGCGCCGAAGCGGGCGCAAAGTCCATCTCCGAAATTGCCCAAGAAGGTGAGGCGGTGATGGACGCCAACCGGGCAATGCGCTCCGCGCTGGACAGTGTGGCCGACATCTCCGAGGGCATCCGCGAAGCGCTCGGCGCTGTTTCGGAGATCGCCACGCAGACGAAGCTGCTCGCGCTCAACGCGGCCATCGAGGCCGCGCGCGCCGGCGAGCAGGGCCGCGGTTTTGCCGTCGTCGCCCAGGAGATTACACGGCTGGTCGGCAATACGGATGAACTTGTCGAGCGCATCGCCGCGCTGGTCGGAAACGTGGAAAGCGAGATCGCCCGCCTTCAAGTGGAAGTGCAAGGGGAGAGCGAGCAGTTGAAAGCGTTTTTGGAACACCTGGGGCGGGCAGCACATGTCTTTCCGAACATCGTCGGGAAAGCCGAGGCGACGCGCGACGCCGCCGAAGCGATCCAAAACGGCGTGCGGGAGGTCAAGGTGCAAACGGCGGAGCTCGATGCGCGCTTTCGCGCGTTTGCCTCGCAAGCCGAGGCGCAGGCGGCGGCTGCCGAGGAGGGCGCAGCGGCGAGCGAAGAAGCGAACGCCGTGGCTGAACAATTGAAGCAGATCGTACACGCGCTGGCGGACAATGTCTCGCACTTGAAGAACAGCTTGGCGCTGTTTCGAGGGATCGAAGAATGAAGTGACGCGCGGCGTCGGCGTCAGTCCTCAAGCACTCGGCGGGCGAAGATCGCCTTGAGTGCTTCCGGTTCCGGAGTGACGAACAGCGTCCGTTCCCCGCGGTAGAGGACGGAGCCGGGCGATGCGCCCTTGGGCTTCCAGACGTTTTTGACGAGCGTGCAATCGACCGGCACACCGCTGGACTGTCGTCCTTTGCTGAAGTAGGCGGCGAGCAGGGCCGCTTCATGGAGCGTCGTATCGCTTACGTGCTCGCCGCGAACGACGACGTGGGCGCCGGGCATGTTTTTGGCATGCAGCCAGAGGTCGTTCGGGTGTGCGAGTTTCATCGTCAAATAATCGTTTTGGACGTTGTTCTTGCCGACGAAGATGAGCGCGCCTTCGCTGGAACGATAACGTTCGACGGCGGGGGCGCGTTTGGTTTTCGGTTTGGGCGGTTGTTTGGACGGCCGGATGAAGCCCGCGTCGAGGAGCTCTTCGCGTATTTCCTCCAACGCCTGAGCGTCCGCGTAATCGATGTGGGCGAGGATGCTGTCGAGATGGACGCGCTCTGCCTCGGCGCGCCGGCGTTGTGTTTCGGCGGCCGTTTTGGCCGCTTTAAGTTTTTGGTAGCGCCGGAAGTAATCCTTGGCATTTTCCGCCGGCGAAAGTTTCGGGTCGAGGGGGATGACGAGCGTTCGATCCGGATGCTCCGGGTCCGGGACGTCGACTTGCGATGCACCGGCCATCGGGATCAGGTATTGGTAAGCGAATATGAGTTCACCATAGAGGCGGAAACGCTCGGCATCTTCGGCTTCGGCCAGGACGGCGTCGTAACGTTCGATTTTTTTGACCGCCCGCTCGCGGAGGGAGAGCACGGTCTGCTTCAGGGCTCTCGCCGTCCGCTGGACCGGGTTGTCTACGCGCACGCGTTCAAAATAAGCGGTGAGACAATCGCTTACCGTGTCGAACGTCTCCCGCGGCGCCGTGAGGTGGGTAAGCGTCAGGGCGGCGAAAACGGGCCGCATCGGCGCATAGACGATCTCCGCACGTTCGGAGGCGTCTTCGATGGTGCGAATCGCGCGGTGTACGGCGCGATGGGCGAGCTGCGGAGAAATCAGATCGAGATCCGGGGCCCGCCCGAGTCGCGCGGCGCGTTCGGCGATCTCCCGGGCAAAGAGCGGGCCGATGCCATGGACATTTTGGACGAGCCATGCGGAAAAATCGCCTACGGTCATGTGACCTTCGGGAAAGGCGCCGATCAGCCGCGCGGTGAACGCCGCTTCATCGAGGTGCAAAGGATCGAGCTTGTCTTGCGCCGGCGGCAGGATGTACGGTTCGCCGGGGAGCACCTGCCGATGGCGGCTCATCTCCGCGGTGACCGCGTGGACGGTTTCAACGATCACCTGCGCGCGATCGATGAGGATGATGTTGGCATGTCGGCCCATGAGTTCGATGAGCAACGTGTATGTCTTCCGGTCGCCGAGCAGATCTTTGGCCTCGATGTCGAAGGCGATGATCCGTTCCAGGCCGAGCTGGCGGACGGCGGTGATGCGGCCGTTTTGTACATGTTTTCGAAAACGCATGGTTCGTCCGCTCGGCGCCCCCGGTCGATTCGGCAGATCGCCGGCAAGATACACGCGTGGGGCTTCCGGATCGCGTGACAGAAAGAGGATCTCGTTTTGGGCGCGGGTGCGGATGACAAGCACCAGGGCATCGTTGTCCGGTTGGTAAATCTTTTGAATGACGCCGCCGACGAGGCGGGCATCGAGTTCGCGCGCCAGTCGGCGGATCAGCCAGCCGTCGTAACTCATCGGTCGTCTCCTCGCTTTCGAACATCAGTCTAGCATGTCGGACGCCGGAGGTAAACGGCGAGCGGTCATACCCCCCCGCTTGTCTGAATACATTGGGACAGGAGCTTATGCGGTGGGAGGCACAGCGATGTCCGAAACGGTGTCCGAAACGATGGCCGAATGGTACGCGCGGGAAGAGGACGAGGTTCTACGCGCCCTCGGCGCCGACGCTGAGAAGGGTCTATCATCGGAAGACGCGCGCCGGCGGACGGAAACGTTCGGTTTGAACCAAATCGAAGCGGAAGCGGGGGGCGGGCCGCTTCAAGTCTTGCTCGCACAGTTTCAAGATTTCATGATCGTCGTCCTGCTCGCGGCAACGCTCATCTCCGCCCTTCTCGGGGAAATCGTCGACGCCGTGGCCATCTTGGCGATCGTCATCCTAAACGGTTTTTTAGGGTTTATTCAGGAATATCGCGCCGAGCGGGCGCTGGAGGCGTTGTCGCGGCTTTCGGCGCCGAAGGCGGAGGTACTTCGGGACGGTGCGTGGCACAAAATCGAGGCCGACAAGCTCGTCCCGGGCGACATCGTCCGGATGAGCGCCGGCGCTCGGGTGCCGGCCGATGTGCGGCTACTTCAAACGACGACGTTCATCGTCGACGAGTCGGCGCTTACAGGCGAAAGCGTTCCGCTTGAAAAACGGGCGCCGGAGGTGCTCGCCGCGCCGCGTCCGCTCGGCGATCAGACGAATATGGCCTTTATGGGGACGCTCGTGTTGAAAGGGGAGGCCGCCGGCGTCGTCGTGTTCACCGGGATGCAGACGGAGATGGGAAAGATCGCCCATCTGCTTAAGATGACGGAAGACCACGACACGCCGCTCAAGCGGCGCATGCGGCATCTCGGAAAGGTGCTCGTCTGGGTAGCGGTGGCGCTTACGGCCGTCGTGACCGTGCTCGGGGTGATGAGCGGCTATCCGTTCCCGCAGATGTTTTTGATCGGCGTGACCCTCGCCGTCGCGGCCATCCCCGAAGGACTGCCGACGATCGTGACGATCGTGCTGGCGATCGGTGTCTCCCGGATCGAGCGGCGAAAGGCGATCGTCCGGCGTTTGCCGTCGGTGGAGACGCTCGGCAGCACGACGTTTATCTGTACGGACAAGACGGGGACGCTCACGATGAACCGCATGACGCTCGCCGCGGCGTATACGACGGACGGGACGGTATACGTGAGCGGAAGCGGCTATGAACCGGTCGGTGATTTTTATGCCGACGCGGCGCATTCGCGTCCGGTTTCACCGTCGACGCGCCCGACGCTCATGCGGCTCTTGGCGTTCGGCGCGATGAGCTGCGAGGCGAAGCTCGTCGCGCCGGCGGATGCATCGAAAGGTACAGAGGCATGGTCGATCGACGGCGATCCGACGGAAGGGGCGATCGTCGTCGCCGCGCACAAATCCGGACTGGATGCGGAGGCGCTTCGCCGGCGTTTCCCGCGCGCCGGCGTACTCCCTTTCGACAGCACGCGCAAGCGGATGAGCGTCGTGTATGCGCTGACGGACGATCTTTCATACGGCAATCTGGCCTTGGAAAGCGGCGGAAGCGGACAGAGAGGGATTTTGGTCACCAAAGGGGCCTTCGAAGTCGTTTTGGCGCGCGCGACGGCCGTATACGACGGTCGCGGGGTACGCCCGCTGACGCCCAGATGGCGCGCGCGCATCGCCGAGCAGGCGGAGGCCATGGCCGCTTCGGGGATGCGCGTGCTGGCCGTCGCGTATCGTGAAGATCAACTAAGGGTGCTTCAAAATCTCGAGGATGAGCGCGATCTCGTTTTTGTCGGCCTCGTCGGTCTCATCGATCCGCCGCGGCCGGAAGTGCCGGAGGCGATTCGCACCGTGCAGGAGGCGTCGATTCGCGTGGCGATGATCACCGGCGATCATCGTTCGACCGCTCGGGCGATCGCGGAAACCGTCGGCATCTTGCGCCCGGAAGGGCTGGTGCTCTCCGGGGAGGACTTAAAACGCATGGATGAGACGGCGCTCGTGGAGGCGGCGCCGAAGACGGACGTGTACGCCCGGGTGACGCCGGAAGACAAACTGCGCATCGTTCAGGCGCTTCGGTCCGGCGGTCACATCGTGGCCATGACCGGCGACGGGACGAATGACGCTCCGGCGCTCAAAGCGGCGGACATCGGCGTGGCCATGGGGCAAAACGGCACCGAGGTGGCCAAGGAGGCCGCAGATCTGATCCTGCTCGACGACAACTTTACGACGATCGAAGCGGCGATCGAAGAAGGCCGGACGATCTATGAGAACATCCGCAAATTCGTGCGTTATCTGTTGGCCTCGAACGTGGCGGAGATCATGGTCATGCTCATCGCCGTCGCCGCTGGCCTGCCGGTGCCGCTCACGCCGCTCATGATCCTGTGGATCAACTTGGTGACGGACGGTCTTCCGGCGCTTGCGCTGGGGCTCGACGGCATGGAGCGCGATCTTATGAAGCAGCCGCCGCGGCCGCCGTCGGAGAGTATTTTCGCGCGGGGTCTGTGGTGGAAGATTTTAAGCCGCGGGGCGATCATCACGGCGGTCACGCTGTACGCCTTTTCCGAACGGTTGAAAAGCGGCGTGCCGCTGGCCGAAGCGCAGACGGCGGCCTTCGTGACGCTCATCGTCGCCCAGCTCATCCACGTGTACGACGCGCGCAGCGAGCGCTCCATCTTTCATCGCAATCCACTGGAGAATCTCCCGCTACTCTTCAGCGTGCTTTTCTCATTCGCGCTGGTCGTCGGCGTCATCGTCTGGGAGCCGGCGGCGCGCGTCTTCGGCACGACGCCGCTTTCGGGGGAGGATTGGGTCAAGGCACTGGGGATCGCCGTCTTACCGTTCTTCCTGCTCGGCGGGGTGCGTGTGATGTTCGCCCGGTTCAGAACCGGACGCGGATGAGGTTGAATGCGGTGCTATACGATCTTCTGAACGCCGCCGACCGGTCCCAGGATCGCCTCGAACGCCCCCTTGGCCGCCAGCACCCCCGGCCGCCGCCGGCCTCGCTGAACGATGCTCATGCGCCGCCGGACGCTGTCAAACGGAAGCACCTTCGGCCCCTTCCGCCGCCTAAGCGCCTCCTCGTCGAGTGAAGGTTGGAGGCGAACGCTTTGACGGACGGGGAGGAAACCGCCAAGCACCGCGGGCTGCTCATCGTGCTTTCCGGTCCGTCCGGCGTGGGCAAGGGGACGGTCGGCAAGCGTCTGCGCGCGCGAATGCCCGAGCTCGTCTATTCCGTGTCGGTGACGAGCCGCCCGCCGCGGGCCGGTGAAGTGGAAGGCGTCAATTATTTCTTCCGAACGCGGTCGCAGTTCGAGGAGATGATCCGCCAGGATGCGTTTTTGGAGTGGGCGGAATACGTGTCGAATTATTATGGAACGCCGAAGGCGTTCGTCTTTGAACAACTCGAGCAAGGTCGCGACGTGCTCTTGGAAATCGACGTGCAAGGGGCACGACAAGTTCGTGAACGCTATCCCGGCGGGGTGTTCATCTTTCTTGCGCCGCCGACGTGGGAGGCGCTGGCCGAGCGGATCAGCGCCCGCGGCACGGAAGACGCCATCGTCATCCGCCGCCGCTTGGCGCAGGCGGCGCGAGAAGTGGAGGAAATCGGGCTGTATGACTACATCGTGGTGAACGACGACATCGATGCAGCGGTGGAGCGCATCCGATGCATCATTGCGGCGGAACATCTCCGGACGACGCGCATCGTCGAAGATTTTGTACGCCGATTGAAACGGGAGGAAGTGCGGGATGAGGTATCCACCGATCGACGATCTTGAGCGGATGGCGGGGAGCAAATATTTGCTCGTGATGATCGCGGCCAAACGGGCTCGTCAATTGTTGCATGAAAAATCACCGCTGATCGAATCACCGCGGTCGTACCGCGATGTCGGAATCGCGCTGGAAGAGTTTTACGCCGGAAAGCTCGAGGTCCGATCGACTGCCGAAGCGTAAGCGCCGATTGCCGCTTCGGCCTTTTTGTTGCGCCGGATGACGTAGCGGAATTGTGGGTTGGCGCTTAGCGGAAGGAGGGGCGTCGTTGGCGCGGACGATTCTCTTGGGGGTGACGGGCGGCATCGCCGTCTACAAATCGGTATCGCTGGTGAGTCTCTTAAAAAAACGCGGATACGACGTCGTCGTCGTCATGACCCGCGGTGCGGAGCGGTTCGTGACGCCGCTGTTGTTCCAGACGATGAGCCGCGAGCGGGTGTACAGCGATCCGTTCGAAGAAGCGGATCCCTCCGGCATCGCCCACATCGACGTCGCCGATCGGGCGGATCTCGTCGTCGTGGCGCCGGCGACGGCGAACGTGATCGCCAAGCTCGCCCACGGCATCGCCGACGACATGCTCTCCACGGTGCTCCTGGCGGCGACGGCACCGGTGATGATCGCCCCGGCGATGAACGTGCATATGTATCGGCACCCGGCGGTTCAGGCCAATCTGGCGCTTTTGACCGCCCGCGGTTATCATTTTTTGGAGCCGGATGAAGGGCCGCTTGCCTGCGGCTATACGGGAAAAGGGCGGATGATGGAGCCTGAGGCGATCGTGGAGGCGATCGAAGACTACTTCTCCGGCCGCCTGGTGCTCGCTTCGCCGAATCCGGATCCCCTGCTCGCGGTGCGCCGGCGGGAAAAGGCCGGGGAGCGCGTACCGATGGCCGACGTCGACGTTCCGTCGCCCGCGCCGGGGGCGGGCGTTCCTTCGCTCCAGGCGGTGCATGATGCGCCTCTCTCCGGCCGGCGGGTCGTCGTCACCGCCGGACCGACGCGGGAAGCCATCGATCCGGTGCGTTTTTTGTCCAATCGTTCTTCCGGCAAGATGGGTTATGCGCTCGCCGCCGCCGCTCGCCGCCTGGGGGCGGAGGTCGTGCTCATCACCGGTCCGACGAACCTTCCGCCTCCGGAAGGCGTGAAGGTCGTGCGGGTCGAGCGCGCACGGGAGATGCACGCCGCGGTGATGCGCGAACGCGAAACGTTCGACTGGTTCATCGCCGCCGCCGCGGTGAGCGACTACGAACCGGCGGTGGTGGAGGCGCAGAAGATCAAAAAGAGCGGGGAGGCGCTCACGCTCATGCTGGTGCCGACGCCGGACATATTGCGCGACGTCGGTCAGCGCAAAAAGCCGCATCAGACGGTCGTCGGCTTTGCCGCGGAGACGAACGACGTGGTGGAGCATGCTCGAAACAAACGACGTCGTAAAGGCGCCGATTGGATCGTGGCCAATGACGTCACGGAGCCGGGTGCCGGGTTCGAGGTGGAAACGAACCGCGTGGTGTTGGTCGGCCCGAACGATGCGCTGTATCCCTTGCCGCTCATGTCCAAAGAAGACCTCGCCGAAACGATCATCCGCACGATTCTCGCGTTTCAAAGCATGCCGCCGGCCGAAGATGCGGGCGGTGAAAAGACGTCCGGTGAACGTTCGATCGATGAAGAACGGGCGGGTAAAGGCCGGACCGGCGGTGACGCGCGGTGATGGACCACCGGCAACAGACGTCACGGTATACGGCGGAGGTGGCGATCGACGTGCCTTACGACGTCTCCGGCCGTTATACATACGCGGTCCCGCCGAAGCTTTCCGAGCGCGTGGCGATCGGCAGCCGCGTCCTCGTGCCGTTCGGGCGACGTCGTATGGAAGGCATCGTCGTCGCCCTTCATCAGGACAGCCGGGACATCCCGCCGTCCGGCGGATGGGCCGCGGATCGCCCGCCATTCATCGACATCGGAACGCCGAGTCCGACCGGTGATGACGGTCCGGTTCGGGGCGGAAGCGGCGAGTTGGGTGCCCGAAAGCTGAAGTTCCTGCTCGATGTGCTCGATGAGACGCCGCCGTTTACGGAAGAGCTCGTCGACCTGGCGCGCGACTTTTCCGAGGCGATGCTCTATCCGCTGTATCGAACGCTGATCTCGATGCTCCCTCCGTCGATGAAGACGGAAGAACGCGTCCGGATTCGCTGGAACGGCGGAGATGAACCGCTCATCGCGCTTCCGGAAGAAGTCGAGCTGCTGGAGTGGGTGAAGGCCAACGGACCGGTGGACAAAAAGACGCTCTTGATGCGCTTTCCCGACGCGGAACCGATTCTTGATCTGTTCATCGAACGCGGTTGGCTTGCGGAAGAACGCCTGCGCACGCACCGGGGGCGGGCGAAGACGATGAAGGTCGTCGTGCCCGTACATGGCGCCGACATCCTGCAAAAGGCGGCGGAGGCGGTACGGGGTGAGCGGCAG
This sequence comes from Hydrogenibacillus sp., assembly GCA_014896255.1. Taxonomy (GTDB): domain Bacteria; phylum Bacillota; class Bacilli; order Thermicanales; family DSM-22653; genus Hydrogenibacillus. The sequence continues at coordinate 72,669 of JADBKT010000015.1, forward strand.
AAGGCGGTTTTGGCACTTCTCGCCGAACATGGTCGGATGCCGCTTCAGGCGTTGATTCGGGCTACTGGAGCGACGTCTGCGTCGATACGCGCGTTGGCTCAGGCCGGATGGGTACGCGTGGAAGAAGCGTCCGCCCTTCGACGTCCGAGCGTCGATCCGTCCTGGCAAAAACCGCCGGTGGCCTTGTCCGACGATCAGCGGCGCGTCGTCGAGGCGATCTGGGCGGACATCGAACGGGGAGACGCCGCGCCGGTGCTCCTTCACGGAGTGACGGGGAGCGGGAAGACGGAAGTGTATCTCACCCTCATCGAGCGCATGCTGTCAAACGGCAAGACGGCGCTGCTTCTCGTTCCGGAGATCGCGCTTACGCCGATGATGCTCGCCCGTGTCCAGCACCGATTCGGAGATAACGTCGCCGTGCTGCACAGCGGACTTTCCGCCGGTGAACGGTTCGACGAATGGCAGCGGATCCGCCGCGGCGAGGTCGGCGTCGTCGTCGGCGCCCGTTCGGCGGTGTTTGCGCCGCTCGAACGGATCGGCCTCATTATTCTCGATGAAGAACATGAAGGGAGTTATAAGCAGGAAGAAACGCCGCGATATCATGCCCGGGAGGTCGCCCTTTGGCGGGCGCGCCGCCACGGCGCGGCACTCGTGCTCGGGAGCGCCACGCCTTCGATGGAATCGTATGCGTACGCCCGGGCCGGCCGTTATCGGTTGATGGTGATGCCGAAGCGCGTCGGCGGCGCGCGGCTGCCTTCGGTGCGCATCGTCGATCTTCGGCGGGAGGGCGGAGGCGACCGGCTGGTAAGCCCGCCGCTCAGCGCGGCCATCGACGAGCGCCTGAAGCGGGGCGAGCAGATCATCCTGCTGCAAAACCGTCGGGGCTATGCGAACATCGTCCTCTGTCGCCGGTGCGGACGGGCCGTCGAATGCCCTCACTGTGCGGTCACGTTGACCTATCACCGGACGGATGAGGCGCTCCGTTGCCACTACTGCGGTTTTGAGCAACCGATGGTCGAACGCTGCCCGTCCTGCGGCAGCACACACCTGCTCAAACTCGGCGGCGGCACGCAGCGCGTCGAGGAGGCGCTCGCGGCCGAATTTCCGGCGGCCCGCGTGATCCGTATGGACCGCGATACGACGCAGCGCAAAGGGGCGCATGAGGATTTGCTGGGCCGTTTCATGCGCGGTGAAGCGGACATCCTGATCGGTACGCAGATGATCGCCAAAGGGCTCGACTTTCCAAAGGTCACGCTGGTCGGCATCGTGTCCGCCGATTCGATGCTCGCGCTTCCGGATTTTCGCGCTGCAGAACGAACATTTCAGTTGGTGACGCAGGTGGCCGGGCGCGCCGGGCGCGGAACGCTTCCCGGCGAGGTCGTCGTACAGACGTTCGCTCCCGATCACTACAGCATCCGAGCGGCGGTCGACGGGCGGTACGAGGCGTTTTTCGCCGAAGAGCTCGCTCGGCGCAAAAAAGGATCGTATCCGCCGTTTTACCGCCTCGTCGTCATTCACGCGGCGCATGCGCAGGCGTCTCTTGCCCGGGAAACGCTGTTCGTGATCAGCGATCGGCTGCGCATGCGGGTGGGGGAGGAGACGATCGTCATCGGGCCGACGCCGGCGCCGATCCCCAAACTGCGCGATCGCTTTCGTTTTCATACCTTGATAAAATATAAACGGGAACCTCGCCTTGGGGCTTTGCTTCGAGCCGCGTTGGAAGATGTGCAAAGGGAAGTCAAACGGCATCGGATCGAGATCGCCGTCGACTTTGATCCGCAATCATTGATGTAAAGGCGCCGATGGTGCGGTAAATGCCATTCGAACGAGAAAGGAAGACGAGCGATGAGCGTACGCTATATCGTCAAACATCCGGATCCGATCTTGCGTCAGGTGGCGAAGCCGGTGTCGAAGATTACGCCGAATGTGCTTCGTCTGCTCGACGATATGGCCGAGACGATGTATGCCGCCGAAGGTGTCGGGCTGGCCGCGCCACAGGTCGGCATCTTAAAGCGTATGGTCGTGATCGACATCGGCGAAGGATTGCTGGAACTCATCAATCCGGAGGTTTTGGAGACGTCCGGTGAGCAGGACGGTCCGGAAGGATGTCTTTCCATTCCCGGCGTGACGGGGGAGGTGAAGCGCCCGGAGCGCGTCCTCGTCAAGGCACAAAACCGCTCAGGAGAGTGGTTCGAAGTCGAGGGGTCGGGTCTGCTCGCTCGGGCGCTCATGCACGAGATCGATCATCTGAACGGCATTCTGTTCATCGATCTCGCGCATCGCCTGTACCGCCGGGATCCGTTGGCCAAGGAAGCCGCGCGGCGCCCGAACGCCCCGGGACGCGAAAGCGGTGGAAAGCAAGGGGTTCATGAGACTCCACATCATGTCGGCTCGGTGACGGGGGCGGAGGAAGGCGGCCGATGACGCGGGTCGTCTACATGGGCACGCCGGCGTATGCCGTGCCGGCGCTGGAAGGACTCTTGGCCGCCGGGTATGAGGTTCCGCTCGTCGTCACGCAGCCGGACAGACCGGTCGGGCGCGCCAAACGGCTCACGCCTCCGCCGGTCAAAGAAAAGGCGGTACGGTTCGGCTTGGACGTCTTTCAGCCGGAGCGCATCCGCGACGAGGCGGCATTGGAGCGCATCCGCGCCGCGGCGCCGGAGATCATCGTGACCGCCGCGTACGGTCAGTTTTTGCCTCGCCGACTGCTGGAACTGCCGCCCAAGGGGGCGCTCAATCTGCACGCCTCGCTCCTGCCGCTTTACCGGGGCGGCGCGCCGATCCAGCGGGCGATCATGGACGGAGCGCAGGAGACGGGCGTGACGCTTATGGTCATGGTGCCGAAGATGGACGCCGGTCCGATCGTCGCGCAGGTGAAGACGGCGATCGGCCCCCGCGAGACGGCCGGCGCGCTTACGGCGCGGCTCGCCGAGCTGGCACGTGACCTTTTGCTCGATACGCTGCCGGCTTACGTGTCGGGACGGATCGACCCCGTCCCGCAGGATGAGGCGGCGGCGACGTTTGCGCCGAATCTGACCCGAGCGGACGAACGGCTCGACTTCTGCCTGCCGGCGGAAGTGCTGTTTCGCCGACTGCGGGCACTGTTGCCCGAGCCGGGAGCTTATCTCCCGCTTCTCGGGACGGACGGCACGCGACCGGTCAAGATATGGTGGGCCGAGCCGGCAGAAGGCAATGCGCTCGACGCGGAAAGAGCGCCGGTCCCGCCGGGCACGCTCATCCGTCTCGCGCCGGACGGCATCATCCTCTCGGCGGGCCGCGGCGCGCTCAAGCTGATCGAAGTGCAGCCTCCCGGCAAACGGCGCATGTCGGCCCGCGAATGGGCGAACGGACAACCCCATTGGAAGGCAGGGCTGCGCCTTGTCCAAACGGAAAACTGCAACCCCGAAGATCCAAATGCGGGATGATCTGGGACGTTCGGCACGGGCCGTTGCGCTTCACATGCTGATGCGCATCGAAGAAGGCGGCGCCTATGCGAACGTCCTGCTCCGTGAAAGCGACGACATGGCGCGTCTTCAGGCTTCGGACCGCGCCCTGGTCACCGAACTCGTCTATGGGACGGTCGCTTGGAAGAAACGCCTGGCTTACGCCCTTCAGGCGTACACCGAACGCGACATCGCCACGTTCGACGGGTGGTTTCGCCTGCTTCTGTTGATGGCCTTTTATCAGCTCTTGTTTTTGTCCCGCATTCCGCCTTATGCCGTCGTTTCGGAGACGGTGGCGCTCGCCAAGCGTTTCGGCCACGACGGGCATGCCAAGACGGCCAACGCCGTTTTGCGCGCCTATACGCGAGATCCGTCGCGGGCCGCACCGCCGAAGACCGGCGAGCGCGTGCGGGATTTGGCGCTGCGCCTGAGTTATCCCGAATGGCTCGTCGAACGGTGGGTGGCGCAGTACGGCGAGCAGGCGGCGGAACGCCTCATGGAGACGGCGAACGCCGCTCCGCGGCTGTTTGTGCGCTTAAACGGCCTCAAACCGGATGCCGAGGACGTCGTCCGGCGAACCCTTGCCGAGCGCGGCGCGACGATGACGCCGGTGGAAGGGCTGAAACGCGCTTACGTCGTGCACGGCCCGGCTTCCGTGCTTAGAGATCTGATCGAAGGCGGCTGGCTCACCGTGCAGGACGTAAGCGCGCAACTCGTCGCCCACGCGCTCCGGCCGCTCCCCGGGCAGCGCATCTTCGACGCCTGCGCGGCGCCGGGCGGAAAGGCGACGCACATCGCTGAGCTCGTCGGCGATGAAGGAGAGATCGTCGCCGCCGATGTACACGCGCACAAGATCCGCCGTTTGGAACGGGAAAAAGCGCGGCTCGGCCTGCGCGCGTTGGTCGTCATCCAAGAAGACGCCACCGCGATTCGCCGTCTGCCGCGGGCGCACTTCGACCGCGTGCTCGTCGACGCGCCGTGCAGCGGTCTGGGGACGCTCGGCCGCAAACCGGAGATCAAGTGGCGGCTTCGGCCGCCCGATCTTGCCTCGCTGGCCGCCAAGCAGCGGGCGATCCTTCGCGGCGTCGCGCCCTATGTGGCCCCTGGAGGGCTTCTCGTCTACAGCACGTGTACGCTGAATCGCGAAGAGAACGAAGAGGCCGTTTACGTCTTTTTGCGCGAAACGACGAATTTTATCCCCGATCCGTCGCTGATCGACGATCTTCCCGATTGGCCGAACATCCGGGCGGTGGGGCCGGGGATGGTCGAAGTGTGGCCGGGAGAAACGGGCGGCGACGGGTTTTTCATCGCCCGCCTGAAATGCATCGAATCGATCCCAGGGAGGTGAAAAAGCGGTGGGGGAGCAAACACGCCTGTATGATCTGACCTACGATCGCCTGGTCGCCTGGCTCGCGGCGCACGGGGAGCCGGCTTATCGCGCCAAGCAAATTTTCCATTGGTTGTACGTTCGTCGCGTGCGTTCATTGACCGAAATGACCGATCTGCCCAAACGGTTGCGCGAGGCGCTTGCCGCACAGTTTTTGCTCGACGACCTGACGGAGCTTGCGCGTCAGACGTCGCGGGACGGGACGGTCAAACTGCTGCTCGGGTTGTCTGACGGCCATGCCGTCGAGACGGTCGTCATGCGTCACCGCTACGGCAACAGCGTCTGCGTCACGACGCAAGTCGGCTGCCGCATCGGTTGTACGTTTTGCGCATCGACGCTCGGGGGGCTGAAGCGCAACTTGACCGCCGGCGAAATCGTCGCCCAGGTGCTTCATGCGCAACGCCTTTTGGATGAGGAAGGCGCGCGGGTCAGCCACATCGTCGTCATGGGCATCGGCGAGCCGTTTGAAAACTTCGATGCGCTCGTCGACTTTCTGAACATCGTCAGCGATCCGCGGGGACTCGACATCGGGGAGCGACATATCACCGTCTCGACGAGCGGCATCGTGCCGCGGATTTACGATTTTGCCGATCTTGGCCTCAAGGTCCGTCTGGCCATCTCGCTGCACGCGCCGACCGATGAACTGCGTTCGCGGCTCATGCCGATCAACAAAAAGTACCCGCTTACGGACGTGATGGCGGCGGCCCGTTACTATGTCGAAAAGACGCGGCGGCGGATCTCGTTTGAATACGCCCTCTTCGGGGGGGTGAACGATCGGCCGGAGCATGCCCGCCTGCTCGCCGAACGGGTACGGCCGATCTTCGCCCTGGTCAACCTCATTCCGTTCAACCCGGTGCCCAAGCGGCCCTACGTGCGCACGCCGCGAGAGGACATCGTGCGCTTCAAGCGCCTGCTGGAGGAAGAGGGCGTCGTCGTCACGCTGCGCCGGGAACACGGCACGGACATCGATGCGGCGTGCGGACAGCTTCGGGCGCGGCACCACGATCAATCGTTCCTCCCGAAGTAAGACCCTGCCCAGACGGTTTTGCAGGAGGGGAAAGATGCGACATATTTTGCGCTCGCACGTCGGGAAGCGTCCCAATAATGAAGATGCCGGGCGCATCGTCGCGCTCGATGCGGATCACCTGCTCGTCGTCGTCGCCGACGGCATGGGCGGTCACGCGGCCGGCGAGGTGGCGAGCACGCTCGCCGTGGAGACGCTCGTCGAGGCGGTCGTCCGGGCTTGGCCGATCGCGGATTGGGCCCCATTGCTGAAGGAGGCGGTGTTGACCGCCAACCGCAAGGTGTATGAGACGTCCCGCGCCGAAAAAGCGGTCAGCGGCATGGGGACGACGCTGGATGCGGTCATCGTCGGCATCGACCGGGGCATCATCGCCCACGTCGGCGACGGCCGGTCGTACCTGATGCAGAGCGGGCGCCTCACCCGACTGACCGAGGACCACTCGTACATCGGCGAACTGCTCCGTCAGGGGGCGATCAGCGAGGCGGAGGCGGAAGTCCATCCGCGGCGACACGTCATCTTGCGCGCGGTCGGCACGGAAGCGTTGGTGGAAGTCGACCTCGTCGCCTTCGAATGGTCGCACGGCGATCGCCTGCTCGTCTGTACGGACGGTTTCTCCAACGTGGTGCCGGCGGAGACGATCGCGGCGCTTTTGTCTCGGACGGAGCTTGACGTCGTGACCGTCGGCGAGCGGCTGTTGGAAGAAGCGCTGGTTCGCGGCGGCGAGGACAACATCACGCTGGCCGTCGTCGAAGCGCCGGCCGACGCCGCGGTCGAAACGCCGACGGCAGAAGGGGGCGACGACCGATGATCGGCCGCGTGATCAAAGACCGTTATCGCCTCGAAGCGTACATCGGCGGCGGCGGGATGGCCGTCGTCTACCGCGGCGTCGACCTCATGCTCGAACGCCCCGTGGCCATCAAACGGATGCGCCCGGAGTTTCGCCAGGATGAACTGTTCGTGCGGCGGTTTTACCGCGAGGCTCAGGCCGCGGCGCGCATCTCCCATCCGAACGTCGTGGCCATCTACGACCTCGGCGAAGACGCCGACGGGCCGTTCATCATCATGGAGTACGTCGCCGGCGAGACGCTCAAGGCGCGCATCGACCGTGCGGCACCGCTTTCGCCCGAGGAAATCGTGTCCATCGGTACGCAAATCCTCGACGCCCTTTCGAATGCGCACCGGGCGGACATCATCCACCGCGACATCAAACCGCACAATATCTTGATCGACACGAGCGGGCGGGTGAAGGTGACCGATTTCGGCATCGCCAGGGCGGTGACGGCGCAGACGATCACCGACATGGAGACGATCTTCGGCTCCGTCCACTATTTTTCGCCGGAGCAGGCCCGCGGCGGGGTGATCGGAGCGACGTCCGACCTGTATTCGCTCGGCGTCGTCCTCTACGAGATGGCGACGGGCCGCGTCCCGTTCAACGGGGATTCGCCGGTATCGGTGGCGCTTCAGCACATCGAAGCCCCGCTTCCGGCGCCGAGGCAGTTCAATCCCCATCTCCCCCGACCGCTCGAGAACGTCATCTTGCGCGCGCTCGCCAAGCATTCGGAAGACCGCTACCCCGATGCGCAGGCGATGCGCCGTGATCTGGCGACGGCCCTCGACCCGGCGCGCGCCGGTGAGCCGCCGTTTGTCCCGGGTTGGCAGGACGGCGCGACGCAGGTGTTTGCCCGCCTCGATCATCATTCGGATGCCGAAGGGACGAATCACGGCGAGCCGATCGGTCATGCGGTCGAGCAGGCGGACGTCGACGGAGCGGACCGGGCAGGCTTCGGCGGTACGACGGATGAGGCGGAAAACGACTTGCCCGAAGAGCGCTCCAAAGGCTCCGGCGGGCGCTCTCGGTCCTGGTGGCAAAACCGTCGCCTCCGCCGGGGGGTTACGTGGACGTTCCTGGCGTTGGTACTGGTCTTCGGCGTGGTCACCACAGGAAAGATGATCGCCGGCGCGATCTATGTTCCGGATGTCCTTATTCCCGACGTGATCGGTGAAGAACGGACGGCGGCGGAGACGAAGCTTAAAGACTTGGGCATGACGGTCGAAGTTGAGGAGCAATACGATGAAAATGTTCCGGAAGGTTTGGTGATTTCCCAGACGCCGGCTCCCGGAGAAAAGGCCAAACGCGGCACGCCGGTGGGGCTCATCGTCAGCCTTGGACCGCGAAAGATCGAGATGCCGTCGGTCGTCGGCCTGAACGTCCGAACGGCGGAGGAGCGGTTGTTGGATTTTCAACACGTGAACATCACCGAAACCTACGACGATCAGGCGGAGCAAGGGACGGTCATCGAACAGACCCCGGAGGCGGGAACCCTGGTCGTGCCGAAGACGGCCGAGGTGATGCTCGTCGTCAGCAAGGGCAAAAGGTTTTTCGAGATGCCCGATCTCGTCGGCCTGACCCGCGAGCAGGCGGAGAGCCTGCTCATCAAAAACGACCTGGTGCTCAAATCGGTGCGCGAAGAGCCGTCGTACTTCCCGAAAGGCTATGTCTTCGCCCAATGGCCGGTCAAGGCGGGCCAAAACGTCACCGTCGGGCAGGAGATCACATTGTCGGTCTCCAGCGGGCTGAAAAGCGATGCCCTCATCGTCGACTATCCGATCAGCGTTCTCGCGGAAAACGGAAAAGAGACGAACGTCGCCATCTTCGTTCGCGACGCCCGCTTCGACACCGCCCGGGCGCTCGTGCAGGAGACGGTGCGCGGGCCGAAGGAGTTTTCGCTTGAACTCGTGCTCTCCCCTTCGCGCGATGCGACGATCGAAGTGTACGAGAACGGCGTGCTCACCCGTCAAAAGACGGTGCGCTACGTGGATGTCGTCTCGCCACCGGGTTTTGAACCTCCGGCGAACGAGAACGGTGACGGGGATCAAAGGGGCGGATCCGGCGCCGCCGGAGACCGCGGTTTGGGGAAAAAACTTTCACGATGGGCATATTTCGCACTATGGAAAGCGCAGGCAGCCTGGGCGAAATCCGGAGAGGACGAAAGGCGTCGGTGAATCGGTGGGCGAGTCGGAGGGACGCGAATGCCGTGGGGCATGATTAAGAAGGCGATCGGCGGGTTTTACCACGTCGTGCCGGAGGGAGGTGACCCCCATGCGCCCATTCTGTGCCGGGCGCGGGGCGTGTTCCGGAAAGACGCGCGCACGCCGCTCGCCGGCGACCGCGTACACTTTACCCTTCCGAACGCCGGCGGGGAGGGGTGGATCGACGACATCGCGCCGCGGAAAAATGCGCTGATCCGCCCTCCAGTGGCCAACGTGGACGCGCTGATCATCGTGCAAAGCCTCGTGCATCCTCCGCTCTCCCGCCGGACGCTGGACCGGTTGACGGTGCTCGCCGAAGCGCATGGCATCGCCTTGGCGATCGTCGTCACGAAGCGGGATTTGCTCGAGGATTTGGAAGAGGCGGCGCGGCGGGAAGGCGAGGCGCTTTTGGCGGAGGTGGAGCGCGTTTACCTTGCCGTCGGCTATCCGGTCGTCCTAGTGAACGCGCCGCGCGGCGAAGGGCTTGAGAACGTGAAAAAGCTTTTGAACGGCCGTCTCACCGTCTTCGCCGGTCCTTCCGGCGTGGGCAAATCGACGCTCATCCGCGCCCTCGTCCCGGGGGCCGCGGTAGAAGTCGGAGAAGTAAGCGCCAAGACGACCCGCGGCCGGCATACGACGCGCGCGGTGGAGCTGCTCTACGTCGAAGCGGATCCAGGCATAAGCGGCCGTGAAGGCGGCTGGATCGCCGATACGCCCGGTTTTTCCGCGCTTGAGCTCGACCTTGCGCCGGAAGCGCTGCCGGGGCTGTTTTTGGAGTTTCGCCGGTATGCTCCCGCCTGCCGCTTCCGCGGCTGCCTGCACGTCGCCGAGCCGGGCTGCGCGGTGCGCGCGGCGGTCGACGGAGGCGCGATCGACGCCCTTCGCTATGCGCACTACCGGCAATTTCTCGAAGAACTCAAGGAAAAAGCCGAAAAGAGGTATCGTTGACGTGGCCATACGCATCGCTCCATCGCTGTTGTCGGCGGATTTCGGCTGTTTTCGTTCGGCACTTCAGGCCGTCGAAGCGGAAGTGGACATCATCCATTTTGACGTCATGGACGGCCATTTCGTTCCCAACTTGACCTTCGGCCCGGCGCTCATCGCGGCGCTTCGGCCGTCGACGGAGCTCATCTTCGACGTCCATTTGATGATCGAGCGCCCGGAGGCGTCGCTTGAGCGCTACATCGAGGCGGGGGCGGACCGCATCGCCGTCCACGTCGAAGCGACGCCGCACGTCCACCGGGCGGTGACGGCCATCAAACGGGCGGGGAAGCTGGCCGGGGCGGCCGTCAATCCCGGAACGCCCGTAGAAGCCGTATTCCCGCTCTTAGGCGACATCGACTATGTCCTCGTCATGACGGTCAATCCCGGCTTCGGCGGGCAGGCGCTCATCCCCTCGACCCTCAAGAAAGTGCGCGCCCTGCGCGAGCGGCTTTCGGCCGAAGGGCGAACGCTTCCGATCATGGTCGACGGGGGGATCGACCGGACGACGATCCGCGCGGCCAAAGCAAGCGGCGCCGACGAGTTCGTCGCCGGATCGGCGGTCTTCGGCGCCGAAGATCCGGTGCACGCGATCCGGGCATTACGTGCCGCCGCCGGCGGCGTGCAGGGCAACCCGTAGCAGGCCGCTGAATTGGATCGTCTTCAAAGTACCCGGAACGAAAAAAACTGTGGGGAGGGGCGCGGGGATGCTCACCGATTACCATGTCCATCTGCATGAATCGAAAGGCCTTTCGCTCGATTGGCTCAAGGTCTACGTCGAGGCAGCCCAAGAGCGGGGGATCGACGAACTCGGCCTTTCCGAACATGCCTATTTTTTCGATGAAACCGCCGGAATCCTCACGCATCCGTGGGCCGAGCGGCGCCGGACGCTCAAATTCAGCGACTATGTGGCACTGTTCGAGGCGGCCGAAGCCGCGGGGCTCGACGTCCGCTTCGGCATCGAGATGGACTACATCCCGGGCAAAGAAGAAGCGATCGCGCGGTTCATCGAGCGTTATCCGTTCGACTACGTGATCGGCTCGGTGCACTGGATCGGCGATTGGGGCATCGATCTCGGAGAATTCAAGGACGAATACGCCCGGCGCAACATCGAAGAAGTGTATGCGCAGTATTTTGAACAGGTCATCCGGCTCGCCGAAAGCCGCCTGTTCCAGTTCGTCGGGCATCTCGATCTGGTGAAAATCTTCGGTTACCGGCCGAACGACGAAGACTTTCTCGATCGCTGGTATGAACGCGTCGCCCGCTCGCTCGCGCAAAACGGGACGCTGATCGAAATCTCGACGGCCGGACTGCGCAAACCGGTCGGGGAGATTTACCCGTCGCGACGCCTGCTCGAAAAATGCCGTGCCTACGGCGTCGGGATCGTGCTCTCCAGCGACGCCCACCATCCGGATCACATCGGCTACCGCTACGAAGAAGCGGTGGCCCTCGCTCGGGAGGTCGGCTATACGGAGGTGCACGTGCTCAAAAACCGCCGGGTGACGCCCGTACCGCTCGGGTGAGCCGTCCGTAACGGCACGGTCATCGGACAGCATCGTATGATGCAGGTTCATCGCGCGGCTTCATCGTTGCGCGGTCACCCGGGTCGCGTTGTCGCGCCGATATCCCATGCACCGAGGGGGAGGATCGTCTTGTTGCGCGTGTTGTTCGTCTGCGCCGGGAACATCTGCCGCTCGCCGCTGGCCGAAGCGCTGTTTCGGCATCGCGTGCAGGAGGAGGGGCTGCAAGACGTGGTCTCGTGCGACTCGGCAGGCACCGGCGCCTGGCACGTCGGGGAGCCGCCGTGTCCGGGAACGCTCAGGACCTTGAAGAGGCTCGGCATCTCGAGCGAAGGGCTCGTCGCCCGGCAAGTCCGCCCGGAAGACCTCACGGCTTTTGATTACATCCTGGCGATGGACCGGGAAAATCTTGAAGACCTTCACCGTCTGGCCGCGCGGGCGGGCAAAACGATCGGTCGAGCCGACATCGCTGAACCGGACGGTGGAGAGGATGCCCGCATTGAACTTTTGCTGTCCTATGCGCCGGAGATCGGCACATTGGATGTGAACGACCCCTATTACAACGGTCGGCACGACGAGACATACCGGCAGGTCGCCGCCGGGGTGGAAGGGTTTTGGCGCCACTTGAAAAGCCGTTTGATGCAGGATGGTTCGCTTAAGAATGCGAAATGATGACCGTCCCATACGCCGGAGGCGATCATTGGACCCGAGGGCCGATGGAAGCCGGCGTTTTGGGACGGTGCCGGGCGATGCGGGAACGGCGTTGAACGTGCGTGGGGGAGGGAGGAAGCGGTCATGTTCGACGTTGTCCGGGCGGCGACGCGTTTGCTTTCGGAAGTCGGGGCATGCGTCACGCCCGGTGCGGTGCGCCTCGTGCCGCTCGGAAGCGCGCACGGCTCCGGAAGGGGGCGTCTGGAGGCGCCGTGCGGGAATTACTTCGTCAAATGGGGGCCACCGGCGGCTGCCGAGGCGCTCTCCGGGGAGGTCGAAGGGCTCCGGTTTTTGACTCGGCAGGGCGCGTGTACCGTGCCCGCCGTGTTCGCGGCTGGCCTCGTCAGGAACGATGCAGAACGTGATACGGGGCGAATCGAGACGGGCGCTCCGGCGGACGGCGACGCCGGGGCCGGGACGGACGGTGTCGTGTCCGGGTATGTGTTCATCACCGAATGGATCGATACAGGCGGCGACCGGGAGGCGGCCGCCCGGCGTCTCGGCGCATGCCTTGCGGCGCTGCACCGTAAGACGGAAGCGGAAGGCCGCTACGGCTTTTTTCGCCCGACGCCGATCGGCGGGCTCATGCAGGCAAACGATTGGGACGGTGACTGGGTGCGCTTTTACGGCGAGCGGCGGCTTTTTGCGCTCGCCCTCGCGGCGGCGCGCCGTGGGCTCATGCCTTCGGCGCGGCGGAGACGGATGGAGCGCCTGTTGGCCCGACTCGGCGATTTTTTGCCGTCAAATCCGCCGGCTTCGCCGCTGCACGGCGACCTCTGGGGCGGCAACTGGATCGTCCGGCGCGACGGCACCCCGGTGTTGATCGATCCGGCCGTCTCTTTCGGCGACCGGGAGATGGACCTGGCCATGAGCGCCTTGTTCGGCGGTTTTCCGCGCGCGTTTTACGACGCTTATCAGGCGGCGTATCCGCTCTCTGCGGACGCCGATGAGCGGCGACCGC
>JADBKT010000016.1 GCA_014896255.1 Hydrogenibacillus sp.
TGCCGTTTACGCCGCCACTTTGACGAACGGCCGTGAACTTAAGCGGCTGATGGCTTGGCAATGGGAACAGCGCGCTTCCTTTTTCGGCCGCCCGGCAACCACGTCGACGTGATGCTCATTTTGTTCAAGGCGATCGATGATCCAGCCTTTGAAGACCGAGAGCGTATCCGTAGACCGTTTTATAGGCGGTCGGAGCCTCCTTGGGATGGGATGTGGTGTTGGTGACGATCCCTTTAGCGCTCTGACCGCCTTTTCCTGCTTGAGCAACCACACTTTTTAGCTTAGATCCGTGTACACTATTGCAATATTTCTGCTCTCCTCATCGACCTTGGCAACATCATCTCATCGCATACACGTGATCTATCTCGTCGCTCATACATCCACGTTGATCATCACGAATTTCAGCTCGGTCATCTCTTCGACGGCATATTTGACCCCTTCGCGGCCGAAGCCGCTCTCTTTCACCCCGCCGTACGGCATGTGATCGACGCGGAACGTCGGAATGTCGTTGACCATAATGCCTCCGGCCTCCAAACGTTTGGCGGCATAAAAGGCTTTTTGGATGTCTCGAGTAAAAACGCCGACATTCAGTCCATAGCGCGAATCGTTTGCCATCTCGATCGCCTGATCCAAGTTGCGGTATGGGATGAGCGAAGCAACCGGACCGAACACCTCTTGGGAGACGACGGCCATATCGGGTTTGACATCGAGCAGGATGGTCGGCATATAGAATGCACCGTTTTGGGTTCCGCCGACCTCGATCCGTGCGCCGCCGCGGACAGCTTCCGCCACCCATGAGGCGACGCGCTCCGCTTCTTCGGTCTGAATCATCGGGCCGACATCCGTCTCCTCGTCCAGCGGGTTGCCGACTTTGAGCGCCGCGGTCCGCTCGCGCAGCGCCGCGCGAAATCGGTCGAAAATCGCTTCATGCACGTAGATGCGTTGTACAGAAATACAAATCTGTCCGGCGTATTGAAATGCCCCTTCTACTACCCGGTTCACGGCGAATTCAAAAGGCGCATCCGGCTCGACGATGACCGCCGAGTTCGAGCCCAGCTCCAAAATCGTCCGTTTGAGCCCGCTTTTCTCGCGCAACGCTTTTCCCACCGCCGGGCTTCCGGTGAAGGTGATCACCTTGACGAGCGGGTGGGTCACCAGCACGTCTCCGATCTCGGCTCCCGATCCGGTGACGACCTGCAGCGCCCCGGGCGGAAGACCCGCCTCATGAAACAGTTCCGCAATGAACAAACTCGAAAGCGGCGTGCTTCCGGCCGGCTTCAACACCACCGTATTTCCGGCGGCAAGCGCAGGTCCGAGCTTATGAGCGACAAGGTTCAGCGGGAAGTTGAAGGGCGTTATCGCGGCCACCACGCCCAGCGGTTCGCGCCACGTCATCCCGATGCGTCCTTCTCCCCCGACAGCCGCGTCGAGGGGAATCGTTTCTCCGCCGATCCGTTTGGCTTCTTCTGCCGAAAAGCGGTACGTCTGTATGGCCCGCTGCACTTCTCCTCGCGCTGCTTTAAGCGGTTTTCCCGCTTCTTCGGCGATGAGCCTTGCGGCTTCTTCCCGTCGCGCGTCCAGCAGTTCGGCGACCCGGAATAAAATGCGCGATCTCGTGTGCGCCGGCTGTTCGCGGTAGGTGAGAAAAGCGCGATGGGCACCTTCGACGGCGCGAACGACGTCATCTTTCGAGGCCAAACCGACTTTGGCCAACACTTTTCCGTCGTGCAGAGAATAAATCGGCATGGTCCGCTCTGCAACTTGACGCATGCCGTCTATCCACAATCCTTTGAAAGACATATCCGGGCCTCCTTTCAAAATCATTTGCCGCCCCGTCAATCTAAACCCACCCGCGATACCGCGACGCTTCGGCCGTTTTGCGCACGCCGACCATGTACGCCGCCAGGCGCATGTCCACGCCCCGGCTTTCGGCCATCGCCACGACGTTGCTGAACGCCCTGACGAGCACCTGCTCGAGTTTCGCCAGCACTTCTTCCTCGGACCAGTAGTATCCTTGGTTGTTCTGCACCCATTCGAAGTACGAGACCGTCACCCCGCCGGCGCTCGCCAGCACGTCCGGCACGATGAACACGCCGCGCTCCGTGAGGATCCGCGTCGCCTCCCGCGTCGTCGGCCCGTTCGCCGCTTCGACGATGATCTTCGCCTGGATGTTCGGCGCGTTCTCCGCCGTGATCTGGTTTTCCACCGCCGCCGGCACCAGAATGTCACACGGAAGTTGCAAAAGCTCCCGGTTGGTGATCGTGTTCTTAAACAGCCGCGTCACGGTGCCGAATGAATCGCGCTTCTCGAGCAGGGCGTCGATGTCGAGACCTTCCGGGTCGTACAGGCCGCCGTAGACGTCGGAGATGCCGACGACCTTCGCTCCGGCGTCGTGCATGAACTTGGCGAGATAGCTCCCGGCGTTGCCGAAGCCCTGCACGACGACCCGCGCCCCGGCGAGCGGGATGCCGAGCTTCTTCGCCGCCTCGCGGATCATGATCGTCACGCCGCGCGCCGTCGCCGTCTCCCGCACATGGGAGCCGCCCAGGACGATCGGCTTGCCGGTGATGAAACCCGGCGAGTCGTGTTCCCGGATGCGGCTGTATTCATCGAGCATCCAAGCCATGATCTGCGAGTTGGTGGCGATGTCCGGCGCGGGGATGTCCTTCGTCGGGCCGACGATCTGGCTGATCGCCCGCACGTAGCCGCGGCTTAGGCGCTCCAGCTCGCGGAACGAGAGCTCCGTCGGATTGACGACGATGCCGCCCTTGGCGCCGCCGTACGGCAGATCGACGATGCCGGCTTTGAGGGTCATCCAAATGGAAAGCGCTTTAACTTCATCCTCGGTGACGTCCGGATGAAAGCGCACGCCGCCTTTCGTCGGGCCGACGGCGTCGTTGTGCTGGGCCCGATAGCCCGTAAAGACCCGCACGCTGCCGTCGTCCATGCGCACCGGGATGCGCACGGTCAAAAAACGCACGGGTTCTTTCAACAACTCATACATCGCCTCGGGATAGCCGAGCTTTTGAAGCGCCTCCTTGATGATCACCTGCGTCGACGAAAGAACATCAAATTCCTGCACCGAATCCAGTCTTATGCCCTTCATCTCAACGCTTCACTTCCGACCATATCCTGTCGTACAATTTCGTCGCTTCCCCGATGTCCCGAATATATTGACCCTTTTTGACGACGTCTTTTGGCGGATAAACGGCCGGATTGTTCAAAAGGGCCGGATCCATATATTGATGGGCCGCTTCGTTCGGATTGGAATAAGGAAAAGCCTTCGAAATTTCCGCGCTTACCTTCGGATCGAGGACATAGTTGATAAACGCATGCGCCGCCTTCGGATGTGGGGCCTTTTGAGGGATGACAAAGCTGTCCATCCACAAGCCGATGCCTTCTTGGGGAAAAACCGGGACGATGTTCGGATTGCCCTGTTGGGCGAGAGGAATTTCGCCGTTCCAGATAAAACCCGCCACGGCCTCGCCATTGATGAGCAGCGTCTTCGGACTGTCGCTGTCGAACGCCTTGATGTTCGGCATCAGCTTTTGAAGCTCTTCTTTGGCTTGTTCCAAAATGGACGGATCCGTTTCATTTTTGGCGTAACCCATTTTTTGAAGGACCATGCCGATCACTTCGCGGGCATCATCCAACACGACCAAGCTGTTCCGAAATTCCGGCCGCCATAGATCGGCATAGGACGTTACCGCATCCTTCACTTTCGATTGATCGACCGCGATCAGCGTGCTGCCCCACATATAAGGCACCGAATACCGATTTCCGGGATCGAACGGTTGATTCTTATAATCCTCGCCGATGTTCTTAAAGTTTGGGATTTTGTCGAGATCGACGGGGTCCAACATCTTTTGTTTGATCATCACATCGACCATGTAGTCGGAAAGCACGGCGAGATCGTAGACTCCGCCGGCGGCACTGATTTTGGCCATCGCTTCTTCATTGGACGAGTATTCGCTGCGGTTGACTTTCACGCCGTATTCTCGTTCAAAACGGGCAAGGACATCATTCGGCATATACTCCGACCAGATAAATAAGTTGAGCTCCCCTTCAAGGCCATTGTCGTTGTCCGTTTGACCGGCGGAGCCCTTAGCGCCGCACCCGGCCAAAAGGAACATCGCCGCCATAAGCAGACCGAGCGTCACCGCAAACACGTTGTGCGCCCTTCGTTTGATCATCTCGATGATCCCCCCTATCCGTGATTTCGTTCCGGGATCTCTTCGATATACGCGACGATCATCCCCGGGATGACTTCATCCCCCGCCTCCACTTCGATGCTGATCATCTTCCCGTTCACTTCGGCGACGACGGGGACGATGCCGTCCGGCGTCCGAATGGCGATCACCTCCTCCCCTTCTTCGACCGGGCTGTTGATCGCCAGAAAAACGGCATCGACAATTCCGACGCAGGGACTGAGGACCTCGTGACGGATGCGCATTTTGATTGAACATATCCCCTTCTATCGTCAGTTTTAAAGCATAATCTTTCTACATTGCACTTTTATGCGCGTTTTACCTCCCGCAGTGTTTCAGTCAGCGCCTCCAATACGCGATCGATCTGCGCCTTTTCGATCGTCAGCGGCGGCTCAATGCGGATGGTTTTGGCGTTGACCAGCGTTCCGGCAACAAGGACGCCGCGATCGAACAACCCCTTCGCCACTTCAAAGCCGGTTCGGTCATCCATGAATTCCAGACCGATCATCAGGCCCTTGCCGCGAACGTCGATCACTTTGTCTTCATGACCGCGCACGACTTCACGCAGTCCCGCGAGAAAATACGCTCCCATTTGCGCCGCCCGCTCGGGCAGGTTTTCTTCGATCAGGACCTGAATGGCGGCGATGGCCGCAGCGGCGGCCAACGGATTCCCGCCGAACGTCGTCGTGTGCAAAAACGGATTTTCAAACCAAACGGAGAACACTTCCTCCGTCGCGATCGTCGCCGAGGCCGGCATAATCCCGCCTCCGAAGGCCTTGCCAAGCGCCATGATGTCCGGCACTACGCCGTAATGTTCGGCCGCGAACATCTTTCCGGTGCGTCCCATGCCCGTCTGCACCTCATCGAAAATCAACAGGGCGCCGAAGTCGTCGCACAGCTCACGAAGTTTGGGAAGGTAGTCATCCGGCGGAATGTTGATGCCTCCTTCTCCTTGAATCGGTTCGACCAGCACCGCGGCCACGTCTTCACCGACCATCGCGCCGGCGCGCATGGTTTTATACATCATGTCGATGTCTCCGAAGGGCACGTGGCGAAAGCCGGCGACCAGCGGGAAAAACGGCCGACGAAACGCCGCTTTCGCCGTTCCCGACAGGGAACCCAAGCTTTTTCCATGGAACGCTTGCGTCGTGGCGATGAACGTATGCCGGCCCCGTGGGTTCTGATAAGATTTGGCCAACTTGAGCGCCGCCTCGACGGCTTCGGTGCCGCTGTTGCCGAAGAACGAATACTTTAGCGCGCCAGGCGTGATCTCGGCAAGCAGCTTGGCCAGCATCGCCCGGAGCGGATCGAGCAAATCCTGGCTGTGCAGCGCCTGGCGGTTCATTTGGTCGATCACCGCCTTCATCACCTTGGGATGGCGGTGGCCGACATTATAGATGCCGAACCCTCCCAGACAGTCGATATATTCCTTGCCGTTTACATCCAAGAAACAATTGGGCCCAGAATCCTTCCATTCCACGGCGGCAAACTGCCCGCCCTTGGTCACCGTCTTTCGATATTCGAGAAATCCGGGGTTGACATGATGCCGAAATCCTTCGAGCGTCTCTTCCGTCACCCACTTGGCTTCCTCGGCCGTAATCGTCTCTTTTTCGATCAAGCTCAACACTTTCGTCGCATACGCGTACGCTTTTTCGTACTTGGGATCAATGTGTGTGGTCTGCACGATAACCCCTCCCCTTTCCTGACCTTATGGTTTTGACGTCAACCCTTCGGCGGCCGCCTGAACGGCTTCTTCCAAGATGTCCATCCCTTCCTGAAGCTGATCATCGGTCATGACCAAGGGCGGAAGGAAGCGAATCACATTGCTGTAAATGCCGGCGCTCATGACGATCACGCCCCGGCGAATGCTTTCGGCAATGATCGGCCCGACCAACTCTTTGGCCGGCTCTTTCGTCTGTCGATCGCGCACCAGTTCGATCGCCACCATCGCGCCCAAACCCCGAACATCGCCGATGAACGGGAAGCGCTCCTGCATGCGTCGAAGTCTCTCTTTAAGCTGTGCGCCGATGGCCTCCGCGCGCTCAAGAAGTCCCTCGCGCGTAAGCAACTCTATAACCTCTAAAGCCGCGACGCATCCGAGCGGGCTGCCGCCGTACGTTCCGCCGATCTCTCCGGGGGACGGCGCCTCCATGATCTCCGCGCGACCGGTCACCGCACTGAGCGGCACTCCGGCGGCGATGGACTTCGACATCGTCATGAGGTCGGGTACGACGTCGTAATGCTCGATGGCGAACATCTTTCCGGTACGCCCAAAACCCGTCTGAATCTCATCGACGATCATCAGGATGCCGTAACGATCGCAGATCTCCCGAACGCCCTGGACGAACCGCTTGGACGGCACAACGAAACCGCCTTCCCCCTGCACCGGTTCCATGATGATGGCGGCCACGCTTTCGGCCGGCACCTCGGCGATGAACATCCTTTCCAACCGCTCCAGAAGCTCGCGGTCATATGCCTCATCGCTCAATTCCGGCGGTTTTCGATAGTAATACGGATACGCGACCCTGTATGTCTCCGGCGCAAAGGGACCGAATCCATACTTGTAAGGCTTGACTTTGCTCGTCAGCGACATGGCCAACAGCGTCCGCCCGTGAAATCCGCGCTCAAACGAGATGACGGCGCTGCGACCCGTGTATTTGCGGGCGATTTTGATCGCGTTTTCGACAGCCTCGGCGCCGCTGTTCAAGAAAAACGTCTTTTTGGCGTGATTCCCCGGGGTGATGGTGTTCAATTTTTCCGCCAATGCGATATACGACTCATACATCATCACGTGATAACTCGTGTGCAGGAACCGGTCCGCCTGCGCTTTGATCGCCTCGACGACGCGCGGCGGGCAATGCCCGGCGTTGAGCGAGCCGATGGCCCCGGCAAAATCGATGAACGTGTTGCCGTCGACGTCGGTCAGAAGCGCTCCTTCTCCCTTGACGGCAAAGGTCGGCGCAGTGTTGAACGGTCCCCGAGGAACGTTCGCTTCCTTTCGCTTCAACAGCGCCCGTGCCTTCGGCCCGGGAATGTCCGTCTGGATACGGACGAACCGCCGGTTGGTGATCGTCATCATCGTCCCCCTCTCAATCCGGACGCACGCCGATCAGCACATACCTGCCGATCTGCACTAGCTTCGAATGACATTCGCCCGGTCGCGCCCGGCCAATGCGTCTTCTCGTGCCCGGGCCGGCCCCGGACCTTCCCACCAGTAGGCGACAAGCGCTTCGCGGACGATTTTGGCCGCGGTGATCGCCGTCGTTCCCGACGGATCATACGGCGGCGAAACTTCGACCACATCCATGCCGACGACGTTCAGTCCGGCCAGCGACCGCAGGGCGTCGAACGCGTCGCGAACGGTGATGCCGTCCGGTTCGGGCGTTCCCGTCCCCGGACAAAAGGCCGGATCGATCACGTCGATATCAAAGGTGATGTAGACGGGTCGGTCGGCAAAACGCGCCATGTCGCGGGTCAGTTCGGTCACGCCATACCGCCGCATGACGGTCATCGTCTCGGCATATTGAAACTCGTGCCGCTCGCCCGAGCGAATGCCGTATTGGTAGATTCGACCCGCTCCCAGTCGCTCGGCACAGCGGCGGATGACCGTCGCGTGCGATCGGGACTCGCCGAAAAACGTGTCGCGCAGATCGGTATGAGCGTCAAAGTGAACCAGCACGAGATCAGGATAGCGTTCAGCGACGGCGGTGACGACCGGCAGGGTGATCAAATGCTCTCCTCCCAGGACAAACGGTATCTTTCCTTGCTCCACGATGCGTTTGGCCTGCTCGTAGATGATCGCCAGGCTTTGTTCGACATTGCCGAACGGCAGGACCAGATCGCCGATGTCGGCGACGCGCACCTCCGACAGATGCCGATCATAGACCGGACTATATTCCTCCAGGCCGTATGAAGCCTCGCGGATGCGCCCCGGTCCGAAGCGGGTTCCCGGCTTGAAGCTCACCGTCCAGTCCATCGGTGCGCCGAACATCACAACACGAGCACGTTCAACATCCGTTCCGGCAAAGTTGAACACGCCGAGCGACTGTAGGTGACGATCGAGTTCCGACATGCTCAAACGGCCTCCTTCTGCGTTGCCGATCTATGCTCCCCGCTTCATCAATCGCTCCGCGAAGATGACGATGGTCAAGGTCACCAACAGCATGATCGTCGACAGCGCGTTGATCTCCGGCGTGACGCCGAATTTCACCATCGAGAACACCTTAATCGGCAAGGTCGTCGTGCTCGGTCCGACGACGAAAAAGCTGATGATCACGTCGTCCACGGACATCGTAAACGCCAACAGCGCGCCGGCGACGACGCCCGGCATGATCAGCGGCAACATCACCTGGACAAAGGTCTGCCACTGGTTGGCGCCGAGATCCATGGCCGCTTCCTCCACGGAGCGGTCAAATCCTTGAAGGCGCGAACGGACGACGATGGCGACGAACGGCAAACAGAACGTCACGTGCGCGATGATGAGCGATATCAGCCCGAGCGGAATGTGCACCTGCGTAAAAAAGATCAACATGGCGATGCCGAGCACGATTTCGGGAATGACGATCGGAATATAGAGCATCCCGTCCAAGGCGGTCTTCCCGCGAAAGTGATATTTATACATTCCGACGGCGACCAACGTGCCGAGCGCCGTTGCGGCGAGCGTGCTGATCACGGCGACGACCAGCGTCGTCCGCGTCGCTTCGAGAATATCGCCGTTCTGCAGGAGCTTCCCGTACCATTCAAAGGTAAATCCCGTCCATACGGTGTTCAAGCGCGACCGATTGAAGGAATAAACGACGAGCACGATGATCGGCGCATACAAGAACGCATAGACCAACAGCGCATACGTCACCGACAACCAATGCGACGCCCGCCGGATCATCAGAATACCTCCAAATCGCGCTTGTTCCCCAGCAGGCGGAAGTAAACGCCGAGGAGGATCAGCGTGATGACGATCAACCCGATGGACAAGGCCGCACCGAAGGGCCAATCGCGGGCGCTCAGAAACTGATTCTTGATTAAGTTGCTGATCAACATGACTTTGCTTCCGCCCAGCAAGTCGGGGATGAAAAAGAACCCCAAGCTCGGAATGAACACGAGCAGCGATCCGGCGATGACGCCCGGAAACGTCAACGGCAATGTGACGTGTAAAAAGGCCTTCCACGGGCGCGCCCCGAGATCGCCGGCCGCCTCCAAAAGCGTCCAATCAAACTTTTCAATCGAAGCGAACAACGGCAAGATCATAAAGGGCAAAAACTCGTAGACCATGCCGACCATCACGGCAAACTCGTTGTACATCATGGGAAGCGGGTGGGAAATCACCCCCAGATTCATGAGAACGGTGTTGATCACGCCTTCGGTCCGCAAAAGCACGATCATCGCATACGTCCGAATGAGCGAATTCGTCCAGAAGGGAACGATGATCAACATCAGCAGGACCGAACGCCAACGGGCCGGAGCGCGCGCGACAATATACGCAAAGGGGTATCCGATCCAGGCCGTGATCAACGTCGTGGCGAAGGCGATGGCCAGCGAGACGAACAAAATTCGGACATACAGCGGATCGAAGAGACGAACATAGTTGTCGAGGGAAAAGACATATTCGATCCCGCCGTACGTTCCACGCACAAAGAAGCTCACGACGACGACCAATCCGAGCGGCACGGCGATGAACGCGACGAGCCACAGGCTCGCCGGGAAAACGGTCCAAAGCGGCCCGAAGCGCTGCCATTGCGGCCGACGCACCTGCCCGGAGGATGGATCAACGGGATATTGCAACGAAAGCGACTCCCTCATTCGCGGATCACCACCGCGCTGTCGGGCGGCCACGTCAGCCAGACGCTTCGCCCGAGGTTTCCGTCATGTCTGGCATGGTCCAGCGATTCCAAGGCGGTGAGGGTCAAAGAACTTCCCAGGGCGACGATGGTCTTCATCATCGACCCCGTGTAAATCCGTTCGACGACGCGTCCTTGGACATACGCCTGGTCGGACGGTTCATAAAGGATATGGATGCGCTCCGGCCGAAGTGCAAGCTGCACGCGCTCCCCGACGGCCAACGTCCCGTTCGGCACCGGAACGGTGAGGCCGTCGGCTTCTATCCAGCATCTGTTTTCCTCCGCGGCCGTGACCACGCCTTCGATCAAATTCGTTTCACCGATGAAGTCGGCGACAAATTTTGATCGGGGAAATTCGTAGATTTCGCTCGGCGTCCCGATCTGCTCGATCTTCCCCTCCTGCATCACCGCGATGCGGTCCGACATCGCAAGCGCTTCTTCTTGGTCATGGGTCACATAGACGAACGTGATGCCCAGCCGCTGTTGCAGATGTTTGAGTTCGAGCTGCATTTTCTTTCTCAGTTTCAAATCAAGGGCCCCGAGCGGTTCGTCGAGCAGCAGTACCTTTGGGTTGTTGACGATGGCGCGGGCGATGGCCACCCGCTGTTTCTGGCCGCCGGACAGCTGATCGGGCTTGCGTTCGGCGAGGTGTTCCAATTGGATGAGGCGCAAGGCCTCCATGACGCGCGTTCGGATTTCATTTTTAGGGACTTTTTTCATCCTGAGTCCGAAGGCCACATTGTCGAAAACGTTCATATGGGGAAAGAGTGCATAGCTTTGAAAGACGGTATTCACATCGCGCAAGTAGGGCGGTTTGCTTGTCACATCTTCCCCGCCGAGTTCAATCGATCCCTCGCTCGGCTGCTCAAAACCCGCAATCAGGCGCAACGTCGTCGTCTTGCCGCAGCCGCTCGGTCCGAGCAAGGTCAAAAATTCTCCCCGTCGGACTTCCAGATCAATGCCGCATACGGCATCGACGTCGCCGTACCGCTTGCTGACGCGAGAGAGCCGTACCATCACCTCGGACAAATACCATACCCCCTGTCGGCCGTATCCGGCGAAATTCTACAATGCCTCGGTCACCGTTTTTCTCATATACAGAGGCATTCCCCAGCGCGGCAATCGTTCGATCCACGGCTCGGGATCGAATTGTTCCGGTGAACAGACGCCGACGGCGCCCAACACGCCGCCGAGCATGAGTTCAACGGCGACCACCGCAGGGATCCCGGCCTGAAAGACGGTGACGTTGACGCCCATGTCCTTGCGGCTGTATTCGTGGGACTGGATCGTGTAGAGGAACATCTCTACCGGACGATCGCGTTCATCGATGCCTTTGACTTTTACGCCGACACAAGCCGTGCCTTCCATGCTGTCCGCCAACGACGCCGGCTTCGGCAGCAGGGAAGCGACGACTTTTCGCGGACTGACGGTGACGTCGCCCACCTGTACCGGATCTTCCCGATCCAAGCCGATCAGCTGCAGACTCTTTAAGATGTCGACATACTGTTGGCTGAGGGCATATTTGAATTCGCAATGATGGAGCCCCTTTTGGCCCAAAAATCGGGGAATGGTGTATACTTCCTCGTGGGCCACGCTGCGCACCGTAAGCGTCCCCACCGGAGAGGGGAAGTCAAACTGTTCGATGCCCGTCTCCAGCGGAATTCCGGTGATCCAGCGACCGCGGTCATAGATCAGGGGCGGCTGAAGATTTTCCTCAATGCTGACCTCCGGGGAAAAGGCGATGACAAAGGCCTGATTTTTGACGGTCGAATTGTCTCCGTCATACACCACGACCGACTCCATGCGCTTCAACTGATCATAAGCATAACGCGCGAGGACGTTTGTGACGCCGGGATCGCTGCCGATGCCCAGGATGGCCATCAAGCCCCTGGCGCGGAACGCTTCGTCGTATTCCAACTGATCCTGAATGGTGACGATGCCCGGCATATCCACCGGCCCGTCCGAAGCCATGTCGATGTAATGACAAGACGACTGAAGGCACGCTTCCATGACATGCAGATTGTTGCGCGGCAGCCCCGCGTGAACGACAATTCCGCAGTCTTTGAGCGCCGCCGTCAGCGCAGGGACATCGCCGGCATCCATCTGCACCGGCGAAAGCCGGGGATCCGACACATGGTCGGCCACCTCCCGGGCGCGATCTTCATCAATGTCGGCGATCCAAATTTTCTCCACAGATTCCAAACGCAGCAATCCTTTGGTGACCACCTCGCCGACCCCTCCCGCGCCGAGCACCATGATGCGGCGGAGCTTTTGTTGGACTTCGTCGTTCCAACGGAATGCCTGAGAGAGCGCCATCAAAATACCTCCATCGTTATCGGAAACTGTTTATGCCTGCGGTACGTCGCCGAATACGGCAAAATGCCACGGTTTGACGGCCTCGCCGCTTATGTCGGACATCACATGCTTCACGACGGTATAGTCGTCGAGAGCATACGTGGAAAGATCCTTCCCGAAGCCGCTCTGCTTGAACCCGCCGTGCGGCATCTCCGAAGCCAGAGGAAGATGCTCGTTGATCCACACGGTCCCAAAGCGGAGCGCTTTGGCAAAGCGCAATGCGCGCCGATGTTCGCGCGTCCAGACCGACGCGGCAAGCCCGTAGACGACGCCGTTCGCTCTTTGGAGCACTTCGTCCTCTTCATCAAACGGCATGACGACGACGACCGGCCCGAAAATCTCGCGCTGACAGGCCTCTGAATCGTCGGTGAGATTCGTCAAAATGGTCGGCATCACGTATGAACCGCGTGACAATGGACCCTCGGTCGGCCTTCGGCCGCCTAAGACGACCGTCGCGCCGGCTTTCCGGGCGCGTTCGATATAGCCCTCCACCCGCTCACGGTGCTGTTCGGAGACGACCGGCCCCATGTCCGTCGTCCACTCCGACGTCGGACCTACGCGCAATCGCTGCGTCGCTTCGACAAATTGCGCCAAAAACCGATCGAAAATGTTGCGCTGAATGTAAAAGCGCGTTGCAGCGGTGCAATCTTGTCCGGAGTTGGCAAAAGCACCGACCACCGCTCCTTGCACGGCCGCCTCCACATCGGCGTCGTCAAAAACGATGAACGGCGCCTTACCGCCGAGTTCAAGATGAAGGCGTTTCAACGTTCCCGAGGCTGCCTGCATGATCTTCGCGCCTGTTGCTGTCGAACCGGTAAACGAAATCATGTCCACGTGCGGATGTTCCGTCAACCAAGCGCCGACGGTCGCTCCCTCCCCGGTGACGACGTTGACCACTCCGTCCGGCAATCCCGCCTCTTTCAGCAGCTCGGCGAACTTCAACGTCGTCAACGGCGTATTCGGCGCCGGCTTGATGACGACCGAGTTTCCCGCCGCGATGGCCGGGATCACCTTCCAGATGGCCATCATCAGCGGATAGTTCCATGGCGTGATTTGCGCAATCACACCGACCGGTTCGCGGCGGATCATCGACGTATAACCGGGTAAATATTCCGCCGCCGCCTTTCCTTCGATATTGCGGGCGAGACCGGCAAAAAAACGGATGTTGTCGATTCCGGTCGGCAGGTCGGAGTAGGTCGACAATTTGATCGGCTTGCCCGACTGTTCGGTCTCCAATCGGGCGAAAGCTTCCGCTCGCGCTTCAAGAAGATCCGCCGCCTTCAGCAACACGCCGGCCCGTTCACCCGGTGTCGCATTGGACCAGATCCCGCGTTCGAACGCCTCCCGAGCCGTCTCCACGGCGCGATGAACGTCATCTTGCGTCGCCTCCGCGACCCGCGCAATCGTCTCCCCCGTCGCCGGATTGATGATTTCCCGCCTTCCGCCGTCTTTGGCATCGGTCCACGTACCGCCGATCCACAGGTGATACGTCTCCATGGCTGACGCTCCTTTCATCTTTCGAACAACGGAAGCTTTCGAGAGACCCTTCCGCTTTTGTGTTTAGCAAGTTTCGTGCCAATCGCTGTGGCGCTTCTGACAATACGTCGACAATCATCAATGAAACCGCTGTCATTCAATGATGCATAAGTCATTCAGGATTGAATCAATCATCGTACCCAAGGGGGGATTTAAAAAATAAAAAAAAGCGGAGAATTCCCCGACGAAATCTGCGTTAGATTTTATTGTTCTGCATTTTTTGTAATATCCGCTGATACTTTCGGCTGACCGATGGCTGGCTGATGCCCAAGGCTTTGGCCGCCATGGTGGTAGAACGGTAGCGTTGCATGGCCATTAAGATGAGCTGCTCCTCGACGTGTTCCAGCGCTTTTTTGAGCGGCATGATCTCTTGCACGAACGGCGCATGCGACTTGAAAGACACTTGGCCGCTGAGCGCAGAGAGCACGTACGTCACGCGATATGGCTCGATCCACTCGTCATCGCGCTCGGCGGTGACGACGAGACGCTCGATTAGATTCTGCAGCTCTCGAGCATTGCCGGGCCAGTGATATGATTCTAAGATATGCATCGCCTCGGGCCCGATTTGAATATTCCTGCCATAGATTCGATTAAATTTTTGCATAAAATGCAGGGTTAACGGCATGATGTCTTCCGGTCTTTCGCGGAGCGGCGGAATCGCGATCGGCACGACGTTGATGCGGTAGTACAGATCTTCTCGGAACTTCTGTTCGCGCACCAGCGCGGGCAAGTCTTTATTGGTCGCGGTAATGATCTGGACGTCGATCGGAATGGGGCGCGTGCTGCCGACCGGCGTCACCTCGCGTTCTTGTAATACGCGGAGCAGCTTGGCCTGGAGCGAAAGCGGCAGCTCCGCAATCTCGTCCAAAAACAACACGCCGCCGTCCGCTTCCACGAAATACCCTTTTTTTCCCCGCGGATCGGCACCTGTAAACGCCCCGCGCTCGTAGCCGAAAAGCTCGCTTTCCAGCAGATGCTCGGGAATCGCTCCGCAGTTCACTTTAAGAAAAGGCCCCCCGGCGCGCGGCCCCGAACGATGGATCAATTTGGCCACGACTTCTTTTCCGACACCGGACTCGCCGGTGATGAGAACGGTCGTCGGATAGCGGGCCACCTTTTCGATCAAACTCAAAACATCATACATCCGCGGGCTTTTAAAAACGAAGCCTTCCGTCGGCGCCATCCGCTGCTTCAAGGATTCGATTTCCCTTTGTTTTTTCCGAAGCTCCTTTTTCAAATCGACCGTCTCGGTGATGTCTCGAGAAGCGATGACGATGCGCTCCAGTTTTCCGCGCTCATCAAAAACCGGGGTTCCGACGGCCAGGACCTTTTTGCCCTGTCGCGTTTCCTGAATGACTGACACTTTGCGCTTCCGTTCAAGGACGAGGCGCGTCACGGACGGGCTGAAAACGCCCTGTTCTTCGAGCTCGACCAGGTTTTTCCCGATCAGCGACGGCAAATCCACGTGCCAAAAATCACGAATGATCGTCTGGCTGTGTCGAAGAAGCTCACCTTTGGCATTGACCACCAAGATCTCGTCATATATTGTCGACAAAATGGCGTTTAAATCCTTGTTCAGTTCCTGGGCATGATCGAGCTCCTTGGCAATTTCCGCGACTTTGGGCAGATCCTGAACGATCAAAATGACCTCTTGAATCTCCCGATTTTCACGTTGCACGGGACAATAATCGACCAACACCCATCGCCCGTTGATTCGCTCGACTTGGTTCAGCATCATTTCCCCCGACAGGGCCTTTTCGATCCGCTCCGGATGAAAATAACGGGCAAGTGAATGCGCTTTCAAGTCTTGCGGGTCCAAATCGAGCATTTGCTGTGCAGAATCATTCATTTCTACCATGTCGCCCTGAGGACTGACGACGATAATGCCTCGCGGGATGGAAAGAAAAACGGCACGAAAAAAGTCGATCCATTCGTTCGCTTGTTTCAATAATCCGAGCAGCACATCTTCGCGTTTAAACGACTTCACGATCCCGTCATCCTTATCTTGAAAAACGATCGATTCCTCTCCGAGCAATCGGCAGAGTTCCGCCAACGATATGGATGCACGGGCGCTTTGATGGTAGTTGGCCGGGTGTGGCGAGAGCAAGTCCATCAGCTCTCGTCGAACCTGCATCACTTTGATCACTCCCGCTGTTTGGTCTTGAATCTATTTTAAAAAACGATAGATTCTATTGTCAAGTGAAATAATTCTACCGGATTAATAGACGTTCCCCCGCTCACCGACATAGACGGATTGAATCAATGTCCGCTGATAGAAGGCTCCGGCGTCCGTGACGCCTACAACATCGATCGTGACCGTGCACACACCGGGCGAGATTCGCCGAGCAAGTTGTGGCTTGGAATGAGGATTATGTAAAATGGGGAAGAACGGCCCATCCTTTGCGTGAAAGGAGCGCCTCGATGATCCGATTTCGAGAACCGACGGCCAGGCACTACCTCGGCGCCTATGCCATTCAGACGTTTGCCGTCTCCAAAGACGAATCGCGGCTGATCATGAGCACCAACCTGAACGGCGCATATAATTTGTGGAGCTTCGACCTGTCCGGACCGCGTTATCCGTATCCGCTCACCACGGTCGGGCAAACCGCTTCGGCCGTCGCCGTGCATCCGGAAGGGCATTGGTTGCTCGCCGGGTTCGATCACGACGGCGATGAAAATTTCAAGTTCTATCTCTTGCCGCCGGACGGCGGCGAACCGACGCCGCTGTTTCCGGAAGCCAAAGCGGACGAAAAGTACTACTACGTACACCTGAGCGAAGACGGCAACCGTCTTTATTACGTCTCCAGCAAGGACAATCCGACATTTTTGGACGGTTACGTGTATGACCTCACCGACGGTTCAGAGCGCAAGTTGTATACCGGCGATCGCGGAACGACGTTTCTCGCCGCGGTCAGCCCGAAGGAAACGTCGTGGGTCGTGATCCGCTCGTTCGCCAATACGTACAGCATCGGCCTGGTGAATGCACCGGACGGCCTCATCTCTCTCGTCCCCGATCCGGACGTCGTCCACGTGACGCTCAGCCCCGTCTTCATCGACGAGGAATCGCTCGTCTTCTTGACGGATTACGGTTCGGACGTCGTCTACCTGGCCGCGTTCTCGCTTCGCGATCGAACTTTCCGCAAGGTGGTCGAAGTCCCCGGCATATCGTTCGCCCACGCCGATTTCCATCGCCCGAGCCGCACGCTCTACCTCCTCGCCCATCGCGGCGTTGAAGACGTGCTGTACCGCCTGCCG
The DNA here is from genome assembly GCA_014896255.1 of Hydrogenibacillus sp. Lineage (GTDB taxonomy): Bacteria > Bacillota > Bacilli > Thermicanales > DSM-22653 > Hydrogenibacillus. Next base: position 17,189 of record JADBKT010000016.1, read on the forward strand.
ATCGACGCCGCCTTGTCCGAACCGGACATCAAAACGTCGGAAGACGCGGCGAACGACGCGCCAAGGCCGTCCGACGGAAGCGCGGCCGAGGCCAAAGGACTCGAGCGCCTTCCCCTCCCGGTCGGCGTCGTCGAGCACTTCGTCGTCGGCGAAAGCGGAACGCTCTACGTCCTCGGGCGGAGCGCGACAGAAGTTCACAACATTTATCGCTTGAAAGCGGGGGCGGCCTGGGAAAAACTCACCGACAATCGCCTCCCCGGCGTGCCCAAAGCGCGCCTGGTCGAACCGGAAGTCGTCCGGTACACGTCGTTCGACGGCTTGGAGATCGAGGCGCTTTACTTTCGCCCACCGGCGGATCGAGACAACGGCTATACCGTCCTATGGCCGCACGGAGGGCCGCAAGCGGCGGAACGGAAGTTTTTCCGCCCCCTTTTCCAGCTGCTCACCGGTGCCGGGTATCGCATCTTCGCCCCGAATTTCCGCGGCTCCTCCGGCTATGGGTCGGCGTTTATGAAGATGGTCGAAGGCGACTGGGGCGAAGGACCGCGGCTCGACGTTTTGGCCGGCGTCGACTGGCTGATCGACACCGGGCGCGCCGAGCGGGAAAAGATTTTCGTCGTCGGCGGGAGCTACGGTGGGTACATGACGCTCCTTCTGCACGGCCGCCACGCCGATCGCTTCCGCGCCTTCGTCGACATCTTCGGCGTGAGCAATCTGTTCACGTTCATTGACTCCGTTCCGCCGCACTGGAAACCGATGATGAAACGCTGGCTCGGCGACCCGGTCGAAGACCGCGAGCGGCTGATCAAAGATTCGCCGGTCACGTACCTCGAGCAGATGACCAAGCCGATGCTTGTCGTCCAAGGGGCCAACGACCCCCGCGTCGTCAAAGCCGAGTCGGACCAGATCGTCGAGGCCCTGCGGCAAAAAGGCGTCCCCGTGGAATACATCGTCCTGCCGGACGAGGGGCACGGGTTTTCGAAGAAAGCCAATGAGATCAAAGTCTATACGGCCATTTTGGAATTCCTGGAGCGGCACCGCGATTATTGAGGCATCCCCGCCCAGATATCCTTCAGTCGCCAAACGCGCATCGACTCGACGACGACCGCCCCGCCTTCAGCGAAGATCAAGACGCCGTCGCTCCCCGGATCCGGATAGACGCGGGCCGTAAAGGAACGCTCCCCGTCGTTGACGAACAATTCCACCGAGGAACGGTCGATGAACAGATGCAAACGAAGCCGCTCGGCCGAAAGGGAAACTTCCCGTATTCCGCCGACGATCCCGCTTCGCGACCGGTCAAAACGAAAACGCCGAGCGCGCCGATCATAGAGGAGACGCGTCCGTTCGCGCCGGTCACTTGAGGCGCGCACATCGATCCCGAAGCGGTGCGCCGTCGACCGGGCGACATCAAACGTAAGGTCGATTTCCAGGCGGTCGCCGCGCGTCACGGCCACCGCCGCCCGGTCCGCCGCTTCGTTGACTTCGGCGCTTTCGGCGATCCCAACGCCGCGCGTACCGACGCCGCGCATTTCGGCGTCGCTCGCGCCGACCAGCCAATGGCGCACGTTGATCAACTCCGCCTCCCGAAGTTGGACGAGCTCCCGGGCCGGGCGCATCCGCAGGCGTTCTCCAGGGCCGAGCACAAGCTCCCGAGGAAGCGTAAGGGCCCCTGACCAGCCTTCGTCTACCGTCGGCTTCGGTCCCTGCCAGTCGTCCATCCAGGCGAACAACAAGCGCCGGCCGTCCGGCCCGAGGAACGTCTGCGCCGCGTAAAAATCAAAACCGTCGTCCAAGCGCACAAACGGCCCGTGCTCCAAAACCGCCTGTCCCGCCGGCGGGAGACCTGCCCTCCACGTCCCGACGACGTAACCGGTGACGCTCCGTTCCCCGTCGCAAACGAACGGCCCCTTAGGGCCCTCGACCGACAACACGAGCACATCCCGGCCGTCCAAGGCGAACAAATCCGGACATTCCCACATAAAGCCCAGCGCCCCGTCGCTTCGCGCGACGACGCCGGCCGCCTCCCACGACACCAGGTCGTCCGAGCGATAGGCGCGCACCTCACCGCGGCCCGCCTTTCGCGCCCCGAGGAGCATCCACCAGCGCCCGTCCCGGTAGAACACTTTCGGATCCCGGATGTGCCCACCATCGACGTCCACGGGTTCGGCGATCAGAGGGTTCGCCGGGTCCTTTTCGAAGCCTCGTCCATCCCGACTGAACGCCCGGCACTGCACCTGCCGGACGTGTTTTTTTTCGCGATCCACCCAACGGTGGCCGGTGTAGAACAGGACGAGCCGCCCCAAAGGATCGACGACCGCCGAACCGGAAAAGCAGCCGTCAGCATCGTACGGTCGGTCGGGATAAAGCGCGATCGGCGCTTCCTGCCAGTGTACGAGATCGCGGCTTGTAAAATGCCCCCAGTGCATCGGCCCCCACTTCGGTCCATGCGGATAATGCTGATAAAACACGTGATACTCTCCACGGTAGTAAATCAGTCCGTTCGGATCGTTCATCCATCCCCGCGGCGGCATCAAGTGATACGCAAGGCGGCGCTTCATGAGATGTCATCGCTCCGTTCATTTGATCGATCCTTGCATCACACCCGAGATGATATAACGCTGCAAAAACATATAGACCAGCAGCACCGGCAGCATCGTCAGCACCAGCCCCGCCATGAGCGGACCGTAATTCACCGTGTAGGTGCCGAAAAAATTGTACGTCGCCAACGGCAGCGTGCGCGCCGAGTCCGGAAGAACAAGAGACGGCAGGAGAAAGTCGTTCCAGATCCAAAGCACGTCCAAAATGACGATCGAAAGCGTCGTCGGGCGCAGGAGGGGCCAGACGATCCGGAAGAACACTTGCCGGCGCGTAGCCCCGTCCATCATCGCCGCCTCTTCCAACTCCAGCGGAATGGCTTTGATCATCCCGTGGTAGATGAACACCGCCAACGGCGCCCCGAAACCGACGTACATGTAGATGAGTGAAAGCCGGCTGTTCAAAAGACCGAGGCTCCCGTACACTTTGACGAGGGGAATCATCAGCGCCTGAAACGGAATGAGCATCGAGGCGACGAGGGCGTAAAAGATGAACTGCTTCAGCCGCGTCGGCCGCCGCACGAGAACGTACGCGGCCATCGCCGAAAAGAAGACGATGAGCGCCACGCTCGCCGCGGTGATGATGAGCGAGTTCATCAAACTTTCGACGAAGCGCATTTTCTCCATCGCCTGGAGAAAGTTTTCCACGTTCCACGCGTCCGGCAGCGCCAGCGGATTTCGGATGATCGCCTTCCGCGGTTTAAAGGCATTGAGGCCGACGAGCACAAACGGCAGCAGATACAAAATACCGAGGACGGCCATCGTCACGCCGAGCCCGATCCGCCACGCTTTCATCCTCATCCCCCTTAGGCCTCGATCTCCCGGCGCTTGCCGACGTACACCTGCACCAGCGCAATGATGCTGGCCACGGCGAACAAGATGAACGCCTGCGCCTGCCCGGATGCATACTGTTGTTCAACAAACGCCTTGCGGTAAACGTACATCGAGATCAACTCCGTCGAACGATACGGCCCTCCGCCGGTCAAGGCCAAGTTCACGTCGTAGACCATGAAGCTCCGCTGCAGCGACAAAAAAATCGAGATGACCGTCGCCGGCGTCACCAGCGGCAAGACGATACGCACAAGGCGCGTCCAAGGGCCGGCGCCGTCGACCGCCGCCGCTTCGAAAAGCTCCCCGGGGATGTTCATCAGTCCGCCGATGTAGATGACCATCATGTACCCGGCATACTGCCAGACGGTCACGACGACGAGCGCCCAAAAGGCGGACGTGGGCGACGAAAGCCAGGACTTCATCAACCAAGCGACATCGAACGATTCTCCGAGGTGGACGAGGACCCGCAAAAAGATAAATTGCCAGACGAAGCCGAGCACGATTCCGCCGAGCAAATTGGGCGCAAAAAAGCCGGCTCTAAGCACGCGCTCCCCGGGAACGCCCCGGGTAAGCGCGTACGCGAGCCCAAACGCGATGACGTTGAGGAGTACCGTCGACACCGCGACGTAGGCCAGCGTGAGCGTCATCGAATGCCAAAAGCGCCCGTCGTAAAAAGCGCGCACAAAATTTTGCCAGCCGACGAAGGAGCCGCGAGCGCCGACGCCGTCCCAATCGGTGAACGTGAGGTAGATCCCGTATCCAAAGGGGACGAGAATGACGGTGGCAAACGCCCACAGTGCCGGGAAAGCAAAGAGCACTTCCGTCAGTCGATCCCGGAAAACGCGCCGTCTTCGACGTCGTCCCGCCATCATCCCCACTCCTTACCCGGCAGCCCGCAGCCGATCACTTCGCCTGTTCCCGCCAGTACGCTTCGATCGCTTGGGCCAACCCTTTCCGATCCAGCTTTCCGGCCAGCATCTTCTGCATCTCCGCGCCGAGCACGTTCCAATGATCTGCCGGCAGCGTGGTCATGAACTGAAGCGTATGGCCCTCATTCATGTAGGACAACACCGATCGGGCGAGGGGATCGTCCGGTTTTTGTTCGATGTTGGAAAACGCCGGGATGATGCCCATCTCTTTGACAAGCATGTTTTGTCCGGCTTCGTCATAAACCAGCCAGTTCAAAAAGGCGCGTGCCGCTTCTTGCTCCTCAGGCGTGCTCTGCGCCCGATCCACAATCAAATACTTGGTCGCCCCGACCGTGATCTCGCGATTGCCGTAGTCCTCCGGGTTATCGGAGATGAACACCGGCACGAAGCCGAAGCCGTCGTCCGTCGCAAAATCTTTGATCTGCTGCCAAGCCCAGTTCCCCATGAACCAGAAGGCCGCCTGACCGTCACCGATCGCGGCCACCCCTTCGTCATACGTGCCGCTGAGCGGGTCATCTTGATTCACGTTGTACTGCTTGAGCAGTTCGAACGTGTCCATGAGCCCGTTAAAGCCGGCGTTGCTCGCCAGATCGACTTCACCCTTCTTCAGCGCGGCCAAAAAAGCGCCGACGTCTTCATGCGTCTTGCCTTGAACGGCGTACGAGATCGGCAGGAAGTGCGCGCCCAGCGACCAATCCATCGGCGAAAGCAGGATCGGCGCTTGCCCTTTCGCCTTCAGCTTCTCAAACAGCGCGGCCAGATCCGCCCGCGTCGCAAGCGCCGCCGGATCCCATGACGCCCCGAGGGCCTTTTCGATCACCGCGCGGTTGTACATCAAGCCGTAACCCTCGACGGCGAACGGAAAGCCGATGAGCCGTCCGTCCCCCGTCTTGGCCGCGTCCAGCGTCCACGGCAAGGCATCGTTCACCCATTGCTCATTGCGCAAATCGAGCGCCTGATCGGCAAACTTCAGCACATCGCTCGTGTCCAGCATGGCGATCGTCGGCGCGTTGCCGGCGTTGATCATCGAGGTCAGCTTCTCATACGGAGATTGCCCGATGGCCGCCGGAACGACGCTCAATTCGATATCCGGGTGCGCTTCATGAAACGTTTGGGCCGCCGTTTCAAACAGTTCCTGGATTTCGCCTTTGGAATTCAGCAAGGTGATCTTGATCGCCTGTGCCGGCGCATCGGATGCGCCGCCTTTTTGGGCGGCGTCTTCTCCTGCGGTGTTCCCGGGCGTGTTGCCGGATCCGCCGGACGAACAGGCCGAAAGCGTTACCACCAGTGCGAACACCCATATCCATACCCGCGCGCGCTTTCGCATCGCGATTCCCCCTTTGCTCCCCTGTCGTATTGAGTTGTTTTCATTATAGGTTAAACGTTTAGCATGTGTCAATCGTTTAACATATGGGCATCGAATATTACGTCGTTCCGCGGACGATGAGATCCACCGGAAAAACATGTTCGATTTCGACGGCTCCTCCGGCGATCTGCCGCTCCAGCACTTCCACCGCCCGTTCGGCCATCGCGGGAATCGGCTGCCGTACCGTTGTGAGCGGCGGGACCACCGTCTGGGATAGAAACAGATCATCAAAGCCGACGATCTTCACGTCCTCCGGCACCTTCCGGCCAAGGCGGCGGGCGACGTGCATCGCCGCATAGGCGAGGATGTCGCTGCTGGCAAAAATGCCGTCGACATCGGGATGCTCATGAAAAAGACGGGCGATTTCTTCTCCATAGCGCCCTTCGGCCGGCGATTCGAACGCTTGGAAAGTGAATTCGTAGACGATCGGCGTGCGGCCATGAGCGCGGACGACATCGACATACGCCTGATGGCGCCGGTTGGAAAGCATATCGAACGACAGCGGACCGCTCAAGTAGACGATTTTCCGGGCTCCCCGGGCGATGAGGTGCTCCGTCGCCAGCCGACCGCCCTCGTAGTTGTCCGGACAGATGAACGGAATCGCCTCCCCGATGCGCCGGTCAAACGTAACCAGAGGCAATCGGACGTTGCGAAAGACGTCCACTTCCAGCGTATGCGAGCCGAGGACGATCCCATCGACGCGGTGGCGCCGGAGCAGGTCGAGATATTCTGCTTCTTTCTCCTTTTCCATCAGCGAGTGCGTCAACATGAGCTTGTATCCCCGAGCCGCCGCGACACGTTCGATTTCATGCACAAGCGCGCCAAAAAACGGATGCTTTACCGTCGGAACTATCAGTCCCAAGATGAATGAACGCTGTTTTTGCAGCGCCCGGGCAATCTCGTTCGGCCGGTACCCGAGCTCATCCATCGCCGCATAAACTTTCCGCCGCGTCTCCTCGCTGATGTACCCGCGATTGTTGAGGACGCGAGAGACGGTCGTCACGGCCACACCCGCCCGTTTGGCGACATCACGAATGGTGGCCATCGGCTGAAGCCTCCTGCAAAGAGATTGCGGTCGCTTACATTTATATCGATGGTTGAGCCGAGAGTCAACTTCCGCGCATTCGCCGGCGGTGATCCGAATGTGCAAAACAGCAACCGTTCACGTTGCACGCGCTTTCCGTTACAATATCCGTAAAGATCCGAGATGAAACCCATCGAAACGTATACGCGCGGAAAACGGTCGAGCGGAAAGCGACCAAGGAATGCGGCTTGGAAAGGAGGGAATCGATATATGGTCGACCGACCGACGCTTGGGATTGAGCCGACTGTAAAGACGGAACTTTACATCACTCCGGAACTTAAGCAATCGCTCGATCTTCTGACGCTGGGAGCGGCCGAACTGACCTCCTACGTCAACGAAGCCGCGCTTGAAAATCCTCTGCTGCACGTCGATCCGCCGCGCTGGCAGACGTCCGGATGGGCGGGCGACCGTTCGCTTTGGAAAAAGCGGCGCCCGCGCGATGCGGCGCCGTTCGATCCTATCGCCGCTCTGAAGGCGCCGGAACCGACGCTCGCCGATCGTTTGATGGCGGCGCTCCATGCGCTCCAACTGGAACCGGAGCGTTTGCGCGATGCGCGCCTCATCGTCGGTGCGCTCGACGAACGCGGATTTCTCGGCGTCCCGCTGGAGGCGCTCGCGGAACGCTTTGCCCGCCCGCTTGAGCGCCTGGAGGCGGCGCTTTTGATCGTCCAATCCCTCGATCCCCCGGGGATCGGCGCCCGAGATTTGCGTGAATGTCTCCATCTGCAGCATCGGCGCCTCGGACAGCCTTTGCCGATTTTAACGGCCATCATCGACGCGCATTTGGAAGATGTCGCCAAGGGCCGGCTCCAGGCGATTGCCCGCCGTTTGCGCGTGCCGATCGAGGACGTCGCAGACGCCGTCTCGCTGCTCAGAACGTTTCATCCGAAGCCGGGCAGCAGGTACGCCGAGGAGCCGATCGTCTACATGATCCCGGAAGCGGCCGTCCGGAACGTCTCCGGGACGCTCCAGGTGATGATCGATGACGACGTTTTGCCGCGACTGTCGATCGACCCCGCGCTCGCGCGCCTGCAACACGATACCGCCCTCGATCCCCACACGCGCGACTACGTATCGCGAAAAATCGCCCAAGCCCAAAAACTCATCGAACAGCTCGAGGCGCGCAAGACGACCCTTCAGCGCGTGCTTGAAGCGGTCGTCCGCCGCCAGGCGGCGTACTTTCTCCACGGACCGGATCGATTGAAACCGCTTACGATGCAGGTCGTTGCGGAAGACGTCGGCTTGAGCGTCTCGACCGTCTCGCGCACCGTACGCGACAAATGCATCGAAACGCCGTGGGGACTGATCGAGCTTAGGCGCCTGTTCCCCTCGTCGATCGGCGGTGAAGGGGAAGCGGCGACGCAGGAGGCGGTCACGCGCAAGATCAGGGCGTATATCGAGGCCGAGGACAAAACCCGGCCGCTGTCCGATGCCGATTTGGCCGCCGCTTTAAGCCGCGATGGGTTCCCGATCTCGCGCCGGACAGTGGCCAAGTATCGCACGGCGGCCGGCATCCCACCATCGCACCAGCGCCGGCAGCCTTCTTCGGCGATGTGACGATTTTGGTGGCCTCACCCTCGCATGATCATCGTCCGATACATTCCATTAAATACGAAATACGAGAATGATTCTGGACGATGCGTCTTGAGAGGAGAGTGAGGTGACCGTGCGCAGGTATGTACCTTTTATTTTGCTGTTTTTAGCCAGCTTCGCCGTGATCGTCCCGGTAGAATCGATGAATCTCGGCACCGAACGGCTGTGGATTTGGTTGATCGGGCTTGTACCGACGTTTGTGGTCGCTTACGATCATGCGCTGCGCGGTGCGCTGTTCAGTTTTGCGCTCTATTTTCTCCTTCACCTCGTCTTCCGCCTGCGAGAGAGCGGAAGCATCGGCCTTTTCAACGAATCGTGGTGGCGCTTTTGGCTGATCAACGGGACGCTCTTGATTTTCGCCATGTCCGTCGGCTGGATGGCCCTCATGCTTCGCCGCGAACGCGAGCAGAGCATCTACCGCGCCAGATTCACCGATGCCACGACGGGAGCGTACAACCGCGCTTATTTGACCGAGATCCAAGGAAAACACGTTCTCTTTCAAAAGCCATATGCCCTTTTGTACCTCAACATCGATCATTTTCGTTGGGTAAACGAGCTTTATGAAGACGAAGCCGGTGACGCGCTCCTCCGCGCGGTGATCGACCGCATCAAGGGCGTCCTGCGCGATTTGCGCCTCGATCGCGATGCCGCGCTCCTCTTTCGCCACGGAGGCGATGTGTTTTTGCTCTTCATCGCCCTCGACGCATCGATCCCGCTTTCCGACGTCGTCGATCGGCTGCGCGCATGCCTCATCGAACCGTTTTCCGCAGGCAAAGAGGCCATTGCCATCACCGTCAGCATGAGTGTCGTTTACGCGACTCAAGGGGAACATCCAAGCGAATTGATCCGCGTGGCCGAACACGCATTGACCGAAGCCAAAAAACACGGCCGCGGCCGGATCACGGTGCTCGACGGCAGTCGCGCCGGAGCAGATGGCGACCAACGAACCGGATGGTTGCGCGACTTGCAATCGGCCATGGAAAATGAACAATTTTACCTCGTCTACCAGCCGATCATCGACGTGCGCCGCCATCGCGTGGAGGCGGTCGAAGCGCTGCTCCGCTGGCGCCATCCGGAGCACGGCGACATTTCACCCGCGCGGTTTATTCCATACGCCGAAGCATATGGCCTCATGCCGTCGCTGGGCATGTGGGCGCTTCACAAAGCGTTTCACTTTTGCGAACGCCGGAATGCCCGCGCCGGCGAACCGCTCGACGTCTCGGTCAACGTCTCGCTCCAACAACTTGATGGCGATTTTGTCGCCGCAATCGCCCAGCTTGCGGCGAACGCTTCGCACATTGTGCCGCGCATCCGCCTTGAAGTGACGGAAAGCGTCATGGCCGACGCGGAACGCGTGATCCCCCTCTTGGAAGATTTAAAGCGCCTCGGTTTTCGAATCTATCTGGACGACTTCGGCACAGGCTACTCTTCGCTCGGCTATCTCCTCACCCTCCCCGTCGACGGGATGAAGTTCGACCGCAGTTTTGTCCGCCAACTGAACGGCCGCGGCGGAGAGGTGATCCGTTCGCTCGTGCGCTTGGCCGACCGTCTGGGCCTCCATACCGTCGTCGAGGGGGTCGAAACGCGCGAACACGCCTCCCTGCTGATCAGCTGGGGCGTGAGCCATATCCAGGGATTTTGCTATGCCCGACCGATGGATGAGGAGGCGCTGGAGCATTTTCTCGCCTCGTGGAGGGCCGATTCATCTTGAAGCGGTCGGCTCACCGCGCTTTACGCGTCAAACAGCGCTTCAAGCGCCGGATACAGCTTCGTGAACTTTGCGTACTTGCGCCGATAGACCTCCGTCAACGCCTCGTCGGGCGAAAAGCGTTCACCCTTCTGCTGTTTCAGCCACGCTTCGGCAAACGATTCATAAAGCTGTGCCCAACCCAGCCGGACGAAACCCGCCGCGGCGCAGCCGATCGCGGGCAAATATTGCGAATCCGCGGGCACAAATACGTCCGTGCCGAACACATCGGCGAAAATCTGGCAAAAGAGGCGGCTTTGGCCGACACCGCCGATCAGCACCACCTGCGACGGTTTACACCTGTCCGACGGGGCGGAAACGGCGGAAGGCCGGCTCACCCATTCCGCCACCTGGTACATCGCCAACGCCACGCCTTCCAGCACAGCGCAGCTCATGTCCGCGGCGGTGGTCGAGGAAGTCAGGCCGATGAATACCCCTGAGGCTCGCGGGTTTTGCACGGGGAAGCGTTCTCCGTTCAGATACGGAAGAAAAATCACTCCGCTTTGGCGGCGGTCACACGCCGCCATCATCCGCTCCAGTTCGGCAAACCCCTCCTTTCCCGATGGGCCCCTGCCGAAGACGGACAGCGCCCATTGATGGGCATTGCCGGCGTTGAGCAGCGGGGCGACGGCGATCACGAGCCCGCGGTCCGCGTGCGCGAGGTGGAACACGCCACGCTCGACCGGTCCGACCCGATTCGTCGTCACCGCCACCCAACCCGTCGTGCCGGCGTAGGCATACAGATCCCCCGGCCGCGTCGCACCTGCGCCGATCGTCGTCGATCCGGCATCTCCGATGCCGCACAGCACCGGAGTCCCCTCGGCAAATCCCGTTGCCGCCGAAGCTTCCGCGACCACCTCGCCGGCGATCTCGTCCGAAGCCAACAAATCCGGGAGCTTCCGCGCGTCCAATCCGAAGCGCTCGAGCCAATCCGCCTTCCAGCGCCGCGACGATATATCCATCATGCCTGCGGTGGATGCCGACGTCGGATCGGTCACATTCCGCCCGGTCAGCCTGCGGATGACGAAATCTTTGGCGCTGATCAGGCAGCTGGCCGTCCGCTCATACGCATCCGGTTCGTTTTCCTTCAGCCACAGCAGTTTCGGCAACGTCAGCGTTCCGTCGAGATGATTTCCCGTCACCTCGCGAATGGGCGCCTCGCCCAACGTTTCCAGCATGCGTGCCGCCTGCTTTGCGGCCCTTCCGTCGGAATACAGAATGGCCGGGCGGACCGGATGACCGTCCGCGTCGACCGGAATGCAATCTTGCATCTGTCCGGACAAGGCGATGAGCCGGACATCTTTGGGATCGATGCCCGAATACCACCATCTTCCGGCAATCTCCGCCACCGCTTTGAACCACTGTTCGGGATCTTGCTCGACCGTCCGGCCGGTGCCCTGTTGGCCGTAGCGCGTCTCCAACGGGATATCCATGCCTCCGAGCAGCGATCCGTCACGACCGACGAGGACGCCTTTGCAGCTGGTCGTCCCGACATCGAAAGCCGCAACATATTCCTCGGGCATTTCCTCGGGCCCCCTTCATCCGCTTCACATCGAGATTCGCCAAAGATTCCCCGGTCAGCGCTTCGAACCGTGCTTTGTCCCCAGCTTCGTCTCCAGCTTCATGTCGGCAATCATTCGATACAGATGATCCAGTTCCCCGCGTTCGCAGCAGGCGACCAGCGCAGTCCCGACCACCGCACCGTCGAACCCGCTTTCGACCGCTTCGCGTACGCGCTCCGCCGTGCTCAACCCGAACCCGGCAACCAGCAGGGCATCGGTATACCGCCTGAGACGCGCGCATAAGGGGCGCAGATGCTCAAGCCGCGCCGTCAGGTCTCCCGTCGTTCCGCGGTACAATTGCACGTAAAGGATCCCGGCTCCGTCAACGGCTTCCCGAAGCTCCCTGTCGCTCATCGCGGCATGCACGAAGCGGATCACATCGACGCCGAGCTCGGCCACCCTCTGGCCCACATCCCGCTGCTCCTCCAAGGTGCAGTCGGGAAGGACAAGGCCGTCGATCCATCCGTTGCGCGCCATCTCCATATACAAGCCTGAGTCGACCAATTCCCGCCGATACCCCATGGCCCAAATCGGCGCATCGGTCCGAGCGCGCAGCCTTGGCCAATAAAACAGGGGCAATTGTCCCTTCTCCACATCCGGGTGACGCAACGCACGGCGGTGCGCACGGCGGATGATCTCCCCGTCAAACCTCGGATCAGCGCTCGGAACGCCGATTTCCAGAATGTCGACACCGGACTCCACCATCTCACCGGCGATCTGTATGGATCGATCGAGATCCGGATCGCCGGCCACGGCATAACCGATCAGCAGAGCTTCCCGCCGCTTTAGGGCCCGCTTCCATGCCAGCCTGTTGCGCCTTCCTGCCAAACGCGCGCCCCTCATCCTCACCGCTCACCACGACCCAAGCGCTGGAGAATGACCGCGGCAACGACGATGCAACCGGTGATGATGTCCTGCGCAAACGTCGGCACTTCCAGGATGGTCAGCCCGTTGGCGAGAATACCGATTATCGCCGCTCCGACAAACGTCCCCCAAATGTTCGGCACCCCTTCCTTAAAGGCCGTCATGCCGAGAAACACCGCGGCGTAGGCGGGCAAGAACAACCCTCCGCCACTCGTCGGATGGGCCGATCCGAGACGCGAGGCCATCAAAACGCCAGTCAGCGCGGCCAGTACGGCGCACAGCGCAAATGCCATGTTTTTGTTCCAGGATACATTGACCCCCGCCATCCTCGATGCCGTCTCATTGCCGCCAATGGCATACAGCCGCCGCCCGAAAGGCGTGTGCGACATCACGAACCAGAACAGAACGGTCAGCACAATCATGATGACCGACAGCAACGGAATGCCCAGCCAATCCGACTGACCGAGCCGGCGGAACGCATCGGGGATGTGTTCGAACACCGTCGAACCGCCCGTCAGCCAAAACGTCAAACCTCCGAGCACCGTCCCCATCGCCATCGTCGTGATAAACGAAAGCACCCGAAAACGCGTGACGATCCACCCGTTGAGATATCCGATCACGAAAGCGATCAGGAGCGGGGCGGTCATACAAAGCCATATCGGCATGCCGGATACCGCCATTTGGGCGGCAATGACGCCGCCGAGACTGGCCATCGCGCCGACCGAAAGATCGAATTCGCCTACCGCCGTCACCAACGTCGCGCCGAGGGCGATGATGACCAGAAGCGATATTTGGCGGCTGATATTGATCACATTCTCCCATGTCGCAAACGATTCCGGACTCAACAGCCCAAACGCGATCACGATCAGAATGCCCGCCAACACCGTCCCGTAGGTCCGCATCAACTTCCCGGCGTTCAAGGCCCCCGCGCGCGTGACCCTACCTTCCTGCTGCATGGCCGGTCTTCCCTCCTTTCCGATGGTCGTAACAAATCTTCAATACTTTTTCGGTCGTCAATCCTTCGTTCGGCAACTCGGCGATGGTCTCGCCTTCGTGCATCACCACTATCCGATCGGCGATTTCCAGCACCTCCTGCAAATCGGAAGAGACAAACACGACGCCACATCCTTTTTCCGCCTGGGTCCTTAGCAGTCGGTGAATGTCCTCGCGAGTCATGACGTCGACCGCCTGCGTCGGCTCGTCGCACAACAAGACGACGGGGCCGGACATCAACGCTTTGGCAAAGACGACTTTTTGCTGATTGCCGCCGCTCAGTTCCCCGACCGTCTGTTCGGTGCCGGTCGCTTTCACCTTCATCGCGGCCATCCAATCCGAAACTGCCGCCCGTTCCCGTTTGCCTCGGATGGTCACGCCGTTCGAAAAACGGGACAAGACCGGAAGCGTCATATTTTCACGGATCGTCATGCCCATCACGAGCGCGTGTGACCGGCGATCTTCGGGTACCAGCACCATTCCCCGGCGAATCGCCTGTTTCGGTGTCAGATGCGTTGCCGGCTGCCCTTCAAGCCATACGTCACCGGCCGTTTTCTGACGAACGCCGTAAATCGCTTCCAACAATTCGGTCCGTCCGGCGCCGGCCAAGCCAAACAAACCGACGATCTCGCCCTTTCTGACCTCCAAGCCGGCGTTCTTGACCTTGCCGTCCGCCGTCGCCACGCCTCGCGCCCGCAGCACGACGGGCGCGCCGTGCCGTTCTCTGTCCCCCTTCCGTTCGGGCGCCCTCGCCTCTTGATTCGTCATCAGGCGAACCAACGTCTCTCTGTCCGCTTGCTCCCGAGGCAAAGTCCCCGCCAGCGTCCCATTGCGCAGCACCGTGATCCGGTCCGACAAACGGAGCACTTCGTCCAGCCGGTGTGAGACGTAGATGATCGACGTTCCCTGTGATTTCAACCGCCCGATCAGGCGGAACAACATCTCCGTCTCCTTGTCGGTCAGCGCGGCCGTGGGCTCGTCCAGGAACAAAAGCCGGCAGTCCATCATCATCGCCCGCAAGATCTCCAGCAGCGTGCGTTCCGGCGGAGACAGGTCCTGAGCCGGCCGGTCCAGGGGCACGTCCATGCCGAGCTCGCGCTTCAGTTTTTCCGCCCTCTCGCGCATCGCTTTCCAACGCACCCCGAGCCCGAACGGGAATTGCAGATACGGCAGTCCGAGATAGACATTTTCCAGGCCGGTCAGCGAGGGCACGAGCTGGCGTTCCTGATGGATCACGTTGATGCCCAGTTCCCGGGCGTGCTTCGGGCTGCTGATGATCACGGGACGACCCTGCCATTCGATGGCTCCGCCGTCCGGTTTGTATACGCCGGTGACGATTTTGATCAAGGTCGACTTTCCCGCGCCGTTTTCGCCGACCAGCGCATGCACTTCGCCGGGCTCTATGGTCAAAGAAACGTGTTTAAGCGCGTAAAATGGACCGAACTTTTTATCCAGATTTTTGACTTCCAACAGCGGCATGACCGAACCCCCTCACTGGATGAAGGAAGGCACCGTCCGACACAGTGCCTTCCACGGGCAATGCCGATGGGTTGTCCGGCAGTTTATTGACCGGCGTTTTCCTTCGTCACGAGCGAGGCCGGCGCGTAGAGCTCGGTGCCTTCCACCGGCTGGCCCTGAAAGACGCGATCGATTTGCTGGGCCACGATTTCCGCCATGCCGGAGAAGTTTTGCTTGACTGTGGCGATCAACGGAGACCCTTTCTGGATCATGTCGATCGCCTGGCTGGTACCGTCGATGCCGACGACGACGATATCTTTGCGGCCGGCGGCTTCGATCGCCTGCGCCGCTCCGATCGCCGGCTCATCCCAACCTGCCCATACTGCGGTGATGGAACCTTCCGATTGATTGGCCAGCAGCAGGCTTTCCATCTGTTTACGCGCATTCTCGATCGGTCCGGGGACTTGCACCTGCAGCTCCGTGACCACTTGGATGTCCGGATTCTGTTTCAGCATGGTGTCCAACTGTTGCGTCCGCTTCAAAACGCCCGGATGCGGGCGGTATGTCAACACGACGAGGTTCCCCTTGCCGCCCATCGTCTGAAACAGGTATTCTGTGATCATTTTGGACATGGCCGCGTTATCGCTCGTGGCGTTCATCGTCATGCCTTCGATGTAGCCCGAATCACAGCCGAATACCGGAATATTTTCCTGGGCGGCTTTCTGGATTTGCCCCTTCAATTGGTTCGGATCCGTGCTGACGAGGACGATCGCATCGACTTTGGAGGAAATGAGATCTTCCATGCGGCTCGCCAACTGGCCGAAATCTCCCTTTGTATCGACGACGTTCGTTTTCCAATGGTGAGCTGCGGCCTGTTTTTTGAGCGACTCGACCATCTCGTTCGTCGTCACCGAAGCGAGGTAAGGAGTCAAAATGGCGACCGTCTTTTGTTTCGCTCCTCCGCCTTGTCCCCCGTTTTGGCCGTCTGCGCATGCGGCCAGGACAGATACGATCGCGAAGGCCATGAGAACCATCAGCGCTTTTTTCATGTGAATCCTCCCCGTCTTTGATCATCATTTTGTTATCCCCACAACCGCTTCTCGACGGATCACCGGTGAACAGCCCGATCAAGATAAGGGGTGCCGATGATGCCATTCCAGCACTTGCTTGGCCGTTGTCAGATCGGTGATCAGCACATCGATCCAACGGCCGCGCAGACACGCGGTGATGGCAGGAACTTTTTCTTCGCCGTCGGCGATGGCAATCACATTCGGAATTTGGCGCAGTTCCTGCGCGCTCAGTCCGATCATCCGCTCCTCGTCGGAGTAGGCGACGACGTTCCCTTGCGCGTCCAGAAACGAAGTACACAAATTGGCCACAGCACCCAACCGTTTGACGGCTTCGATATTTTCTCGGCTGAAATATCCCGACTGAACCACCGTCGCCCGTTCCGACACCTGGCCGATGCCGACGAGGGCCACCGTCGAATGCCGGGCGAGGTGCAGCACTTCCGCGATTTCCGGCTCTTTGGCGAGCACGTCTCGCGCTTGCGCCGATGCCACGATGGCCGGCGCGTTCAATATCCAGTACTTCGACTTCAACTTTTCCGCCAGCACGCGTGCGTTTGAGTTCGCGTGCCACGGCGCCCCTTCGGAACCCCAACCGCCCACCAACGGGACAAACTGCAGCCCTTTTCGACTGAAATAACCGATTTCGTTTCCGACTGCGGCAATCGTCCGCCCGGCCATGACGCCGACAATGTCGTGATCGTTCAGGACCGTTTCGAGCAGCGCCGCCCCGGCTCTTGCTAAATGCAAATTCGTTATCACCGGATCCGTTCCAGGGACGTTCAGCACGATGACGTCGTGGATGCCGAACGTTTCGGCAATCGCGCGTTCATAATGGTGTTCCTCTGAGTACGGATCTTTGATGGTGATCTGGACGATGCCTTCCGCTCTGGCGGTGCTCAGCATCCGACTCACCTGCGGACGGGATACGCCGAGCCGGGAGGCAATTTCCTGTTGATTCAGACCGTCGACATAGTACAGGCGGCTGATCTTGACCAACAGCCGGGTCCTCTCCTCGGTGAGATCCGCCATGTTACCCCCTCTTTTTAACATTTGTTCATTATAGAAATTATGTTCAAGCGTTTGGCTCAAGTATAAGGTGTCTATCATGAATCTTCAAGCGTTTATTTTGCACGATGTTGTGCGTCTTGCCTGTCCGCTCGAAAGACGATAAACTCCCATGCCGACGACGGCACGGGAGTTTCTCAATCGATCGCGGCATTATGGCGCGATGCCTCATCTTCGATGTCCACCACGTACAGCCAGCGTGTTGCTGTCCGGATCGAGGGTGCGGATGCACTGGGTCCCCGGTAGTGTCCCGTCAAGTGGTGTAAAATCACCGTTT